>MWCU01000059.1 GCA_002070205.1 Firmicutes bacterium ADurb.Bin182 | reverse complement strand
ACTTAAAACGCATCGAACCGGCAATAATAATGTGCAGGTCAAAACGGCGCTTTAAAGGAGAAGCAAGGGTTGTTTATCGCCAAAGAAGACTCTGCGCAATTCGATGATGTGATTCGTCTCGGAATCGATATAGGTTCCACAACCGTTAAGATTGCGGCGCTCGATAAAAACGACAGGCTGATTTTCAGCCGCTACAACAGGCATTTTTCGGAGCTTTTAACGGCGCTTCGAAAAATCATAGGCGAATTGGCCGGCGATTTCGGTGATATCCGGTTTATCACCGCGGTAACGGGGTCGGGAGGACTCTCTGTTTCAAAATTGCTGGAGCTCCCTTTCGTTCAGGAGGTCGTTGCGGGCTGCAAAGCGGTAAAAAGGTTTATGCCCGATATCGACGCGGTTATCGAGCTCGGAGGCGAAGACGCGAAAATCACATTTTTTGATAACGGCCTGGACCAAAGGATGAACAGTATCTGCGCCGGAGGAACCGGCGCGTTCATAGACCAAATGGCGGCGCTTCTGGATACGGACGCAAAAGGCCTTGACGAGCTTGCGCAAAAACATGAAGTCATCTACCCCATCGCCGCTCGGTGCGGCGTGTTCGCCAAAACGGACATACAACCGCTGCTGAATGAAGGAGCAAAAAAGGAGGATATCGCCGCCTCGATATTTCAGGCTGTCGTAAATCAGACCATAAGCGGGCTGGCCGCCGGAAAAAAAATCAAAGGAAACGTTGGTTTTTTGGGAGGACCGCTTAGCTTTTTGCCTCAGCTTGTAAAAAGGTTTTGCGAAACGCTAAAGCTTTCAAAAGAGCAGGCGGTAATACCCGAACATGCCGAAATTTACTCCGCAATCGGAGCGGCTCTCTGTTCCGAAAAGAAAAATGAAGACGAACGCCTGAAGGCTCTGACCGCAAACGAACTGCTAAGCAGGATCTCATCCGGGGGAAACGGCATTGTCTCTAGCATGCAAAGGCTTGAGCCGCTGTTTGACTCGGAAGACGAATACCGCGCATTCGTATTAAGGCATCGGTCCGCCCGCATGAAAAAAAAGGACCCCGGCGAATGCAGCGGAAACTGCTTTCTGGGGCTTGATATAGGGTCGACGACAAGCAAAGCGGCGCTTATCGATGAAGAAGGGAACCTTCTATTCTCCTGCTACGGAAACAACTGCGGCAAACCGCTGGAGACGGCGGCCGGAATGCTTTTATCTGTATATTCGGTTCTAAATCCCGATGCGGTCATCGCCTCCTCGGCAGTCACAGGCTATGGAGAAGCGCTCATAAAGACCGCGTTTTCCTGCGACGCCGGCATAGTGGAGACGGTCGCTCACAGCACCGGCGCCGGTTTCTTTTTGCCCGGCGCAGACCTTATACTGGATATCGGCGGCCAGGACATGAAATGCATAAAGGTAAAAAACGGCGTTATCGACAGCGTTCTGCTCAACGAAGCCTGCTCTTCCGGCTGCGGCTCATTCATAGAGACATTCGCAAAATCTCTGAACATGAGCGTTCAGGAATTCGCGGAGCAGGGCATCCGCTCGAGAGCTCCCGCGGACCTCGGCTCGCGGTGCACGGTATTCATGAACTCCAAAGTCAGGCAGGCACAAAAAGAGGGCGTATCCGTCGCCGATATTTCCGCAGGCCTTTGCCATTCCGTGATCAAAAATGCGCTTTACAAGGTAATAAAGGCAAATGATAACGATCTGGGGGAGAATATCGTCGTGCAGGGCGGAACTTTTTTGAACGACGCAATTCTCAGATGCTTTGAAAAAACCGTAGGCAGGGAGGTCATAAGGCCCGACATCGCGGCGGTAATGGGCGCGTTCGGAGCCGCCTTGTATGCGAAAAATATGTGGTCAAAAGGATCTTTGTCGTCCATTATCCCCCGCGAACAGCTTGAAAATTTCCGCTATAAGGCAGCCACATCCCGATGCGGGGGGTGCACAAACCGCTGCCTTTTGACTGTCACCCGTTTTGAAAACGGCAAAAGCCATGTGACGGGCAACCGCTGCGAAAACGGAGCGGGAGCTGAAAAACCTTCCAATATACCCAACCTGTACGATTATAAATATAAAAGGCTTTTCGGTTATGCGCCCCTCGACAAAGAAAAAGCCGGAAGAGGCGTAATGGGTATCCCGAGGGTTATGAATATGTACGAAAACTATCCGTTCTGGTTCACATTCTTCACCAAGCTCGGGTTCCGCGTCGAGCTGTCCCCGGAGTCAGACAGGAAGCTTTATGAGCTCGGAATGGACACTATATCTTCGGATACGGCGTGCTATCCGGCAAAGCTTGCGCACGGCCATGTGGAAGCGCTCGTTCGAAAAGGCGTAAAACATATTTTTTACCCGTGCATCCCCAAAGAAATGCCCGAAATCAAAGATGCGGACAACCATTACAACTGCCCGATAGTCGCAGCGTACGCAGAAGTAATCAAGGCAAATATGGACAGCCTGAAAGAAAACGGAGTAACCCTCCACAATCCCTTCCTCCCCTATCACGACAAAAAAAGGCTTATCCGGCGGCTTTATGAGGAATTTGACGCGTTTAAAATAACCAAAGGCGAAATAAAAAACGCGGTCGAAGCAGCTCTTGCGGAAGACAGGCTCTTTAAAAAGGATATCAGAAAACGGGCGGAGCAGGCGCTTGATCTGCTGAAAAAATCAGAGATGCCCGGCATAGTATTGGCGGGAAGGCCGTATCATCTCGACCCGGAAGTCAATCACGGCATACCCGGCATGATAGCTTCGCTTGGGATCGCCGTATTTACCGAAGATTCCGTTGCAGGCCTCGGAAACGTGAAAAGGCCCCTTCGCGTGCTGGACCAATGGATGTATCACTCGAGGCTTTACGAGGCGGCGGACTTTGTTTCAAAAAACTCCGGCTTCGAGCTTGTTCAGTTGAATTCGTTCGGGTGCGGTCCGGATTCCGTCGCAGCGGAACAGGCGCAGGAAATCTTAAAACAATCAGGCAAGCTCTATACCCTCATCAAAATCGACGAGGTAAGCAACATCGGGGCCGTCAGGATAAGGATAAGGTCGCTTAAAGCGGCAATGGAAGCAAGAGCAAAAAAACCCGCTTCAATGCTTCCGCGGGAGGAATATAAAAGCATCGTTTTCACCAAACGGATGCGAAAGGAATATACGATACTCGCGCCTCAAATGGCACCCATCCATTTTGAGCTTGCAAGGGAAGCCGCCGTATCGGAAGGATACCGGCTCGACGTTCTTTCCGAGGTGAAGCAGGAAGATATTGAGCTTGGCTTAAAGTATGTCAACAACGATTCGTGTTATCCGTCCATCATAATAATCGGCCAGATACTCGGCGCGCTGAAGTCGGGACGCTACGACACGGAGCGCACCGCGCTCATTATAAGCCAGACGGGAGGCCCGTGCAGAGCAAGCAATTACCTCGCGCTTTTAAAGGGAGCTCTGTCAAGCGCGGGCTATTCCGGCATACCGGTCATTTCCCTTAACGCTTCTGGGTTAGGGAACAACCCCGGATTCAAACTCACGCTTCCTTTCGTTAAAAAAGCGCTGATGGCTTTGATATTTGGAGATTTAATCATGAAGCTTCTTTTCAGCGTGCGTCCGTATGAGAAAAATAAAGGCGAAACGGATAAAACCGCAAAGCTTTGCGTCGAGCGCTGCAAACCGGGCCTGTTTACGGGCTCAGGAAAGGATTTCAAAAAAATCCTCAAACTTATCGTAAAGGAATTTGAAGCCGTCCCGGTCCTGAATGAAAAAAGGCCCCGTGTGGGCCTTGTCGGCGAGATACTCGTAAAATACCACCCGGCCGCAAACAACAAAATGGCGGAGTTCCTCGAGAGCGAAGGGGCGGAGATAATTGTGCCGGGGCTTGTCGAATTCTTTCTTTACTGCGCGTACGGCAAAGGCGCCGGCAGAAGATATCTCGCGGAAAGTGCCTTGAAAAGCGCGCTCGGCAGACTTGCGGTGAAATTTATCGAGCATTACCGGGACTATATGAGAAAAGCACTGAAAAACAGCAGGTTTTCGCCCCCGAGATCCATTTTTGAGCTTGCTGAGAGCGTAAAGCGTATGCTTTCACTATGCAATCAATCGGGTGAAGGCTGGCTTCTCACTGCGGAAATGCTCGATCTTATCGAGGAGGGAGCGACCGGCATCATCTGCATGCAGCCGTTTGCCTGCCTTCCGAATCACATAACCGGCAAGGGCATGATAAAAACAATAAAGGAGCTGCACCCGGAGGTGAATATCATCGCGCTTGACTACGATCCGGGAGCAAGCTATGTGAACCAGATCAACCGTATCAGAATGATGCTTGAAAACGGAACATGACTCTGACGTAAAGATGAAAAATTCCGCTCCCTCTTCTCTTTTCAAATCATGCAAAATATGGTATAAATAGAGCAATAATTAAGGGGGTATCACACTATGATATGCAAAAACTGCGGCGCCTCTTCGCCTGACGGCGTAATGTTCTGCGGAAACTGCGGCACGAGAATGGACGTTCAGGAACAACCGGCTCCTTCCCCGCAGCCCGCGCAGCAGCAATACTCAAACTTTACTCCGGTCAAAACAAGTTCCGATCCTTTGAGGGAACCGCTGTCGACAGGAAGCTATATGCTGATGATGCTCGTTTCGTTTATACCCATAGTCAATCTAATCATGCTTTTGGTATGGGCATTTTCCAGCGATACGAACCTGAACAGGAAAAACTGGTCAAGGGCGATGCTGATTTGGTGGCTAATCGGAATCGGTCTGTCCATTTTGCTGTTTATCGCGATAGCGGCGCTGGGAGCGAGCCTTTTTAACAGCCTTGGCGAACTCGGCGAATTCTCATACGATTTTTCCTATTGATCAAGCGCGTTGAAAAGCAGCCGGCCCTTTGCTGTTTCCGGTCAGTGAAAATCGCTTCAAAGACTGTTTTTTGCGTTGCAAATTTCCTTCAAGCGGTGATATAATCATAAGGGCTCACAAAAAACGCGAGCGTCTCAAGCCGAGGCGCTCGATTTTTTATTATTGCGGAGGACAGCATGCATACAAAACTGGTTTTCATCACGGGCGGCGTGGTATCGAGTCTCGGGAAAGGGATAACGGCGGCGGCATTGGGCAGGCTGCTTAAAAGCAGGGGCTGCTCGGTCTCGATTTGCAAATTGGACCCGTATCTGAATGTGGATCCCGGCACAATGAATCCGTACCAGCACGGGGAGGTATTCGTGACGGACGACGGCGCCGAGACGGACCTCGATATCGGGCATTACGAGCGATTTATCGGTACCAGCCTTTCGCGGATCAACAACGCTACTTCCGGTCAAATCTACTCATCCGTAATCGAGAACGAAAGACGCGGCTGCTATAACGGCGGAACTGTACAGGTCATCCCGCATATCACGAATGAAATTAAAAGCCGTGTGCTTAAGGTGGCAAACAATACGGAACCCGACGTATTGATAGTTGAGATCGGCGGAACCGTCGGCGACATAGAATCGCTTCCCTTTTTGGAGGCCATCCGTCAGCTCAAGTGGGAGCTTCCTCCGGCAAGCTGCGCATTCATCCATGTAACGCTCGTTCCGTTCATAGCGGCTGCGGGCGAACTCAAAAGCAAACCTACTCAACACTCCGTGAAAGAGCTGCAAAGCATAGGCATTCAGCCGGATATCATCGTTTGCAGGAGCGATCGGCCTATAAGCAGCGAAATACGGGAAAAAATCGGACTTTTCTGCAATATTGATTCACGGTGCGTTATCGAAAACCTCAACGCCGGCTCCATCTACGAAGTTCCGCTGATGCTTGAGGAAAACGGCTTGTGCAATGCGGTCCTCAAACGCTTAAAACTTGAATTTAAGGAGCCCGACCTTCGAAAATGGCGCGAACTTGTCGCAAAGGAGAAAAGCTGCAGCGAAAAATGCACAATAGCGGTCGCAGGCAAATACGTAGAGCTTCCGGACGCTTATTTGAGCATTTCGGAAGCGATCAAACACGCTTGTATCGAAAAAAATGTTCAGCCGGACATCCGATGGGTCTCGGCCGAGCGGCTGAACAAAACAAACGCCGAAGCGTTTTTTCATGATGTCCACGGAATCCTTATCCCCGGCGGGTTTGGCGAAAGGGGGATCGACGGAAAAATCATAGCGGCGCAATTCGCGCGTGAAAACGGCATTCCGTTTTTGGGTATCTGCCTCGGCATGCAGATGGCGGCGGTGGAATTCGCTCGAAATGTGATAAAACTTACGGGAGCGCATTCATCCGAAATGGATCCCCGCACCGCTCACCCGGTGATCGACCTTATGAAAGACCAAAGAGGCCTTCAGATGGGAGGCACGCTGAGGCTCGGCGGATACGACTGCGAGCTTGATGAAGGATCTCTGGCCAAAGCGCTGTACGGCATGCCGAGCGTCAGAGAAAGGCACAGGCATCGCTATGAATTCAATAATGATTACGTCGAGCCGTTCAGAAAAGCCGGCATGCGGTTTTCAGGCATAAACCGGGAACGGAATCTGATGGAAATAATGGAACTTCCGTCCCATCCGTTCTATGTAGGCGTTCAATTCCATCCGGAGTTCAACTCGCGCCCCGACGCGCCGCATCCGATATTCTCGGGCTTTATTTCCGCCGCGCTCCGGCACGGCAAAATTCACAATTTTGCTTGATCAAATTGGTCCTTGAAGGTTGACCTTCCAAAATGAATGTTGTAGTATAAAAAATGACGCATCGGCGTATTTTAACGGAAAAATTTCGACCAGGAGGCTGTTCATATGGAACCGTATCCCAACGGGATTGGCGTTAAAGTGCCTGAAATCCTGTTGCCGAATCCCGAGGTGGATCTTCAAAAATGGGCGGTGGTAGCTTGCGATCAATACACGTCTCAACCCGAGTACTGGGAAAAAACGGACCGGATAGTCGGCGAAGCGCCTTCAACGCTTAGGATAATGCTCCCGGAAATATATTTGGATAAACCCGATGAACAGGAGCGCATTGCCGGGATCAGATCATTTATGGGCCGTTATTTGAATGACGGCATATTGACGAATAAGGGAAAAGGATTTGTTTTGGTCAAACGCACCGTTTCGGGCAAGACTCGAACCGGTCTTATTTTTGCGTTGGACCTTGATCAATACGATTACAAAAAAGGTTCATCTACCCTTATAAGGGCGACTGAGGGCACAATCGTAGAACGAATTCCTCCGAGGCTCAGGATAAGGGAAGGCGCGCCGCTTGAAATGCCTCACATTATCGTTTTAATAGACGATCCGGATAAAACGGTTATCGAGCCGGCCGCTGAGAAAATCGCGGAGTGTGAAAAGCTTTACGATTTTGATTTGATGCAGGGCGGAGGACATATAGAGGGATACTTTATAGACCGGCCGCCCATGATACAGCGGGTTTTGGACGCGCTGGCCGCGCTTGCCGATCCCGGGGCGTTCCATAAAAAATACGGCGACGACTGCGCGCCTCTGCTCTTCGCGCTGGGGGACGGCAACCATTCCTTCGCAACCGCAAAAGCCGGCTGGGAAAAAATCAAAAAGGACATTTCGGAGGAAGAAAGGCGGGATCATCCCGCCCGATTCGCTTTGGTCGAGGTGGAAAACGTTCACGACGAGGGCATCATGTTCGAGCCTATTCACAGAGTGCTCTTCAATATTGACGTCAAAAAAGCCGAGAAATTTCTGAAGACGTATTTGGCCGAAAACAACGGCGGCTGCGAAACCATGTTTTTCAAAAACAAATGCGTGCGCAGCTTTAAACGGGCTGTCAAAGAAAATATGCATGTCCTCTCATTCTGCTCGTCTGACGGCTATGGATTCTTTATGGTAAAAGGACCTAAAGCCCAGCTGGAAGTGGGCACTCTTCAAGCGGCGCTTGACGCGCTTTTAAAAGAATATCGCGAAGCCTCGATAGACTACATTCACGGAAGCGACATCGTAGCAAGTCTCGGCACGGAACCCGGCAACATGGGTTTCTTCCTGTCCCCAATGCCCAAAAGCGCCTTGTTCCCAACGGTCGTTTATGACGGCGCTCTGCCGCGAAAGACGTTTTCGATGGGAGAAGCGCATGAGAAGAGATATTATCTCGAATGCAGACGGATATTATAGATAGTGGTCAGTAAATAGTGGTTAGTGGATAGTTCATGAAAAAAATCCGCTGATGCGGATTTTTATCGATTTTATTTAGGCTTTGCGCTTTTGATGGTCCGTCAGTCTGCTCCGGATACAGCTCTCATTTTAACGCTCACTCTCCAGCAGGAATTAACGCAGCCTAAGAAGGATCCGCCACCGTGCCGATAAACAAAATCGCGCCGGTCTTGCTGTCGCGTATCAGGAACAGGAACGGCTTATTGAATTCCATCCGCATGGGCGCCGATTCACGATTTATCTCCACCGATGTAGCGGCGCTTGCCTCGGTCCCCTCCTCGTTGACCTCTATGAACGACTTGTGCCTGACTTTACTGATATAAAGCTCTGTCCCGAACTGCTCGCTCAAAGCCGAAAAATCGGCGCTGACGGGATCGAACGCCTCCGCCATGCCCATAGCCTTCAACACGTCGTTGAGCTCGGCCTCATACTCGAGCTTAAACTTAGGAAACAGCAACGCCAGTGAGGTCTCACCGCACTTGGTTATGATTTCGGCTAATTTTTCAGGTGTCAGTTCCTCGATATATTCGCCAAGCGCCTGCCGCTGCGGCAGGACAGCCACCATCTCCAGCCTCCCGTTCGAATACGGCAGCCGCACGGCAGTCACCGTATCGTCCATATACCCGAAGTTGCCTTCTTTGCGGAAGAGGTATTTCACCTGCACCTCTTCACCATCAGAGGTCGCAAAAACACCGTCGCGGCTGTCTTTCGGATCAAAGGCTTGCTTCCAAGGTGCCTTGAAATGCACTGCGTTTATAAGAAACATCACTGTCAAAGGATCGATGGGCGGTTCTATCATGTCCTTTATGTTGCCGTTGGTATTGTCCTCCACCCAGTCGCTGATAATACCCGCGGCGTCGTCTTTTGAAAAATCCAGAGCCTCAATGGCCGCGTCGTAATGCTTCTTGTTTGCGCTTAGAAAATCCTCGTTGACGGCAGATGCAAAACTGTCTCGCACCCATATGGAGTTGACTATAGCGATTTGCACATTGGGATCCGCCGCTCTCAAGATACCCATCAGGCCGGCATTATCGCTGTTCAGGTCGCCTATCGGCAAATCCGTTACATGCAGCGCCTGCGCCATGCCCTCGGCGGTGCCGCCCGACGCTCCGTTATATGTCATGCCGAGCGCCAGCCACACAGACAAAGGCGACAGGAAAATGTTGCTTGAGATGTCTTCGGCGTTCATGCGCCGGAACAGATCAACCGAAAATCCCGACAGGGATTCATAGACTTCGGGCTTCAGTGAATCAACGGACTTAAATGCCATTGGCTTGTTGCCCGTATCCGGTCCTTTCGTTTGCGCAGGTGTATTTTCGGGCATGGCAGCGCCTCCGCCGGGGACGCACGCCGTCAGAGACGACATAATAAATATCAAAGCCGCTGCCAATAAATAAACCCTGTGCGATCTTCTTTTCATCATTTCATCATCCTTCCGTCATATATCCATAAAACGATGATCGCCCCGAAATCGTTCCAAGCTGCAGCAACATTCGGACGAAGATAAATAAAACTGGCTGTGAAACGGGGGGAATGACGGTTCGCGATGCAAAAAGCAACCGATTTTCGTCGGCAATAAATCGCTCCCTGAGATTATCGAAAGGTCAGTTTTTTTATGTTCATATCCGCCGGTTTGCTGTATAATCATATGGAAATATACATAAAGGAACATTTTTCGTGCTTTTGAATTTTTTTAATTCCATTGAGGCCGTTGTACTGATACTGATGATGGCGCTTTCCGGTTTTTTATTCGGAAAACTCGGCTGGATGAAAGAGGAGCACAAATCCTTTATCGTTAAAGTACTTCTGAACGTCGGCGTACCGAGCACATGCATAAGCAATCTTTTCAGCCGCTTTGACCGGGAGTTGCTTATGAGCGCGGGCCGGTACGTTTTGGTACCGCTTATCACGATACTCGCCATGATTTTGCTTAGCACTCTTTTAGCTAAGGCAATGAAAATCAAGCGCGAGCGTTTCGGCGTATTCGTCGTAATGTGCAGCCTGTCCAACAGCATATTCATAGGCCTGCCTATGAACCTGATACTTTTCGGAGACGCAAGCGTTCAGGTCGTGCTGTTTTACTACATGGCAAACACCATAGTCTTCTGGACGCTCGGCAATGCTTTTATTCAGCATTCGGGAAATGCGGACTTTAAAAAGCTGACAGTAAAGGACAGGATCAAAAAACTGCTGAAAGCCCCGCTGATTACCTTAATCATCTCGATTCCGCTGGTCGCCGCGGGATTCAAGCTTCCTTCGATATTCACAAGATTTTTCACCTACTTTGCAAATATCGTGACTCCGCTCGCCATGGTCCACGTGGGATATTTAATCTATGAAACGGGATTGTCAAAAATCAGGATAGAAAAAATGCACTGGGCTGTCATTTTGATGAGGTTTATCGTTGCGCCCGCGATAATATTCGTCATCGGAAAGTTGTTCCTTTTAGATGCGCTTCCCTTAAAGGTTATGACCGTTGAAGCTTCAATGCCGGTGATAACGCAAGCCGTTATTTTAGCGTCAGCCGTAAACGCGGATGAAAAATTCACCGCCTCGGGCTTGAGCATAACAACTATAGTAAGCCTTATCGCGGTTCCGCTGCTGATGCTTATGCTTTCAAACCTTCAACTGTAAGCAAATCACTTCACTGTACGGATATATCCAGCCATTTTTTGGACCTGAATCTCAGAAAAGTCAGCATGCCTCGGGTAAAAAGGTCCGCGACCATTCCTATCCATGCGCCCATCAAACCGAGCCCGAGGGGATACGCCAAAACATACGCTGTCAGGATACGAACTCCCCACATTCCCGCAATGCTGATATAAAAGGGCCATTTTGTGTCGCCCGCGCCGCGCAGTACGCCGCCGCCTATTATGGACGCGGCGAAAAAGGGCTGGGCGAACGCCTCGACGCGCAAAACCCGTGAGCCTAACAGTATCACGGCTGCGACGGGAGTAAAAACGGAAATCAAAAACTCCGCTTCGATATACATTATTATCCCCGTAAAGCTCATCATCGCAACGCCGATGATCAGGCACAGCCTTGCAAATCGCAAAGCGCTCTCTTTATTCCCGGCGCCAAGCGACTGAGCGACGAGCGTTGTCGCCGCGACATTGAAACCGTACGCGGGAAGATAAGATATCCCCTCCGCCGTAACGGCAAGATAATTGGCCGCAAGAGCAGTAGTGCCGAGATTCGTTATGAGGGCCGTCATAAGTATCTGGCCGGATGAAATGGTTATGCGCTCCATTGCGGCAGGCGCCGCAAGGCGGAGCGCGCTTTTTGTTATCGACAAATCCGGCTTGTAATCATCCCTGAGCGATATGCGGATGGGATAATCCTTTTTAAAAAGGCGTGACAACAAGAGCGAGCCCGAAACCACAATCGCGGCAGCGGTCGCCGCGGCCGCTCCTCTTACGCCTAAGCCCGCACCCCACACGGTAAAAGTGTACCCGAGAACCGTAATTTCCCTGGTTTGATAGATGAGAAGAAAATTCAGAAGGATGTTTAAAATGTTGGTAAGTACATTAAAAAACAAGGGCGTCCGCGTATCTCCGGCAACCCTGAGTATGCCTGCACTCATGACAACCGCCATACTGAAAAAATACGCGGACGAAACGATGCTCAAATAAGCGGACGCGTCCTGCCTTATAGTTTCCTCGGCACCCAGCCATACGGGCAGAACAGGCGATATGAACTGCATTATCAATGTGAAAAGCACGCCGGCAGCGGAAGCCGCCAGAACGGACTGACGGACTATCCGTTTGGCCTTATCGATATCGCCCGCCCCGATATTGCGCCCGACAAGCACATAGTAACCTACCGCGAGCGACCCGAACAAGCCGTTGACAAGCCACATTGTGGATGAGCTGACCGCTATGGATGCCGTCGCGTTTTCACCCAAAACGCCCACCATGGACGTGTCCACGTAGTGTACAAATGTAAGCAGAAGCTGTTCTATGATGGTGGGCCACGCAAGATACCATATGACGCGCGCCGGTTTTATCCCGGGATCCAAAAGATCGAGTTTTGCTTCCATAGCCACCTCTTGTCAGAATACATGCCGAAAAACATTATATTACATAGATACGGCATATACAATACGGTGCATACCGTTAAAACCAGTGTTCTTGATTTCAAAGAACCGGATGATTTAAAAAGGCGGCTCCGTTTAAGCTGCTTAAAACGGGGCCGTCATTATGAATCAATACTTTAAGTTTTCTGTTAAGCGATATCCTGATTCCCTTCAGAACACGTCATATCCCGAAGGACCGCGCGGCTTTTGAGGGCATGCGCTTTAAACTATATCGTCATCGTCGAACCGGTCTCCGCACTCCGGACAGAATTTGGGAGGAGCCGACTTATTCACGGGTTCCCACCCACACTTGTCGCACTTATACACCGGTGCTCCGGCGGGCTTTTTGGCGCCGCATTCGTGACAGAACTTGCCTTTGTTCACCGCGCCGCAGGAACAAGTCCACCCTTCGGCCTTGGGCTTTCCGCAATCATCGCAGAATTTGCCAGTGTTCTGCTTTCCGCAGGAACAGATCCAGGTTTGCGCCGCGCCCTGCTGCTGACCCATCGAATACAGGGATGCGGCATTCATGCCGCCGGCGCCGGTCGCCATATTCAAACCGGCAAACGCCATCACCGGGCCCGCCGATTCGTTGGAAGCCGCCGAGCGCATAGCATCCGCCTGAGCGCTTGTCAGAGTTGCCGCAGCCATTGTGGGATTGCGAAGAACCGCCGCCTTTTGCAGTTCCTTGATCATCGCTTCGTCTTCTTCCGGCGCTTTCACTGAGCTTACGCCGAAGGAAGCGACGGCAAGCCCGCGCATTTCGCGCCACTTCTTGGACAAAACCTCGTTGAGCGCGTCCGCGATCTGCTGAGTATGTCCGGGAAGCGCTGAATAGCGGATCCCCATTGCGGAAATTTTGGCAAACGCCGGCTGAAGCGCAGTCATAAGCTCCGTCTTTAATTGCCCGTCGATCTCGGATCTGTCATAATCCTTAGTTACGTTTCCGCATACGTTCGAATAGAAAAGCAGAGGGTCAACGATTTTATAGGAATACTCCCCGTGGCACCTTATGGCAACGTCTATATCCAGCCCGATATTCGGATCGACCACTCTGAAGGGAACGGGATTCGGGGTCCCGTATTTATTGCCTACTATCTCTTTCGTGTTGAAATAGTAAATGCGCTGGTCCTTTCCGGGTTCTCCGCCGAACGTAAAGCGCTTGCCGACGTTCTTAAACGTTTCCAGGAGGTTTTTCCCGAACTTGCCGTAAAACAAGCTTGCCTCGGTACTCGTGTCATAGAGGTATTCGCCGGGTTCTTCCGAGAATTCCACGACCTTCCCCTGATCGACGATCATCATGAACTGGCCTTCGTTAACCGCGATCACCGAACCGTTGGAAATTATGTTGTCGGTCGCTTTTGTATTCGAACTGCGCCCCCCGATCCGCTTAACGCCCTTGGCGACAAGGGTATCGGAGGATAGCGAATCGCAGTAAAAATACTCTTTCCATTGATCGGCAAGCACGCCGCCTATCGCTCCGCCGATTGCTTTTATAAGACCCATTTTGTTGCCCTCCTTTGGTAAGCTTACCATTTATATATAGTACTGCTTTACTAATTTTAAACCTTAGCGGGATGCTCAGTCAATGCGAATAATGAAACAAAAAAAAGCACAGCCTTTTTCGGCTGTACCGAGCGTTTTTTTGTTTCAGCCCTTCACGATGTAATTCATGAGCCGGACGAAATCTTCGGGCTCGGATACTATGAGATCCACGTCGTCGATGCGGGCATCCTTAAACATCTGAGTAAGCGCGATATACTGGCAAAGAGTGGACTTAAGGTTGAGCCTGTCGCCTTCCGACGTCACCAATTCAACACGGCCCTGACACTCGTTGAGAACTTCAAAAAACCTTTGCGGATTGGTTATGTTCTTGATTTTCATAAATTTCCCTCCTTTTCAAATTCTTCAGGCGCAAGCTTATCACAACGAAGTATGAATGTCAATATATACTAAGAAAAAGCGGCGGTCCGGAATATTTGAAACTAGCCGCATCCTCTCCCTCTTTGCCTGCAATTCTTATTTGCTGCGCCAAACCTTCGTTATCGTAACAAATAGGCGTGGCGTGATATTGCGCCGCCTTTTGCGTCAGGCCTTCGTTACGTGGATCGCGATATCCACGCCGTCCTCCCGGTCCGTCTGCTCAACCTCGACTCGCATGCCCGTTTCGCGAAGCTGATTGATGGCGGTGTTGATGCTGTTCATAAACAACCTGTAATCCTTTACGAGCCTTATTATCTTCGGCCGGGGTCTTGCTCCCTCGGCGCGCTGGTCATACAGCTTGTTGAGGGTCTTGTCCACCAGCTTTTCGGTTTCTTTTACGGAAAGCCCCTTTTCGCCTATTTTGTTGATGATATCCAGCTGCGTCTGTTCGTCCCTTATGCGAAGCAGCGCCCGCGCATGTCTTTCGGTCAGCCTCGCCTCAGTCATCGCCGCTTTCACCTCGGGAGAGAGCTTTAAAATCCGAAGCTTGTTCGCTATAGAGGATTGGCTTTTTCCAAGGCGGACCGCAAGATCCTCCTGCTTCAGAGAGTAGTTGTTGAGAAGCGCCGCGTAGCAGCGCGCCTCCTCAAGATAGTGAAGATTCTCGCGCTGGAGATTCTCGATAAGCGCCATCATTGCGCTGTCTTCCTCATATACGTCGTTCTGGATTATGCAGGTCACCTTTTGCATGCCAATGCTTTTGCACGCGCGAAGGCGCCTTTCTCCCGCGACAAGCTCATATCCCCCTTCCATCCGCCGCACTACAAGAGGCTGGATAAGCCCCACCTGGCGTATGGACTGCGCAAGCTCCGAAATGCCTTCATCGTCAAAGCTTTGCCTCGGCTGATTGGGATTGGGGAAAATTTGATCGACGGAGATCTCTTCCAGCTTTTTTTCGGATTCCGATTTCCTCTCGTTCAATTTGCTTGAGCCCAAAAAGTCAAAAACCGGCATATTAATACCCCCTTATTAGTCGTAACAATTCTTTATCGTTTAGTCAAATTCCTTCCGCATAGCAAAAATAGAAGTTCTTCCCTTTGATTCGACCTGTTTCGCAGAGGCGCTCCGGGTCAAAGAGGCGATTTTGACGGCGTGCCCGCTTTTCTCGGATAGATCGGGGGCGTCTGCTTTTGCTTTGTCAATACCACGATATTTCGCTCTCCCCAATCCGTTTTTTTATTAAAGACATCCGCATCCGCAAAAAGCAGTTTAAACGCCCTGTCAGAGCTTTTGAGTTCCTCATGTACCATAGGCCCTTTATAAAGTATCGATATCCCCCCGACCCTAAGATACGGGAGAGTCAGCTCGGCAATCACTCCCGCGGAAGCGACCGCGCGCGATACGGCCGCGTCGAACCGCTCGCGCAATTCGGGTCTTCTTGCGCCGTCCTCCGCGCGCGCGTGGATCAAAACCGCCTCGAGCCCGAGTTCATCGGTCACGGCTTTTAAAAACGTTATTCGCTTGCTAAGCGAGTCGAGCAGAGTCATTCGTATGTCCGGCCGCGCGATCTTAAGAGGTATCCCGGGAAAACCCGCGCCGGTCCCTATATCTATGCAGTCTGAACCGAAAGGGATCATTTTTTCGGGCAGAAGGCTGTCCGCGAAATGCTTTGCCGCCACTTCGGAAGGCTCCGTTATAGCCGTCAGGTTCATGCGTTCGTTCCAATCGACAAGCATCTCATAATATCGCCAAAAGGCAGAACGCTGCCTTTCATCAAGGCCCGGCAGCACGCGCTGTAAAGCGCTTTGTATCGCGCTCATGGCTTCCCCTGCTTCAGCTGCCTGAGCTTTATTAAAAGCACGGCAATGTCTGCGGGGGAAACGCCGGGTATGCGCGACGCCTGCCCGAGATTGGAAGGCCGCTTTGCGCTCAGCTTCTGCCTCGCCTCCGTGCGAAGCGCGGGAATGGCCGTATAATCGATATCTTCCGGCAGTTCTGTCTGCTCCATGCCGCGAAAGCGCTCCGCCTGCTCCTTTTGCTTTTGGATGTAACCGTCGTAGCGGGCCTGAATCTCAATCTGCTCGATGACTCCGTCGCCGGGCAGGGGAAGCGAGGCGTCAAGCTGCAAAAGATCCGTGTATGCAAGCTGCGGCCGCTTTAAAAGGTCGAAAAGCTTGACCGCGCTTTTTACTTCCGGCAAACCCTTTTGAATAAGCAGCGCTTGAAGCGCTTTATCCGGCTGCACCGCGGATTCCAGGGCTTTGCGCACATCTTTCAAATCATCCCGCCTTCTGCACATCCGTTCATACCTCTCTTTTGATATGAGCCCCGTTCGCAGGGCGAGCTCGGTGAGCCTAAGGTCCGCATTGTCCTGCCGAAGCAGAAGCCGGTATTCCGCGCGGGACGTCATCATGCGGTAGGGCTCATCCACCCCCTTCGTCGCGAGGTCATCGCACAAAATGCCTATATAGGCGTCCGATCGGGTCAGAGTCAGAGGCGGTTCCCCCTTAAGCCAAAGCGCACAGTTGATCCCGGCGTAAAGCCCCTGAGCAGCAGCCTCCTCGTAACCCGATGTACCGTTTATCTGTCCCGCAAAGTACAGCCCCGATATCTCGCGCGAACCGAGATTCAGCGTCAGTGCGGTGGGATCGATGCAATCGTACTCGATGGCATAACCCGGGCGCATTACCTCGCAGTTTTCAAGGCCGCTCAAAGTTCTGAGCATTTTTACCTGAACATCCGCGGGCATGCTCGTGCTCATGCCCTGCACGTACATTTCACAAGTCGTGAGGCCTTCGGGTTCAATGAATATCTGGTGACGCTCCTTATCCGCAAAGCGGACGACCTTATCCTCGATGGACGGGCAATACCTTGCTCCCGTCCCCTTTATGACCCCTTTATACATCGGAGACCTGTGAAGGTTTTCCATTATGATCTCATGTGTCCGCGGGTTGGTGTATGTTAAGTAGCAGGGATGCTGCTCCCTGGTTATGCTTTTTGTCAAAAAGGAAAAGGGCACTATGGGCTCATCGCCGTATTGCGGCTCCATTTTGGAAAAATCGATGCTCCTCCTGTGTATGCGCGCCGGAGTGCCTGTTTTGAACCTTCGAAGCTGAAACCCGAGTTCGGTAAGCGACTTCGAAAGCGCATTCGCCCCGAAAAGCCCGGCAGGCCCGCTTTCGGTTATATAATCCCCTATGAGTATCCTGCTTTTAAGATATACGCCGGTCGCGACTATAACCGCCCGGCAATCGTAAACCGCTCCGGACGCCCCCGTGACTCCGGTGACGCGGTTTCCCTTTGTCAATATGCTTGAGCACTCATCCTGTTTCAGCGTAAGCCTTTCCTGGTTTTCCAATGCGGATTTCATTCGTTCATGGTAACGGCGCTTGTCCATCTGCGCCCTTAAAGAATGCACGGCGGGGCCCTTCGCGGTGTTGAGCATTCGCATTTGAATCATGCAGTCGTCCGCGGCGAGCCCCATTTCCCCGCCCATTGCGTCCAGCTCCCTTACAAGATGCCCTTTGGACGTTCCTCCAATGGCGGGATTGCATGCCATATACGCCACGGAATCGAGGTTTATGGTAAGGCAAAGCGTTTCGAATCCCATACGCGCGCAAGCAAGCGCGGCTTCGCAGCCCGCCTGACCCGCGCCGAGCACTATCACATCGTACTTTCCCGAATAAAAACCTTCCATCGAATTTTCCTTAAATTTGGTTCGGCTACCATTATAGCACAGCGGTTCGGCGAAATCGACACCAATGAGCGAAGAACCCCCGAAAGCTTAAACCTTTGCCTCAATAAGGGAGAAAGCCTCGAGCTCGGCAATAGAAACATAAACGCTCCCTTCAGGATAAATATCTTCTTTTTGACATAAATTTATTCATATTCAAAGCGGGCATATTATACATATAAGCCGGCCGGTAAAGTATAACCACGGCGACAAAAAGCCCGAATATGATATAATAAATAAAATTCCAAAAGAAGGAGGTGCGGATATATGAAGGTGCGCCGGACCGGGAACAGCGGGTTTGCCGTCGATATTGACGGAGATCTCTTGATATTTGATTGTTATAATCCTGAAAGCAATCCATGGCTTTTTGACCGGGCGAAAAACGCAAAACGCGTTACGATGTTTGTGAGCCATTCGCACAGGGATCATTACAGCCCGAAAATCGCGAGGTTTTCGAATGTCTGCTCGCCCTGTTTCGTGCTATCCGATGACGTTTCCAAACTCAGCGGCTCAAAACCGGTAAAAAGCGGGGACAGCCTGTGCGTCAACGGGCTTGATATACTGGTGTTCGGCAGCACGGACATCGGCGTGAGTTTTTACGTGCGGCATCCCGCCGCAAGCCTGTTTCATGCGGGCGACCTCAATAACTGGCACTGGATGGACGAATCCGAACCTTACGAAGTCGAAAAAGCCGAGAAGGACTTTATGACTATAATTAAAGACATTGCGGAAAAAGCGGGCAGGATAGGCGCGGCGTTTTTCCCCGCCGACCCGCGCATGGGTACCGACTTTTATAAAGGCGCGGTTCAGTTTGCGAGGCTTTTAAGGCCGGACGTACTGATACCGATGCACTTCAGAGAATCATTCGAGCTGCCCGAAAGCTTTTTTAAGGAAACGGGAGAATATACTCGGATTTTAATGCCCGAAAAAAATACATGGACAGAAATAACAGGAGGAGAAAAGTTATGAAATTTCTACTGGCGCACGCAAACATTAACGTCACGGATATGCAAAGGAGCATAGATTTTTACAAAAAGGCATTCAAGCTCACAGCAGTCAGGGAAAAGACTGCAAACGACGGAGCGTATAAAATCGTTTTTATGGCGGATGAAAGGGAAGAGTTCATGCTGGAGCTGACATGGCTCAAAGACAAGCAGGGCAGATATGAACTCGGAGACAATGAAAGCCACATAGCTTTTATAACCGACGATTTTGATGCCGCATATGACCTTCATAAGGAAATGGGCTGCATATGCTATGAAAATCCCAAAATGGGCATCTATTTCGTCGAGGATCCTGACGGCTATTGGATGGAAGTGCTGCCGCCGAGAAAATAGCGCCTCATATGTCAAACCTGTGAAAGGCTCGCAAAAAAACGGAGTCAAACGGATTACTGTCAGTCAAAGCATGATATACTGGTTATACTAATAACAGAGGAGGACTTCGTTGATGATGCCATACTTTTATTACGGATATGATTCCGTGCTTATAATAGCACTGCTCGGCGTTATGGTCCTCGGGTTTATTGCGCAGGCTTCTGTGAACACTACATTCAAAAAGTATTCCGCAGTCCGCTCACAGTCCGGTATGAGCGCCGCAAACGTCGCTCAAAAGCTGCTGCAAAACGCCGGTTCGAGCGTTCAAATAACCAGGGTCGGCGGAGCTCTCACGGACCATTTTGACCCGAAGAACAATATCGTCGGTTTATCCGAGGCGGTCTACTCATCCGACTCGGTTGCCGCCCTCGCCGTAGGCGCGCATGAGATAGGCCATGTGATGCAATATGAAGAAGGTTACGCGCCGATAAGGATGCGCAACGCCATTCTTCCCATAGCCCAGTTCGGCTCGTCGGCCGCCCCCTTTATTGTAATAGGCGGCATGCTGTTCGGAAGCTATGACCTTGCTATGATTGGTGTGATTCTTTTCGCGGCCGTTTTCGCTTTCCAGATGATCACGCTGCCGGTTGAACTTAACGCGTCAAGCCGCGCGATAGAGATGCTCAGCGCAGGAGGATTCTTAAGCTATGACGAAACCGCGGGCGCTAAAAAGGTGCTCCGCGCAGCCTCGATGACATATGTGGTCGCGACTTTGTCTGCCGCGCTGACGCTGCTCAGGCTGCTTTTGATTGCGAGGGGATCAAGGAGACGTTAACCCAAACCGAAAACAGGCCCGCAAATGTTTTGCGGGCCTGCTTTACTCAAGACCGGTATCCCGTTACCTTTTGCGGTAGCTTCCGCAAAGGCTCTCGTCGGCCGGCTCGCCGGTATTGACGTCCACAGCCGGCTCCACCTCGATGCGGTTTAGCTCGCACATGTTGCCGTCCTTGTTATACCTGCAGCTTGTCACGCTGCATCCGATCGTTTGATTGCCTGCTTTGCTGTTGGTCATACTATATAGTACCTCCTTGGAGTTGTAACCTTATTTTGTTGTGAGAAAAAGGAATTTATGCGCATCCATTCATTAAATCCCATATCGGACCGGAACTCGAAAATACTCATTCTCGGCACGATGGCCTCCGTCGATTCGCTTAAGAAACAGCAGTTTTACGGCCACAGCAGAAATCATCTGTGGAGCCTGCTTTTTCATATCACAGGCGAACCCGAAACGGAAGATTATGAAAGGCGCAAGCGATTCCTCCTTTCCCGTGGCATCGCGCTTTATGACGTTATAAAATCCTGCGAAAGGCCGGGAAGCCTGGATAAGGACATAAAGAACGTCGTTGTGAACGATATCCCGGGTTTTCTAGATATGCACCCCAACATCAAAGCGGTTTTTTTCAACGGAACGACGAGCATGAAGATATATGACCGTTATTTTGAAAGGCTGCCGAATATCGATTACCGGCTGCTTCCCTCATCCAGCCCGGTTCCCAGACGAAAAATAAAGACCATGCAGGATAAGATCCCCGCATGGTCTCAAATAGCCGATTATTTAGCCGACTGACGGTAAACCGGCTGCTCCCGCTGTTTCAGCGCTGACGCACGGTCAGCTCGCCTTTAGAGTCCGTATCTACCGTATAGACGGCGCCGGGCTCCGGGTCATCCCTGATGATGCTCCGCGCAATCAGAGTTTCAAGCTTTCCTTTGATAAGCCTTTTAAGCGGACGGGCACCGTATTGAGGATCATACCCTGCTTCCGCGATGTATTGCCTCGCGGAGTCGGTCAGCCTTATCTCAAGCTGCTTATCGGCAAGCCGCTTTGCCAAATCCTTTAGCAAAAGATCCATTATAGAATATATCTCAACTTTTGTCAGAGGCTTATAGAACACTATCTCATCTATCCTGTTGAGGAACTCGGGGCGAAATTGCGTTTTCAGCAGCGAATCCACCTGCCTCTCGGCTTCCTTTGAAATCGCTCCGTCCCTGCCGATGCCCTCCATGATGAAAGAAGAGCCGAGGTTAGACGTGAGGATTATGACGGTATTTTTAAAGTCGACCGTCCTGCCCTGGGAGTCCGTTATGCGGCCGTCATCGAGCACCTGAAGCAGTATGTTAAACACATCCTGATGCGCTTTCTCGATTTCGTCAAACAGGACCACCGAATAGGGAGATCTTCTTACGGCTTCCGTAAGCTGTCCCCCTTCGTCATATCCCACATAACCGGGAGGAGCGCCTATTAGCCGGGAAACGGAAAACTTCTCCATATACTCGCTCATATCTATGCGAATTAAGTTATGCTCATCGTCAAACAGAGCTTCTGCCAGCGCTTTTGCAAGCTCGGTTTTGCCGACGCCCGTCGGACCCAGAAAAAGAAACGAGCCTATCGGGCGGGAAGGGTCCTGTATGCCCGCCCTTGAACGCAATATGGCGTCGGATACGCGCCTGACCGCATCATTCTGGCCTACTACCCTTTGGTGAAGTATCTCGTCCAAATGAAGGAGCTTTTCCCTTTCGCCCTCCATCAGCTTGGCTACGGGTATTTTGGTCCATCTTGACACTATCCTCGCAATCTCCTCTTCGGTAACCCTGTCGCGCAGCAGGTTGCCTCCCTTTTTTCGCTCCGCAAGCAGCTCCTGCTCTTCAAGCTGCCGCTTCAGCTCCGGCATCCTGCCGTATTTGAGCTCCGCGGCTTTATTCAGGTCGTAAAAGCGCTCCGCTTTTTCTATCTCGGCGTTAAGCTTTTCAAGTTCCTCCCTGAGCTTTTGCACGCGCGATATGGCGTCCTTCTCGTTTTCCCACTTTATTTTCATCTCTTTCAGCGTTTCCCGCTTTTGCGCAAGCTCATTCTGGATATCATCAAGATGATCGGCGGACAGCTTATCCTTTTCCTTTTTCAAAGCCGCCTCCTCGATCTCAAGCTGCATTATGTTCCTTGAAAGCTCGTCAAGTTCCTGAGGCATCGAGTCCATTTCCGTCCTTATCATGGCGCAGGCTTCGTCCACAAGGTCTATGGCCTTGTCGGGCAAAAACCGGTCCGATATATATCTGTGAGAAAGCGTTGAAGCGGCGATAAGAGCGGTATCCGCGATTTTGACGCCGTGAAAAACCTCATACCTCTCCTTAAGCCCCCGAAGAATGGAGATTGTGTCCTCGACAGTCGGCTCATCCACCATTACCGGCTGGAACCTCCGCTCAAGCGCCGCGTCCTTTTCGATGTATTTGCGATATTCGTTTAAAGTCGTTGCGCCTATGCAGTGCAGCTCCCCCCTCGCGAGCATGGGTTTTAAAAGGTTCCCCGCGTCCATCGAGCCCTCTGTCCTTCCCGCGCCGACTATATTATGAAGCTCGTCTATGAACAGTATTATCCGTCCCTCGCTTTTTCTTATTTCGGTGAGGACCGCCTTGAGCCGCTCCTCGAACTCGCCCCTGAATTTTGCGCCAGCGATGAGAGCGCCCATATCCAAAGAGAATATCCTGCGCTCCTTAAGATTGGAAGGCACGTCGCCCCGGACAATTCTGATGGCAAGGCCTTCCGCGATGGCAGTCTTTCCCACGCCCGGCTCGCCTATCAATACGGGATTGTTTTTGGTCTTGCGCGAAAGAATCCTTATGACGTTGCGGATCTCGGAATCCCTGCCGATTACCGGGTCAAGCTTTTGCTTGTGCGCCAGTTCGACGAGATCCTGCCCGTATTTTTTAAGAACGTCGTAAACATCCTCCGGCGTATCGCTTGTTACATTCGCGTTTCCGCGAACATCGGTCAATGCCTTGAGAAAGCCGTTCCTGTCTATGCCAAACTCATTGAACAATTCCTTTATCCCCGCGCTCTGAGCGTCCAGCAAACCCAAAAAAAGGTGTTCGACGGAAACGTATTCGTCCTTCATATGCTGCGCATGTTTTTCCGCCGCAAGCAGCGCCCTGTCCGCTTCATGCGATACATAGACTTTATCCGGTTCCCGCCCCGGGCCCATAACCCTCGGAAGCGACTCTATCCTTTGAAGCACGGCGCTTGCGAAAGCGTCCGGATCCCCGTTCAGCTTCGTTATGAGCTGCGGAATCAACCCTCCTTCCTGGGACAATAAAGCATAGAGGATATGCTCCTGCCCGATTTGCTGATTCCTGTACTCTATTGCGACGCTGTTCGCCAATGACAGCGCTTCCAGCGATTTTTGAGTAAATTTTTGTGTATTCATATTGCTCCTTTCCCGTTTATAATTTATTGCTCTTTGATTCAATTATGCTTATCAGTGCGCATTATTGACGCGGCCGCTTTCCGAAGCGCTTATTACACACTGATCCGCCCTTGTGAGAACGCCTTGTCATAGAAATCCGAAACGCGGGCGATTGCCTCGTCCCTGTCGGGAAGCGAATCAAAATATGTCTTGATTGAACCGTCGAGTATCAATATGTAATCAGCTATGGCGTCCGCGGTTTCGCTTTCGGTAAGCTCCCCGGAGGGAAAGAGCTCCCTCGCATAATGTCCCCCCGAAAACGCCGAGTGGTTTTCATCAAAGCCCCTCCCGGCCTCAAGGCGTGTCCATACCCTGAAAAAAACGGCTAGTTCATGGAGCAGCGCTTCGGACTGCGTCCGCGCCGCAACGCGCAGTATGCCGGCGGCCGGTCTTGAGCTGCGGTACAGCTCAACTGAGTAGCGTATGCTGGGGCTGTATTTGAAGCTGAGGGCAGTGCGCATCGCAATCACTGCCTCGGACGGCCTCGGCAGCATACGGAAGACGCTTTCGTCAAACATCCTTTGCATCTGCTCGAATATGGCTTGCATGCGCTGCTCGGGAGTAACATAGGACACGTACTCCGCAAGTATGCGGTTAACAAGGCCCGATCTGCTCATGTTCATTTCGTACGCGGCCCTGTCTATACGCTCTATGACCTTATCCGCAAGCAAAAATGAGTAGATGCTTTTGTTCATGACATAATCCTCCATTACCGAATAATTGTATCCTGTAACTATTATCTTGTCAATATTATTATTAATTATGCAGGACGAGTTCCGAGATGAGAAAAATCCTTTTTCGCCGCCCGGAATGACGAAAGGGTGAAAGGACGAGATCCCTCGCGCCGCTCAGGATGACAAAGGGATTAACGCATGAGATTATTTGCGGGATTCTTCACATTGCTCAGAATGACAAGATACCCGGGATAATTAAAGCTGAAAGCATAAGATCCTTCGCGCCGCTCAGTATGACATATTCAAGCTTATTAAACACAAAAAACGGACGATTCAAATCGCCCGTCGCTTAAGAGTACTCCGCCCGTTTATTTATACGTAAGCACCAAAAGCCTGTCCTCGCCGAGCGATTCCCGCGTGAGCGTAGCTTCCGGCTGGTTGAGTTTATGGATCTTGCAGTTTTTCGCTTCCCTGAGCATCGGTGCAAGCGGACCCAATTTGAATTTTACGTCCGGGGTCGAATAATGCATGGGTATCAGCACATTGGTTTTTACAAGATTCGCGAGCTGCAGCGCTTCGGTATGGCCTATGGTATAGTTGCCGCCTATCGGAACAAGCATTACGTCGATATCGCCTATCTCATTCAAAGTGCTTTCATCCGGTATTTCGCCGATATCGCCGAAATGGGCGATGCGCATGCCGTCCACGTCGAATATGAATACCGTGTTTTCGCCGCGTTTGACGCCCTTTGCGTCATCATGGAAAGTTTTTACGCCCTTTATCCTGACTCCGTTCACCTCGTATTCTCCGGGTTTATCGATGATCTTCGGGTTGCCCGCGGCAGCTTCAACATAATGATGATCATGATGATTATGGCTGCAAGTTACGATTTCAGCCTCCGTCTTTTCCAGATTGTAGCCCGTCTCGGGATCGAACGGGTCAGTCAATATGCGCACTCCCCTGCTGTCCGTCAACAAAAAGCAGGAATGCCCGAACCATTTTAATGTCACCGTGAATCGCCTCCGATAGAAGTTTTAAGTCCGAAATATAACAGCCGCGCCGCGCATCTTGCCGCGCCTCCGCATCGCTCAAAAAGCTGCGGCCTGTCTTTGGGCGGGAGATGATGCGTCATCGTCAAAAGAGCGTCGGAAGCGTTTTCAAGCCGCAGCCGCAGCGCTCTTTTGCCGCAAAGCCTATCCGTTATGCCGAAAGCCGTCCAAAGCGCGCGCTGCACATGAGAGTCGTCCGGGCAGGATGCAAGGGGCTTGCGGGAAAGCATCATCATTCGGTTAAGCGCATAATGCGCGCGGGATACGCCCTGTACGTCGGCAGGTTCTTCGAGTATTTCAATCGTATGCCGCATCAGCGTATCGTAGAACATTGACGAAAAATGTATCAGCAGCAATCCGTCCGCCGTTTCAAAGCTCTTTACGGCGTCCGCCCCGAGAATGGTCACCGGTTTCGATAAAAGCCCCTCATTCAGGCATTTTTCGATGCCGGCGCAGCCGCCGGAGCTTTTAAGTTTCGCAAGCGGGTACGATACGGGGGCACGCTTTGACGGAATATAAAAATCCGTCTTCAAAAAAGCGCGGCCCCGCGCGGCGGTCAGATAACTGCTTATCGCTTCCCGCGCAAGATCATAAGCGTCAAACGGATTTTCCATTTGTAACAGTTTACGCTAACTTGCGTCGTTTGTCAAACACAACAATGCAATTTGCCGCACGGTTCCTGCATTTTCAGATCACCAGCTGGCCCTCATCCGAATCGATTATCCTGTATACCTGTTCCTCGTCGCCGCTCAGCGCGTTGACATAAACTATATAGCTGTCCCCGCCGAATGTGCCTTTAAACTCATAACAGAGCTTTTCCGTTTGAGGCGTAACGGGAATAAGAGCCATATTCACGTCCTTGACCTCAAGATTTGCGGAAAGCATGTCCTTAGCCTCCTGCTCGGTTATCGCCGACTCCGGGAGGTCCCTTTTCGTATGGCTGAACCAGTAATTTCGGGCATCCAGCCCGACAACTTCGCCCGTTTCTCTGTCCACCCACACCTTCACGAGATCGCTGTACAATATAACGTTATCCTGAACGGCCGCGAAGTTGATGAGGCAGATGCCGTTGTAATACTGTGCATATGTTGACTGCATCGCATCAAAACCCATTTTTTTAAGGAATTCGCCGGCCGTGTCTTTATAGCCCCGCGCTTCTCTTTCTTCCGGAACTCCTTCCGCCCCGCCGGTCGCCGAGGACATGAACCACAGGATCTTTCCGCCCGTTTTTGTTACGGAAGCTTCAAAGAAACGCCCGTCCTCATAGGTTCCGGAAAAATCATACGAGGGAATGCTGCCGGGGGATTCGCCGTCAAAAGCAAGCTGAGCGTTGCCGGCAATGCTTTGCGCGACTGCAAGCGCTTCTTCGCTGCTGACTTCCCTTCCCGTCAGACCCTTGGGCTGAAGCTTATCGACGCTTTCCGCAAACGGTCCGTCATATATAAGTACGGGATACTTTTGCTGGCCTTCCTGACTCGTTTCGCCCGAGCCTTCAGATCCCTCGGTTTCATCCTCCGATTCCTCGGTCTGCTTCCCGGAAGCATTGCCTTTTTCGCCTTCCAGCCGTTCTTCCGGCTCGCTCCCGCCTTCGTTCCCTCCGGCCGTTTCGGCGGGACCTGCGGTTCCTTCAGACTCAGTCGGCGTGTTGTCCGCAAAAAAACCGTCCGTGTCAATCAGAGCGAGCGAAAACTCTCCGTTATCTATCTTCTGCTGCATTTTTACGGAAAGCTCCGCGCACGCATTATGAAGCTGCTCAAGCTGGCTGAGGTCCTCATCCAGTATGGGCCGTCCCTGCATGACTTTTTTAGTGAGCGACTGCGCGTAGTCCCCGAGTCGAACCAAAAAAGCGTTCAATTCCATGTTGTCGACGTGCGAAGCGGGAAGCTGCGACATAAGGCCCACGGCCGTGCCGCTCGTCCGCCAGAGGTCATCCAGCATAAACACGTACTGCGCCGGGGAATTAACGACCATGAGCTTGCCGAGCGTTACTTCCATATTTGAAAGGCTCGTCGCAAGCTCCTGATACGCTCTTTGATACATGGCTTCCGCGGCGTTCTTATACGCAGTCGCTTCCGCGGAGCGCTGATAGCCCCATACGCACGCTATGATGAGAGCGGCAACCAGAACGGACGGTATGATATACGCGGTTATGATACGTTGTGTTTTTTCCGACATTTCATAAGTCCTCACTTGCAGAAATTATGGTTACCGATAACGACTATAATAGGCCTTGACCATATCCATTTGCTTTTCGCCGTTTTCGGGTTGTAGTAGTAGATGCAGCCGTTTGTCGGATCCCATCCGTTCAGCGCGTCGCGCGCCGCTTTGAGCGCGGTATCATCGGGCGCTAGGTTGATCTGGCCGTCCGAAACGACGTCAAACGCGCCGTTTTGATAAATGACGCCTGAAATCGAGTTCGGAAAATTCGGATTATCCACTCTGTTCAAAATCACGGCGGCAATGGCAACCTGTCCTTTATACGGTTCTCCCCTGCCTTCGCCGTATACCACTCTTGCGAGCAGATGCACATCTTTGTTATTTGACGACGATGATGACGAATAATTCGATTTGCCTGATTTTGCAAGGTTAAGATTCAGCCCGATCGCCTTTGCGGTTGCCGGTCCCACGACGCCGTCGGCCGCCAAACCGTTCTTCTGCTGGAAGTACCGCACGGCTTCCCTCGTTTTGGCTCCGTAAACGCCGTCCACAGTGCCCCTGTAGTATCCCCATTGCTTCAGCCTTTTTTGCAGTTCGATAACCGCGTCGTTCCTCGAGCCTACCGTTAAGTTTTCGGCATTGACTGTGGAAGGCTGCAACAACACGGATACGAAAAATACCGCCAGTATTACGCACATTAATTTTGCCGACCGCACTATAAAGTTCACGCTCCCTTAAAGAATTCCGCAAGCTTAACCAAAATGCTTTTCGCCTCACCGCCGCGGCTCGACTTTAAATACTCTACCAGCTTGACGATGGCGCTTTCAAACTCAACGGTTCCCGTCCTTTCATATTCCTTCCACACTTCGCTTTGCTCAAGGCCGCCTGTATCGATTATGCAAAGCGGAGGAAACATGACGCACCACCAGTTCTGTCCTAGACCCTTTCCTAAAACAACGCGCAGCGCCCTGTATGTGCCTTCCGGATACACGACGCCTCTGTATTCCCTTCTAGGGAATTCATAAGTTCCCAATTCAAGCTGCGCGCCGTATTCAATGCCTTCTTTTTCAAGGACGCCTTCCGCCGCGGCGAGTATCTCGGGACCGCTTTTTTTCAGCATTTCCACCGCCTGATTCGAATTCTTGCAGTCGAAAAGTACATCCCGCCCGCAATCGAGAACGGCGTCCCTTACGAGCATTTTTGCTTTTTGATCCTCGGGTGAATCGCTGTTTGCAATCACATGAAAGCGGAGTATGCCCCCTTTAACGGCGGATGCTTCATAACACAAAACGGTCAGCAGTAAAACCGATACCAAACAAAAAACCGCAAGGATTTTTGACTTCATCTGCAGAAATCCCCCCTGTCATGTTAGAATATAATTGAATTATTTGCTAAAGGGGGATTTATTATGCAATTTGCGGCTTTGGCCAAGGTGAATCTGACCCTTGACGTAGTGGGCAAAAGGCTCGACGGATACCATCTGCTTGAAGGCATTTATCATGCAGTAAACCTCTATGATACGATACAAATCGAAAAGTCCGTTGAGGTGAGCGTGGAATCAAGCATTGCGCTGCCCGAAAATAACTCCGTTATCCGCGCGGTCAACGAGTATAAAAAGCGCACGGGCTGCGGCGGGGCGGCAGTCAAGGTAACGAAACGAATCCCTTCGGAAGCAGGCCTGGGCGGAGCCTCGGCGGATGCCGCGGCGGTACTTCGCGGCATGCACAGACTCTACGGGATACTCAGCCATTCAGAGCTCTTTGACGCTGCCCTCTCCGTCGGCGCCGACGTGCCCTTCTGCCTCGCGGGCGGCACAGCCCTCGTCGGGGGCATAGGCGAAATTTTGACGCCGCTTCCTCACAACCGCTATCATTTCCTCATAGTCATGGACGGACCCGGAATCAGCACTAAGGAGCTTTTTTCAAAACTGGTCCTCCCTTTGCGCCATCCCGACAACGGGGCTGCCGTTCAAAGCATTCGGGAAAACGACGCCACCGCTCTGGGAAAGCGGATGTTCAACTCCCTCGAGGCTCCCGCAATACTCATCAATCCGAAAATATTGGAGATCAAGCAGCGGATGCTCGCGAGGGGAGCGCTGGGCTCAAGCATGACCGGGTCGGGGTCCGCCGTTATCGGCCTGTTCGAGGACAGAAAAAAAGCGCAGGCCGCGGCTGAAACGTTCCACGACTGCGCGTTTGTGAGCGTAACGGAAAGTTCTTATCCGACAGACGTGATATACATCTGACTTTTTCGAAGAGGGGAATAAACTACCTTGCGGAACTGTTCCTGTAGATCGAATAAATCATAATGATAATGTTTCCGACTGCCGTCGCATGTCGGAAGCTTTCGAGAGTCGCTCTTTTCTTTTCAAAAGCATCGATCCCGGCGGACACTGTCGCCGGAGCGATATTTTCTTTTGCTTCGGACGCGCGCGAAGGCAGCATAAACATGAACAATACCATCGCCGCCATAAGCGCGATTTTAAAAAACGATCGTTTCATCATTCTGCTTCCGTTCATAATTGTCCGGCAGGGTCGATAAAAATGTTTGAAAGCGCGGCATGAGCCGCGCTTTCGCCACACAGCTGAATTATCTCGGTAAACGCCGCTTTCTCAGTTCAAATATCAGATTCAAAGCGGCAAGCGAAATACCGCCCGCAATCATTAAAATCCCGTACGGAACAGCCGTATCTCCTGTTTTGGGGATCTTGACTGGCACCCAAACCGCATAGAATGTAACGTCGCTCTTTCCCATGATATACGGATCGTACACCCGTGTGCCGTCCTTCAAAGACCATCCCGCGAATATGTGTTTCGGCATGTAAAGGCCGTCGCCGGACTTCAGCCAAACTTTATCGCCCGAATAATATCTGTTCATATCTGAGGGGATTGTTCCCGATCCGCCGTTCGGATGATAAAAAACCGCATATGTACGCCGCGGCGGAACCGGCTCATCGCAAGAATCATAGACATTTGTAAATGTAACAAGCTTATCATCGCCGGAATTCACGGTAACCGTTTTACTCTCCGATTTCGGAGCATAGTCTTTCGGCCAATCGGTTTCGGTGACGGTATACTGCCCGGGCTTGAGGTCCGCAAAAGTTATTTCTTCGCCCGCCGTTAATGTGAATTCCCGGAAGTTCGTCCGCCCGTCTTTTCGAATTTTGAATTTAAACTCATCATTTTTAGGCGCGCCTTTGCCTTCCACGATCTTTTTGACAGTCAGGGAGCAGGTTTCTTCCTCCCCCGTACAATAAGTGTTGGTGAAGGTCAGCTTTGCTGTCTTATTTGCCCTGACTGTCACGGTTTTTTCCGCGCCGTCAACCGTAAATTCGCTTCCGGCAGGAACATCTTCGGTTACCGTGTATTCTCCCGGTTTAAGTTCGGTTAGGATATGACTGCCTGCGCCCGTTATCGTAAAGCTGTTTGTATAGCCGTTCGGTCCCGATACCGAGAATGAATAGCTGACGTTCCGAGTGGGAACCGCATTTCCGGTTACCTTTTTGATAACCTTCAAGCTGCCGGTCTCTTCAGCGGGGGGAGTGTATGTGTTCGTAATGTCATAACCGTCGACTCCCTTCGTATAACCGTCCGCAACACTGCTTTCATCCACGGTATAGGCGATCAAAACACCGTTATTATTATATTTTGAAAGGTTTGTAAAGCTGTATTGCCAGTTGTCCCCTGCCGTGACAGTTTTATTCTCTTTATGATTACCGTCCGCATACAATGCAACGGTTATGCTCGAAGGGCGTTTCCCGTCCTCATTATTATTATCGACCCACGTTTTTGTTCCGCTGACGGAGGTTTTGTTCCAACCGCCTTGAAGCTTGATATTTAATGTACCGCTTCCGCCCCCCTCGACGCCGAAATTTATAAAGGATCTTGGAATCACTTCTTTAATTTTATTACTATCCCATATAAGAGTGACGGAAACTATTTGGTCAGTAATGTACTCGCCGTTATCCGATCCGGTCCATTTATTGCCTTGCTCCATACATATGATTGCTCTGCCACCATTCAGGTTAACTTCAACACCCTCAACATAATCCGGAACATTGCGAACATGCACAGACGTGTCGGCTAAACCGGTTGAAGGAAACAGCAGCATTACCATCAATACCGCAATAAGAAGCGACAGTCTCTTTTTCATCCGATCTTTCATTTTCATAACCCTCTTTCCATGTTTTGTTGAATATTATTGACGCGATTACAGGAAATTATTAGACGCTGACCCATTTCATTATTTATGTCTCACAATTCCCTTTTAGTAATGGTCAGCCAAATTTTAATTGCAGTCAGTAACAAACCGGTCATAAGAAAGGAAGGGGCCCGGGCCGGGCATGTGTTGAGAATTGGCGGATTATAAGGTTCACGGGGCTTCACCGCCAAAGCAGGCCCTTACAAATAAGCGCATACCGAGAACAACGATAATGATTCTCATTTGAAAAAGGCATGGGAAAAATCGTTCGACAGATTTATTCAAAAGTCGAGTCTGGAGCTGTTATTAAGAATAATCCGATATTTTATGCGAAAAGACAATAAAAAACGCGGCCGAAGCCGCATTGGAGGAAATTTAATAAATATTGCCGATCATTCTTCTTTTTTACGCTTAAAAACAGTAACCAGAAACAGCAGACCCAAAAGGACAAGCAAAACCGCAAACGGCAGCCTTATTGCTTCCGCTATGCTTTTATCTCCCGTTCCGGGCGCTTTTACTCCGGGTATTTCCGTTACGGGCGGAAAGGGCGGGTAGTGCGGAGGTTGCGTCGGGAAAGGCGGGCCTGAGCGGTCCTCCGCCCTGAAAGTCCACTTGAATTGAGCCGAGCGTCCCATGAATTCGCTTGTGAGATCGGCCGGCACTGAAAGAGTGACGATAAGTTCAACATCGATATCTCTTCCGACTCCAAGCTGAACGAAATCACCGAAAGGCTCGCTTTCCGCCATGCGTGCGACCGGCCCGTCGTAAAGGACTTGTTCGGGAGACGGACCCCTGTGAGGAAGCGCGATTTTTATATTCAGCCTTTCGAGCAGAGCGCGGTCTGTGTCGTTCACCGGTTCCGCTTTCATGAACAATGCGGCATTTACCCCGGAGGTATTCCGGACGAAAAATCCCCGGGTCACGGAATCTCCCGGAACCACTTCGGCAAAGGACAGGAAAGGATCGTCGTCTTCAAAAAACACGAGCCGTTCCGCCAATCCCATAAACTCGACATTGGGCGGAAGGGGTGCCGCTAATGACGAGGAAGGAAACAAGAGCAGACCGGAGCAGACGAGCGCCGCGCCGGCAATGCACAAGAGCCTTCTTTTAAGCATAACGGATCATTCCTTTTAAAGGTATTAATCGGCGCAGCGCGGAGACGATCCCCCTGCATCAGGATACGACGTCGGACAGCACGGAACGGCGCTATCCTGTATTGCAGAGAAGGAGAACCGTCCTTACCGCATCTTAAAAAGCAGGGGGATCGTCCCCGCGTTGCGGCCTTTGCTGTGGTCAAGCGATAGATGTCCAGGTGACCGGGTATATGCTCCAAACCGCTTCGATGGCTCTGTTCGTCTTCTGAACGGCCTGCGCGACTACAGTAAGCCGGATTACCGTGTTCTGATACTCGTTGTCGTTAACTCCGGGAACGCCGTCGCATGCGAAAGTCAGTTCGCTGAAAAGCGGCTCAGTCGAAGCGCTTTTATCAAGCGGATGGATATAATAATACCAGTCGCCGATACGCTTCCAGTCTTCCCCGTTAAAATCAAGAAGGATGTTGTCATCGGGGAGCCCTGCGGGTTCGCCGCCCCGGATCCATTCCTTTGTAACTTTCACCCGGATATACGCGGGGCTTGTCCCGGTGTTCTCAACGCGCATAATGCAGGACCTGACGGAACCGGGCACAAGCGTATCGTCCGGATCCGGCTCAAGCAGCACCTCGGAACTGTCCTGCAGCTTCGTATAGCCGACGGCAATCCTGATGATTCCCGTGGTGACAAGGTTAACGGCTGTATCCTCATATTGAAACCACGCAAGCGTACCGCCCGCAACAAACAGCGAGAGCGCGATGACCGATAAGGATACGGCGAATATTTTATTTTTCAACGGTCATCACCTTCTTTCGGGCGGCTATCCGCCGTAGAGGGTACTTCGTACGTGGAGAGGCAGCTTCCGCTGCCGTAGAGAATACTCGTATGCGGAGGGGCGGCTTCGCCGCCGTCAAAATGAACGGAACTCGAGATCCTTCGCAAGCTCATGATTACAAACGGAAGGTGCTCCCCGTACATGGAGGAAAGGATACATCGTTGTAGGGCATGAATCCCGTGTCGTTCCGTTTTCATTCGGCATTTGCATCGGGAGCGTCACTGCCCTCCTGCTTCTGTCCGGTTTAACCATATTGATCCGACAGAAGCAGGAGAACCAACCGAAATTGCTGAAACTTAAGCGTTTTGTCATTTAATAAAGCGAAGAATCTAAAAGTAATCTTGTTTCAGCGACTTTTTTTCAATCACAAACCGTTCCTTTATATTACGACTTAACCCTCAAACGCATCCCAAGCAGCAGTAGAATCACCATCGAAGCCTTCGGCCTGGATGGCTTGTGCGGTAACAACCAAATCAAGTTTTCCGTCTCCTCCAAACACACTTGTTATATCCGCTTCTGTCGCATTTTCATCTATTTTTAATCCAGTAAATGCAGGTCCGGTTGTTCCTTCGGGTTCTAAAACAGCATTATAAGAAACATAGACAGAAGAACCATCTACACTCCAATCCCAATTTGTCGTATCTTGATTTTGTATAACCTCACTGATAACGGCATTCCACATTTCAGCTGTTGTTATATCGTCCGAGGTAAGTACCAGTCTTACATAGCAGGCGTTCTTGCCGTCGTTTTTGACCTGAGGATCTTTACCAATCAACCTGCCGGGTACTAGGTTATAAGCATTGTCAACGCCTAATGCGGGGGAACGGTTTGGATCATACCCGACATCTTCCCATTCCTCATCAAAATCTATACCATTCCATAACGGTTCACGCAGTAATATACTTACATCGCCTACCGTGAATGTATTTGTCGCTTCTTTCTCATCCGTGAACCACGCGAGGGTGCCGCCAATAATGGCTATGGCAAGTACCGCTACCGCCAAGCTGATTACAAAAATTTTCTTTTTCACTGGTTTTCTCCTTTTAGTTTATATTAATTAAGGTCTAAAGATTCGGTATCCTATTCTTACGGTTCTATATATTCAGGGAAGCTGCCTAATTTAGCCCATGCATCATTGACAGTCCCGCTTACATTCTCAAACTGTATAGCGGCTGCCTGAACGGTTATAACTGCATCTTGCATAGCACTTATCTGATCACTCGTAATATTGCCGTCGAAAGTCAATTTCGTGAACAAATTATTAGTAAAGCTGCTCGTCGCGAGTTCCGATTTATAACCCCACACATTGTCAGCGGAATTAACCAACTCCCAATCAGTATCGTTATAATCTAATGTAACTAACTCTTTTCCGTCGCTGTCTTCGATTTTAAATTCATCTGGAATAACGACCTTAACAAATACCCATGCAGAAACGGTACCGTCGTTAGTAACACTAACTTCTTTATTTACTTCATCACCTGGTACGATATACTGCGGTTTGGTGTAATTATCGTTAAGAGTAATTTCAACATCGCCGAACGTAAATACATTCTCTACCGGAGCTGTAACGGCAGTCAGCCAGGCCAATGTTCCCCCTACGGCGCTCAATATAAGGACAGTGATTGCAAGTGCGATTGCAAGCGTTCTCTTTTTCATTTTATATACCCCCGTTTATTATTTTTTGCATGTATATTTCAAACGCGCTGAGCGCGATATTCCTTAATAGCCGCCTGCAGCTATCCTCCAGGCTTGGGCTGCGCTTTCCGCGCCCGTTCCGTCCGCCTGGATGGCGGAGGCGAGTATCTGCAGTTCATATACGAAGCCCTCCGCTTCGGGCATTTTAAAATTCTCAAACAGACTTCCAGTGAATCCTCCCGGAGGCACCGGATCGTCATAGTAATAAAAACCGTCCTGTTCAAACCAGCCGCTCCCGGTAACAGCCGGCGCTTCCGCTTCCCTGCCGGTCCCGTAACCCTCAAGATCCCTCCAGACGGGAACAAGCATCACTCTGATATACGCGGGAATGTTTCCGGTATTTCTTATTCTCACATACTGTTTTACCGAGCCTGAAACCGATTCGTCCACGACGCAGGAAACCCTTCCCGCTTCAAACGAATTGCTTACGGAATCCGTTATGGACGTCAGCCACGCGAAAGTTCCGCCCACAGAGGACAGCGCAAGAATAATCGCCGCCAATGCCGTCAATATGAGCTTTCTTGCCATAATAGTGTCCCCTTCCTTTAAACGATCAGCGCAGCCTTGATTTTTAAAAGGCAGATCCTACTTTATCGTCTTTTTTATCGGCTTAAGCATATCCGGCAAAAACACCAAAACGAGAAGCGCGGCGATAGCGGTAACAGCGATTATTCTACCCTGCTTCGTTTCAAGGAAATTTGCCAGATAGCCGAGGTAAGGTATTGTGAAAACGGGTTTTCCGATGAGATTTTTAAAATGCACGGGCGCTGCGTCCTCGCCGGCATTCGCGTCGCCCTTGGTATAAAAATGCGAATTTTCCTTATCGACACGCACGACTCTATGCGTCGCAACGACAAGATCGGCGTTGAGCACGAACGTGATGGGGTCGCCTGCATTAACGGTTTCCGGATCGACCTCCTTCACATATATGAGGCTGCCGACATGATAAGCGGGCTCCATCGAGCCTGAGAGGACCGTGAACGGCCGAAGACCTATGAGACGCACGCCGACGAGAAGAACCGCAGTCAGCACTACCGTAACAACCACAAGCGTAAATATGACGTTCCAAACGGTTTTGAATGCCTTTGTCAATGTTTTTGCTCCCTAATTCTTTTGTTAAAAATCTACAATTTTCGCGCTTTTCGTGCTATACCATACCACACGGCAGTCACATGCCGGTCACATAAAATGAGCTTGTCTTCAAAAATGTAAAATTGTTGTTCAAGATAATTTATCAGCATTTGCGGGTTTTTTCGTTATATAAACAAATATGAAGCAGCTGATTTTCCGGCCTTGTCGGTCACAGTACTCATAGGTTACGGTTGGTCGCAAACGCCTCGCCGGAAAGCCAATAAAGGAAAGTGCGCGCGCTTCTGAATGAGACATAGTCCGTTACGTCAAAGGAAACGCCATCCGGGTTCCTGCCTAAATCCACGGTAATATGTGAGTGTTCGGGAACATATCTCCACGACCAGCCCGATATTGCGGTGACGGTATATGTTCCGAACTTAAGACCTCGTATGATTTTTGTGCCGTCGCCTTGAATGACCTCATAAAAGGTCTCAGTGTCGCTTCCGTTATAGCCGCTGCGTACGACTTCAAAGATGAAGGACTGATTCGGGTCACAGACGCCGCCATGCCCTTCATGCGAAAGAACAAGCGTTCCATCCAGGACCTCCACCGACGCTGTCAGCGTTTTTATTTGGGTATCCGTTCCGTCAAAATGCGATATCTCGACCTCATACGTATACGTTCCCGCTTTTGAAGGAGTCACCGTAATGCTTTGGCCGGACGTTTGCTGCATTCCTCCGAATTCCGAGCCGGACGTCCAATCAAACGAAAAAGATTCTTCGGGATGAAGCTCGCAGTAAAGCGTGTCGGGATCGACGGAGACGACCGCGGATTCCCCAAGAAATATCGTTTGACTTGCGGGAGCAAGTACGGGGTCGTAAACGCAGAGAGTAAACGTTGTTTCGGCAAGCCTAAGCCCAACGCCGTCAACAGCGCGGGCGGTTATGGATTCTGTTTGTACAGCTTCATAGTTTTCGGGGCTTGATATCAAATCTCCGGCCGCGTTATAAAACTCGATACCGCCCGTAAACCCGGAAGAAACCGAAACAAGGTCCGTAAGATCGACAATACGGCCTTGGAGCGAGCAAGCGTCGGTACTGCTTGCAAACGAAATGTTGGAACCAAGTTCAATTCGAATAATATTCGGATCATTTGCGTTTAAATTTATTGTAAATGGTAATTGTGCGTTATAATGCCATCCGTTCTTATCCAAATAGTCGATTTTCGACAGTTTTAACATTTCGTGCAGTATCTGTACATACACCGGAAACGAATGTCCGCCGCCATAGTATCTGACCTCGCTTTCCAATATACGACCGTCGTAGACAACTTGGATCTCGATCCTTTTGTTAAACGGGTTTTGCCTTTCACCCAGTACATATTCAGGATTATCAGGCGTTTCGACCGAAATATATGTCAAATTAGAAACTGCTAATATGCCGGCAAGCAAAACTTGGCCGGCTTCCTCCGTCTCTTCGGGAAGCGGCATACTGGCTTCCGGGCCCAATTGCGGAGCAGGCGTGATTTCAGGCTCCTGCGCCGGCGAAGGCGTGATTTGAATTGCCGGTCCGGGCGTAAAAGAAGCTGCCGGTTCAGGCGTAAAAGAAACCGTCGGCTCGGGCGCAGGCGCCGGGGCAGGGGTTCCGGTTATGACCGGAGTCGGTGCAGGTGTAATTTCGGGCGCGGACGAAACGGGCAGGGGCGTGCCTCCCGACGACGCAAGCGTTTCCAAAGGTTCGGGAGTAACCCCGTTCGCGAGTGAAACCGAAGGAAGCGCGCATGCAAGAAGCGCCGCCGCAAGGATCAATCCGATCAGTTTATTGAGTTTTTTCGCAGATCTTCTTTCCATTCTCCGTTTATTCTGCACAGTTCTTCAGACAGTTCGATAATTCGTCACGTTATGCCGATATGTATTAAAGCATACGCCAGTCACACGCCGGTCATATGAGTGAAAATATATAAAATTATTTATCGGGATTCAAAGAAACCGGACTTGCAGGTCCGCGATTAGCTCGCGGCATGTGCCGGTCCGCCCGGGCGCGGCTGTGATTGCGAAAAAAGAGCTCAAAATATAAACAGGGAACGACTTTAAAGCCGCTCCCTGCGATTTTTCGCGATCTAATTTAATTTGGTATCTCCGTATCCCCGCCGGATCAACGCAGCGGGGATACGGCAGACAGGTAATAGGCCGCAACGGCTATGGAATTGGAAATGACTGTTCGCACTTTTATTAAACCATTTTTCGGTCACACGCCGGTCACAAAACATAAGTTTATACGCAAGAGTATATATATTTTTATGACACGCAGGACAAGGCGCTAGAAGTTTTTAGCTCTATCCCTACGGGACAGTGATCGCTCCCAAAAACGTCCGAATACATAATGCTGTCCGCGACATTCGGCATAAGCCTTTCGGAAACCAAAAAATAATCGATACGCCAGCCGACGTCGTTTGCCCTTGCGTTGAACATGTAGCTCCACCAGGTATAGGCTGTTTTAACGGGATATAGCCGCCTGAACGTATCAGCGAACCCGGCAGAAAGAAGCTCTGTGAATTTTGAACGCTCCTCATCCGTAAATCCCGCATTGCGGCGGTTGGAGGTTGCGTTTTTAATGTCTAGCTCCGTATGCGCAACGTTCAAATCCCCGCAAATGACCACGGGTTTTTGCGAATCGAGATATGTGACATAAGCACGGAAAGCGTCTTCCCACCTCATGCGTGTATCAAGCCTTTTAAGCTCGCTTTGCGCGTTGGGCGCGTATGCGTTGACAAGATAAAAATCCTTGAAAGCAAGGGTGAGCAGACGGCCCTCCTCCGAAAAGCAGGGCTCGTCGGGAATGGAAGGCATGAGCGAAAAGTCGTTTGCGACTACGTCCGGCTCCTTCCGGCTGAATACCGCCGTGCCGGAATATCCCTTTTTCACCGCGCTGTTATAGTGCTGAGAAAAGCCCGGAAGTTCCAGCGAGATTTGGCCCTGCTGAAGCTTTGTTTCCTGAACGCAGAAAATGTCCGCTTCGGCCCGCCGGAAAAAATCCAGAAAGCCTTTGCCTATGCAGGCGCGAAGGCCGTTTACGTTCCATGAGATCAAAAGCATTGAATACCCCCGACAATAATTTTTTTTGTTTGGTGTGTATTTTAATCGATAAAAAGCGCTTGAGATCTTCGCTTCGCTCAGGATGACATCGAGTTGAGCCCGGACGGCGGCGACCTGCCGAAATTGTTTGAAATCCTTCGCTTCGCTCGGAATAACAGCGGGAAAATCCCGGGCAGCTGGTGGTCTGCCGAAGTTGTTTGAGATCCTTCGCTTCGCTCAGGATGACAGCGGAGGGGAGCCCAGTATGACTCGAAACGAGCCCCGGGCGGCGGCTATTTATAGAACGTGTTGCCCCCGATGAACTCCCTTAAAATCGAGGTGGGAGGGATTTCGTCCTCAACGTCCGCGTCGAGTATATAATTAAGAAACTTCACGATTATATGCGCGTTTATATAATACTGGCTCTCTTTCGGGACCGTCAGCAAAAGAGGATACACATACTTTTTTAATACCGCAAGTTCATAAACAAGGGTCGTGTTGAACCATGAATCCGCCTCTTCCTGGAACGGGAATATCCAAGTCCACTCCCCCCTTCTGACGGAAGGCCACATCGATAATGTCGCTTCCATCGACGCGTTGCGGGTGCGAAAGTCCCTGACAAGCCTTCGAAGCAGGCGTACGTCCGTCGTTCTTATGCGGTTATGGTCATCGAGATTGAGCGTGGTCAGAGCGCTGACATATACGCGGTAAATCAATTCGGGAGGAATATCGGGGCTGATCATGCGCTTATTGAGCCCGTGTATTCCTTCTATTATAAGCTGCTGATCCCTGCTGAGCTTTAGGAGACGACCATTCGGGCTGCGTTTGCCCGTCGAAAAATCAAACACCGGGACCTCAGTCTGGCATCCGTTCACAAGCGATTCAAGATCACGGTTGAAGCGCGATATATCCAAAGTATCTATATGCTCAAGGTCTACCTGACCGTTTTCTCCGACAGGGAGCTTGTCGCGGTCGATATAGTAATCGTCCAGAGAAAGCATGACGGGATCCTGCCCGAGAACGCGAAGCTGCGTCGCAATGCGGTTCGCGCTTGTCGTTTTTCCGGAAGAGGAAGGCCCCGCTACCATTACTGCCCTCGATTTTTTTCGTACGATATTATCCGCGAGCTCCGCATAAGTTTTTTCGTGCAGAGCTTCATTGACCCTTATGAGTTCCCGTATGCTGCCGTTCTTGACCCTCTCGTTCAGCTCGTAAACGGTAGAGCAGGTCATAAGCTTTCCCCAGTCATCACTTTGGCGAAGCACCGCCGCAAGCTTCGGCTGCCTTTTATATACGGCCGCCCTGTCCGGGTCGTCATCGCACGGCATAAGCATAACGAGCGCATTTTTGAGATATTTGAGATGAAATACCTTGCAGTAGCCAGTTGAAGGCGCCATTTCCCCGTAAAAATAATCCATGTAATCATCCGCCTGATAGACGTCGAAATAGCTGAATTTCCTCCATCTCAAAAGCTTTGCCTTGTCATGCTGCCCGTCGCGCGTGAAAAAGTCAATCGCCGTATCGATATCAAGCCTCCGCCTTATCAGCGGGATATCCGCATCGACAATCCTTCTGCACTCCTTTTCGATCAAATCGACGTCTTCCGGGCTCAGCTCGGGCATTTTTTCGACCGTGAAATAAACGCCAGGTCCAAGCGAATATCTTGCGATTACCCTTGCGCCCGGGAACAGTTTTCGAATGGATAGTATCAATATAAACTGAAGGGATCTTTCATACACCCTGCGTCCCAGGTCCTCGGAGTAGCGCAGCAGCCTGATCTCCGAATCATAGCGCGGGGCATAGCGGAGGGAGTATACCTCGCCGCCTATCTGAGCCGCCAGCGGTCTTTTCCTCAGCGACTTGCTTTCAAGCCCGAGCTTAACTACGGCATCATGGATGGTCTGACCCTGTTCGAGACATACCGGAATTCCGTTTACGGTTATATTCATCAAAAACCTCCTCAGCTAACGCGGGCGCCGGTGAATTTACAAAACGATGCGGGCGAAAGGAGCGGTTTTTCCCGCTATGCCCCGTTTTTAAACTGCGAAGCGTATAAATGAGCGTACTCGCCGTTCAATTCAAGCAGTTCGGCGTGAGTGCCGCGCTCCTTGATGCCCTCATCGTCGATTACTATTATCTCATCGGCGTCCCTTACGGTAGAGAGCCTGTGGGCGATGACGAGCGTTGTGCGCCCGATGCTTAACTTGTCGAACGCCTCCGTGATTTTTGCCTCAGTCGCGGAATCCAGCGCGGAAGTAGCCTCGTCAAGAATGAGTATAGGCGGATTTTTCAGAAATATCCTTGCAATGGATATGCGCTGTTTCTGCCCGCCCGAAAGCAAAACCCCGCGCTCCCCGACAAGAGTATCGTATCCATCCGGCATGGACATTATTTCGTCGTGGATCTTCGCGGCTCGCGCGGCTTCGACGACCTCCTCGTCGCTTGCGGTGATTCTGCCGTAGCGTATGTTTTCTTTTATCGTATCCGCGAACAGGAATACGTCCTGCTGCACTATCCCGATGTTTTCACGCAGTGACTTCAGAGTTACATTTCTTATGTCAAAGCCGTCGATCGTGATAACGCCTCCCGAAGTTTCATAAAACCTCGGGATCAAATGGCAGAGCGTCGTTTTGCCTCCGCCCGAAGGACCTACGAGTGCCAGCGACCTGCCCGCTTTTATCTTAAGGTTTACATGTTCGAGAACGCTGACATCATCGTCATACGAAAATGAAACATCCCGAAACTCGATTTCGCCTTTGACGCCGGATAACGCTTTCGCGCCGGGCGAATCAACAATGTCCGGCGCCGTTGACATCAATTCGGAAAAACGCGAAAAGCCCGCCATTCCCATAGTAAAGGTTTCCGAGAAATTGCCGATCCTTCTTAAGGGCTGAACAAACGCGGACACATACAGCGAAAACGTCAATAGCGCCACAATATCCATCGCGCCCTTCATTATAAGCAAACCGCCCGCTCCCAAAACGACGACCTGCAAAAACCCGTTGAAAAAATCCAGTCCGCCGGTGAATACGGCCATGACTTTCAAATATCCGCGCTTCGAGTTGACGAATACGCCGTTGCCCTTTTCGAATTTTCTGATCTCATACTCCTCGTTCGTAAAAGCCTTCGCGACCCTCACGCCCGAAATGGAAGACTCGATCCCCGCATTGATTACGGCGATGCCTTCTTTGACCTTTTTTGAAGCATTGCTGAGGCGCTTTCGGTTCATCATCACAAAGAATATCATTACCGGCACAAGGGCTATCAGAATAAGGGCCAGCCTCCACTCTATAGTCATCATAACCGCGCATGCGCCGAGGAATGTCAAAAGAGATATGAAAACATCTTCGGGTCCGTGATGAGCAAGCTCCGTGATCTCGAACAGGTCGTTTGTGATTCGGGACATTAAAAAACCGGTGCGGGATCTGTCAAAAAAACTGTGCTGAAGTGACTGAAGGTGAGCGAACAGATCCCTTCGCATACACGCTTCCATCTTAACTCCGAGCTGATGCCCGAGGTATGTAACCACATATGTCATTAAAGACCTTACGACATAGCAAACAAAAGCGGCGGCAACCACCCTGTAAAACGCCGCGTACATGGAAGCGGGCAGCAGATCCTGCAGGGCGTACCTTGTCAGCAGCGGAAAAACGATATCAATTGCGGCAATTGCGGTTGCGCATATCATGTCCAATAAAAACAGCGGGATATGCGGCCTGTAATAACCTATAAACCGTTTTAACAAATTCGGCTTCATGGCAGCTCCTTAGTATAATGCTAAGACGTATTATACAATAAACCGCCGCCGATATATAGTCATAATCGATATTAAAGGATTTTTATGACGATAACGCTCATATCGTCGGATACCTCGTTCTTTCTTGCGGCGTCCAGGAGCAGGTCGGCCGCCTCCTTTTCCGTGCGGGCAAATCCCGCTTTTTCGATGATCGCGGCGTGGATATCGCTGCCCAGAGCGTCCGCCGTACCGTCGGTCATCAAAACGACGATATCATCGTGCATCAGCGTGACGAGCTGCACGGCAGGCTGGGCTTCCTTAAGTACTCCCGCGGGCAGCGCTTCCGAATAGACGGTATGGATGCTGCCGCCGCGCAGTATGTATGAGGCGGGAGCGCCGAACTTTATAAACGTTGCCGACGCGTTTTTCATGTCGAACAAAAATGCGTCCATCGTCGCGTATATATCGCCCGTGCCCCTCTCTATCAAAAGCCTGTTTACAAAATCCAAAGCGATGCCTATATCGAACCCGATGCACACGAGATCGCCCAAAAGCGCCACCGCCGCGGCGCTGACGGAATGCGCCTCATCCCCCGAGCCCATTCCGTCGCTCAGCATCAAAAGGATCCTTCCGCCGTCCGGCTCTCTTATGCCGATGCTGTCGCCCGAGGTCTCAAACCCGTCTTTCGGGCATGCGGAAGCTCCGTAGCTTACTTCATAGCCGTACGCCTCTTCAAGAAAAGTATATTCTTTTGCGAATTTCCTCACCCGAAGGTCGCACCCCAGCGCCCTGGCCGCCGCAGAACACGCCGCGTCCGTAAAACCGGGGTCCTTAAGATGAAGCTTTACGAGCTGCCTGCCGTCCTCGTTCACCACTACCGCGCTTTTGGCCCTTATCCCCTCCCTGTCCAGCGCCAAAAGAACGCGGGCTTCGGCCTCCTCGTCGTAGCGGCAATCCGCCCTGAGCTTTCCGGACAGCTGTTTCATAACGTCGCTGACGCCCCGGGTCACCGACGCGATCGCTCCGCTCTGTACGCTGTTCTTTTCCCCGTTCGCAGTGAACAGGGATGACACCTCAAGAAACACGTCCGAGATCTCGCTCAGCCTCTCTCCCGCGAGCGACCGTACCCTTGTTACGGCGTTGATTTCGCGCGCCATGCGGTGCGCTTCGTTGTCGACCTGCGACTTCAAAGCCGCCGTCAGCCTTTTGGGGATCATGATAAAAATCAGAGTTCCCGCCGCAAGCTCAACGAAACCTACGGAATAGCCGTCCCCGACATAGAAATGTATTAAAATCGAGCATAGGCAAAACCCCGCCGCGGCGCCGTATCTGTTAAAGCTGCGGGCGGACGCCGCAGCAAGCGTGCAAAGTGACAAATTTGCTATTGTGAGCAATTCTCCCTTGCCGCCTAGTATTAACGCCGCGCCGAGAGCAACCGCAACCGCAACGGAAACCGCTCCCTTTACAAGCGCCGCTGTCTCAAGCATTACAACCGCGAGCACAAGCCCCGGCGAAATACCGAAAGGCGCGAACCTTGAAAGCGCAAGGACAGTAAGGCCCATAAGCGTGCAAAGCCCGAAAAGCTCCTCGCCCGAAAGCATACGCCTTAGGCGCAGCTGGCGGACAACGATAAGCCCATGCTGCAAAATCGCCGCCATCACGGTGCTGACGGTCAGATTGGCGAGCCCGAGCAAACATTCGTTAAGGTCGTGCATAAAGAACATGGGAAGCGCAATAAGCTGCGCCGCAATAAGCAGCACCAGCTTGTCCAGCTTTTTAAGGCAGCCCCGCCATGCTTTCCACAGAAGACTCAGCCCGACATATAACAAACTCGCGGAAGCTGAAGCATACTCGCCGAAAAGAAGGGCGCCCGCCAAAGCTCCGGAAAGCGCGTAATACGGATTGTTCTTCGACATCCAGGCGGCGCATATGATTGCGGTCCCCGCCGGCGCAAGCCTGCCGCCCGCGAATACGAGCGAACCGAATAAGCCGGATAGTATTAACAATCCGACCTCATACTTGAACTCCTGTCTTTTTACGTATGGCAGAAACCGCGCCTTTGCTCTCAATATGACATCTGTGCGCTCCATGATCCGTACTCCATTAACCGGTAGTACAAACAGAATAAACTCTCAGCGCTGAAAAAGTTGTCAAAGCAGAGGCGCGCCAAATGGAACAATATGTAAAATCCGTGCGGACGCGGATTTCAGATCAGAACGGCACTATCCCCGAACCGCGATGCTCCGCCCGAGCAGCCATATATTCTCCGCGTATTCGCGAACAGTGCGGTCGCTGGAAAAGTTCCCCGCCGCGGCGGCGTTTAAAAAGCATTTTTGCCCGAACCGGATCCTGTCGCGATAATCGCGGTTTACGGCAAGCTTTTTTTCGATGTACGGCAAAAAATCATAAAGTATAAAATAATGGTCGGGCCTATGCCAGTCCGCGCCCGTAAGCAGCGAAGAATAAAGCTCTCTGAAAGCGCCCGAGCCTCCGTCCGAAAACGTTCCGTCGATAAGAGTATCCACAACAAGCCTTATCCGGGGCTCACTCTCATAGAGGGATTTCGGATCATAAACGGCTCTCAGGCTTTGGATATCCTCCGCGCGGGCGCCGAACAGGTAGTTGTTTTCAGGGCCCGCCCGCTCGACTATCTCGATGTTGGCGCCGTCGTACGTGCCGAGCGTCACTGCGCCGTTCAGCACAAGTTTCATATTGCCGGTTCCCGAAGCTTCCGTTCCCGCGGTCGATATCTGTTCCGAAACGTCGGCGGCGGGCATTATGCGCTCAGCGTAAGAATTGTTGTAGTTCGTTACGAACACGACCTTCATGAGCTCCCGCATATCGGGATCGCAGTTTATCTTTCGCGCGACCTCATGGATGTATTTGATTATATTTTTGGCCCGTATATATCCAGGCGCCGCCTTTGCGCCGAATATGAAAGCTGTCGGCGTGAATTCTTTTATCCTGCCGTCCTTGATGCCAAAGTACAGGTCCATGATTGAAAACGCGTTCAAAAGCTGTCGTTTGTACTCGTGCATCCGCTTGACCTGCACGTCAAAAATAAAGTGCGGAGGAATGCCTACGCCTTCCAAATCGCCTATAAATTCCGAAAGCCTTCGCTTGTTTTCAAGCTTAACGGCGTTAAAGCGGCGAATAACGCTTTCGTCATTCGAATATGCCCGAAGCTCCCCCATTTTTTGAAGGTCCAGAAGGAACCCGTCGCCGACGAGTCCGGTGATGAGCTTCGAGAACCCCGGATTGCAAAGGCCCAGCCAGCGCCTTTGCGTGATGCCGTTTGTCACGTTGAGGAAACGCCCGGGGTACACCGCGTTCCAGTCGCGCATCAAGTTTGACCTAAGTATGCCCGTATGTATTTTCGATACTCCGTTAACGCGCGAAGAAGCGTAAACCGCGAGATTTGCCATGTAAACCGTGCGATCATTCACGATAAGCATGCGCGAAATGGTTTCCGCGTCCTGCCCGAGCCCCTCCAGTTCCTTTTTCAGCCGTTTGTTTATCAAGTAAATTATATCGAGCATCCCGGGAACGACGCTTTTTATGAGCTCCGTGTCCCAGGTTTCCAGAGCTTCCGCCATGACGGTATGATTCGTATAACAAAAAGTCTTCCGCGCAACTTCAAAAGCCTCTTCGAATTCCAACCCCTCGAGGAGCAAAAGCCTTATAAGCTCCGGGACGGACAGAACAGGATGCGTATCGTTGAGCTGAATTGCGCAATGGTCCGCAAACGAGAGAAAATCGCCGCCTTTGACCCTCTTATAGCGCCTTATGATATCCTTGAGCGACGCGCTTGCGAGAAAATACTGCTGCTTCAGCCTGAGCCTTTTTCCTTCGTACGTGCTGTCATTCGGATAAAGCACGCGGGTGATGTCCTCAACGGAGTTTTTTTCGCGCACGGCAAGGTCATACTCCTGCTTGTTAAAAAGCGAAAAGTCAAACTCTTCAACCGCCTCGCTCTGCCAAAGCCTGAGCGTCCCGACATCTTGGGACCTGCAGCCCAGTATCGCCATATCATAAGGAACGGCAAGTACTTTTTGATCCGCGAACTCCACCTCGACAGCCTTATCCTCGCGGCGCCTTGCCCACGGATCTCCCTGCCTCTGCCAGTCGTCCGCTTTTTCTACCTGATATCCGTCCTTAAACGTCTGCTTGAAAAGGCCGAATCTGTATCTCAGCCCGTACCCGTCCAGCGGTATACCGTGCGTTGCCGCGCTGTCCAAAAAGCAGGCCGCGAGCCTGCCGAGGCCGCCGTTGCCCAGGGCTTCGTCCTCGATCTCCTCCAAGACATTGATATCGACGCCCTGATCCTTTAAAAGCGCCGAAACGGTATCGAGAATGCCGAGGCAGTAAAGATTGTTGAATATCATGCGCCCCATCAGGTATTCCGCGCTGAAGTAATAAGCTCTTCTCACGGATTCGCGCGCGCGCCTTGAGCTTCGCCACTCGTTTGCTATTTCTCCCATGACGGCGCTGCTGAGCGCAGTATGAAGCTGCACGGCGGAAGCTTCCTTTATATCTATATGATACCGCTCGATAAGTTCGGTCTTTACCCTATCAATCAACGCTTTGCAATCCATATGTATTCTCCGTTCGATGCTCCTGCATTTTTCGCAAGCCATAGAGAGAATTTTATCATATTACGCAAAAGTGCGCAAAATGTTCGCAGGCAGAAACTTTGCGGCCGGGATTATTCTTGCCTGCAATTCCCCGTTTCACTCGCCCGGGCGCAAACGGATGGCATTGATTTCACATTCCCGCTAAATGGTGTATAATGGACGCATTGATGAAGGAGGATATGAAATGAAACGCGGATTTGCATATTTTATGAGCACCGTCTCGTCTTTGCTCCTGATCATCGCCATATTGTTCACATGCCTTCAGGTCGCCGTAAACGACGAAGAATGGTTCTATTTAGAATACCAGAAGCTGGGTACGGGCAGGCTTATCGGCATGACGCTTAAAGATATGGTGAATTCCGTCATGAGGCTCGTTGATTATATGGAAGGGCGGGTCCCCGACATAAATATCGATGTGGAATTCAAAGGCGAAACGCGCGAGATGTTCAACGAAAGGGAAAGCGCGCATATGCTGGACGTCCGGGCGCTCTATCAGACCTTTAGAAGGATCCGGAACATCTCGGTGCTTGCAGCCGCGCTTATGCTGACTCTTTCCTCGCTGCTCGTGCGGCGGGATACCCCTGTCGTATTCTCTAAAAGCCTGTTGACGGGCGGATCAATATTTCTTGCCGTTGCGGCGGCGCTCGGGCTTTGGATATTCATCGATTTCGGCTCGTTCTGGACCCGGTTTCATCTGATTTTCTTCACAAACGACCTTTGGCTTCTGGACCCTTCCGTCGACAGAATGATACTCATTTGCCCCGAGCAGCTGTTTTTTGATATTATAGCAAGGTTCGGCGGATGGTTTTTGATTGTGGTGAGCGCGCTTGCTCTTTCGAGCATACTCTGCCTGGCCGTTCGCAGACACAGGCACAACACCCGCTTGATACTGAAAAGAAAAAAATAATGGACTACGCCTCATACGCAAAAGAAAAAGCGGCTTCAATAATAAAAAGCGGGAACGCGACCGTTCTCGCCATCGAGACGTCCTGCGACGAAACCGCCGCGGCGGTCGTAAAAAACGGCAGAACCGTAATTTCGAATATAATCCATTCACAGATACCGATCCACCAAAAATACGGAGGCGTAGTGCCCGAGCTTGCTTCGCGAAGCCACACCGAGCGCATCCGCCCCGTAACGGACGAAGCGCTCTCAAAAGCGGGCTTAACGCTTAAAAACATCGACGCAGTCGCCGTAACGTTCGGGCCCGGCCTTGTAGGGGCGCTTTTGACGGGCGTCAGCTACGCGAAGGGGCTTGCGCTGGCGGGGAAGCTTCCGCTCGTCGGTATAAATCATATACACGGGCATATCGCGGCAAACTATTTATCCTGCGCAGGATTGGAGCCGCCGTTCGTATGCCTCGTCGTATCCGGGGGACACAGCCATATAGTGCTCGTCAGGGACTATCTTGATCTGGAGCTTTTAGGCAAAACGCGGGACGACGCGGCCGGAGAGGCGTTCGATAAAGTCGCGCGAGTGCTCGGCCTCGGCTACCCCGGCGGACCGAAACTGGAAAGCCTGGCGCTTAGCGGAGATCCGCACGCGTTTGATTTTCATTCGCCGTTCAATTCGGGAGATCATCCGGACTTCAGCTTTTCGGGGCCCAAGACGGCTGTTATCAACCTTTTGCACAAAGCGAAGCAAAAGGGCGAAACCGTAAACTTCGCGGATATCGCGGCGTCCTTTCAGTTGAGCGTCGTGAAAGTGCTTTGCGCAAAAACCGTCAGAGCCGCAAAGCTGTCGAAGGTTTCCCTTGTAGCCCTTGCGGGCGGGGTCTCTGCCAATAAGCTGCTTCGAAGCACGATGCTCGAAATGTCCGAGAGTGAAGGAATGAAGTTCTGCTGCCCCGAATTTGAATACTGCACCGACAATGCGGCTATGATAGGCTCCGCCGGCTTTTACGCGCTTATGTCCGGAAGGCTCCACGGGCTTGAGCTTAACGCCGATGCAAATCCCGGACTGAAATAAAAGAGGAACGGCGCGAGGCCGTTCCTTATAATATGCCGAAGAAGTCTATTCAGACTTCTTCGACGCATAAGCGCTTACGCTCCGACTCCGCGAATTTTTTCCGAATAGACCGTTACGGACTTATCCTTGGTCCATTCGCTCATCAGAGCTTCCCATTCATCGATCTGCTTATCGGCGAGGAGCAGCTCGGCTATTTGGTCCTTCAAGTCTTTAAACGGCACAGAGCCCTCCGGCTCCTCGGCCACGAAATAAATGATGTGGTACCCGTCCTCATCCATGAATATCGGGCTGTAGCTGCCCGGAGTCAAAGCTTTATATGCGGATATGACGGCTTCGGACCAGAACGAATTATCGTGTTCGGAGCTTATAAGTTTGCCTTTTTGGGAATAAACCTCTATCTGCTTGAAATCCTCATCCTGCGTATACTTTTTCATTACCTCCGCAAAATCGGCTCCGCTCTCAAGCTTTGAATACGCTTCCTCTATTTTGCTTTTGGATTCCGCGTAGTGTTCGTTCCAAAGCGCTTCGCTTTCACCCTTCAAAACATAATATCTGGACATAATCTCCGCAAGCCTCGCCGAATTGTCGACGGGAGAAGCGCTGTCCTTGGTGTATTCGCTTTCCATCGCAAGCCTGCCGTATTCCAGGAGAAGCTCATCCATTTCTATCTTTTTGGTGGTATAATCCTCGCCGATATCGGTTTCCGGCGCTGTAAAAATATGCATTATCCTGCCGTATCCGCCGGGCGCGTATGTAACCGGCGAGCCGCCGTAGGATTCATAGCTGCTCATCTCATCGAAATAAAGCCCGGGCTCGGCTTTGAACGACTCGGTATCTTCTGCCAAAGCTTCATCATACCATTTTTGCGCGTCCTCATCGCTGACCTTCAGTTCGGAAAGAACATGTTCCTTCAGGAGGCCTTCATAATACTGGTTGGTTATGCCCTCTTTAACGAGTTCGATAAGCCCCTCGTAATCGGTGCCGGCACGCGCTGCTTCTTCCTCGTAAAGCTCTTTGACGCGGGCTTCGACGTCAACGGTATTGTCCTGCTCGTATTCCGCCTGGGCCGTTTCCCTATAATAATTATCCCAGCTCTTCAATTCCGCATCGACCATTTCATCAAGCTCAGCCCGCTGGGCGTCCGTCAGTTTTTCTCCAAGCTGTTTCTTTGCCTGATACGGCACGACTTTCATGCGCAACAGGATGTCCATAATGTAGTCCTGAAAATATTCCAAGCCTTCGGCCGTCTGCGTAGGATCATAGCCGACATACATCTTGTAGTTTTGTAAACTAATATCGAATATCTCCTTATATTCGCCGAGAGTGATTTCGACATCGTCGACCTTCGCAATCACCTCGTCATCAGAATACTGTTCGGTTTTTCCCTTCAGGGAACATCCGGTCAGCGAGAGCAGCATGCCCGCAATAAGCACAAGGGCGGCCGCAATACGAAATTTTCTCATTTTTTATCTCCAATCCTACAGTTTATCAAGATATCTTACTATCTCGTCTTCATATTCGCTTATGCAATCGATTTTGAATAACCTCGATTCGGTTATTGCGCGCATTGTAAGCAGGTTGTCCCGGATCTTGTCGGAGATTTCCTCCAGGGTCACCGTACGCGCCTGTATGAATTCATTAAGAGCGGCTATGCTCAGCCCTTCCTCCGACCTTATTACATCGGTATGCTTTCCCACGGCGTCAAGCTCCATCACGGCTTTCACCATTTCGCCGTTGAGCGAGGTCGTTTTTTCGCAAACGTTGCTTTTGCTCACGCTTATGCCCTGGCCGAGCTCTTCCGCGATGCTTTCAGGCGATTTGCCCGAATCCAGCATGGAGATCGCGTTATCGGCGAGCGGACGGATGTTTTCATAGGCTTTTTCGAGCATATTGTTATAGGCGCTCATCGCCTTTTCAAAATCCCTCTGCATGCGCTTCGCCGCCGGGGAATCATTGCCTTCTTCCTCGACAGCCTTATTCAGGGAAACGAGGGCGGCCTGCGCGGCGGAGCCCGATTGCGTAAGTTTCGTGTAATCCGCTTCCCTGAAGGGTATTATGAGGCGGCTTATATTCACATATCCTTCCGGATAATAAACGGTAATGACCTGCGGATTGTCGCCGAACCAGCTGACGTCCTCATCGCACGCGGCCTTTTGCGTTGAAAGAAGATCATCGTATTCCGCCTTTATCTCTTCGTCGGTTATTTCCGAGCCTGAACTGAGGGATTCGAAATATTTATTGATTATATAAAGATCCCGCTCATTCTTCATTATGCGCTCACTCGTCAGGTTGTTTTTCTTCAGCCAGGCGTCGTATTCGTTTTCGGCCTTTCGCCGCGCCGCTTCATCCGTGCCGTATTTTGCCATATAAGCGGCGACATTCTGCTGATAATCGGTTTTGTATTTATTGTCAAGCTTGGCTTCCTCTTCCGGTGTGAGGTTCCCGAAGCCCATATCCTCTGCTTTGCACAGCGAAGCAGCCTCTCCGATAAGGTCCTCGAGCCAGTTTATTTTATGCTGCTTTAATTCTTCGGCATATTCAGGCCTTGTAAGGTCCACTCCGGTGTATTGCTGGTACAGATTAAGCTTTTGCTGTACATAAAGCTCATAGTACCACCGTTCAATGGGCTTGTCCCTGACCATCGCGAGAACTTCGTTTTCATTGTTCGCGCAGCCCGAAACCGATGCTAAAAGCGCTAAAATAATTACCGCTGCGGTTATTTTTCTAAAATTCATACCGTACTCCCCGTTAATTTCAAATAAGGGCATAATGCAGAAACAACTATCATTATACCCATTAATACTTATCTATGCAATGCATCAGCATGTAAACAAAATGTGGCAATTCGCTGAGCAGCGACTGGACATCCCGATTGTTCCTTATTACGGCCAGAACGGTGCTTTCCGCATTTACAAGATGAGCGCCTTTTATTCCGGAACAAAGCTCGAATAGTTTTGCTCCGTTCAGTTTCGCGTTTTTGTGGAACGTAAAGCGCATCTCCCCTTCGCGAACGGTCAGCTGGGTTATATATGCAAGCTCCGCGTTTGCTTTTATAAGGGCTACATCCATCAGATTCTGCACGCTTTTGGGAATATCCCCGTACCTGTCCTCCAGTTCCTCCTGAACATCGAACATGTCCTCGGTTGTGGATATGGACGCGATCCTTTTATACATTTCAAGCCTTCTGTTTTCGCCCGAAATATAATTGTGCGGAATATGCGCGTCGACGGGTATATCCACTGAGCAGTCGACGGACGGGTGCTCCTCAATGCCCTTTGCCTTGCTGACCTCCTCCGCCATAAGCTTGCAGTAAAAGTCATAGCCGACCTCCGCCATATGGCCGTGCTGCTCGGGGCCCAGAAGATTTCCGGCTCCTCTTATTTCGAGGTCTCTCATGGCTATTTTGAATCCTGAACCAAACTGAGTAAATTCGCGGATAGTCGTCAGCCGCTTTTCCGCGGTCTCCGTCAAAACTTTATCCCTCCGAAACGTCAGATACGCGTAACCGAGCCTTGTCGAACGCCCCACCCTGCCCCGAAGCTGGTAAAGCTGAGACAACCCGAAATGGTCCGCATCGTACACAATTATCGTGTTTACGTTCGGAATATCCATGCCGCTTTCGATTATCGCTGAGCAGACGAGCACATCGAATGCGCCGTTCAGAAAATCCAGCATGGTCCTTTCGAGGATCCTCTCGTTCATCTGCCCGTGAGCAAAAGCTATCCTTGCCTCGGGCAGAAGTTCGCCCATCCTCGACGCGAATCCCTCTATTGACCTGACCCTGTTATATACGATATAAACCTGGCCGCCCCTTCCAAGCTCTTTAAGCACCGCTTCCCTTACTATAGCGTCTGAATATTCCACCACATACGTCTGTACGGGATAACGCTGTTCAGGAGGCGTTTCTATAACGGACATATCGCGTATTCCTGTCATGGACATATGAAGGGTGCGGGGAATGGGAGTTGCGGTCAAAGTCAGAACATCCACCGAACGCCTGATGTCTTTGATTTTTTCTTTATGGCCGACTCCGAACCTCTGCTCCTCGTCCACTATAAGCAGCCCGAGGTCCTTGAATTTGACCCTTGACGAAAGCAGTTTGTGAGTGCCGACCACGACGTCCACCCGTCCGTTTGCGATGCGTTTTATTATATCGCTCTGCTCCTTAGCGTTTTTAAAGCGGGAAAGCAATTCGACAGTAACGGGAAATCCCGAGAAGCGCGAACACAATGTCGAATAGTGCTGCTGAGCCAAAATGGTCGTCGGCACCAAAAAAGCGACCTGTTTTGAATCCATTACGGCTTTAAAAGCCGCCCTCAGTGCAACCTCCGTTTTCCCGTACCCAACGTCACCGCACAGAAGGCGGTCCATCACCTTGCCGCTTTCCATGTCCCTTTTGACCTCTTCTATGCTCGTAAGCTGGTCCGGAGTTTCCTCATAGGGGAAATTCTCCTCCATGCGCCTTTGCCAGGGAGTATCCGCAGAAAACACAAATCCTTTGATGCGCTGCCTTTCGCCGTACAGCTTCACGAGGTCCATTGCGAGAGCCTTTACGCCCTCACGGGTCCGCGACACGGCTTTTTGCCATTCGGTTCCGCCGAGCTTTGAAAGTTTGGGTTCGGCGTCGGTTGCGCCTATATACTTTTGGACCCTGTCAAGCTGGTCAGTCGGAATATAAAGCTTATCCCCTCCCGCATATTGAAGAAGCAGGTAATCGCGCGTATTATTTTGTACGGTCAGGGATTCAACGCCCGTAAACCTGCCTATGCCGTGCGTTTCGTGCACGACCAGATCGCCGACGGACAGATCGGAAAACACCAGTTGAGGCCTTTTTCTTAATGGCCCCGTCCTCCGCCTGGCGCTTCCGTATAGCTCCGCCTCCGTTATCAGGGCCAATTTGATTTCGGGGTATTCAAAGCCGAACGGCAGGCTCTCTCCCACAATGATGAACTCTTTTTGCACCAAATCCCTGTTTAATTTTTCAGTTGCAGCAGCTTCCAGGCCCGAATCGCTGAGTTGATCGCGCAGCCTTTCCATGTGATTTCCCGCATAGATCGCAATCGTGTATCCCGACCTGAGCCAAGATATGATATCCGTATGCAGCGCTTCCATACCGGTCGAATATTTCGCGACAGCGCGAGCTTCAAAACGGAAAACGGCTTTGGGCCGTATCATTGAAAAGCTTCGCGTCAGTGAGAACAGCATCACCGTGCGTACGGTTTCCAATCCCTTAATAAAATCGGCGGGAGAAATATAAAGCTCGGCCTCACAGCCTTGCGCCTCTCCTCCCTCAAGAAGCGCCGCAACGTTTTCGGAAAAAGCGGCGAATGCCGTCTCGGCGCTTTCATAAACCCTCTGCGGTTCTTCGATAACGATTACCGCGCCTTTCGGCAGGCAGCTTAAAAGCGTATGGGTCTCGGGATAGAAAAGGACTGTCAGCCGCTCCAGTCCGCAAGGCGTTGCTCCCGACTGCAGCGCTTCCAACTCCTCCTGCATATTCCCGGGTTTCTTTTTTAATGCGGTAATGCCCCGCTGCCTCGCTATTTCGGTCAGAGGCAGTTCGGTTGCCGGGATTATCCTGACCGCGTTTTGTTTTTCAACAGAGCGCTGTGTTACGGGGTCAAATGTGCGCACCGAATCTATTTCATCGTCAAAAAACTCAAGGCGGTAAGGAAGGTCGGATTCCGCGGGGAATACGTCCAATATGCCGCCCCGAAGCGCAAACTGACCTCTGCCCTCGCATTGCTCCACCCGCTCATATCCCGCGGACAGCAGGCGGACAAGCAGAGCTTTTATATCATAGGCCTCTCCCTCATTCAAAACCATAGTGCCCCCGGCAAACGCATCGGGCGGCGCGATCCTTTGCATAAGCGCTTCGGCGCTCGCCGTCACGACCGCGCTTCCGGCGTTAAGCCTCGACAGAACCTTAAGCCTTGACGAAGTCAGCTCCTGAGAAGCCGCGAACAGCTTTCCGGACAGGGGGACCTCCCTCAGAGGAAAATGCGACGCGTCAACGCCGAAACCGCGAAGCTGCTCTTCGGCTCGCACGGCCGAAGCCTCGTTTGCCGCAACATAGAGTATGCAATCGAATTCGCGCGACAAAGAAGCGGCAAGATGGATTTTGTGTCCTTCGCCGACGCCGAACACGGACGCCGCCCCTTCGCCGTCCCTTATTGTATCCCTCAGCCTTTGGTATTCGCCCGACCAGCCTAATACGGACAATATGGGATTGTTGCTCACTAACGCTCCTTCACGAATGGTTTTACTGCTCCGAAGGCGATCCGGACGCCTTTTTTTTCGCGTTTCTGTTATACTTTGCCTGCGCTTTTTGCAATTCGCCCCGGACTATCATTTCGACCGCATCCGCGGCCTCTTCAAGCGCCTTATTCAAAACCGCGGCCTCTTCGCCGCCGGGCTTTGAGAGAACATAATCCGCCAAATCCAGCTCTTCGGCGCTGCCTATCCCTATTCGAACCCTCGGAAAATCGTCGAAGCCGAGCTGATAGATGACGCTGCGCATGCCGTTATGGGTCCCGGCGCTCCCGCCTTCCCTTATCCGGATATGGCCGGACGGCAAATCCGCGTCATCATAAACGAGTATCAATTCATAATGCTCGCATTTGTACCACCTGAACAAATCCGCGACGCACATGCCGGAAAGGTTCATATATGTTTGGGGTTTTGCGAGGACGACCTTCTGACCGCACGCATTCCCTTCGCCCATCAAAGCGCGGTGCGCCCGTTTCCTGACTTCTATGCCCCACCTTGCCGAAAGATTGTCAACAACCAAAAAGCCGGCGTTATGCCTCGTTTTGGCATAGTCCGGTCCCGGGTTCCCGAGGCCTATTACAAGATACATTTAAAAGCTCCCCGCATGCTTTTTACCTCCGAATAATCGGAGGTGCACTTAATTATACTGTAAGCCGGGCAAATTTAAAAGAAGAAACTTGTCCGGCTGGGAATAACGACAACATCAAAGCGACACATCGAGCGTCTTTTTCTTTGATCGTTATTTAATATTCAGAAAAAGGAAAAAGACGGACGAACCGGATCATTCCCCGCATATCCGAAGACAACGTTGTTTGAACATTAAAAAGACGCGTTTCGTGTTTTCATTTTTAACACGCTAAGGGGCGGCAAATGCCGCCCCGGATGTTTTTAGGAAAACCTTAATATACTATGGAATTAATCACAGATCCACATAGCTTTTGTGTATATAACCGAGCGTGGAACCGACCGAAACAAGACACCAGTCCCCCGATATCTGGTAAACGACGATTTTTGTGCCCGGCGGGAGCTCGGCGATTATAACGCCGTATTCTGTGGACGGCGATTGCCTGAAGTATACAGTGCCGTTCGTTTTCGCGGGCCGCCCGTTCAGCAGCTGCGAATCGCTCCCGTCCGTGACCGGTACCGGACTGCTGCCGGATTTCATTATCTTGACGTAAGCCTTGATAACAAATCCTGTCTGTCCGTCGACATTCACCTTATACCAGTCGCCCGTCTCCCCGAGTATTGTAAATTCCGTTCCCTTCGGGAGAAGCCGTATGACCTGTCCGGAACTCGTAGAGGGAGCGGTCCTGAAATTGACGCGTCCCGTAGTCGCGCCTATAGTTTCGGAGGTATCGGGCCCTCCGGAAACGACGGACACGTATTTCGCGCTCACAAAACCGTGAGTGCCGTTTACTTCCGCCTCATACCATCCGTCGCTCAGAGCATATAATGTGAGCTTGGTACCCTTTTTGAGCTGAGTTATCTTTTTATCCGATGTTGACGGACCCTTTCTGAAATTCACATTGCCAGTCGTTATCCCGGTGCCTATGGGATCGCCGGTACCGGGAGGCTCCGGAGTCATGCCGGGAGTCGGCACTACCGGAGCGTTGTAAGTACCGGTGATTTTAACGTAATCGCTGTGTATATATCCCGTCATATTGCCCGCGCTGGCATAATACCAGCTTCCGCTCTTGCTCCAGATAAGAAGCGAAGTGTTCTTTGAAAGCTTCGCGAGAACGGCGCCGGATGAAGTGCTGGGCTTATCCCTGAAATTTACGCCGGTGCCCGTGACAAGGCCGGTGGAATAAGTGATATCCTTTGCCGGCGGAAGCGTATCCGAAGGCTCTGCGGAGGGTGTGACCGTAGGCTCTGCGGTCGGTTCCGGGGTTTTCGGCGTTTCCGTTATCTTAACATAGCTCGAGGTTATATATCCCGTCATACCTTTTGCCGCAGCGTGATACCATGAACCGACCTGCTCGTATATTTCAAGCTGGGTCCCTTTATCAAGCTTTGCTATGCTCGGATAAGAAGTTGAGGGCCCGCTGCGGAAGTTTACTCCGCTGCCCGTGACGACGCCGTAAGCTGAAACGGGGAGGGATGCGCCGGGCGTTGCAGCGCCTGAAGTAGGAAGCGGCGTTGCCGCCGGTTCGCCCGCGAGTTCTATATAATCCATGCTCACATACCCGAAGACATTGTTATAAACAACCGCTGCCCAGCCGTTTTCCTGCGCGTATACGGTAATGACAGACCCTTTAGGTATGGTCCCGAGTTTATCAGCGGAGCTCGAAGGAGCCGCGCGGAAATTGACGGTGCCCGTTGTGATTCCTTGGACTCCGGGTCCCGTAACGGGCAGAGGCCGCTCCGGGTTCGAAGGCGGGCTGACGGTCATAGTCGAAAGCTGTGCTCCGGGATAATAAAAATTCAGTATCTGTTCATAGGAATGGCCCGCAATCGCGCGCTGCTGCGCGCCGCGCTGGCTTAAGCCGACTCCGTGGCCCCAGCGCACATGGTAAATATTATAACCGTTTTTCACGGGCTCGCCCCAGTAGATCCTGAGCGAGGCATTTCTGAATACGCCGTAATAATACAAATCGCTCAAATAAAAATCCGCCGAAACTTGAACCTGCTCGCCGCCCTCCGAAGGAGTGGAGGGGGAATCGAAAAAGTCGAATCCCGATCCCGAACCGCCCGAGCCGCTGTTCCCGAGCGTTACCATCATCTCCACATGACCCTTGGTCATATCCCTGGATACGGATGAATACCTCGGCGATTTTGCTTCAATCGATATGATATAATCAACGCTCTTAACGGAAGCGTTAAGCTTTGTTGAAGCAAGCGAGAGAAGATAATTGTATATCTCAGGCGACATATTCCCGCCGCCGACCGGAAAAAACGCGGTTTCCTTCAGACTGTATACGTTTTGAAAGTCATAATCGTCTATGCTGACGGAGTATCCCGCGTTGCTCTGTGAGCTTCCCCAGGCGTCGCTGACAAGCTTTGTTTCCCCTCCGTTCGAAGCCGCGTAATAGGTTCGAAGTATGGAACCCTTGTAAGTTAGCACCTTATCGAGCGTTGAATCCACAGCTTTGATAACGTTGCGGGCGTAAGCATCATAACCTTTATAGACCTGATCCGTCGAAGTGTCGCCGATATAGTATTCGCCGCTCGTGGTAATTCCGCTCAAAACATAGCATTTCGCCGCGACGGCCTGGGCTTTAAGCGCTTCAAGCGGGAACGTGTCGCTCATCTCATAGCCTACGACCCCGTAAAGATAATGCGCAAGCGGAACCACATTCACTACCTGCAGATATCCGTTGGATGTAACCCTGATATTGAAATGCCCGAGATAATTCCTTCCGTTCAGGTTGATGGCGCCCGCGTCGCGGTCAATGCTTGCGCGCATCAGGGAGAAGGATTTGCCGCGATAGAGCTCTCCCTCCCTTGAATGCGTAACCGTGAGCGTACCGTCAAATTCTGAACGGACATACAGGGACCCTCCGGTAAAACCCTTTCCGTTCTCCTGTATGAAATAGCTTCCGCTGGCCGCCATTGTTATGGCCGTTGCGTTATTGGTGGTAAGCTTTACTTTGATCCAGCTGTAGTCAGCCGCCGCTTCCGAATCCCGTATTGCCGGGGTGAAAGAAAATAAAATCACCAATGCCAAAATGAGAGCAATTCGCTTGTACATTTTACCCCCTCCGGATAAGTTGTAAATAAATAAACCGGTTTACTGTATTTTACTTCTATATACTTTACCACATGTTTACTTATACGTGTATAAATAATGTTGAAATTTGCAGATTATTCATAGTAAATTTGCTCTTTCGGCCGCTCAAATCCGGCCGTAAGGCAATTTTGCCGTTATTCTGCCGGCTTTTGGCAAAAGGGATGAGCTTCGCAACGCTTGATTTTTTTCAAACGCGTGTTACAATAAATTAAAATAAATGTCGGAGGATATTGTTATGGCATATATTATCAATGACGAGTGCATCAGCTGCGGGGCTTGCGAAGCCGAATGCGCCCAGAACGCGATTTCACAGGGCGACGACAAATATGAGATAGACGCGAGTTTGTGCATAGACTGCGGCGCTTGCGCGGACGTTTGCCCCGTCGGCGCTCCGAACCCCGCGGATGTGAAAGCATAAACCTTGACAGCCGCAAAAGACAAGCAATTACGAAAAAATCCGCAAAAGCGGATTTTTTTAATGCCGAAGAAGTCTGAGCAAGCTTCTTATATTCAGCGGCGCATGTCACTGCGCGCTCTGAAGCACCCGATAGTCGTATTCCCTGATATCAAGAGTCCCGTCCTCGAGCATCACTCTCACCTTTGTGCGTTCGGTGATCACGTTGTTCTCAATCACCTGACCCCTGCCGTCCGGCGCGATAACGTCCTTGCCTACGCGCGGCATCAGCTTCCTTGTGCACTCATAGGTGTCCTGCTCGTATTTAAGGCAGCACATAAGCCTTCCGCAAAGCCCGGATATTTTGGCCGGGCTGAGCGAGAGGTTTTGCTCTTTTGCCATTTTTATGGATACGGGCTGAAAATCGGCCAAAAACGCTTTGCAGCACACAGGCCTTCCGCAGCATCCGAGCCCTCCCAGCATTTTCGCTTCATCCCTCACGCCGATCTGCCGAAGTTCTATCCTCGTTTTATATACGGCGGCGAGATCTTTGACCAGCTCTCTGAAATCGATCCGGCCCTCCGCTGTAAAATAAAAAATGATCTTGCTGCCGTTGAACGCATATTCAACGTCGACAAGCTTCATATCCAATCCATGGCTCTCGATTTTTTTGACGCAGTCCTCGAAAGCCTCCCGTTCTTTGATTTTGTTTTGATTCCGCGTTCTGAAATCGTCGCCGGTCGCCACGCGCTCGATACCTTTCAGCGGGGAAACGATCTGCTCGTCCGGAACCTCGTGATTTGAGGCGACCACGTCCGCGAACTCTATGCCCCGCGCCGTTTCGACGATTACGCCGTCGCCCTCTTTTATATCGTTATCGCCGGGGTCAAAATAATAGATTTTTCCCCCGTCCTTGAATTTCACCCCGATGACTGTTTTCATAATACCTCCGAAATATCTATCATAAGCCTGTCCAGCGTACGCTCCGGGTTCGCGTTATGCGCTATCCGTATTTTCGCCTCAAGCAATAAGTCAATGATACAGTTAATCCCGCCGCTTGTAAAGCGGGCGGCTAACGGATGAAGACTGGAAGTTCTGTCAATATTCTCTTCGATCTCAAAACCGGACTTCAAAAGAAGCATATCCCTGAAGAAGGACAGCAGACGATCAAGCGCAAACTGAGCGTTCGCCCTTCCTTTATCCTCCGTATCGGGCGCGGTCTGTTCTATTGCATTGCCCAAACTGAAATCGAGCTTTCTTGAAAGCGCCGCCTCAGCGCAATCAAGCGCGATATTTCTTAATTTCCTTTTTTCATCGTCAGAATATAAGCTTAAAGCGCTGCCCGGGATCCCGCCCGAAACCCTTGCGTAAAATTCCGCCTCCTCCCGCGTTGCACCCGCATTCAGCAGCATGGCTTTCAGTTCCTGCCCGTCCCTGACCCCGATGCGGATCACGGCGCTCCTTGAACGTATTGTCGGAAGCAGCCCCGTCTCGTTCCCTTCAAATATAAACACGGTATTCGCCGGCGGCTCTTCCAGAGTTTTGAGCAATACATTCTGATACTGCTCCCTTAAGTGCTGCGATTCCCTGAATAAAACAGTGCGAAAACCGCCGCCGAAAGGACGCTGTCTCAGCTCCTCAAGCAAAGCATGCAGCCTGTCTATATCCTTTGATTTTTGAACGCAGTCGAATTCGAGATAGTCGGGATGCGCGTCAAGACTTTTATCGCTTTCGCATTTGAGAAGTTTTTTGCAAATAAAACGGGCAAGCTCCTCTCTGCCGCTTCCCTCCGGGCCGGCTATAATAAGAGCGTGCGGAATGCGGCCGCTTTGTATCGCATTGGATAAATAACATTCGGCGCGGCCGTAAGCGCTTTTAAAATCTGAACGTTTGCTCAACATCGATGACAAATACCGTCGCGCCGCCAAGCGTCACCTGAACCGGAGTAGGCGCGTTGTCCGTATATCCGGGAAGCGACGTCGGAATGACCATGTATTCTTTGCGCATGCTGGATTTTTCTTTGATGATCTTCAGCGCCGAATCCAACTCGTCGTCTTCGACGCCTATCATGAGAGTGGTGTTGCCCCCGTGCAGAAAACCTCCCGTGCTAGCCATGCGGGTCACCCTGATTCCCTCGTTTACAAGCTGACGGGTGAGGCGTTTTGCATCGTCGTTTTGAACGATCGCCATGATAAGCTTCATATCGCACCTCCTTTATTTTGTTTACGTCAGCAAAAGCTTTGCGAGTTCTTCTACGCTCCTCGCGACATAAGTCGGCTTACAGGCCTCAATCTCTTCGCTTGTGCCGTACCCGTACAATACTCCTATGCAGTCCATTCCCGCAACATGAGCGGCGTTGAGGTCAAACAGCCTGTCGCCCACCATTACGGCCGGCTCCCGGTCCTTCGAAAGCATATCCGAAACGGCAAGCTTTAACAGATATTCCTTTTCACCGATGCCCTGAGGGTCCCCCCCTCTAAGGTAATCGATATACTGCCATAAACCGAATCTCTTTAAATGCGCCTCCGCGGTCGGCTGGATCTTTGACGTGACCACGCCCAGCTTTTTTCCCCGGGACTTGAGTTCACAAAGAAGCTCGGGTATCCCTTTATACGCGGATGTGACATTCAAACCCAGCTCATCGTATTTTTTGCGGTAAAGCGCTATAGCTTCATTCAATGCGCTTCCGGATAGCCCCAGCAATTCGGAAAAGCCTGTCATAAGCGGAGGACCCACGAATTTACTCAGTTCGTTCTCCTGCATATCCGGGAGGCCGAGATCCTTCATCATTTCCCGGATCGCGAATACTATTCCGGGACCCGATTCAATAAGCGTTCCGTCCAAATCAAAGAATATAGTCTTATAATTTTTCATGATTCTATTTTAATCGAAACCCTCAGGTTACGCAACAAACTGTTCCGCCGAAGCAGCCGAACACCCCGCGGCCTTCCGATTCCTCCAAAAACTTGATATGCGTTTTATCTATCCTCTCCCCCGGAGTAACCAGCGCTATTCCGGGCGGATACGGACCGAAGCTTTGCGCCGCTATTCGTCCGGCAGCCCGGCTGAACGGCACCATTTGCGTTTTTGCCGCCATAGCGGAGCGTATATCCATGACCCTTTCGGCCGAAGCGTTCAGCCTTTGCTGCGAAGGCACCGTTTTGTGTCCGTACGGAAGCGTGCGGAGGGCTTCAAACAGCATATCATGCCATAGTGGATCGTCCGAAGGCGTTGTGATGAATACGACGCTCTGCCCGTCCGCCATTTCGGGAATCACGTTCTGCTTCAAAAGATGCTCCGCCGCTTCATGTCCTGTTATGCCTCTTCGGCTTGTGTCCACGGTGATGCGGGTGACATCCGTGTCCGCGACCCCCGCCCGGCCGGTTTGATTCAGCACGCGAATGCCGGGCAGCTTATTTATTTTTTCGCGCAGTTCGATCATTTTTTCGCAGTGACCGTCCCATAATCCCGGCGTTTTTGCCGAGTGCCTCGCCCAGTCAAGCGAAGCCATGAGAATATAAGAAGGGCTGGAGGTCTGGACGGTCTGCAAGGCGCTGAGGACATCGCGTTCGTCGTCGGCATCCGCAATATGCAAAAGCGCTGCCTGCCCGAGCGCGTTTAATGTCTTATGGGCGCTGTTTACCCACATATCGGCATATCCCGCGGGCGAAACCGGCAAATGCCGGGAAAACGGAAAATGCGCCCCGTGCGCGGCGTCCACGAACAGGCGGGCGCCGTGCTTTCGAACGACGCTCGCTATCGCGGGAATATCTGCGCACATTCCCGCATAATTTGGCGACGTTATCATCACCGTGGCCGCCGGGCGCTCCGTAAGCATATCATCGATTTCTTTTGCAGCCGGCATTCCGTATCTGCCGAGGCTTTCATCGTAATCCGGCATAACGAACCTGCAATCCGCGCCGGAGAGGAATGCGCCGGATATCGCCGAGCGATGGCAATCGCGTGATAACAAAACGCTGCCGCGCTTTGCCGCAATCATCATCATGACATGCACTCCCGCGGTGGAACCGTTTACCAGAAAAAAAGACCTTTTCGCGCCGAATGCGTCAGCGCACAGGCTTTGGGACTTTTGAAGGATTCCGGAAGGATTGTAAAGGTCGTCCGCTCCTTCAATTTCTGTAATGTCCCACTGTGCGATTTCTTCGCGGAAAAACCCCGCCATGCCCCTTCCCTTATGTCCCGGCAGATGAAAGCGCGCCGCGCCCTTTACGGCATAGGAACCGAGCATTTCAGGAAGCGTCATATCGAACGGATATTTCATGAACACCTCAAATTCCGGCCTGTAATTTATTTTCCAATATATAACACGCCTTTTTTTTCGTCAACGACTTTAGAAAAATAAAACAAGATAAAGTTGTTATGTACAATTTCGCAAATAGCGCTGTACAATCCGGCACAATTATGCGATAATAATGGCGTATTATTTTTTCAAACGGATGACTAAAAGGAGACAACTTTTAAATGTCCGAGTCATCGTTTGATATGTAAAATTCAGGAGAGGTACAAAGGAAATGGGCAGCAACATCAAAAGTTTACCGCAAAGCGAATTGGAAATCATCAAAGCACTTTGGGCCGTCGGCGAGCCGGTCAGCGCTGCTGAGCTCAATGCTTTCATGAAAAAAAGCTGGCGCGTACAGACGTTAATCACGCATCTTTCCCGCATGGTGGTAAAGGGCGCGGTCATATGCGAGCGCCGTGAAGTTACAAGGGGAGCAAGGTATTTTTACATCCCCGCCATCGATAAGAATACCTATATCGAGCAGGAAACGGATCTTTTCATTTCAAGGATCCACGACGACGATATAAAAAGCCTCATGGATTCGCTGGCGAAAACGGGCAAAATATCCAAGAAGGACGCGGAATACCTCGCATCCCTGTGCAAATAAACAATTAAGCCGTGTCGTCTTGTAAGGACGATGCGGACCTCGCTTAGTTCTGTGCGATTGCACGGCTGTTATTGCCAACCGTTAATTGAGGACGAAATTGCGGAACCCGGACAAAAGCCAAACCGCGGGTCCGCGTTTCCGGACCCGAAAAATAAGCCCGCAGTACGGGCAGGGGTATTAAATATCGCAATTCTATGGAAACAGTAAACAGCTTATCCCGGTCGGATTAAGCCATGCAAAGCTTGAAGCGGCCGGGAATGAATTTGTTGTCTGTTTATGACTGCAACAAGTAAAACAGTTTGCAAAAACAGCTTGCATTCAAGGTGCGTATTGGCTATAATACTATACGTTGCACAGGAAAAGTTGCTGATGTAGCTCAGTCGGTAGAGCACCTCATTGGTAATGAGGAGGTAGGCAGTTCGAATCTGCTCATCAGCTCCAAATCAAAAGGCATTCCTTCATGGGATGCCTTTTGATTTGGATTTT
>MWCU01000058.1 GCA_002070205.1 Firmicutes bacterium ADurb.Bin182 | reverse complement strand
GATCTCATATCAGAGGTCGCAAAATTAGGCGGCAGCTCGGGGCTAGATCTGTTGGCAGGCATCTGCTTAGGAGCGACCGACGCCGCATCACAGTGGAGGAATGAAATTGATCAAGCTTGAAGTAAGGAAGAACGCGTATTACGATTCCGTTACCCTGATGCTTATATCCAAGGACATTAAAAAACTGGAAGGCGTCGAGGAAGCGCTTGTAGGCATGGGGACCGAGCTGAACCGCGAGATAGCCCGAAATATCGGCCTTGAGACGCCGGGTTTTGAGGATGTTACGGCAAACGACTTCTTCGTAGCGGTAAAATGCAAGGATGAGGATGTATTCAAATCGGCGGCCGCGAGAGTCGAAGAATTGCTTTCGAGAAAGGAAGAGAGCCGCTGCGCGGCCTATTATCCTTCCACTCTGGACGGAGCGCTGAAAATCGAACCGGACATCAACATGGCGGTCATATCCGTACCGGGTAAATTCGCTGCGGAGGTGGCGCAAAGCTGTCTGGAAAAGGATATCAACGTGATGCTTTTTTCGGACAACGTGTCTGTCTCTGAGGAGAAGGCGCTGAAGGAATTCGCCGCTGAACGGGGCCTTCTCATGATGGGGCCGGACTGCGGGACCGCTATCATAAACAACGTTCCGCTTGCGTTCGCAAATGTCGTTAAGAGCGGTGATATCGGCATGGTGTGCGCTTCCGGAACCGGCGCGCAGGAGGTCTCCTGCGTTATCGACCGGTTGGGCGCGGGCATTTCGCAGCTTATCGGCACGGGAGGGCGAGATCTCAAACCGGAGATAGGCGGAGTCATGATGAAAACGGGTTTGGACGCGCTGGCCGCCGACCCGAAAACAAAAGTCATAGTCCTAGTAAGCAAGCCCCCTTCGGAGGAGGTCGCGGCAAAAATACTCATGCGGGCAGGCAGCGCGGGCAAACCCGTCGTCGTTTGCTTTATCGGAGGCGATCCGGGGATCATAAAGTCGTTCGGACTGCATGCTGCAGTCTCGCTCGAGGACGCCGCTTACAAGGCGGTCGCGCTTTCAAAGGGCTCAAAGCCCGACGATTTCCTTGGCTTTACGATGGGACTCGAAAAAGCGCAGGCGCTCGCGAAGGAAGAAGCTTTCGGCATGGCAGGGGGACAAAGATACGTGCGGGGCCTCTTTACTGGCGGCACGCTTTGCGACGAGGCCATGAAGCTTTTGATAGGCGATTTAAAGCATATATATTCCAATATCCCGCTTAAAATAGAAGATAAGATCGAAAACGCAAAAAGCTGTAAAGGCGTATGCCACACATTTTTGGACTTCGGCGACGATGAATTCACCGTCGGCAGGCCGCACCCCATGATCGACCCGTCGCTTCGGGCGGAACGCGTCATTTTGGAGGGGAACGATCCCACAGTTGCGGTGATCATGGCTGATTGCGTGATAGGCTACGGATCTCACGAGAATCCAGCGGAAGAACTCAGCAACGCGATCCGCGCCGCCAAAACAAATGCAGCCAAGGCGGGACGGTATCTCAGCGTTGTTGCATCGGTGTGCGGTACGGAAGACGATCCTCAGTGTCTGTCCGCTTCCAGGCTTCAGCTTGCGAATGCCGGCGCCGTCGTACTGCCTTCGAATGCGCAGGCTGCGCGCTTTGTCAAGCTGATACTGGATAATTTAAAATAAGGAGGACACAGATGAGCAAAGTGAACGAACTGTTCGGCAAGAAGCTTGCAATAGTCAATTTCGGGATAGAGTCTTTTTACCGTGACCTGTCCCGGCAGAACCAAAGCGCCGTGCATGTGGACTGGAAGCCTGCGGCGGGCGGCAACAAGGCGGCTGCCGAAATGCTTCGAAAGCTCAGAGAGCCCTCGATCGCGAAAAAAATCGACGCCGCCAATAAGGAAGCGCTGAAAAGGATACTTGCCGCGAAACCCGTTTTGATCGGGCTGTCCACCGCGGGCGAGGCAATACCCGGCATGACAAAAACCACCGTGCTGCACGCGGGTCCGCCCGTGACGTGGGAGCGCATGTGCGGTCCCGTCAGGGGAGCGGTAATGGGCGGCCTTGTATACGAGGGCTTAGCAAAAGACATTGCCGAAGCCGAAGAGCTTGCGGCAAGCGGGAAAATCACGTTCGATCCCTGCCATCACCATAATACGGTGGGGCCCATGGCGGGCGTCGTCACTTATTCCATGCCTGTGTGGCATATCGTAAACAAAACGTTCGGCAACGACGCGTTCTGCACGCTGAACGAAGGCCTCGGCAAGGTGCTGCGTTTCGGGGCATGCGATGAAGGAGTATATTCCCGCTTAAGATGGATGAAGAACGTTCTTTATCCCGTGCTCAAAGAGGCGATGCAAATAAAAGGTGAAATAGACCTTAAGGTCATGATCGCTCAGGCTCTTCAGATGGGTGACGAGGTACATAACCGCAATAAAGCCGCTACGTCCCTTTTTATAAGGGAGATATTCCCGGCAGTTATGAAGTGCAGCCGCTCCGATGAAGATAAAATAGCGGCGCTTGAGTTCATAAACGGCAACGATCACACTTTTCTCAATCTGTCAATGCCCGCCGCAAAATGCACTATGGACCCCGTGTTCGATATCCCATATTCAACCGTGCTCGCGACCATGTCAAGAAACGGTACGGATTTCGGCATTCGCGTTGCCGGACTCGGTCCCGATAAGTGGTTTACTGCTCCCGCTGAAATCGTGGACGGACTGTATTTCCCGGGTTATTCCGACAAGGACGCAAACCCCGATCTCGGCGACAGCTGCATAACGGAAACCGCCGGCATAGGCGGCTTCTGTATGGCGGCGTCTCCCGCAATCGTTCAGTTCGTAGGCGGAAAAGTGCAGGACGCGATCCGCTATTCGACAGAGATGTACGAAATCACAGTGGGTGAGGGAAACGCATATAAGATACCCGCGCTGAATTTCAGGGGGAGCGCGACGGCCGTGGACATTCTAAGGGTCGTCGAAACGGGTATCCGTCCCATAATCAATACCGGCATCGCTCACAAGGATTACGGAGTGGGCCAGGTCGGCGCAGGCATTGTCCGCCCGCCTCTTAATTGTTTCCTGCAGGCACTTTATGAGTGCTCGAACAGATGGGCATGAACTAAAACATATAAAAGTATATCGGGACCGAAGATCCGGTTCTAAGGATAAAAAATAAAAAAATCAGGAGGGTTATGCAATGACGAAGTGGTCAGACGTAAAAATGTATGAATTGTCCATACCCATAGGTATCAACACCCCGCCGTGGCCGACTTATGAGCCGCTGCAGATGAAGTTTTTCAAGCGCCTTGCTCCCAACGGTGCGAACGGTCAGCTTCTGACACACTCAAACCATGTCGGCACTCACCTTGACGGCCCGCTGCATTTTGATACCGCGGGCAGGGACATCGCGTCACTCGAGCTCACCAAGCTCTGCGCGCCCGGAGTTGTCGTCGATTTGTCGGATCAGATGGAAGACTTCGGTATCTATACCCCCGATGATATCGAAAAACGAGTTAAAGTCAAAAAAGGCGATATCCTCATAATCAATACTGGCTACCACATCTACGGATGGGATTCTCCGACAGCGGACGAGCGCCGCTACATGCTGCGCCACCCAGGTCCGTCGCTTGACTTTATAGATTGGGTGCGCGAGAAGGAGATACGCTGGATAGGCGTGGACTGCGGAAGCGCGGATCACCCCATGAATACCAAGATACGCGACTGGGAACCCATGGAAGCCGAGAAATGCGACAGGCTGTTCAGGGAAAGATACGGAAAATCCCTTAACGAGATCTACCCCTGGCCGGAGCATTATCAGGCGATGCACATCGAGCTTTTCTGCAAGCCCTATGAGGCTATACACGCGGAGTGCGTGGGCGGAGAAATCGATAAGCTCTCAAATAAACGCGTCGTGATAGGCTGCTTCCCCTGGAAGCTGGTGAACGGTGAAAGCTGCATATGCAGGATCGTAGCTTTTGACGGATTTGAGGACGTCTGACGCTTGGGGGCGGGTAAATAAGCTTTGATACCCGCTGTCTATATCAAACAGGCTGACGAAAGCAAATGCTGACCGTCAGCTTGTTTTTTACGGCCTTTGGAAATTTGCGTCGTACGGGCCCCGTGATAATAGATTTGCATAATTTTCATGCGGTTAAAAAAATGATCCGTTCATCATGCTTTTTGCCGAAACACAAAAATACATAGAATTATATGCCGGAACTTGGGATACCGTGTAAAACGCTATTTGTTGTCATCGTAATGAGGTATATATATACTTGAAATAACGGTCAATATGAGATTTTTCGCTCAAATTACAGCCGGAGCCGAAAACGATGGAATTGGATTCAAATGTTTTAAAGCGGTATTTTGCGTTAATCGCGCTGTGCACTGCCGTTGCCGCTCTGGCGGCATGGCTCGCCGGCATTTATCTGGCAAAACCCGTATTCCGCTCCCGCGCGACCCTGATAGTCGGCAGCGGTGAAAAATACGGGGAGGTTGAGAGCGCGGCACTCCTTGACCCGAATTCGATAAAAGCGTTCAGCGAGCTCGTACTCAGCAATTCTGTTATAGAGGGAGCTGTCGAAAAGTCAAATCTTTCGCTGGCAGAAAAAGAACTGCAGAACAGCATTGACGTGGATATTGATTATGATACCGGCGTTATCGATTTATCCGTCGATTCTCACAGCGCAAAGCAATCAAAACTCATAGCCGAAGCGTTCATTCAAAGCCTCAGGGAGCAAGCTGAAAAGTTTATTCTGAACGTCGGGTTATACACTATAGACGCGCCGGAACCGGCTACGGTGCCGGTCAACCGGTCCGCAGGCTTAAGCGTTCTTCTTGCGGCGGCGGGAGGATTTATGTCCGGCGCCGTCATCGCTGTATTTTTAAACACAGGCGCGCAGACTGCCGGCATGATTTCAAAGTTTTGCGAAAAAACGGGGCTGTTTTTGCTTGGCTGCCTGCCGTCAGCAGAAAAGGGCGGTTTTCATGCCCTGTGTTCCGCTGCTTCTCACAACAGCAAAGCGGAAGAACCGGTAAAAATGATACGGACCAATCTGTTATACCTTTTGGATAAATCCGGCGACAAAAAGCTGATGATAACGAGCCCTTTGCCTGCGGAAGGGAAGACGACGGCGGCGGTTAAGGTGGCGTCGTCGGCTTCGGGGATTAATAAAAAAGTTTTGCTCATCGACTGCAACTTTAAAAGTCCCGCCCTCTTTAAAATATCAAGGTCGGAAAAGCTGAGCAAAGCGGAAAAACTGAGAAGCTACCGCCATGTGAACGGGGTTACCGTCAAGCATGTCGAGAGCCTCGGAATCGATGTGATCACCCATATAATGCTCTCGAGAAACCGCACCGATTCGGGGCTTGAATTCCTGAGGTCGAATATCGATGCGCTTGAAAGCGCGTATGACCTTATAATAATCGACTGCCCGGCCTCGCTTCCTTTCGCCGACTCGCTAATAATATCTTCGGTAGTAAAAAACGTTGTTATCGTTACGGACCGTCGCAAATGTACCGGAAGGGCTTTAAGCGAAAGCGTGAACGGATTTTTAAAAATCAACGCTAACGTGCTGGGCCTCGTGGTGAACCGTATGCCGCTAAAAACCGTCTGAATGGCAAGCTGCGGATGTTAACAGGTCCTAATGCCTGTCGCGGCCGGATTTTTCAATGCGCGGATTGCTTGTCTCGGAGCGGCGGTTTTATCACATCTCTTGAAGAATCAAACAATCGAAATTTATAACCGTACGGTAGGCGAATACGGACGCCGGCCTTTTTGTTCAGTCTGTTTATATTATTGACACAGGTTTAAAACGCGGGTACGCTATTGGAAGAATATTCTGATAATTTAAGAGAAAACAATTCTATAAACTTCGGAAGGGCGGGAGAGAAAATGAAAGTCCGGCTGGGCATCGACCTTGGCGGCACCTCAATTAAAATAGGCGTAGTGGATGAAAAATACCGGATCGTATATAAGCAAAGCATACCGACCGACGCGGACTCCAAATCTTTCAGCGAGATCGTAAAAAACATGGCGCTTGCAGCGCAGGCGGCGGCGGAAGCTGCCGGATACGACATAAAGGATTTTCCCTGTGTCGGGATCGGCTCTCCGAGTTATATCAATCCGCATACGGGCCTGCTCGTGTTTTTTAACAACACGAACTGGCGCAACGTGCCCCTCAGGCAGGAGCTTCAAAAATACATTCCCGTGCCGGTTTTTATAGGCAACGACGCGAACTGCGCGGTTGTTGGAGAGGCTTTAGCTGGCTCCGCGAAAGGCTATGACAACGTGCTCATGCTGACGCTAGGAACGGGCATAGGCAGCGGCTTGATAATTAACGGGAAGCTGTATTGCGGTGCGGACGGCATGGGCGCGGAGCTCGGGCATACCACTTTCGTTTACGGAGGAGAAGCATGCACCTGCGGCAGGAAAGGATGCTATGAATCGTACGCTTCGGTGTCGGCTCTTATCCGCCAGACTAAAGACGCCATGCGGTCGGCTCCGGACTCGCTCATGCACGGGGTGAGCGAAGAGCAGGGGAACAAAGTTACAGGACGGACTGCATTCGACGCGGCAAAAATGGGTGACGAGGCCGCCTTGCGGGTGGTGGACCGTTATATTGATTATGTGGCTTCGGGCATTTCGGGCTTTGTGAACATATTCAGGCCGGATATCGTTCTCATCGGCGGAGGCATAAGCAGCGAAGGGGACTATTTGCTTAAGCCCTTGAACGAAAAGACGCTGAGGTGCGTGCTGGCCGGCGATATAATAGGAGCTCCGCCCGTAATAGCTGCGAAGCTCGGCAATGACGCGGGAATAATCGGAGCCGCGTATCAGGACATGATGCTGTAAACTGGAGGTGCCGCCATGGGCGGAGCGTTTTTAACGTACGCACTGTTTGCCTTTGCGAATTCGCATTTTTTGTTACCTCCCTTTTGGGTATTTTAACATGCGAAGCTCTACATTCTTTGAAAATCCAGAAACCTCGTTCCCTGAAACGTCAGCTTGCCGAAATCGCCTTCGCACAGCAAGCCGTATTGGCTTTCATCCACTTGAAGTTCCATCCGGTCGCCGCTTTCAAACTGAAACGTAACATAATATTGAGAACTGTATGTATGATACATTCCCTGAGTTCCTGCGCCGTGGTGTATATGGCGGCGGTAAGCATCGCGTTTTGTCACGACGGATGCGTCAACCGTGAGTACGGGCGAACGGTTGTTCTTCGACCAGCGGGATATGCCCTTCACCGCGGTGAATATGAATACGCCCAAAACCAGCGCGAATACAGCAAGAAAAAGTATGGGGAATATTGTAAAAACAGCGCTCACTTTAAAATCTCCGATACAAGTAGTTATTGGTTATAATACCATTTTTGATCGATCCGGGCAATTACCGGTTGGAGCAAACGCGTGATTGATGTATTTTCCCGGCATCGTATATCACAGTTTTGCTTAAGTTCGTGTCCCATTGCCGTTATTTCGGGCGAAATCACAGGGAAATATCAAAAAGCTTATGCGTTTACAATTTCGGCTCAAGCGCCGCCGCATATTTGATTTCCGTAAAGCTCATGCTATTTTTTAAAGGGCAGGTATCCAACATGAGCAAAAATTCGGAGCTTTTGAATTTCATATACCAAAACGCTCAAATGGGCGAAGAAACTATCAACCACATTTCGGATATCATCGAGGACGGCGAGTTGAAAAGGCATCTGAGGGATCAATCGGAGGAATATGACGCGATAAGGGACGCCGCTGCGTCCTTGATTAACGAGCATGGGTATGACGGAAAAGGCATCAATGCGTTTGAGAAGATCAGAACATATTTAATGATAGATTTGCAGACGCTGACGGACAAATCCATCTCACATATTGCTGAAATGCTGATAGTCGGCAGTACCATGGGTGTTATCCAGGCAATCAGGAATATCAGAAAATACGATGGCGCACAAGCAGAAATAATCAGTTTGATGCAAAGATTGCAAAAAACAGAGGAAAACAACATCCAGCAGCTGAAAAACTTTTTGTAATATTTGGACCGCTCGTTTTATTAAGTCCGCTTATGCGCCATTTTTTACGGCCTTCTTAAAAATCCCTCAGGCATAGGCTCCGGGACGGCAAGGTCAAATAATATTGAACGACGGCAGATTTTTCCGGGCATAATCAATGTATGTCCGCTTCATCAGCTCATGGCCTTCCGCATTCGGATGAATGCCGTCGGCGGCAAGATACCTCGCAAAATCGTCTTGCCGCATGAACGCTGCCCTGATATCGATAAGGCGGCAGTTCAGGCGGGCTGCCGTTTTTTTGATGAGCTCGCTGTAAAAAGCTTGTGAGCGGTATATGTTTTCTATGTCTTTGAGCCATTTGAGTATGTTTTCTTTGCTTGCTATATTTTTTGTGAACTTCTCAAAATACCGTTTCGAATGGATCGGCGGGAGCGTTGCAAGAAGGGGAACGATTCCGCGGCTTTTAAGGAGAGTTACCATGCTCTCGATATTCTTTGTGAATTTTTCGGGCGGAACGTTCGGACTATGCTCGCATTGAGGATATTCGGCGATTTCCGCCCAATTGTAATCCACGTCGTTTCCGCCTAATTCTATCAGTGCCGCGCTTTGGGAGGGCAGTTTATCGATATTGTTTTGCATCAGCCTCAAACCTTTTTCGGAAGTCATGCCAAAGCGCGAATAGTTTTTGATGAAAAGCCCGAGCGCTTTTTCAACGCCCGCAACGCAGCATTTTTCGTTGAGACGGATGTATTTTTCTCCCTTGGGATCAGGAACTATGCCGCCCAATATAGAATCTCCCCAAACCGTTACCGTCTTTATAATTTTCATAATAACCTCCTCATCATGTATTCGGTAATATAATATCTGGTATTGAATACTATGTTATATTAAACGAGTGAGTATGTCAACGCATAATTACAGCCGTATTGTATTTTTATTGATACTATGTTATAATGCTACAAAACGAAGGAGCGGAGGGCAAAATGCGTTCGGATAAGAGCGAATTTACCGTATGGCGCGATAAATTGGTATCGCACAAGCTGCCTCTGTGGGATGAATTGACTGATATCGGGCTGTATATGGATCAGGTAACGGGCCTTCTGCAAAAATATTTGTCCGTATACTTAAGGGACGACGCGGATAAGCTGATTTCACCTTCCATGGTAAACAACTATGTAAAAATGGGCATAATTCCTCCTCCTGTCAATAAGCGTTACGGCAAAGACCATATAGCTTCTTTGATAATGATTTGCGTTCTCAAACAGGTGCTCAGCATTTCCGAAATAAAAAGCCTTATAACCCTGAAATCCCGCTCACGTGAAATCTCTGAAATTTACGACGAATTCTGCAATGAGCAGCGATCGGCTTGCGAAAGGATGCTTGCGCTTTCGGGCTTTTCCGGGGACGGGGACGCAAACGGCGCGGACATGGCATTTCTTGCGGCCATTCTCGCGAACGCGGGCAAGGCGATATCGGGCAAGCTTATCGACATTGAGAATCAAGCGGAGAAGTTGAAGCTGGCGGAAGAAGAATCCGCCGAGAAGGCAAACAAGAAAACCAAAAAGCCTTGATACAGGCTTAAGCACAAATCCGGGACAGTTCACGCCTATACGGAAAATTTTTCTCGGGACCGCCGGGAAATTACCTTCTCTTGAGGTTAAAGCCGGTATCGCAGTATTCATTCTATGGTTTTAAGGCTTTAACGGGCGGTCGCCAGCGCACTGCCCCCAGGTTTTCCGTTGCACGTGCGGCTTCACCGGGCAGGTCGGCATACTCAAACGGCCGGAATCCGGTTTTATAATCCGAACAGCGCCGCCAGTTTCTGCCAGAAAGTTTTTTGCTTTGGAGTTTGTGAAACGACCTCCGGTTTATCCGCTTCTTCGGCTTCAATCTCTTCGCTCATCATGACAAATTGAACGCCGGACACGGTGTTTCGAGCGTCCGTAAATGAGACGGGCACAATGTCGGGGGCACTCACGCTTTTAATAAATTCATCGAGATCGCTTCCGAAATTCATTCCGGAAACCTGCTCATAAAACTCACCGGTTCCCTTGCATAAATCCGCGATTCCTTCGTCCAGCCTTTTCATGCCGCCATAGATCTCATCCGCTCCGCCGTAAAGACTACCGGCGCCGTTTTCAAGCTCTTTTGCTCCTGCGCACAGCAATGACGCGCCTTCGTTCAGTTCGTCTATCCCGCCGGACATTTTGTTCAGCCCGAAGTAAAGCTTGCCCGTGCCCCTGGCAGCCTCGGCTACTCCTCGCGTATACTCATATACTCCGCCGCAAAAAGCCGCGATGCCGTCAAGTTGGAACTTTAAATTTAAAAGCGACTGATACTGTTCGTTATTCTTTAATGCCAAGGGCAGGGCGTCATTTATCTGCTGCTGAGTCGCGGGGTCCGCCATCAGCCTTGTAACGGTTTCGTCTATTTCCGCCCGTATCCGCTGCTCTACCTGCAATGTAAGCGAGGCCGATACGGCGGGGTCGCTCAGGGCGGAATCAACGGCAAGGTTCAGCGCTTCTCCCGAAAGCGAAGGATCAAAGGATAGTACATAATCCTTTGCCGCCAGCCTTATCATAAGCGTTTTAGCCTGCTCCAGAAGTTCTGATTTCCTCGCTTCGTCCCCCATGGCATCGTCAACCGCGTCCTCCAGCTCCTCTCCCGCAAGTCCCGTTCCCGCAAGAAGATCGCTTAGCATTTGCCGTTCGGCCGCAAGTGTTGCCTGCAGAGTAATTTGCTCTTTGACCTCATTGTAGATTTTTTGACCGGCTGCGCCTCCTATAACGCCGAGCAGGTTTTCCAAAACAAGCGAGTAATTATCCCTTGTAAGCTCGGGAATTTCTATCCCGAGCGCAGCAAGGGCTTGCTCGTAACTTTTGAGCTGAGCGTTTGCCATATCGATAAGCCCCTGAAAAATATTCACGGCTCCGTCGTTGAGTTCATTCCCGCTTTGAGTGAGCCTGCTCAATCCGTTCGCCAGTTTGAGAGCGCCGTCCTCAAGCAGCAAAGCTCCCTCGTAAGCGCGCTTTGCTCCGGCATCCAGCTGCCCGAGGCCGTCCGCAAGTTCGCCTGCGCCGCTTTTCAGCTCAACCGCTCCGTTTCTCAGTTCCTTCATTCCGGAGCGCAGCCCGCTTGAACCGGAGGCAAGCGAGGACGCGCCTTCATCCAGCCGGGCGACGCCTTCGCGCAAATCAGAAAGGCTGTCCGAAATATCGCCCATAACGGGAACGCCGAAATCTGCGCTCATCAAAGCCGCGCCGAACCGTATCCCCTCCATTGAGAAGTCCTGAACCCTTGCATGAATGACATACTCGGCTTCACAGCCGGGAAGAAGCGTGTATGTGAGCGTCTGTTTCCCTCCCGAGTTCGCATGTATCGCGCCTTCCGATTTTATGTTAAAGAATCGCTCCCGGTTCAGCGTTACTACGGTCTGCAGCGAAAAAGTTTCCGCAAAGGCCTTTTCGGCTTTCGGATTCTTGCTTATAGCTATGCGGATCTTGAGCTGCCCCGATTTGCCTGCAGCCTGCTTCGCGCTCATTTCTTTCCCGTTAAGGGTATATGAGATTCGTATGAGCCAGGGGAGCTCTGCCTTTTCAAGGTTTCCCTGATAATAGAACCTTCCCGCGTCAGCCTTCAGGGTGATTTTGTCCCCATCGGCTTCTATGGGCTTCGTATCGGTCAGGTTGCTGATATTTATATAGTTTCCGTAGTCCGTGACAGTCTGAGCGGTCTTGAGCTCAAAGGAATTTATTACGTAAGCGCTCAACAGCTCTCCGTTCTGAGCAAGCTTTGCGTAAACGGTCTCCTCCTTCAAACAGCCTCCGGCCCCGGCCGCGCCCGCAAAGAAAATGAATAACGCTGCCGCAGCCGTCAATGCGATCGTTTTTTGATATTCTGGTTTCATGCCTGCCGCTCCTTTCCCTTTAAAACTTTATGAAACGGGTTTCTTCCGATTTTGAAAGTCGTTTTTAATATAAAGCTGTCAAATGTAATAAGAAGCGCCGGCAGGAACAGCATCACCATTCCCGCGGATATGGCGGCTCCTCTGCCCAGTATGACCCCAAGCTCGCTTATTATCCCGTTGGAGGAGACTATACCAAGTACCTGTCCCGAAGCGAACAGTACGGAGGCAGTCGTCAATATGGTTCCGGAAGTATCAGCAAGCGATTTTTGCACAGCTTCCGCTTTGTTCAAAGAGAGCCTGTTATCAAGATAGTGCTGTGAAAACAATATTCCGTAGTCGACCGTGGCGCCTAGCTGCACCGCGCTCACAATCTGATACCCGACAAAATTGAGGCTGCTGCCCGCAAAATACGGGATGCTCATATTTATCCATATCGCGCCTTCTATCGTAAGCAAAAGAAGCAGCGGCAGGCAAAGCGAACGGAATGTAAGCAGGAGCACAAGCCCTATTGCGGCGATGGCAGCGGCGTTGACCCTTGTGTTGTCGGAGGATATGGTTGTTTTAAGGTCGTAATTTATCACGCTTTCGCTGATGAGATGATATTGGTTGGGATATAACTCCTGCGTCTTTGCCCGTATTTGCTCAACGGCCGTAAACGCACGTTCGCTTTCGTTGTTCGTCGCGACCTCCACTATAAACCTGCTGTAGCCGCCTGAGCGGAAGCTGTTCCGTACGCCGGCCTGCAGGAATTCGGAAGGTATGTGGTTTCCTACGGTCGTCGCATATGAAACGACATCTTTAACGGAATCTATTTTCGACAGCTCTTCGGCAAGCAGCGCTTCCCTGGCCGCCTCTCCCTCTTTTACCAGAAGCACCATCTGCATGGATTCGCCGAAAATCTCGCTTATCGCTTTGGCTTCGCGCATGACCTTTGATTCCTCGCTGTGCATGCCTGCATCCCCGAATAAAAAATCATTGCGGCTTTGAGCCAAAAATGCCGGAAGCAAAAGAAGGCATATTACTATGGCTAAAGGTCTGCAAATTTTAATGACAGTTTTGGAAAAGCCGCTGAATTTGGGCATCAGGCTTCTGTGGCGGGTCTTGTCCAGAAGGCCGGTGAAGAAAACGCAAAGCACCGGCAGCAAAACCATTACGGAAACATAACTTAAGAGAATACCTTTGGCAAGCACGATGCCCATGTCCGGCCCGAGTTTGAATTTCATCAAAGTCAAAGCCAAAAAACCCAGCACTGTCGTGAACGCGCTGGACGCGATTGCCGGAAATGATTTTACCATCGCGTGCTTCATGGCTTCGATATCGCTGTTATGCTCTTTTCTTGACTGAGAGTACCTGTGCGAAAGGAATACCGCGTAGTCCATCGAGACGGCAAGCTGCAAAATAGCTCCCGTAGCCCTTGTAACGAAAGAGACCTCCCGTAAAAAGAAGTTCGTTCCCTCGTTGAGCAGTATGGCGACTCCTATGGTAAGGGTGAACAATACGGGCTCGAGCCACGAATCCGTGGCGATAAGCAGTATGATAAAACCTATGGGAATAACGAATAAAGCTATTTGAGCGACCTCGCTCATCGTAGTCTTTCTGGTTTCTTCCATGTTGACGGCAGCGCCCGATACGAGCCCGCGCGGGCCTATCAGATCCCGGACGGATTTTATCGTATTGCCCGTTTCCTCACCGCGGATGCAGATTGAAAAAAGCGCGGCGCCGTCCTTATACCACGCGCCTTTGATATCGTCGTCGACCATTTCCAGAGGGATTCGAATATCCGTTACGTCGTCCAGCCAAAGTACGGATTTGATGCCTTCTATTTCGCCGAGCCTGTTTTTCAGTTCCAGCGCTTGAGCTATTGACAGATCCGGAACTATCACCCTCATGTTCGGCAAGTCGCTGCCGAAGCTTTTTCTCATCTGCTCCAAAGCGAGTGTCGAGGGGGTGCTGTCCGGGAGGTATTCGGACAGATCATAGTTGATTCGAACGCCCGTCATCAAAAACACGCTCGCTATGCATAGCATAAAAAACCCGATAAGGATCGTTTTTCTGTATTTTAAAATCCGGTCCGCAATCGATCTCATTTTCTCGCCATCCTATTAAACAACTGTTGATTACTGGCCATTAGTATATTATAATAACGGCAGCGGAAGCAATAAACAGCTTAGTGGAAACTGTTTTATATTGTACAGTGTGCGTCGATTTAGTCTAAAAGAGGTATTACAAATTATGTCAAATATTAAAACGGACAAAAGAATCAGGAAAACCAGGAAGCAGATACGGCTTGCGCTGACGCAGCTTTTAAAGGAAAAAGAACTCAAGGAGATAACGGTCAGCGAACTGACGGAGCTTGCCGATATCAACAGAGGAACTTTTTATCTTCATTACAGGGATATCTATGATTTATTCGAGAAGGTTCAAAGCGAGGTGTTCGACGAGTTCAAAAGGCTTGTGAAAAAACACTCGTTCAAGGAAAACGCGTCGTCATCCTCTTTCCGCTCCGTCGTTATGGAAGCGTTTGAGTTCATCGCGGAAAACAGCGATTTTTGTTCAATAATCCTGAACCGAGGCGATCTGACATTTTTGAACAATGTGATCGAGCTTGGCAGGGAGAGCACCGTGAACGACTGGTGCGCGTTGTACGGGAGCAAGTACCGGGAGCATTTCAATTATTATTATTCTTTCATGACTTCCGGCTGCGCCGGCCTTTTAAGGCATTGGATGGAAAACGGGATGAAAATGCCCCCATCGCAGCTCGCCGCGTTTTCCGAACGGATAATGTTGAGCGGAGTCAAGATGATAGGCACCCAAAGCACCGGGAAGCAATGGGCGAATTAATTTGTCCCAAGCACTTGACATATGCGGGGAGCATAAGATACACTATCATACAATTACATATTAAGGCTATGAAGAAGAGGAGTATACCGCAAAGCGGCATAAGAGAGACGGTCCCGGCGGCTGAGAGGACTGTTTGCAGGGCTGCGGCAGAAGGTCGCTTCCGAGCACTGAAGGTGAAGAATTTTCAGCGGCGTGTCCCCGTTACCGGCATAACATGAGTGGGATGCCCTTATAAAGGCATTCAACAAAGGTGGTACCGCGAGCATTTCTCGTCCTTTGAGGACGACGGATGCTTTTTTATTTTATATCGGTCCTTTGATTCAAGGAGGTTCCTATGACTGAAAAAATACCCAAAACATACGACCACAAATCGGTGGAAAACAAGCTCTACGAAAAATGGGAGAAAGGCGGCTGCTTTCGCGCAAAGCCGAATCCCGGAAAAACTCCGTATTGCATCGTTATACCTCCTCCCAATATAACCGGGCAGCTTCATATGGGGCACGCATTGGACGAAACGCTTCAGGATGTGCTGATCCGTTATAAGAGGATGAGCGGGTATGAAACTCTGTGGCTGCCCGGCACCGATCATGCGTCCATCGCCACGGAGCTTAAGATAGTGGAGCAGATGGCCCGGGAAGGGCTTACAAAGCTCGATGTCGGCCGGGAGGAATTTTTAAACCGCGCCTGGGAATGGAAGCGCGTTTACGGCGGGCGGATCATAAACCAGCTTAAAAAACTGGGATCTTCCTGCGATTGGGAGCGCGAACGCTTTACAATGGATAAAAACTGCAGCAGGGCGGTCAATAAGGTATTTGTTTCTCTGTATAATAAAGGCTTGATATACAAGGGAAACCGCATCATAAACTGGTGTCCGGACTGTAAAACGGCGTTGTCGGATGCGGAGGTGGAGTATGAGGAGCAGAGCAGCTATTTGTGGTATGTGCGCTATGAATCGCCTGATAAAAGCTTTTCCGTTACCGTCGCTACGACGCGTCCCGAGACGATTTTGGGAGATACCGCGGTAGCCGTCAATCCTAAAGACCCGCGGTACCAAAAAATAGTCGGCAAAACGGTTATAGTTCCCGTCATTGGGCGGGAAATCCCCGTAGTTGCAGATGAGTACGTGGAAACGGACTTCGGAACGGGAGCCGTGAAAATCACTCCGGGTCACGACCCGAACGATTTTGAGGTGGGTCTTCGGACCGGCGCGCCCGTGATCCGCGTTTTTACCGACGACGGCCATATCAATGAAAACGGGGGCGAATATAAGGGCTTGACTCGGGCGCAATGCCGCGAGAGATTCGTCGAGGATTTGAAAAAAGCGGGAGCTCTCGTGAAAACGGAGCCCTACACGCATAACGTCGGAACGTGCTACAGATGCCACAATACGGTGGAGCCTCTGGTTTCGGACCAGTGGTTTGTTTCGATGAAACCCCTTTCAAACCCGGCTATAGAGGCCGTACGCAGCGGAAGCATCAAATTCGCTCCCGAGCGTTTCGCTAAAACCTATTTCAACTGGATGGAGAACGTTCGCGACTGGTGCATATCGCGGCAGTTGTGGTGGGGACACCGAATTCCCGTTTGGTACTGCGATGATTGCGGCGAGGTGATCGTTCGGGAAAGCGCTCCAGAGGTCTGCACAAAATGCGGAGGCGCTGTTCGCCAGGACGAGGATGTGCTGGACACCTGGTTTTCGAGCGGGCTTTGGCCTTTCTCGACGCTAGGATATCCGGACAAAACGCCTGAGCTTGAATACTTTTATCCGACCTCGACCCTGGTTACGGGTTATGACATAATATTTTTCTGGGTTGCGAGGATGATCGTTTTCGGTATGGAGGTCATGGGCAAGAAGCCTTTTGATACCGTATTTGTTCACGGTATAGTCCGCGACGCGGAAGGCAGAAAAATGTCCAAATCCCTGGGCAACGGGATAGATCCTTTGGAGATAATCGAGCAATACGGAGCGGACGCGCTAAGGTTCAGCCTTATTACGGGAAACTCGGCAGGGAACGATATGCGCGTTCACAGGGAGAAGATAGAATCGGCCCGTAATTTCTGCAACAAGATCTATAATGCCGCCCGCTTCGTTATAATGAACGCGGGCGAAGGCCCACTGCCGGAAATCGACGGCTTGAGTCTGGATATAGCCGACAAATGGATATTAAGCAGAGCGAATGCCGTGATAAAGGATGTTACGGACAATCTTGACGCATTTGAACTCAATCTGGCGGCCGAGAAGGTTTACGATTTCATTTGGTCTGAGTACTGCGACTGGTATATCGAGATGGCGAAGCCGAGGCTGAGCGGCGCGGACGGCCCCGCAAAGCAGAGCGTAAGGGCGGTTCTTGTCAAGGTTCTTCGCGATATTCTGAAACTTCTTCATCCCTTCATGCCGTTTATTACTGAGGAGCTTTATTCCATGCTGCCCGGCAGCTCCGATACCGTCATGCTATCGGATTGGCCGAAACGGGATGAAGCGTTCAGCTTCCCGCCGGAGTCGGAATCCATGCAGTACGTTATGGATATTATCCGTTCCGTAAGAAATATAAGGGCGGAGATGAGCGTGCCGCCGGCAAAACGCACGAATATTTTTCTTGTTGCTCACCCTCAGTACAGGACTGCCTGCGAGGAAGCTTCAGCGTATATTATGCGGCTTGCAGGAGCCGACCGGGTTATAATAGCTGAGGATAAACGGGACGTTCCGGCCAACTCGATAAGTATCGTGTGCAAAGCCGCGGAAGCGTTCATACCCTTCGATCAGCTCGTCGATATTGAAAAGGAGAAGGCGCGCATTAAGAGCGAGATCGAAAGGGTCGGGAGGGAGATCGCGCGATCTTCGGGAATGCTGAACAATACGGGATTTTTGGCAAAAGCTCCTCAAAGAGTAATCGAAGAGGAGAAGAGCAAACTTTCCGCTGCCGAGGATATGCTGAAAAAACTGGAAGCGAGGCTGAAAGAGCTTAACTGATATGTGGAACTATACGGATTATCTGTTTGAGCGCTCGACTCAAAGAACGCTCGAAGACGTTAAAGAACTTTATGGACTGCTCGGCAATCCCGAGCAGTCAATGCTGTGTATCCAAATCGCCGGCACAAACGGCAAAGGAAGCACATCGGCGATGCTTGCGTCAATACTGCAGAGCGCGGGATATAAAACCGGGCTCAATACTTCGCCTGCGCTCGTGAATGTGACGGAACGGATACGCATCGACAACAAGGATATAAGCGACGAGCTCTTTGCGAAGTACGCTTCAAAAGTAAAGCAAGCCGAAGAGCTGTCAGGAAAGAGATTTGGCGGGTTCGACCGCATGACGGCGTGCGCGCTTCTCGCGTTCAGCGAAGCCGGCGTGGAAACCGCTGTGCTCGAAACGGGCCTCGGCGGGAGGAAGGACGCGGTCACCGCCGTAGATACGCACCTTACCGCGATTACTTCCATCGGCTTTGACCATATGCAATACCTCGGAAACACCATAGAAAGCATCGCTTCGGAAAAATGCGGCATACTCAAGCCCGGCGTTCCGGTCATTTGCCATCCGCAGCTTAAGGAAGCGGAAGACGTGATACGAAAGTTCGCCGCGAGGCTTGATTGTGAAATCAAATTTGTCGATCCTTCGCAGATAGAATGCAAGGGTTTCAGGAACGGCATAACGTACATGCGCTACTCGGGTATTGACGCTGAGCTGCCGCTGATGGGAAGCCACCAGTGCGTCAACGCCGCATGCGCGATTGAAATGGCCAAAAAACTGCGCGAATCGGGTCTTATAATCACGGATGAATCCATAGTTTCGGGACTGAAAAGCGTTCGCTGGTACTGCAGGCTGGAATTTTTTAAAGGCGCCGAAGGGAATGCGGACATCCTTATCGACGGAGCTCATAACGCAGACGGAATGCGGACGCTTGCCCGCGCCGTCAACAAGTATTATCCCGAAAGGGAAATCGTTGCGCTCATGTGCATCATGAAGGATAAGGATGCGGCCGGCATATCGAAAGAAGCGGCCGGATTTGCCCGAACCGCCGTTTTAACGACGGTTAACGAGCGGAGTATGGATACAGGTTTGCTCAAGTCATATTTTGAGTCGGCCGGGATAAAAGCACATCCCGAACCCGACGTTTCTGAAGCTTTTGACGAGGCTCGCAGGCGGTGCCAGAACAACGGCTTGATAGTCGTCGCGGGAAGCCTGTTTCTCGCGGGCGCGGTCCGCGATATGATAATGAGGGAGCGGGCATAGCAATCTTCCCCGCATGTCGAAAAAGCGGACAGCTTCCGCATTTTCGAGAATCACCGCGCAAGTTTCGCCCGGTTTCCCGCTTTTTTAGGAAAACTTTCGCATAGGCTTATGCTATAAGGCGTCAGCACCGCAGATGTCACTTCAAATTGACGGATCCTAAGTCATTATTTAACTGCTTTTAATCCGGTCTAAGACTTTTTGCAGACCGGGAAACGGGCATAGACCGCTTCCCGGTTCTTATATTTTTGGTTTTATAAAAGGTTCCCCCACATGAATTTTTCCGTCTCGGCGAGATATTCGATTCTGTTTATGATAAATTCCAACTCCACGAACACCTGGGCCGAATCATGCTTGCGGACAAGATGAAGGCAGCCCCGGGCGGCCGCTATCAATTCATCGACAAGCCGGTGATCCATAAAAAGCATCAATGTGTGTTCGTTCTCGGCCAGGGTATTCGCGACAAATTCCATATCGGTATTGGCCATGTCCCAGTCCTTGGCGTATAGAGCTTCGATCGTGCTTCGGGTTTTGGCCGAAACCTTTTCGGACAAATCCTTGACTATCATGTTCGGAAATATAAAAATGACAAGCAGAATGGCGGCGGCAGCCACCGCCGCAATGACGCTGCTCCTTGCGGACGGCTTGTAATTAACCATGGTCTGTCACCGTGGTTTGAATGCGCCTGTCTTTGCCCCCTGCCCTTTCCTTGTCCTGAACATGCAGAAGTCCGTTTGCGCTTAAGCTTGCGAAAAAAACGTCCTTCACATGCTTGACGCCCATCCGTTGTAACTGCAGTTTAAGCCATTCTTCACTTTTGCCTGCCCTTTGAAGTTCTTCCCGGAATACCGTGCCGTCCAGCACAAGTATGTGCGGAGGCTGTTCCTCGGGCGGCTTCAGCTTGAAATCGCCGAATGAAGGCTGCTGATGGATTCCTTTCGGCAAAACGGATAAGCTTCCGTTGGTTTCAAGTATGGCGTACGCGACTTTATCGATTTCGAATATGTCTTTGATCCTCAGCTGCTCCAGAAGATCGTTCATCGTATAACGCGCGGCTTTTAATACGCTTTCCTGAATGATTCCGTTCGCGATAACGATGAGGGGACGCCCGCATACAAAGCTGCGGATCTTATGGCTTTTCAGGGAAAGGTAAGCCAGAAGCTGCTGCACCAAAAACAGGGTAAGTATCGGAACCGCGCCGTAAAGCAGAGGCGTTGCGATGTCCGACGCAGGATGCGAAGCCAGTTCTGCAAGCAGCAGGGTCATAACCAGATCGAAAGGCTGAAGGTCGCTTATCTGCCTTTTTCCGGTCAGCCGTAAAATGGCGAAAACCATTGTATAGAGTATAACGGAGCGAAAAAAAAGAATAAGCATACTGCTGCCTCCGTGGAGTAATGAATATAGTTTGGCGCGGCAGTGCTCAATACATTCCGATAAGGAAAGCGTTCTTGAGAATTCTGCAAACACATTCGGAAATGAAAAAGATTGTTATCTTTTTTTATAAATATCAAATAGGAATGTCCTATACGTGAAAAGAATATATAATATTATATTTTATATATATGGAAAGGAGGGCAGCTGTATTTTTTGTCATATCGCAAAGCAATAAAAAAGGAGGGTAAAAATTGAGAGTAAACGATCGTTATGTTTCATTTTATTACGAACCGGATGAAGACATCGGAAAAATCGAGATCGACCCGAAAAAAACGGCTTTGCTGGTAGTAGACATGCAATATGTATTCGTGCAAAGGCCGTCGCTGGAAAACCTTTCTCCAAAAGAAAGAGCAAACACTGAAAGATGGAGCCCCTTCTACGACAAAATCGAAAACACGGTTATTCCCAACAACAAAAAGCTGATTGACCTGTTTCGCTCCAAAGGGATGGAGGTCATCTTCGCAAGGATCACGTGCCATAAGAAAGACGGCAGAGACAGGTCTCTCGATCAGAAGGCTACCGGTTTCAATGAATTGCTTTTGCCTTTCGGCGCGCCCGCGGGCGAGATAATCAAGGAGCTCAGCCCCGTCGATGATGAGATCGTCGTGACCAAAACGACGGACAGCGCTTTAACCGGAACTAATCTAAGGCTGATTTTGTATAACATGGGGATAGACACGGTGGTGGTGACAGGAGTATTAACGGATCAGTGCGTATCCGGCACTGTCAGGAGCCTTGCGGATGAGAGCTTTAAAGTCTGGCTGATAGAAGACGCCTGCATGGCCGCAACGGAAGAGATCCAAAGGCATGAACTCACGGTCCTCAACAACATCTATTGTCACGTGATAAACACCGAAGAATGCTGCGAAGCGCTAAAATAAGCGGAAAGGAAGGTCTATATGGAACAGAAATTAAAGAGGAAACTGACGTTTCTTCAAATGATCGCTCTTGCCTCCGGCGCCGTTATCGGCGGATGGCTGGCTGAGGCTCCGTATTGGTTCTCACTTACGGGCGCCGGCGCTGCTTTTATTTTTCCGCTCCTGGCGATCCTTTTGATTCCTGTCGGCTACGCTTTCGGAGAGCTCACGGCCATGCTCCCGTTTGCATCCTCGATAGACGTCTGGACCGTGAACGCTTTCGGGCGCAAAATGGGCTGGGCGGCACAGTGGATGATGTTTCTGGTACAGGTGGTCGAACCTCCCATGATGGCGTTCATATTCCTGACCGCCATCAATTATTTTATACCGGTTCCCGCGATGATGGCAGTTTGGGTGGCCATCGGCATTTGCATAGTGTGGTATATACTGTCCAACTTCAATATCAGCTTAACGGGCAAACTGGCTACCATACTTTTCTTCTCCATGATCGTAATCTCCCTGGCAGTTGCAGTTATGTTCTTCACGAGCGGCAGCTGGTCCGTTACAAACATTACGTCGAGAGGCGGGTTTTTCCCGATGGGGGGCAGAGGCATATTCGTTGCCCTGGCTGTATTTTCGCTTAAGTTCATCGGGTTTGAGCTGACGCCAACTTTAATAGAGGAAACGACATTCAAGGCGAAGAACATGTGGAAGGTCGTGCTTTCGGCGTTATTTATTCCGGCCCTTCTCTACTTTATAGTCGTAATGGCTATGGGCGGTGTTGCGCCATGGAACGAAGTAAAGGAAATGTCAATGCCTGAGCCTGAGATTATCTCAAAGCTTTCATTGCCTGCAATTTTCGGCATACTCGCTATTATAGCGGGTCTCATGCACGCGTTTACGACTCTTATGGGTTTCTGGGTGTCTTCCGCACGCGTACTTTACGGTTCCGCCCAGCTTAATCAGCTTCCCAAAGTATTCATGAAGGTCAACCGTTTCGGCCAGCCTCATGTCTCCAATCTGGTTATTTTGCTGTTCTCGATATTCTTCTGCTTGTTTACCGGAGATAATTGGGTTCAGTATATTTATGCCGTATCCTGTATCGCTGCCGGACTCGTTTACATGATGGTCTGCCTCGATGCTATAGCCCTTCGCAAAAAGCATCCCGAGTGGAACCGCCCTTACAAAGCTCCTATAGGCACGCCCCTGTTTATTTTCGGAGCTTTGGTTTCCGTCTGGATAATTGTCGGTTCCTGCCTTGAGCTGCCCGTCGGCGGGTACATCTCTCTCGGGATCTATGCGGTCATCGGCGTCGTTCTCTACGTTGTGATGCATTTCCTGCGCAAAAAGAACCCGAAGGAGCTTGCGCACATCGTTTTGACTCCGGACGATATCGAAAAGGAAGCGGCTCTGTAAAGTATTGTGGTACCCGCGTTTAATGGCGGACAGAAACGCCCTTTGCTTATCGAAGAAGCCTGAACAGGCTTCTTCGAGTTTTAACTTTGCTTACATGCTCTTTGTAACGACGAAGTTCACTTCCGTTTTGAGGATATTCTTCAGCGCGAAGTCGCCCGCGTTAACGGGTGAGACAAGCTTGACGCCGTCGAGCAGCTTCATCGCCTCAAATACCAAATGTTTTTGAATCGGTCGGTCGGTTTTTACGGGGCAGCGCCTAAACGCGGAGCCTTCTATGCGAACGGTGGAGGTGATTATTCTTTTCGGGTCGATGACCTCCTGTCTGCCGTAAGCCTCTCCTCTTTTGCATGAATTGCCCGTTACGTTCATGCTATCGTCTATCGACAGGCGGCAGCCCATGGGGCAAACGATGCATATAAGCTCAGTCATTTTCATTCCCTCCGTCCTCGTTTTCGATTTTGACGGTTATTTCTCCCGACTCCGGAATGCAAGCCCTGTCGAGCGTTACCCGCTCCATCTCGCCGGGAACCATGACTTTGCGCTTGAATCGCGCGAGCGTAAAGTTGTTTGATTCGATAATCACCGAGCGGTTTTTAAAGCTTTCGTTTACCCTAAAATAAAATTCGATTTTACCTTTGCTTGCTTCTTTTCGGATTTTATGAGGCACCAAGCTGCCGATGCCGAAACCCTTTACGGTTTTGACCGTTTCGCCGGCGCGTTCTCCGTTTTGTACGTATTCGGCGGCGCACGCTCCAGCCCGCATGCTTTCCTCGGTCACAAAGTCCGCAAGATCGTGGACGTGAACAACGTTTCCCGCTGCGAATATGCCGGGCACCGATGTTTCCATATTATCGTATACGATAAGCCCGTTTGTCTTCCAATCGATCTCGATTCCCGCTTCTGCGCTGAGCTCGTTTTCGGGTATCAAGCCGACTGAAAGCAGCAGCGTGTCGCATTCGAATTCGATTTCGGTTCCGGGGATCGCTTTTAATTCCTTGTCGACTTTGCTTATTATCACCCGTTCCAAACGACGGCGCCCTTTTATGTCCGTCACTGTATGTGACAAATACAGGGGAATGTCAAAATCTCTGAGACACTGTACGATATTCCGGTTCAAGCCGGATGAATAGGGCATTATCTCCACGCAGGCGAGTACTTTCGCTCCTTCAAGCGTCATCCGGCGGGCCATTATGAGCCCTATGTCGCCGGAGCCCAATATGACGACTCTCTTGCCGGGCAAAAACCCTTCTATGTTGACATACCTTTGCGCCGCTCCGGCCGTCAGTATTCCGGCGGGCCTTTCTCCCGGGATGCATAAAGCGCCGCGCGTCCTTTCCCTGCAGCCCATCGCAAGGAGGAGGGCCTTCGCATGCAGGATCCGGTACCCCTGTGAGGGGTTTACGATATGCACTTGCTTTTCGGGCGTTATTTTCAATACCATGGTATTTGTCATGACCGAGATTCCGGTGCCTTTCAGCTTTTCGATAAACCTTGCGGCATATTCTGGCCCGGTAAGCTCTTCTTTGAATATATGAAGACCGAACCCGTTATGGATGCATTGGTTCAATATTCCTCCGAGCTCGGCGCCGCGCTCGATGATCAGAATGTTTTTAAGCCCGTGTTCATGGGCGGAGCATGCGGCGGCAAGCCCCGCGGGTCCTCCGCCGATAACTATCAAATCAAGCATGGCTGCCTCCGGTTTTTGTTTCGTCCGTTAAAACGAAGGTTCCGGCTTTATCCTGCAATATTTCGACAGGCTCCTGTTTTTTCTCTCGCGCTATAATGGAAAGTATTTTCGGTCCGCAAAATCCGCCCTGGCAGCGCCCGAGCCCGCTGCCGGTCCGCCTTTTCACGCCGTCAATGCTTTGAGGAGGGATCGGCCCGCTCAGAGCATCCAAAATTTCGCCCTCGGTTACGGTCTCACAGCGGCATATCACGTTTCCGTACGCGGGGTTTCGCATTATCAGTTCGTTTTTTTCGTCAGGCGAGAGACCCTTGAAACGGATGCGCTTGCGGCTGTCGACTATTCGTTCTTTTCTCTCAAGCTTCAATCCTGAGCTTTGAAGGAGCTCAACGGCCATTTCTGCAATGGCGGGCGCCGCCGAAAGGCCCGGGGATTTTATGCCCGCAATGTCTATAAAACCTTTAGCCCCCGCGTTTTCACGCACGATGAAATCGTCCGTATCAGAAACTGCCCGAAGCCCCGAGAAGTTGCGGATGCATCTGTGAAAGTCAATGGACGGCACCGCTTTCAATGCGGTTTGTTTCACATAATCAAGGCCGCCGTATGTAGTGCCGGTGTTTTCTTTATCATCGACCGGTTCGGTACCGGGACCCACGATAAGGTTTCCGTGCACAGTCGGAGCCACGAGCACGCCTTTGCCGAATTCCCCGGGCACTCCGAACAGGATATGGGCCGCCCGCTTTGATTCGCATTTATCCATAAGGAAGTATTCGCCTCTGACGGGCGTTATCGAAAACTCGGGCTCTGCCGCCATGTTATGGATATCATCAGCGTGGACTCCCGCCGCGTTGAGTATGAAGCGCGTATCCCAATATGCCCCGTCCGAAAACAGCCTGTACCCGCCGGAGGGGAGGGGGGATATCGATCTTACCGGGCTGTTAAGATACAGCTTTACGCCGTTTTTGACAGCCGTTTCGGCAAGCGCCAGCGTATACTCCCAGGGGCAGATTATCGCGGCGTCCGCAGCGAAAAGCGCGCCGCAAACGCTTTTGCAGGCATTCGGTTCAATTAAGCGGACTTGCTCCGCATCAAGCAGTTCCAAATCCTTTACACCGTTCGTCCGGCCGCGTTCATAAAGCTGCCGGACGGATGCCATATCCCTCTCGTCAAAAGCGAGAACGAGCGAGCCTATTTGTTTATAGGGAACGTCCAATTTGCGGCATAGCTCTCCCGCCAGATAAGCGCCTCTGACGTTGAGCTTAGCCATAAGCGTTCCCGGCTCAGGGTCGTAGCCCGCATGAATGATTCCGCTGTTGGCTTTTGATGTCCCGCTCGCGACGTCGTTCTCTTTTTCCAAAACGGCAGCCGATATTCCGTATTTGGAAAGCTCATAAGCCGCAGCGGCGCCGACTACTCCGCAGCCGATTATCACGACATCAAACAATACTAAACACCTCCGAAAATAAAAACAGCAAAACAAGCCCTGAAGGCTGTTTTGCTTTGCTCTTAAACTCTATCGCAAGAAGCTATTCGTTTTTTGGTATTATATCATATGACATTGAACAATGCAACGTCACACGAACCAAAGCTCGGGGTTCGTGGTGGATACGGCGACGGCTCCAGCTTTAAGCGAATTGATTATATCCTCCTTGTCAGATATCAGTCCCCCGACTATCACGGGTTTGCTTGAAAACGCCGTGATCTTTTTCACGACCTTCGGCATAGGACCCGGCAGTATCTCGATCATGTCCGCGCATTCCTGCGGAAGCTGTTTTTCGATGTTTTCAAGGGTCATGGAGTCAAGCAGGAAAAACCGCTGTATAGTCAACAGTCCAAGCGATTTTGCGTGCCTTATGATCTGCTGTTTTGTTGATAGTATGCCGTCCGCATCCGTTTTCCTTGCTATAAAATCCGCGGCGATTTCCCGCTGTGATAATCCGTCGACAAGATCGATATGCACCATTGCGATCTTTCCGGAGCTCTTTATCCTCGATACGATTTCGGGGATCCTGATAATATCCCCGTACAGCACGAATATGACGGGACTGTCGCTCTCGAGGCTTTTATTTAAGCCCTCGTCGTTTTTTACGGCCGCGGCGACCGGGTTTGATAAAAACAATTCGCAAAGGTCGTTCCCGTTCTTATTTTTTGAAATTAAATAATTCATCACAAATATTTTACATTTGTGCAAACACACTGTCAAATTGAATCGTTGACCTGGATAAGGAAGCGATGTAGAATTATGTTAGCACTCAAGGAATGAGAGTGCTGCCAAAATCTTTAAAGGAGATGATAAAATGAGAGGATTGGTACCTTTCAGGCGGACCGGAATTACAAGAAGCATGCCGGGTTTCGCGCATATGTATAATATGCTGGATGACTTTTTCGGAGATTTTCGTCTGGACAGAAACCTGTCTTTCGAATCATTCCGAATGGACGTTCAGGAAAGCGAGGACGGATATTTAATAGAAGCCGAACTTCCCGGCGTAAAACGGGAGGAGATCAACATTTCCGTGAATGACGGCAGGATTTCGGTTTCCGTCCACCGCGAGCAGTCCAATGAGGAATCAAGGAAGAATTATCTGCACAGGGAAAGGAGCGTATGCTCCATGCAGCGGTCTGTTTATCTTGACGATATCGACCCCGAAGGGATAAAAGCGAAGCTCGACAACGGAGTTTTGAGGCTGGATATCAGGAAACAAAAACAAGCCGGTAAAGCCAATAACATCATCATCGAATAACAAAACGGCCGAAAATACGCGGGGCGAAATCGCCCCGCGCAGCTTTTTTTCAGTTTTCTTGTTTCAAGCCGTTTTTTTGAGCCTCATACATTCGCCAATATGTGCCCTTTGCTTTTAACAGCTGTTCATGGTTCCCTTTCTCGGTGATCCGCCCGTCCTCAATAACGAGTATGATATCCGCGTTTCTTACCGTGGAAAGTCTGTGCGCGATCACCACAATTGTGCGGGTCCCCGCAAGTTCGTTTATAGCCTTTTGGATTTCTTTTTCCGTTTCCACGTCCACGGAGGCGGTCGCCTCGTCCAGTATCACTATGGGCGAGTTGCGCAATATCGCCCTCGCGATTGCGATCCTCTGCTTTTGTCCGCCGGAAAGGCGGAGACCGCGCTCCCCTACCTTTGTATCGTATTTTTCGGGCATGCTCATAATGTCGGCGTGGATATTCGCGGCTTTCGCGGCGCTTATCACATCTTCCATGGACGCGTTGAAATCGGCGTACCGTATATTATCCGCTATGCTTGCGTTGAAAAGGAACGTATCCTGCAAGACGGGCGCTATATGGCTGCGAAGGCTTTTGACGGTTGCCTTTTTGATATCCTGTCCGTCGATAAGTATGGCGCCCTCGGTGGGTTCGTATAGTCTTGAAATGAGAGAGGTCATTGTGGTTTTCCCTACGCCCGTAGGCCCGACAAGCGCTATCATCTGTCCGGGAGCGCAGGAAAAGCTTATATTTTTCAGAACGGGAACGTTGTTATCGTATTGAAAGCTGACGTTTTCAAAAGTAATGCTCCCCTTTACGTCTTTAAGTTCAACGGCGTCCGGCGCGTCGGTAATTTCGACTGGCGTATCCAAAATAAGCGCGGCGCGCTCGGCTCCGGCGTACGTCTGCTGTATTTCCTCAAGCATTCTTCCAAGCCCTGAAATAGGCGCGTAGAATAAAGACAGATACAAAATGAACGCCACTATATCCGCTACAAAAAGCTCGCCTGTATAAGCAAGCCAGCCTCCCGCGCCCACTACTATTATTGTACCCGCGGAGGACAAAAACTCCACCGACGGGTGAAAGATCGCGCTGGCATTCAAAGCCTTCAGCATCGTCCTCACGTTTTCGAATACCTTTTCGTGAACGAGCTTTGATTCGTGTTCTTCTTTCACGAAAGCCTGTATTTCGTGTATGCCCGAGAGGTTGTCCTGCAATTTCGCGTTCAGCTGGCCGACTACTTTTTGATTATGTTTAAAGTGAGGCTGCACTTTTTTAACGAATACCGTGCCCGAAAGAAGCACGAAAGGTATGGGCAAGCACGTAAGCAGCGCAAGCTTCCAGTTGATGGACAAAAGCACGATCATTACGCCGAGCACCGTAACGATGTTTGTTATCATATCAGGTATGCTGTGGGCGTAAAGAAGCTCAAAGTCGCGCGTATCGTTAATGACCCTGCTCATAAGGTCGCCCGTTTGCTTATCCTGAAAGAAGCTCATGGAAAAACTTTGAAGTTTGTCATACATTTTTGCGCGAAGATCGCCCACAAGATGCCATGCCGCCTTATGGGAAAGATAGCTGCTGAGGTAACGGAACAGTATTCTAATAAGATACAGCCCGATAAGAAAGGCCGTGAGTTTTCCTATCTGCTTTATTCCTTCCTCGGTCACTCCGCGTTCGACTACGGAGGTCATTTCGGAAAGTACCTTCGGCGCGGTCAAATTTATTACGGTAAGAGCAAATGTGGAAAGTACGGATATGATATAAACAAACTTATATCGAATAGCTTCTTTGCCGAATCTGAAAAGAAGTTTCATATATACGATCTCCCCCAATCAATATAAATCATAGTGCCAAAACAGGTGCGAGTCAAGGACGGGTACCGGGTCCGCTCTTCCGGCCGAAACCGTGTTTTCGCGCCGACGGACAAATATGCGGTTTTCGCCGTAAGAGCGGCTGCGTTTATAAGCTGCGAATATAATTCACCGAAAGTTCATAAAATCCGCAGTTCAAAAAACCTGTCCGACTCTTTGCGCCGTTGCCGTTTTATGCAAAAAAAGGTATCATAATGGAAATCCGTGCCGAATTAACGCTATATGAAAGGCAGGTTAATATGCGCAAACGCAGGTTCTTTTCGTCGCTTTGCCTTGCGCTGCTTCTCGTACTTCCGGCAGTGACCGCGCGGGCGGCAGTATTTTATAAGGATGTTCGCGTGCTGCTGTCGCTCGATAAACAAACATCCGTTTTCTTTACTCCGGTGGGCAGGTTTACGCTGAAAGAAGCTCCGGGTATTGCCGTCGGAAACGACGAGCTTGAGATCCGGGCCGTCGGCGGGCGCGTTTCGCTGTCTGTCGGCAGTAAAACCGTTACTGCCGCTTCGATTACCCTTTTAAGCGGAGGTTACGGCAAAAAAGAAGACTATATAAGGCTTAAGAACGCAAGGTACGGAACCTGCACTTATCTCGGCAACATGACATTTGACGTGTTCGAGGGCGGCATTCGGGCCGTTAACACGCTGCCGATGGAGCAATACCTTTACGGAGTGGTGCCGTATGAAATGAGTAACTCCTTTCCCATAGAAGCGTTAAAAGCTCAGGCGGTATGCGCCCGAAGCTTTGCCGCCGCAAGATGTTCAAGGTATTTCGACCGCGCTTATGACATTCGGGATACCTCGGACGATCAGGTTTATCACGGCTACGCAAGCAAAAATGCCCGTGCTATTGCAGCGGTGGACGCAACTGTCGGGCAGGTGCTGACTTATGAGGGGGATATAATAGAGGCGTTCTATTCCGCTTCAAACGGCGGGCAGACCGAAAAGACCGGTAACGTATGGTCGAGCGACTTTCCATATTACGTCAATGCGGACGATCCGTTTGATATTTTGAACGCTTCCAGCTTGGAAGAAAGGTCGTTCATTCCCGAAAAATACTGCGAGCGGACACTGAAGCTTATGGACCGCGGCGTTTTGCAAAAGCTTGAACAGGCCGCTTACGAGGCCGCGGGGCGGGAAGTGAATTTGATTGAAACGGTGTACGTCATGCCTAAAAATCCGAGTTACGGCGAACCGAGCCGCTGCTATACCGAGGCGGATGTAACACTTGTGGTCGGTTTCAGCGAAGATGGCCTTTCGAAAACAGGGCAGCTGACGGTTACGCTTTCGCTCGAGGACCTGAATTTCGGCAGCTTTGAGAATATGTTCGGGAAGATAGGCGCAAAGAAAACCCGGCTTCGCATGCGCGGTGCCGAGCGCGGATCTTATCGATCGAAAGGCGAAACCCACGGAGGTTATTTCCTCACAGAGCGGCGCTACGGCCACGGAGTCGGCCTTTCGCAGCGCGGGGCGCAGGAGCGTGCCCGCTTCGGGCAGTGTTATACGGATATTCTTTCATTCTATTATGCAAATACGGCTCTTGCTTCTATCGGCTCGTTCGACAGCGCTCCGAAGATCACGAGCGGTATTTATAGTATTGACGAATGGGGCGTCAGCGGAGTTTCGGAGGGAACGACTGCGGAAACCATGCTTAAAAACCTCTCGTCACAAGGCGAACTGAGCCTCGTAAATTCCAAGGGCGTTCCCGCTGTTAAGATAGTGGGCACGGGCTGCTTCGTGCGCGTCGCCTATCGGGAAGGCACGGCGTTTTTCGATCTGCCCGTCGTGATATTCGGCGATCTCGACGGGGACGGAAAAATCGAATCGGATGACGTTTCGGCGCTGCAAAGCCATTTGGCGCACGAAACGATGCTTACGGGCGCGCGCATAAGCGCGGCGGATGTTGACCGCGACGGTTCGGTGGATATTTCGGACCTTCTGCTGCTCATTCAAACCATAAACGGCGATGCCGAAATATCGCAAGGGGGAAAGGCATGAAAGGATTCGTTGATCATAAAAAAATGACTGCGCTGGCGTTGGGGCTGCTGCTTTTTTTGCTTCCGGTACCTGCAAGAGCGGAGGTGAAGTTGAGCGCCGAAGCAGTTCCCGCCGTCGTTGCTGCGGGCGATACGATAGAAGTGACGGTAAAAGTGAGCGGAAAAAACATGTCGGTTGCCGAGGGGGTATTCACGTATGATCCTCTTATATTGACGTACGTTAAAAGCACGGGCGGCGCGTCCGACGGTTTTTTGAACATGGTTTCCGCCGAAAAAGGAGGCACGGATACGCTCACCTCGCGTATAACCTTTCTTGCTGCGGGCGCGGGCAGCGCTGAAATTCAATTTTCTGTCGAAAAGGTATTGGGTTACGACGGGAGGGAGCAGGGAAGCGCGCAGTCGAGCGTTTCGTTTACCGTAGCCGCACCTCTTCCTACGCCGGCTCCCACTCCGCTCGATTATGCTGCCGGGGGAGTTTTGGCGCGAAACGTGAAGGGTGCGGGGGAAAGCATGTATATCTGGCGGTCGCTTGAAAACGTAACGCTTCCTTCGCGCTACACGGAAAACACCCTTGAATATCACGGGGAAACGGTTGCCGCCGCCGAAGTTGCAAACAGCGACGCGCCCGTGCTTTTATATCTTTCAAACGCAGCGGGAGATAAAGGCGGCTACTACATATTCAACGCGGAGACGGATACTCTGTATCCTTACGAAACGGTAACATCGGTATCGAAATCGTATATTTTGCTGGAGCCCGACGGAAGCGTTGAGCTTCCGGACGGTTTTACAGAAACGACTCTGACGATAAACGGCAAAGACAATATAGCGTGGAAGGCGCGGGATGCCCAGGGCGATATATATTTGCTCTACGCGCGTAATCCGGACGGAGAAGTCGGGTATTTTGTTTATGATCCCGAGGACGGCTCCCTTCAGCGCTTTGCGGTAATGCCCGCGCGCCCCGTAAAGCCGGAGCTTCCGTCCGAAACTGCTCCCGCGCCGGCTTATACGCCCCCGCCTTCGCCGCCCGTGCCTTCAGTTCACGATCCGCAGGCTGAAAGCAACATATCGATTAACGGCGTTTTGTTTTATTCCTTATGCGGAGCCGCGGCGCTGATGTTTATTCTTATCGCGGGCTTCATCGTTATCCGCCTTGCAGATGACGCGCGCTGCAGGCGCAGGGCCGCTAAGCGAAAAGCGGAGCGCGAACGCATGAAAAATATGGAGATAGGGCAGTAGAGTATTTGCCGGACTCGATTTCGGCCATCGGTATTCCGGCTTGCTTGAACCTCGTTCTTGCACAAGTCGGCCCGGGCACGAAATCCCGGCCGCTAAAATCGCTGCACTGCAGCGATTTTTTAACGCGGTTTCGAGTTGGACTCGAACCACACGCGGGCTGCTCAAATGGTCGCCTTGCCCGCTGTCGCTTCGCAATTCTCTCTTTCGCAGTCTTCCTCCGCCTCGCTGCATCCGCCACCGGCGGCGCTCGGATTCGTCACAGTTAACAGCCGCCGCAGCTTAAACCGATGTCATTGGCAGAAGTCAATATAGAAAGCAAAACAAAAAGCCCACCTCGCGGGTGGACTTTTTATTTTGGCTCCCCCTGTTGGACTCGAACCAACGACAGCGCAGGTTGAAACATGGTCGCTTTGCTCGCTCACGCTTCGCAATGCTTCCTGTTTCTGCCCGTTCTCCGCCTCGCTGCATCCGCCACCGGCGGCGCTCGGCTTCGAACCAGTTAACAGCCGCGATGCGCCTGTTCCCATTGTAGCATTGATTCAAGCCAACGCGAACGCAAAACAAAAAGCCCACCTTACGGTGGACTTTTTGTTTTTGGCTCCCCCTGTTGGACTCGAACCAACGACACTGCGGTTAACAGAATGTCAAAATAGATGTTTGCAAAGGAGCTAAAAACCTAAGAAACGCCTGATTTCAGGCATTTCTTTGATTTTACACTGAGTCAATTATGTCCATAATGCATCGTTTTACTGCATCTATTTTACGTGGGAAACAGTAAAAATGCAGTAGTAAATACCGCGAACAATTTTGGCAGCAGCCGTTGCAGGGCAAGTACCCGTATGTGTATCTAGACGGCATCTACCTGAAGCAGAACTGGGGTATAGAATTTTAGAATATGGCTATTCTGGTGGTCATGGCATTCAATCAGGACGGTTATCGGGAAGTCATCGGCGCAACGGAAGGTATGACGCAGGATTAGGAGAGCTGACTTAGCTTCATATAAAATTTGAAACAGCTCGGCCGGGCGGAACGCATCTTTTCATTTGCGATAAATATCTAGACTTACTCGAAGCGATCCGTCAGACATCTCTCGCATCGAGATTTCAGCGCTGCATGGTATATTTCTCTCGCAACTTTTTTTCGTGATGCTGCGCTCCAAGGTCAAGCTGGCGGCAGCTATACTCAAGGTGATCTACGCCTAGGAGGACAAGGCGAAGGCTTTGGAGAAAGCAAAGGCTGTGGTCAGAAACTGCAGGAATGAAGCTCAAAGGCGTTGAATATAGTCGAACAAGGCATTCTAGAGATGCTGACTTACATGCGCTTTCCACAAGAACACTAGACGATAATCCACAGATGCTGACTTACATGCGCTTTCCACAAGAACACTAGACGATAATCCACAGCAAAACGCCATTGAGCAGATGAACCGGGAGATACGGCAACGTACAAAGGTAGTTGGTACGTTCCTTGACGGCCATTCCGCGCTCATGCTTGTCTGCACCTGCTTCCGGCATATGGAGGGTTCCAATTGAGGCTCCACTCCCCATATGAACGTGAAGTATCTTGATAGTCGGGAGGATGATGCCTTGCAGATCAGCGGATCCAAACACCAGGCGAGGCAATTGTGCGAAAAATGGTTGACGGTACCTAAGACTACCAACGTAGATAATATCCATACTGCTGAAATAAACCGCATTGATTGCATTATTCCAACCAGAACAATATGCCCTGAAAAATAGGCTTTTACTTTTATCGCCCTTCAGGTATGAGAAATATCTGTAAAACGTGCAGTTTATGTGGTATATTTTATTCGCTACGTCCGCCGGAAACTTATAGATTCCCAATCGTTCGGATATGAATATCGAAAATAATCCAAACAGGCGGCGCGAATGGGATATGATATGCAGAGCAATCATCTAGGCATTAGAAAACACAGGCATACTTTTCTAATTTACGCTATCCTCATTGGAGCGGTTCTTGCTTTCATCTGGGGAAACTCGCTGGAGAGCATCCCCGTATCTCAGGAAAAAAGCCTTGGCATCCTCAAACTGGTGTCTCCACTGCTCGAGGTGTTCGTCGGCAAAGGCAATGTCACCGACCATCTGGTACGCAAACTCGCCCACTTTTGCGAATACGGATTTCTCGGCGTGCTGCTTGCTTCCTTCGTCGTTGCGCGTCGACGCGTGGGGTTGCAGTCGATCGCGAACTGTCTGTCTTTCAGCTTGGCCGTCGCTGTGGCAGACGAGGCGATTCAGATACTTTCAAACAGGGGTTCGCAAGTTTCGGATGTGCTTCTGGATTTCGCGGGCGCGGCGTGCGGGCTCATGGGTGTTCTGCTGGTGTGGAGGCTCGCCGGTAAAGCACGAAAATAAACATCATATGCGGGAGGCGAATGGTCCGGGCAAACTCACTTCGCAATTGGTCGTTATCTGCGGACGCTATCCCTCTATCTCCGCTTCTACATACTCAATCCCGCACCAGACGATCTTGATCGCACTCTCGGTTCCAAGGTTGACCGCAACCTGCTTCCTGCTCTTATTGACCTTTACAACGGTGCCGCTGAGGTCCTTGAGCGGGCCGTTCACGAACCGGATTTTCGTTCCTTCCTGAACTGCCTGGGAAACATCGATCACGCCCGAATAGCGTTTGAGCCATTGGACAAACTCATAATCGGCATCGCGCAAGGCACGGGTGCCGTCATCGTATTGCAGGATACGCAGAACCTTACGAATGGTTCGTATATCGCTCCAATCAGGCATGTTGTTCCGGTCGGTCTCAAAAAAAATATATCCCGGAAGCAGCCTGTCAGGACGCTTCTTCAATTGTCCGTTGACGGGCTTCCACTTTAAGACGATGGGCGAGATGGCCTGATAGCCCTGCCTGTGCAGATTCTTCACGACCGAACTTTCGCCGCCCGCAATGCAGAATAGGCAATAGACGTCTTGTCCCAGCTCCTCCATGGATAATCTCCTTCGACCGATTCCCGGCACGTCCGTTGCGTTACAGATCGCCTTCTGCCTGATAGGGCGGCGTCGCGCTTAAGCCGGCATCCCGCGACTGCCGTTGCACTTCTGAGAAATCCAAATCCAAGCCTTGGGTCTGCGCTTGCTTCGGCGCCTGTTTCTTGCCGTTGCCATTGGGCGTATAGCACGGCACAATCTCCTTGATCATCGCCTGTATCGCCGCTTTTCTGTCATCGCCCTCAAAGCGGCCACCAATCACCTCTCTTTCAAGAGCTGCCAGGTGTTCATAGAACCACTTCTCATCGATGTCGGTCGTGGGGACGACGAATATCTTTTCGTTCTCCGTGGCGATCAGGCGCTGGAACTCTTTCTCGGATATCAGTTCCTCATAGAGCTTCTCACCGGGACGAAGACCCGTGATCTTGATAGGCATATCCACATCCGGCTCATACCCGTGGAAGCGGATGACTTTTTTCGCGAGGTCCATAATGCGAATCGGCTCTCCCATATCGAGCGCGTACAACGCCCCGTTCTGTGCGAACGCGCCTGCCTGCAGGACGAGCTGCGCCGCTTCGGGGATCGTCATAAAGTATCGGACAATATCCGGGTGCGTGACGGTGACGGGGCCTCCCTTTTTAATCTGCATTTCAAAGAGCGGGATGACGCTTCCATGGGATCCAAGAACGTTCCCGAAACGAACCATCATGCATTTCATGCTGCTGGTCTTCGCAAATATCTGAACCAGCATTTCGTTGATACGTTTCGTCGCACCCATGATGTTAGTGGGATTAACCGCTTTGTCAGTTGAGAGCATGACGAAACGTTCAACGCCATTCGCGGCCGATACTTCCAGCAGGTTGCGTGTGCCGAATATGTTGTTCTTGATAGCTTCACCGTAGGATGTCTCCATCAGAGGTACATGCTTATGCGCGGCGGCATGGAACACCACATCCGGCCTATATTTGGTGAATACCTCCTGCAGCCTTCGAATATCGCGGATCGAGCCAATGACGACCTCCTCACGGCAGGCACCATTGAAATTCTGCTTGAGTTCACATTCAAGCTCATACGCGTTGTTCTCATAAATATCGAAGATGACGAGTTGCTTGGGTGCAAAGCGCATAACCTGCCGGCAAAGCTCGGAGCCGATCGAACCACCGCCACCCGTAATGAGGACTGTCTTATCCTTCAAATATGCGCTTACGGAGGAAAGATCCAAGTGCTCCTCATTGCGCATCAAAAAATCGGCGATATCCAGATCCTTAATCCAGGTCTTTGTCACTTGATTCTGTTTGTCTATGTTGTCGATCCCGGCCAAGATTCGGATTCTGCAAGCCGTTTGCCTGCAAAAGTGGATCAACTCATCCATATCCGCGATATGCGCGGGGTTAATGGAGATCACGATCTCTTGTATGTTATATTTTTGGGCCAGTCCCGGAATATCCTTCCTGCCGCCGAGGATAGGAACATTATCAAGGCGATAGGACCGCTTTGCGGGATCGTCATCTACGATCAACACCGGGATGATGTTTTCGTACATCTTCTTCTTATATAACGCGAGCACATTGGATCCGCCGCTACCCGCGCCGATGATCATGACTCTTTTGTAATGGTCCCTGTTCTTGATGTGGAGCGCCGTCCTGTGCAGGAACCGCATGCCGCGGCCAAAGATACGCGACGCAACGATTGCCAGCGCGGTACATACGGCCGCCATAGCAACGACTGCACGGGAAAAACCGAATGTAAAAATGTCGTTGAGGATATAAACAATACCACTGGAAACGGTGCATAGTATAAATACCAACACGACTTCGCGTAGGCCCGCATATTTCCAATAGATCCGATAGAGACCTCCAAACAGCAAAGTGGGGAGGAACACGGCCTCATAAATCGGTAGATAAGCGAAAAAATCGCCCGGAGCGCCGCTCGTGCGAAAATCGGTTTCAAACCGGAGCAGGATCGAAATCTCGATAGCTGCGGCCACCAACACCGCATCCAACAGCAACAATCCAAAGGAGCGAAACCAACGCTCGGTTTTCGTGCTTTGCGATCGAATCGTTGTTACGCTTTCAGAAAGACCCATTTCGCCCATATCCCATCATTCCCTTCAATCGCTTTCACCGAACAGGAAATCGTGCAAAAGCTCCTTATTCTCCTCGAGATCAATCGTGACGACGCTCTTGCCGTCGATGCTCGCGTATTTCCATGTATCCTTAAAGGGCACGGTCCCGCTCTCTAGTGTAAAATTTTCCGAGAAGACTGCGTCCGCGCCTAATTGTATCAGTGTCGTTGCATCAATATTGGTTCGGACATATGGCAGCAGTTGATTGGCGAGGGAAGTCAGCGTGCTCACGTTGCGTTCCTGTTTAGCGCGATTGAACAGTGCGAGCATGACCTGGCGCTGGCGGCGCGTGCGTCCCCAGTCGCCGTCTCCCGTTCTACGATTGCGGCAGTGTATGAGCACCTGCTCGCCGGTGAGCACATACGTGCCTTCCTCCTCGGGCAGCGGTTCGGTCTGCGTATACTTATTGATATAAGTCGCTTCTTTTTGTGTGATGCGCAGTTCCAGTCCTCCAAGCGTATCCACGATCTTCACCATATTCTGGAAATCGGTAATGATGTAATACTGAATGTCCAGCCCGAAGTTTTCGTTGATGGTGTTGATCGTCAATCCGATGCCGCCGAAGCGGTAAGCCGTGTTGATGCGGTTCCACCGCTCACGCCCCGGGATGTAAATATAAGTGTCGCGCAAGAATGAAACGAGTTTCGCTTCGTTCGTCTCGCTGTTGTAGGAGAGCAGCATCATACTGTCCGAACGGCCCGCATTCGTTTCGGTCGGGCGCGTATCCTCACCTAGGATTAGAATGTTGATCACGGCTTCGTCAATAGCGTCCGTGTTGTAGATCGGGTCCTCGCCGATCTGATCCGTTTCGACCGGGTCGTCATGGTCCTCGCCGATATCTTCCGGCGTACCTGCGATCGGCGTCAGGGATGGTACGGGCGCAGGGGTTGAAAGAGCTTGCATGGTCGGCTTACTCGTTACGGGAATGATGTTTTCCTGCATGCTACTCAGTTTGGCGTACAGATAACCAAATATGCCGAGCCCGACAACAAATATTGCAGCGAACGCGATTAATACGATTCTGCCTGCCGACAGCTTCTTTTTCGCTTCGTTTTTCATATCGCCAATCCTCCGTAATTCCTTTTAATCAGTTCGATGGATCTTGCGAAGCGCTCGTAATCGCGCACGCAGTGAGCATCTGACGCAGCGTATTGATACATGCCGCGCTTGAGCATCTCATATGCGCACCGCCGCGTGGGGCTGAGTATGGGTAACAGGAGTACGTTCGCATCAAGCTGGAGTGTACATCCCATATCCAGCCATTGTTGCGCGGTTGAGCTGTCCTTCTTCACACAGTCGTAGCGCTCAGGATGAGCGATGATGACTTCGAGTCCTGCCTGTTGGAGCGAGAAGATTCCTTTCATCATGTCTCGGGGAAGCTCAGAGTGCAAGTTGAACTCGACAAGGATGGAATCCGTATTTTCTATACGGCATTGGGATAACATCTCAGGAGTCAGGCCGCTTAGGGCATACCAGAACACTTCGCAACCGAGCCGCAATGTAATGCCAATTTTGCACGCATGGTCTTTAAGCTCCTCTTTTCGCTTACAGGCAAGGAGAAAATCAAAGGATGCATCCAAAACATGGGGCGTCGCGACGATATCCGTCACGCCCGCAGCTCTCGCGGCACGCAACATCGCCACGGATTCTTCGAGATCTACCGCTCCGTCATCTAGGCCATACAGGATATGGCAGTGCCTGTCCAGCATCCCGATCCCTCCGTTCGCTCAACTCTTTGCTGATGGTTTGCGAGTTCTCCTCTTGCGGCCTTTTATTTTTACAATTTCATCCTTATTGCTCTTATTATAATAATGATAATAGCTATATTTACTTGATGTGTACCGCATGCCGTTAAGCACGACGCCAAGGATATGAGCATTTGCCTTTTCTAGTTGAGCGATCGCATCTAATTCCTCTTTAATATCATTAAAACCAGTCTTGATAACCAGTACCGTACCGTCTGTTTGATTGGCGAGTACAGCAGTCTCGATAAAGATACCGATGGGTGGAGTGTCAAAAATAACCACATCAAACTCATCACATAGCTTACTGAGCATCGCGCTAAACTTATTCGAGTTGAGTACCTCCGTTAAACGCAACATTTGGGGCTCAACATCCATAAAGTAAAGATCGCGGAGAATCGTTGGAACAATGGCATTGCTTACGGGTATATCGTTATACAAGCACTGCGTCCAGTTATATTTCGGCCTTAACTTGAGCTTTGTTCCGAGCATGGGGCGGCGGCAGTCGACCTCGACCAGGAGCGTTTTCTTGCCTGCTTCAGCCATTGCAAGACCAAGCATTAATGAAGCGCTTGTTTTCCCTTCACCTGGCGCGACGCTCGTAACAGTTATCGTTTTAATCGGCTTATCAATGCTTGAAAACTGTATGTTCGTCCGTAAGGTACGCAGAGATTCCTGTACTCCAGGCTCATTTTTATAGATATCATAAATGCTTTTCGTTGATGGCATTGTCTTTCCTCCGGCTTATCATGAGAAAGTTAGTAACTGATGAACTTTGGTATCTGAGTTAATACAGGAAGTTTTAGAAATTCCTGCACGTCATCCGCTGTGCGTATTTTCGTATTCATCGCCTCAATAAGGACCACAATGCCTACGGATAAGACAAGGCCGATCAATCCGGCTAACGCTGTATTTCGAAGCGACTTCGGCCCTGAAGGTTCGATCGGCGGCACAGCGGCGTCAATGATGCTGATGTTCTCAACCTTCATGACGTCAAGGATGCAATCGGACAGGTTGGCGGCGATGGCGTTGGCGACGTTCGCAGTCATTGCCGGGTCTGCGCCCTCTACATCGACCGAGATCAGACGCGTGCTGCTCTGCAGGGAAATGGAAACCTTATAATCCTCGAAGTTTTCGAGGCTGATCATTTTCGCGGCCCCGTCTACGACACGGTTGCTGGAGGCGAGTGCCTGATAGTCGTTGACAAGCAGCGTGCTCGTATTGACGTCCGTATAGCTGATGGTTTCCTCGGACGCGCGGTTGAGCACGTACATTGTAGTGGTCGCCGTGTAGGTCGGCGGTAGCACGTTCCAGCAGACGAACGCCGTGATAATGACGGCGACAGCGGGTACGACCGCAACGAAAACGATGCGGTCCAGAATGGCTTTGAAGATGTCGCGCAGAGTCAAATCCCTCATATTTATTCCGTCATCCTTTGCGTCTTAATGAATGCGCTCTCTGATTTTCTTGCCGATAACGATCACCGCAACCGCCAGCAACCCCGCGGCAAGCGCAAGGATGAGCCAGCCGTATGCCTCAAAGCCGGAAGGCGCTTGCGCAACTACAGACTCATACATAGGTATGGGGGCGCTTTCCGTCACGGTCGGCTCGGGTGAGGCTTTCGGATCGTGTGTCTGCTGCGTTGTGCTGCGTGCAGCCAGGATAACCGTCCCCAACGGAATATCTCCATAATACACCGCGGCGGCAAGGGTCATCACGCCCGCTCCAGCGTCCGAAAGAGTCGCTTCGTCGGGTTCAATTCGAACCTGTGACGCGTCGAACGCAAAGCCCTCATACGCGGATATGATCATCGGCTGTTCCTCTTCAATCGTCCATGGAAGCACGACGAGGCCTGATCCTTGGTTAAGCGCCGCGCTTCTTTCTTGTATATAAGGAAGAACATCGATGTGAATCGCACCGATATAGGCGTCTGCCAGTTCTTTGACAGCTGCATATATCTCGCCGGTGTTTCTGGATGTATGCATCATGATAACGATGATATCGCTCTCGCCGCTCTGTACACGGACGAGTATGCTGGTTCCCGTCACAAGGCTGCCTCTTACGACCGCAGTTACCCTCTCGTCGTATGCCGGGTCGTCCGTTTGCATAATCGTCGAATACTGAATCATTGTTTCTGGTAATCCACTGTCCGCCGATACGGTTTGATACTCAGCCTGCCTTAAGATGGAATCGATTGCTTCGGATGAAAAAACAGCTCGAGCGAGGATCAATTGATCCCTCGCCGTAGTAATCTGGCCGTTCGCTATAAGGCCGGTCGGATCCATATAAATAGTGTTGACCATACCAAGCTCCGCAGCTTTTTGGTTCATCAGCGCGACGAAGTTGCCCGTTCCGGAAGCCTTAAGGACAGCTTCTTCCAGGACGAGCGCCGCGTCGTTTGCACAGTATACGAGCATCGCGGCCATCACATCAGTTACAGCAACAACCGTATCTCGGCGAAACCGAATCAACCGTGCTCCTTCCGGCAGAGAAGGAGTCGCGCTATCGATGGAGATGCTATCGTCCGGCTTGAGGTAATCAAGCGCGGTGAGTACCGCCATCAGGCGAACCATACCGCCCGCAAGGTCAAAACTTGTATCCTCGCTTTTTTGCTTTAGCACGCTTCCATTCGCGTTGTCAGCCACGATCATCGATATGCAGTTCGTTTCCACGGTTGTATCCGCTGGAGGATTCCCTAGAATTACCGATCCCGTGCCATAGACGACGCTGGGCAAAAAAAATAACATCGCGGCAACATTGCTGATTATCGATATTTTACATCGGGTTTTCCTTTGTATTATAATGGGTTCTTCCCCCTTTCGTTTCGTATGATTTATATTCCCGCATATAAAAAATACATAAAAATTCGATTCCGACAATACCAATTTTTTACTTTTCTACTGTTTTACCTTATTATATAGCGAACAATGCTTAATTTCAACATTAAAAAACTGCGTGAGTAGAATTCTGTCTTTTAATTTTCTTAGCTATCAATGGAGCTGCGTTGTCATTATCAAAACAACAAATATAGGTTGGATGTATTGTCGATATTTAAATATTTTCATTCACAGATTGAATGTTGCTATACTTTTCCTTTAGGGATATAATTATTACAGTAAAAATTAAACAAACACAAGTTAAGCAAGTGTTTACGGTTCCCTGCTATTCAAAAAGTTTAATTTGGTTGAGGTATGGAATGAATGCACAAAAGCTGTATCGATTTTGCGCTAGGATACAGAGTAGCGAGTCAAGAACGTGGCGCCGCTTTCAAGTTGTGCATACGTCTACGTTGGCGCAGTTGGGTTATGTTGTCATGACTCTGTTCGAGATGAAGGGAAACCACCGATTTTGCTTTGATGTGCCCTATCAAAAAAATTTGATCAACGCGAAACGGGGGAACATGAAGAAGGGAGAATTTGCTGCAATCCTCGAATCGATGAACATTTTGTCCGAGGAGGATGTCAACTGGCATATTGAGCTCCCCGAAGATATCATCAAAACGCCAAGAATCAAAGATAGGCCTTGGATAGATGCCACGGAGATCAGGATCAAGACCGCGCTCTGTCATGCGGGAGATCAGATGACATTCACATACGGTACGGCAGAACAGCGAAAAGTCGATCTGATACTGGAAGAAATCATCATTAGCTTAAAACCGTATAAGGATTCCCCATATGTTCTGGCAGGCGAGGGAGATGGGTTTTCAAGTGAACAATCATATCTGACCGTGCATCTGGACGACACAGATTTACTGCGAAAGCGTCACGAAGAGAAAAGTACAAGCCTCAGCGAAACCATGTGCTTTGATCTTGACGACATGAATTTCAGGGCCAAGAGAATACCCAGAATATTAGCGGAAACGTATGAATATGGAGCAGATCCTACGCAGTATTCGTTGACTCTTCTTATGCGAAAATATTTGAACAAGGACAACCAAGCCAAAAGTCTGAGGGTAGAAGGACCAAGCCAAACCATTACTACAAACGTTACCGATTAACTGGTGACATATCAAATCGCAGTGAGTTATTGATCGAATTATGATCGCTGGTTGAAAGAAATATGCTCTGGGAGGATGACATGTCGAACTATTTTGGCACGGATGGTTTCCGCGGGGAAGCGAACGTGGATCTTACCGTCGAGCATGCGTTTCGGATCGGTCGCTTTATCGGCTGGCATTACGGAAAAGAGCACAAAGCTAAAGTGGTAATCGGCAAGGATACACGGCTTTCAAGCTATATGTACGAATGCGCGCTCACTGCGGGCCTGACGGCTTCCGGCGCAGACGTTTACCTGATGCACGTGACCACAACGCCCAGTGTTTCTTACATTGCGCGTACCGAGGCGTTCGATTGCGGTATCATGATCTCCGCCAGCCACAATCCCTATACTGACAATGGCATCAAGCTGATAAATGGAAACGGCGAAAAGATGGAGGACGAGGTTGTCAGCGCCGTGGAGGTCTACCTCGACGGAAAATCAAGCGAAGCCCCTTACGCGACCGGTGAAACCATAGGCCGGGCGATCGACCACTCCACGGGAAGAAACCGCTACATCGGCTACCTCATCAGCCTTGCCTCGCATTCCTTTTCCGGCATGAAGGTCGCACTGGACTGCGCAAACGGTAGCACCTGGGCCATGGCGAAGGGTATCTTCGATGCCCTGGGGGCCGAAACTTATGTGATCAACAACCTGCCGAACGGCAAAAATATCAACCGTGGCTGCGGCTCGACCCACATGGATCAACTCCGCCGGATCGTCCACGACAATCAGCTGCATGTTGGCTTCGCTTTCGACGGGGATGCCGACCGCTGCCTCGCCGTGGATGAGCGTGGGGAGATTGTGGATGGCGATCTCATCATGTATCTTTGCGCCTGTCATATGAAAGAACGCGGAGAGCTTGGGAATTCCAAGGTCGTCACGACTGTTATGTCGAACTTTGGATTGTACCGAGCGCTCGAGCATGCCTGTATCGGCTATGAAAGAACGGCGGTCGGCGATAAATACGTTTACGAAAACATGAAGGCGAACGGGCATTTAATCGGTGGGGAGCAATCCGGGCATATAATCTTTGGCAAGCTCGCGAATACGGGTGACGGACTGCTCACGGCAATCAAGGTCATGGAAGTTATGCTGGATCGGAAAACAAGCTTATCGGAGCTCACAAAGCCGCTTCAGTTGTTTCCGCAGGTGCTGCGCAACGTGATGGTCACGGACAAGGAGCACGCCTTGAATGACCCTGAGGTTCAGGCAGCGCAGGCGGACGTTGCCCAAAGGCTCGGTAACAACGGCCGCGTGCTATTGCGAAAAAGCGGTACGGAACCCGTTGTACGGGTGCTTGTGGAAGCGGCAAGCGAGGAAACCTGCCGAGATTTCGCGGATTCCATCGTCGCGGTCATGCGGGCGAAGGGTTTTGCTATGGATAGCTGAAGTGATATTCAATTATATCGAAGGATAATCGTCGATATGAAGAAGGTTTTCGACATGGTGGGCTTATTTGCATAGAAAGCGTTAATCGCTGGGTTGAGGAAAAGGCACAAATGATCGACAATGCATGCAATAAAAAAGAGCCCTAAACTATACGAAGCGTCCGTTCTCGCATCGAGGACACATAACACTTGCAATACCCCACAGAAAGTAGATGACAGGATACTATAAAGCATGCGATTTCTATACAGATTTGCAGAAGCAACGTATATAGTGCTTGAAGAATTTTACAAATGGAGTATAATAATTACTATTTAATTAACTCATCGATGTATATGAATTACGACATTTAGTGATAACGTATTTGAAGGAAGGCAAAACAGCAAGCTGTTCGGCTGAGGCAAAGTGAATGGGCTTTGATGTTATGAGGCATCCGTGGATCAGCTGCGTCGATTCCGGAGGCAAAACCGAGCTCCGCGGCATTCGGGAACTGCTGCTGGGCGCGCATGCTCTTACGGCTGTCCAGGATAGTTCTCCTTCTCAAGAATACGGAATCTACCGTCTGCTAACGGTCATCGTGATGGATATGTGCCGCCTGCGCGGCCCGATGGATATGGAAGCCCTGCTGGAAAACGGGCATTTTAACGAAGCGCAGGTGGATGCTTATATCGCACGTTGCGAACGGGACGGGCCCTGCTTCGATCTATTTGACAACCATAAACGCGTTTACAGGTTGTACAGAGAGGAAGGACTGAACCTGAGAAAGCCATCAAGGCGGAAGAAAATCAGCGTTTCAAGGACACCGGAGAAAGGATTGGCATCTGCGGTGAACGAATGCTGGTGTATGGACTTTGTATCCGATCAACTGTACAATGGAAAGCGGTTCAGGGCCCTGACAGTGCTGGACACCTTCAGCCGGGAGAGTTTAGCCATATACGTAGACAAATCGATCAAAGGCGAACAAGTCTGCGAAGAGTTGGAAAAAATCAAGGCAGCGCGCGGCCTGCCACAGCGGATCAAGGTCGATAACGGCCCTGAGTTCATCTCTCGGGCACTGGATGCTTGGGCGTACTTCAACACGGTCAAACTCGATTACTCCCGCCCCGGAACGCCTACGGACAATCCGCATATCGAATCCTTCAACGGCAGCTTCCGGGACGAGTGCCTGAACATGAATTGGTTTATGTCGCTGCAAGACGCCAGGGACAAAGTTGAGCGCTGGCGAAGGGACTACAACGAGTTCCGTCCGCACAGCGCACTAACATACCTGACGCCGGCTGAATTTGCCCAGAAATCTGGTTCAAAAGCCGTCTGAACATCGATTTTTTCTCATTCAGAGTGGACTACGATTTGGGGGACACCTCAATTCCTGGTTTACTAACAATGCTCCTGGACCATAAAATGGAGGCAGATCATTATTGCTCTGCGGGGCTATGCCTTCTCAGCAAAAGGTCTCGTATCGCCATCCCACCCATATATATCATTTGCTTGGGAGTAATGTTCAGTTCACGGTGCACGAAAATCGGCCACTTCCAAGCGCAATATGCGATCTGACTTAGAATCTGAGCAGACACCAATCCATATACACCAAGTTTTAAGCCACCCGCAAAAGCAAAGGACAACGCTACACAGGCTAAAGAGGATACGATGAATGACCTTGCGTAAAGCCAAAATCGAATAATGCCGTCACTGCGCCAAGACTTGAAAAAACATAATACAGTCCCACGGCATCGTCATCAAGATACCGTAAAACTATTGGAAGCACAAGAAGATTTGCGCCCATTGATAGAATAATTCCAGCAAGGCTCCAGAACCTATCTTGTCTATTCACATTTATTTGCATTATCTGCACCGGCACCTCTCTTAACGTTTGCAATAAAACCACGATATGAGCTTCATGGCAGTAATGCCAAGCGCTCGATATGCTTGCAAGACAGATCGATAACGTCCGGCCCGTACATGTTTCATCACACGATCATTCTTTCGGAATAAAGCCCACGCTTCATCTCGTTCTTGCTTGTCTTGAATCAGGCTTATATACATAGCAGAGCTCATGTAGATCTCTGCTACACGGGAGAGAATAACTTCCCTTACGCAAACCAGTTGTGGTTCTTCTTTTGCATTATAAAACCATTTTGCGCAAAACCTGTTTTCGTTAGAATATTTCCGATACGTCATTGGCGCATGCGTCACAGAAAGCATATTGCTCTCCCTATAGTAATAGGTAAAATAGGTAAAATAGGTAAAATAGTACCTATTACTGTACTGTAGAGCCAAAAAGCGCCAATCGTGGTCTTCGGCATATGCCAGTGACGTATCAAAAAATATTTTATTGTATTCAGAAAACCTCCCGCTAGGCGGGAGGTTCCGTAAAGCTTAAAGCTATAAGTAAGATATAAAAACTCCTTTTGATTTGATAGAATAGCCGAGCGGTCTGGCAACTGCAAGGAAAAACAAATCAAAAGGAGGTCAATATGAGTGACGAGAAAAGTCTATCACACACAAAATGGAACTGCAAATACCATATCGTATTTGCGCCCAAATACAGACGAAAGTTATTTTACGGGGAAAAACGCCGGGCGATAGGGGAGATATTGCGGAAATTATGTGAATGGAAAGGAGTAACGATAGTAGAAGCAGAAAGCTGCCCGGATCATATCCATATTGTTCCGGGTTTTCCAGCATATGTGTTGGCATATCATGCGGAGTGCTCATCTTCATACTGCGAAATTTCAAGATCTTAAACAGCTTCTTGTTCTTTCCGACTCGTTTTTGTCTGAAAAAAATAGCTCCCGGATCATCTATGACAATTGCAACTGCAATTATAATAAAAACCGGTAAAAGCACGATAATGCCGCATAATGAAAGAACTATATCCAGCAACCGCTTAAAAAATGCTTTGTACATATATTCAAAACCTCGTAGTAAATATTGTTTTAAATTGCAACACGCACACCCTGACGTAAATAAGATAATTACATAACGCAATCGCCAGATTGTATAAAACTTATTCTCGTAAATATCCTAACGGTGTGTAATCTTGATTTATGTAGCAATCACGCCACATTAATAAGCCGAAAACCCCTTATTTCATGCGGTTTCAAGCTGTTTTCGGCTCATAATGCTCTGTATAAAACTTGTCATCATGTAACCAAAACAAGAACCGCAGATATGCACAATATATAGATTGGCGCTTTATAATAAGCTCTATATATAGTGTATATCTGCGGTTTTCATATTCACCTAAAAAGCATAAAAGAAGCGAAGATATCCCTGCCCAAAAAAGGATGTTCTCGCATTCGCGTTTGCAAACGGTACGATATTCTCTATTGTTTCGAACTGTTTGTATTTATATTTTGTTGACAATCAGCACGATACGTTGTATAATATCGTTGTATATGTAAACGGAAGGAGGTCGCTATCTATGACGTCCGAGGAAATTTTAAAGGTTCTTACAACAATTTCAAAACAGAGCAACGGCCTTATTACAACCAAAGAAGCGGGAGTAAACGGCGTTTCAAGAGCAATGTTAT
>MWCU01000057.1 GCA_002070205.1 Firmicutes bacterium ADurb.Bin182 | reverse complement strand
TACTGATCAACGCTTACTCCCGGTTGCGTGACACAACAGCTTCCGCTTGATTCCCCAGAACAATTTGACGCAATCATACCCAAATCCAAAATTGACTTAAAGTATAATTTGTAATATAATATAATATTTATAACAATAATGAGATAATTGTATATGCAGAGGTATTATATATGGATTTTAATGAACTTGCAGGCGACAACGCTGTGTTTGACTCCCTTGCGGAGAGATATATTTCAAACAACAATGCACGCCAGTATGATTTTAACAGATTTCCTGTAAAGAAGGGTCTCAGAAACCCCGACGGAACAGGTGTCATGGTTGGTCTGACAAAAATCTGTAACGTTGAAGGTTACTATATTGATGACGGCGAAAAAATTGCAAAGCCCGGCCGCCTTATATACAGAGGTGTGAGTCTTACCGACCTTGTTGAAGGCTGCACAGAAGAGAACAGATTCGGTTTTGAAGAGATTGTTTATCTTCTTATGTTCGGCTCACTTCCCACCAAGCAGCAGTTGGATGAGTTCATTGAGCTTCTCAGCGCAAATCGTGAGCTTCCCTTTGACTTCGTTGAAGACGTTATTATGAGAGCACCCTCGCCCAACATCATGAACAAGATGGGCTCTTCCGTTACTGCACTTTATGCTTATGACTCAAACCCTGATGATATTTCGATTTCAAATGTTCTGAGACAGTCAATTCAGCTTATAGCTCAGCTTCCCGCAATTATGTCATATGCTTATCAGGTTAAAAGAAGATTTTATTATAAAAAGAGCATGTACATTCACCCCGTTAAGCCTCATCAGCAGACGGCGGAGGTTATTCTCAACTCAATCAGAAGCAACAGACAGTTTACCGATAAGGAAGCAAAGCTTCTTGACCTTTGTATGATGATTCACGCAGACCACGGCGGTGGTAACAACTCAACATTCACAACAAGATGTGTAACATCATCGGGCACTGATACATATTCTGCAATCGGTGCGGCTATCGGCTCACTCAAGGGCTTCCGTCACGGCGGCGCAAACATCAAGGTTTCGCAGATGGTCCAGGATATTTTTGACAATGTCGGCGACACAAACGATGAAGAAGAAGTAAGAGAGTATCTCAGAAAAATCGTCCGAAAGGAAGCAAATGACCATTCAGGTCTTATTTATGGTATGGGACATGCGGTTTATACTCTCTCTGACCCGAGAGCAGTTCTCCTTAAAAAGCATGCAAAGGAACTTGCGGAAGAAAAGGGCCTTATCAACGAATGGCAGCTTCTTGACATAATCGAGAGAAACACACCCGAAATTTTTGCACAGGAAAAGGGAAGCAGCAAAAAGATCTGTGCAAATGTCGACCTTTATTCGGGCCTTGTTTACAAAACTCTCTGTATTCCTGAGGACCTCTATACTCCCATGTTCGCAGCAGCGAGAATTGCAGGCTGGACGGCACACCGTCTTGAAGAAATTGCAACCTCTTCAAAGATTATGCGACCCGCATACAAGAATATTGCCGTTCCTCACAGCTATGTAAACCTCTGCGACAGAGAAGACGACACAGGCGTTAACACGAACTATATTCCCAAGCTTGAAAGATAAGGAGTTCGCACACGTCAGCGTGCATTTATTAAATATAACCGACCGCATCCGCAAGCTCAAGGGTTAAGAATCGAGTCATTTTACGAATAGACCCCGGAATATAATTCCATAGAATTAAACAAGGGGAAGTTGATCCGTTGAGCTTTCTGCTTTGCCGGCGAGACAAAAATGGAAACTCGAAAAAAGCGGCTTATATCCTTAAGCTTTCCATTTCACTTCTGCTGCTTGCATCGGCCGCTTTGATCCTCTTTTTAAACAGAGTTGAGAACGAGCCTTCCGTATATGAACCTATTGACAGCCCCTGTGAACTCATGACCATCGAAGAAATGAATGAAGCGAGCTTCGGGCTCGGAACATTTTTCGTCGAGGGCATGCCCTTTAAGGATTATCAGTCGGCGATCGATAAAACCTGGCTGAACGCGGGGCAGGAAGGAGAGCCTGAGGGAATAAGCTATGATATCGGCGCAAAATACAGCTATTGCGAGATAGAAAGGTTTCTTTTTGATCTGTCAAAACGGGACGATGTACAGCTTTACGTTATAGGCATCAGCGCGGAAGGAAGAAAAATATATTCTTTGGAGGCGGGCAGCGGAGACAAAATGATACTGCTTACGGGAAACGTGCACACGAGGGAAACCGCGGGGACGTCCTTTATCTTGAAGCAATTCGAAAAACTCGTTAGCGACGCGCAGGCTGACCCGTATATAAAAAGGCTCCTCAAAGAGTATAAATTCGCCGCGATACCCAGCGTTAACCCCGACGGATGGGAGCATATGTTCAACAACCCTTCAAGCATGAAAAAATCGAACGCGAGGGGTGTAGACTTGAACAGGAATATGCCGACATCCAACGCGGAACAGCTGGCAAAAGGCGAAAAGCCTATAAGCGAAGTGAGCCACTCCCCGAGCAGCGCATATTACCCGGGACCGCATCTCGGCTCCGAAAGCGAGACTAAGGCCGCCATTTCCTGGCTGGTCAAATACATACCTTCCGCGATAATATATATGGATTACCATCAATCAGGCAACAAGATCTACGGCGGGAAGACTTATTATGAGGAAGAGAAAAGGCTGTCGAAATCCAAAAACCTTGCCGAAGATATTATCAAGTTCATGATGCGCTGCGGAGGGAGAAAGTGGTCATACCTTAAAGAGGAACAGGAGCTTGCGAGGGGACAGGGCACATTCACGGATTTTGCGGTTGAATACGCCTGCGGTTTTGAGTTCAGCCCCGCTTACGGCCGCTTGTGCATGAACAGCGAAAAAGGGCTCGTGCCTTTGCTCCTTTACCAAAGCATGAACGTAAACAGCCGCTACTATGCCCCGCGCAACAAGGATATCGCCATAGTTACGCCCGAAATAGGCTCCTCGGAAAGCCGCTGCTATACGAAAAAAGCGCGGCGCCTTCAAGAAAGCGTTTATAATATACAGAGTTTCGATAAGCTATTTCTGTTTCTTATGGAAAGGGATTATGCCCAAAGATACGGAACGGAAGCGCTCGGCAAATTAAAATCCTAAAAATAATTCATATTTTCGAATGCTCAACAAAAGCTGCTTCGCTTGCATTCGGCTAATAGTGTGTTATTACACGGTCTGCCGTCCCCATGCTACTCTATTAAACTGTGACACAACCTCCAGTGCAACTGATTGTGAATAATATTAATTTAAAAGATTCTTGTTAATAAAATCTATTACTTCTTTTTGTTGTTTCCTGCAAAGCAAATTCGGAATTATTACAAATAATACATGCCTATAAACGTCCGCTCACATAAAACTAAAATTACAATCAATAAAACGCCCAATGAGAAATTATTTATGCATGATAACAGTCCACCTAACCAACCAATACCTATTTTAATGCAACACACTATTCTCATCGGTATAGTCGGTATAAAAGCTCCCTTTAACATTAGTATTCCTTCTTTTTCGAATACCTTACCAATAAAAGGATTTTGACTCGAAAATACCCCAAATGATCCTAATTTAATTAACTTAGTACCGGATACGTCAAGCAGTTTGCCCCACGCATCGTAGCTATACGTTACCGCAACAGCGCCGGTGGAATCAACTAAGCTTACGATGTCTTTTTGAGAGTAAAAAGGGGCTTCCAGTATTCTGCCCGCCTGCCAGCACATCCGCCGTAGGGAATGAAATCCCAGGGAACCCACGTATTTGGGCGCTTTTCCACCCTAATTGTGTGCCACATTTGTCAGCAATCTTTTCAATATTGCTCTCCTATATAGTATTCGCTTTCAATTATCCGTTTATTTTCAAACAACAAATACTCATCTTTTGTATAGCCATTATGATTAAAATAACCTTTGACATCCTTATATGGCAACTCTTCATCTAAATCATTCTTTACCTGAATATAGCACTTTATCATATTTGTAGCAGTAACTGCAGAAAAGTGCGGATCTCCTACTGAATCATTCAACACTTCGTAAACTAAATTATCAATATCAAAAGCAAAGAGATACAAAATATATGACAACATTTCTTTGTTCAATTGTATGTCAATCCTTTCTGATTAGTTACATATGTCGTAAGTTCCAGATATCCGATTCCATTCAAAATATAAGCAACCCGCCGCTGCCGCTGGAATTAACACATCGTCTGCAACAATTCCCACTAAATCATCAGCTATCAATACTGCGAGTACCTATTGTACTACTAATAACTGATTGTAAAGTAACTCAGCTATTAGTGAAAGTTGGTAATCTAAATCCTGTATACCATATGTTATCACATTGCTTCAACGAGTAACTTTTGCCAATAAATTGACTGAATTATGAAGTGCCGACATTTTCTGTATTATTTACGGTTAATGTGATTCTTGCCGCCTCCCCCGTCAGAGGGATGCAAGGCTGCCGAAGAAAAGGGCTGTCCATTTTCGGACAGCCCCTTTTAGCTGTTTTATGATCAATACATTCCGGCTCCGCCGCCCATCGGAGGCGCAGCAGGCTCGGGTGCGGGAATATCGCAAACGAGGCTTTCGGTGGTGAGGACCATGGCCGCGATGGAAGCGGCATTCTGCAGAGCGCTCCTTGCCACCTTGGTCGGGTCGATTATGCCCTTCTCCGTCATCATGCCGTAGTCATCCTTTGCAACGTCATAACCGTAGCCGGTTTTGCCCGAAGACTTGATTGCCTGCACCACAACGGATCCTTCGAGACCCGCGTTGGATGCGATCTGGCGGACAGGTTCCTCGAGAGCGCGCACGACGATCTGTATGCCGGTTTTAATATCACCTGAAGCGCCGGCCTCGAGCTTTTTAACGCGGTCGACCACATTGATCAAAGACACACCGCCTCCGGGGATGATGCCCTCCTCAACGGCGGCCCTGGTCGCGTTAAGAGCGTCCTCGATGCGCATTTTTATCTCTTTCATTTCGACTTCCGTAGCGGCTCCGACGGAGACGACCGCAACGCCTCCTGCCAATTTCGCCAAGCGTTCCTGAAGCTTTTCTTTATCATAATCCGAGGTGGTTTCCTCGATTTGGGCTTTGATGGAGTTGATGCGGGCTTTGATCTCCGAAGGATCGCCGGCGCCCTCGACTATGGTCGTATTCTCTTTGTCTACCTTGACCTGACGCGCGGTTCCCAGCTGGCTTATCTTAGTCTCCTTGAGCTCCATGCCCAATTCGTCGGAAATGACCTGACCGCCGGTAAGGATAGCTATATCCTGAAGCATAGCTTTGCGTCTGTCGCCAAAACCGGGCGCTTTAACGGCAACGCATGTAAATGTGCCGCGCAGCTTGTTGAGAACCAGAGTTGCAAGCGCTTCGCCTTCGACTTCCTCTGCGATAATAAGCAGCTTTTTGCCCGCCTGGACGACCTGTTCGAGCAAAGGAAGCATTTCCTGAGTATTTGAAATCTTCTTCTCGGTGATGAGGATGAGCGGATTATCCAGAACCGCTTCCATTTTGTCGGAGTCCGTAACCATGTACGCGGAAGCATATCCTCTGTCAAACTGCATTCCTTCAACGATATTCAGCTCGGTTTTCATCGTCTTGGACTCTTCAACTGTTATGACGCCGTCATTTCCGACCTTGTCCATAGCATCCGAAATCAACGCCCCGATCTTCTCATCGCCCGCTGAGATTGAAGCGACCTGCGCAATAGCCTGCTTGGAGCTGACGGGTTTGGAGAGTTCCTTAAGGCCTGCGACAGCCTCTTCGACAGCGGCCTCGATCCCCTTCTTCAAAACCATTGGGTTGGCTCCCGCGGCCACGTTTTTAAGTCCTTCCCTGACAATAGCCTGCGCCAGCAGCGTTGCGGTGGTCGTGCCGTCTCCCGCAACATCATTTGTCTTTGTGGCGACTTCCTTTATGAGCTGGGCGCCCATGTTTTCAAACGGGTCTTCGAGCTCGATTTCTTTTGCGATGGTAACGCCGTCATTTGTGATGACCGGAGCACCGAACTTTTTATCCAAAACTACGTTGCGGCCTTTGGGACCCAATGTGATCTTGACTGTATCCGCGAGAGCGTTCATGCCTTTTTCCAAAGCGCGGCGGGCATCTTCACCGTATTTAAGCTGTTTTGCCATTTTTATTTCTCCTTCCGATGATTATTCTACGACTGCGAGTATGTCATTCTGGCGCACGACGATATATTCCGTTCCGTCCAGTTTGACCTCGGTTCCCGCATATTTGGAATAGATCACCTTGTCGCCTTTGTTGACATACATCGTGATCTCTTTCCCGTCCACCATACCACCGGGACCGACTGCTATCACTTCGGCCATCTGCGGTTTTTCCTTGGCGCTCCCGGGCAGCACGATACCGCTTTTGGTGGTTTCCTCGCTCTCGAGACTTTTGATGACTACACGATCCGCAAGGGGTTTGAGTTTCATTGAGTAATACCTCCTTATGCATATCTCTCTTTTATTGTTAGCACTCACTTTAAATGAGTGCTAATATTCTTTCTTATAATAGAGCAACTGCGTTAAGTTATCAACTCCTAATATTGACCGGAATTTGCGATTATATGCGATTATCTTCATATTTTGTGCGATTGCTTCCATTACATAGCTATTTCATGCTTTTCCTCTGTCGACCGGCTTTCGGTGATTGCCGCCCCCTTTCTAAAATTCGTTCGTCACGGCGTCTTTTTTAAACGCATCAAAAAAAGGAATGTTCGCCATTCCTTTTCCCGTTAACATGAAACGCAAGCCGAAGCGTTTCGAAAAATATTATTATTCTTCCGGCAGAAGTGCATTGTGATACACCTCGTTTACGTCATCGTTGTCTTCCAGACGCTCCAGCAGCTTGTTTATTTTTTCGGCTGTTTCGGGGTCGTCGATTTCGATAGTGTTTTGGGGAATCATTTGGATTTCCGCGGATATAAAGCTCAAGCCCTGCTGTTCGAGAGCCTCTCTCACTGCCGAAAAGTCCGCCGGGTCTGTATAAATCTCGTACGCATCATCGACGGGTACGAAATCCAGCGCTCCCGCTTCCAATGCCCGCATCATCAAATCATCCTCGTCAACGGATGCGCTCAGCTCGATTACAATTACGCCTTTGCGGTCGAACATCCACGAGACACAACCCGCGGAGCCGAGCGAACCGCCGCTTTTATCGAATATATGGCGCAATTCGGCGGCGGTACGGTTACGGTTATCCGTAACCACATCGAATATAATTGCCGTTCCTCCCGGTCCGTAGCCTTCGTATGTGATCTCTTCATAATTAACGCTTCCCAGCTCCCCGGCGGCTTTTTTTATGGACCGGGTTATATTGTCGTTCGGCATGTTATTTGCCTTTGCTTTTGCGATTACATCGCGCAGCCTTGAATTGTTTAAGGGATCCGCGCCGCCTTCCTTGACGGCAATTGCGATTTCCCGGCCGATTTTAGTGAATATCTTTCCGCGCTGGAAATCGGTTTTTTCTTTTTTGTTTTTAATGTTCGCCCATTTTGAGTGCCCTGACATAGTTTAACCTCCTGACCCATTCGATATATTATAACATCTTCACGGAAAGCGTTCAAATCATCCTCTGCGGCGGGCTTGCAAAAGTTTCGCATATGCCTGGCGCACAAGCGCTTTATCCTGCGAATAAGTCGCTGTTTTTTGCGCTTCCTCAGCGCTGAAATAACGCCCCTCCTTGAACCCTTCCGAAGCGGAGGGATTATGCTCCGCATTTTTCGCGGCCATCACATACCATGTGATGTCGTTGCTGACAGGCATCTTGCGAGTATGCGAGTAAAATTCATAGCTCGTCTCTCCGGCAGGGCAAACGACCTCGGCTTCGATTCCCGCTTCCGCCTTAACGCGAAGCTGCGCGACTTCCTGCGAAAGCATGCCCTGGTTTATAACGCCTTTAGGAAGCACCCATTCATCCTTTTCATTCTTGAGAAGATATACCTTGTTTTCATAAAACACAACGCCGCCGGCACATTTACGGTACAGCATAATATGGCTTCTCTCCTTTCACCGGAAAAAACGCGGTAACACGAATATGTAAAAAACCCGTCAAAGCCGTCTGCAGATTTTAAACGGCAAAGCGGTCAGGAAACCGTTTTCGCCTTAAGGCAATTAAGGTATTTTGCGATTGCGGCATAAAGGCATTCCAAAATTCCTTCTCGCGGGCCCGGCTTGCGGCGGAACGCCGCTTAATAGTTGAAGACCGTTATTGCGCCCGTCTCAAGATCATATGTGGCTCCCACCGCAAAAAAAGCGCCCGTTTCAAAATAGCTTTCAAGCGCTGAGCTGCTTCTGATCTTATCAACGGCCGCTTGTATGAGGGCATGGGTGTCTTCGTTCCGCCTTCTGAAAAAGCTGAAGCCTTCATCCTCCTCGGGATCGCCGGGGCGATCCTCATGCGTAACGACCATGCAGAGCGGAACGCCTAATTTTTTGACCGCATACTCAATCCCGTCAATAACTTCCCTGTCTACGGAAAGATCGGGGGTGCGAATAACGTACAGTTCCCCAAGCTCTGCGTCAAACACCAGTTCGGGCGGCATATACGCATCCGATGTGCAGACTATGACGGCTATAGGTTTCTGCCCCTGCTCATACAGTTGCTTTCTGATTTCTGCGTCGCTTCTTTTAGCCTTCAGTTCACCGCTCATGAAGCGTTCATTGCCTGCAGTCAGATCATCCAGCGACTTCTCCCACGAACTCATATCCATCTCCTCTTCGCCAAATATTAGCTATTATTGAACTTATTATATATTAGCGGATTCTGTCAATGCAATTATTCGGTCTTTATCACAGTTTATCCGCAGCCGCTTCATCGAAAACAAAAGTTACCGAAGGGTGCAGCTGCAATATGCTTGCGGGAACAAGCGGATTGACCGGCTCATTGAGCATTTTATATACCGCGTCCTGTTTATGCGCGCCGTTTGCAATAAGCACGATTTCGCGCGCGCTCATAATAGTATTGATTCCCATTGTGATTGCGCCTCCCGGCACCTCGGACTTATTCGCGAATTTTTTTGAGTGCGCTTCGATGGCGCTTTGCGAAAACACGGAAACATGCGTCGATGAGGTAAACTCTTTCGCGGGCTCGTTGAAACCGAGCCTGCCGTTTATTCCGATACATAACAGAAGCAGGTCGATGCCGCCTGCGTCCGATATGCGTCTCTCGTACATCCTGCACTCTTCTTCCGGAATTTCGGCGGTCCCGTCCGGAGAATGAACATTGGATTTGTTGATATTCACCTTTGAAAATAAATTCTTTATTAAAAAACCGAAGCAGCTGTCGGGATTTGAGCTTCCGAAGCCCAAAAATTCCGCGGTGCTGAAAGTTTTAATATCGCTCCAATCCAGCAAACCCGAAGCGGTCATGCCGGCAAGCCTTACAAACACGCCCTCCGGCGCCGTACCTGTGGACAAGCCCAATACGCTGTTCGGTTTTTTGATGATCTGAGAAGCTATTATAGTTGCAGCCGCACTGCAGGAAATATTCGAATCGCGAAACACCAGTATGCTCATACTTCTACCCCTCGTTTTTCAATCACTTTCTCCGTAAATCCCAAAATATCCGCATATACCTCGTCTTTATTCGTTTCATTAAGCATCTCGTGCCTTCCGCCTTCATACAGTTTCATGGTGACATCACGCCCGGCCGCTTTCAACGCGGCATTCACCTCGCGGACGCCTTTTGAGAAATCCCCTACGGGATCGTCGGTTCCGGAAACAAGAAGTATGGGTACATCCGGTACCGATGCCGCCCAGCCCTTTCTGTTTATTTCCATGAGACCTTCGAACAGATCTAAAAATCCGCCCGCGGTAAACGCAAATCCGCAAAGCGGATCCTCATTATACAGATCTACCGCTGCGGTATCCCTTGAGAGCCAGTCAAAACCCGTCCTTTGAGGCTTGAACCGATTGCCGTAAGAACCGAAAGCTAAATTCATCAGAAGCGGACTCGGTTTTTGCCCGCCGTTCTTTTTGATTTCCATTTTTACTATCGGCCGCACAAGCCCTATCGCAGGATTTCTTCCCGCCGTGCCCGAAAAGATATACGCATCGACCTCAGCCAACCTGCGCGAAGCAAATGACCGCGCCAAGAACGAACCCATGGAATGCCCCATAAGAATATAAGGCACATCGGGGAAATCATGTTTTACGGCATTATGGAGGGCAAGCATATCCGAAAGCATGAAATCCCAGCCGTTCGAAGGTGCAATAAACCCGAAATGCTCTTTGTCCTTTATGCTTTTGCCGTGACCCAGATGATCGTTGGCAGCCGCGGCTATGCCGTTGGCGTTCAAAAACCGCGCAAACGCGTCATAGCGGCCGCAGTGCTCCATCATGCCGTGAGCCAACTGAACCACGCAGCGGACTTTTTCGGGGGTCCAAAGCCGGCAGTATATTTCGCATATTCCCGAAGCGGAAGGAAGGGTAAATTCGCTGACTCTTGAGTGCATAACGTTCCCTCCATATATTCCCTATTGTTATACATTATAACATAATTATTGCCTGATTATGAATATAAGCAAATCTTATTGCAAACAAGCCTGAAATGGAATACAATTATAATATTGATATTCGCGAACAATAACAGAACGGATAAGAGTGATTTAATTGTCGGCAAATCTTGATCTTTACGGGATATTTTGCACTGTGGCAAGATGCGGCAGCCTGAGCCGCGCCGCGCGCGAACTTTTTGTCAGCCAGCCCGCGATCAGCCAGTCCATGCATCGACTTGAGGAGCAGCTTGGCTGCAAGCTGTTCACTAGAACAAGCCGCGGTATAGCTTTAACCTCCGAAGGGCGCATGCTTTACAGTTATGCTGATAAAGCTGTGAGTCTCGTTGCCGCCGCGGAGGACAAAATCAACCGCATGCGCACTCTAAAGTCCGGCGGGCTTATGATCGGAGCTAGCGATACTCTGTGCCAGTATTTTCTTCTGCCGTATCTGAAGCGTTTCCATTCGCAATACCCTGATGTACAGCTTCAGGTAACAAACAGAACGACGCCTGAAACCGTCGAGCTTTTAAAAGTCGGCAAAGTGGATATTGCCCTCGTCAACCTCCCCGTGAACGACGATACGCTTCTGGTCAGAGAAGTCCTCAAAGTTCAGGACGTATTCGTCGCTTCCGAAAGATTCGCTCATCTTAAGGGAAGACAGATAACCCTGGAGGAGCTTTCCAGGGAACCGCTCGTTCTTTTGGAGCAGGCTTCAAACTCGCGAAAATACCTTGATGATTTCGCTTCCATGAACGGAGTGACCCTTCATCCCGAAATCGAGCTCGGCGCCCATCACCTTCTGGTGCAGTTTGCCCGCATAGGTCTCGGAGTAGCATGCGTTATCCGCGAGTTCGCGCAGGATTCGCTGATAAAGCAGGAATTATTTGAAATCGAGCTCATTAATCCGGTACCGCTTCGGGCGATAGGACTTATAAGCCTTGAGGGAGTGCCGCTGTCGGCTGCAGCCGACAAATTCATACAAATAGTGATGAAGTCAAAACTCGTTTGATTCTGCTTCTCAAAATAAAACAAAGCTGAGATTAAACCGGGCGAATGCCCGGCTTTTCATAATTTTATTTTTACGGGTTCCTTTATTTCCCCCTCGTTTTCGACCCTCATACTTTTAATTCGAACAGCTGTTTTCGGCCGGTCGCCGTAACAGGTCGGAACCGACGCTATTTCGTCCACGGCTTCCATTCCCTCCGTAACATGGCCGAACGCCGCATATTGTCCGTCCAAGTGGGGTGAATCGGCATGCATAATGAAGAACTGGGAGCCCGCGGAATCCGGGTCGGAAGCGCGCGCCATGGAGATGACGCCCCTTTTGTGCTTCAGAGGGTTTTGTACTCCGTTTGCCCTGAATTCGCCTTTGATATGGTAACCGGGCCCGCCCGAACCGGTGCCGTCCGGGTCGCCTCCCTGGATCATAAAACCCTTGATTACCCTGTGGAATGTCAGTCCGTCGTAGAATCCCGAACTGGCGAGGTGTACGAAGTTATCCACGGTATTGGGAGCGGCACTTCTGTCCGTTTCGATTTTGATAATCCCGCCGTTTTCCATTTCAATAATGACCATTTTACTTTCCTTTCGCTTTGAATACCGTAGCTCCGTTTTCGGCATCCTTGCCCGATACGGTAATTCCGTTCTCACTTTCCTTGTGTATCATTACGATGCGCTGTCCTTTGACCGCTTCCTGCGAGTATTCGATGCAAAGCTCGTGCAGAGGCCGGGAGTACAAACTGCCGATCCAGGCCGCGTACCGCGCGTTGTTCATATGCGCGTTTAGGTCGAGGTCATTTTCCTCGACGATGCGGATTGTCCTCTCTCCCTCCTCCGGAACGGACAGCTTGTCCGGCTCCCGCAAAGGCGGAACAAGCGAGGATGTATCGGGAAGGCTTATTCCGCATTTATTCGGCAGTACCAGCCTGCGCTTTTGAAAATCCACCGCAAGCCATGAAGAGGACGAACAGCCTATAAGATCGCCTTGCGAAACGAATTCCACGAAGCGAGGGTACGTAACCCTGCCGGATGCGCCCGGCCATGTTTTAATCAATATGCTTTCCCCTTCGCGCGGCAGGCGGGAAAAGCATACCTTGATGCGCGCCAGCATCCAAACAAGCCCGTAACTGTTAAGAATATCGCGTCTCGAACACTTCAGCAGCAGACAATGCTCGTTCATCGCCCGTTCCATCGCAGAGAACGCATACTGCATTTGCCATTGCCCGTCTTCGCCGCACTCGGCTTCTACGATAACGTGATTCAATTTATACGTTTCATTCATCGGTCTTTCCCGGATTTTCTTTTTTCCACGTGAAAGTATTAAGCTTTTCTTCTCCGCGAAGCACGCGCAGCGCGCCGGCCGCAAGCGCTTCCACTTCATACTCGCCCGCCATTATTTCAACGGGAGCAATCCACTCCACCCTCGGAACTATCCAGTCGGTCAGCATTTTGGATTTTACGACGCTGCCGGTGAGTATTATTCTGTCAACCTTGCCGTAAACTGCCGTGGCAAGGTCCCCGATCCCTTTTGCACAGCCGTATGCCATGGCTTCATAAATCAGTTCGGCATGCTTGTCGCCTTTCTCGATCATTTCCTCAACTTTTATGGCGCTGCTGGTGCCGAGATGAGCGCGAAGCCCCGCATTGCCGCGAATTTTAGCGACCATCTCGCCATATGTATATTTGCCGCTGTAACAAAGCCTTACGATATCCATTGCCTGAAGCTTCCCGCAGCGCTCGGGAGCGAAGCCCGCGTCGTCGTCGCTGTACATGTCGATCCTTCTCCCCCGATGAATTAGCCAGGTGCTGCACCCTCCGCCGATATGAGCTACTATGAATGTGCATTCCGTAACGGGCTTTTTGAGGATCTCCTCAGCGCAGCGCACCGCCATCGCGTAAGTATTGAGCGCGTGTCCTCTGCTCACTTTGGGAAGCTCCGGCAGCCCCGATATGCGCGCAAGCGGCGAGAGCTCATCAACCGCAACGGGATCGTAAACGTAAGCTTCTATCCCGTTTTGCTTCGCGAATTTATCCGCTATTACGCAGCCGACATTGGAGATATGGGCTTCCACACCTTGCGCATACATATAATCTATCATGTCCTTGTTCACGCGCAAAGCTCCCGCGGGCACGGGAGGCAGCAAGCCTCCGCGTGATACGACGCAGGTAAGCGTATTCTGACTGACGCCGTGCGCTTTTAGCGACTGCTCAATGAGTTCGTAACGGTATTGAAGCTGATCCATGACCCATGAAAAGCGGCTGAGTTCATCCTCCGAATGGCGTATCGTCTCGGACATAACGGGCGTTTCATCATCGAATACGGCAATTTTAGTTGAGGTCGATCCGGGGTTGACAACAAGTATTCTTTCCATATAGCCTCTCAGCAAACGCCCGCGCAAAGCGCAAGCGAATAATATTTTTCTTCGGAAGATGATCCTCTTGAGGTAACGACTATCGGCACCCTGCAGCCGACTACGATGCCCGCCAGCCGTCCGCCGCATGTGTAAACCAGGCATTTGCCGAGCACATTTCCGACTACTATCTCAGGGACCAGCAATATATCAAAATCGCCCGCACATGGGCACTTGTATCCTTTGATCAACGAAAGCTCCGGAACCATCGCAAGGTCATAGGAAATAGGGCCCTCCACATAGCAGCCCGGCAGATCGCCCTCAAGGCTCATCCTTTTCAGTTCCGCCGCGTGAACGGTTTCCGGCATTTTGGGGTTTACCGTCTCAACGGCGCACAGCGCCGCGACATTCGGGCGCTCATAACCCAGCAGATGAAGGAACTTCACGGAGTTTGAAACTATCTGTTTTTTCTGTTCCAAATCGGGGTAAGTGCACATTCCGCCGTCGGTAATGCAAAGGAGCTTATGATATCCCGGCACCTCCGTGATGATTATATGGGACATCAAAGAATCGCCCCTCAGTCCCGCTTCCGGAGAAAGTACGCCCTTGAGCAGTTCGCCGGTCATTATCCTGCCTTTCATTAAAAAATCCGCTTTCCCTTCGCGGATGAGTCCTGCGGCGGCTATTGCGGGATTTATATTTTCGGGTACGGAAACGATCTCATAATCCGCCGGATTTTCGCCGAGAGACTTCAATTCGCCTGCGATTTTGCATCGGTCGCCTACAAGTACGGCGTTAACTATATCCTTAGCGGTTATGACAGCCTGAAGCGCGTGCTCGTCATCCGCTGCGACCAGTGCGACTGTCCTCTTGCTTTTACCCTTGACCTTTGCGATGAGCTCATCAAAGTTGCTGAGTGGCATATTCCCCCCGTCCTTTCAAGAAAAATCCATTACTATTATAATACCGTTT
>MWCU01000056.1 GCA_002070205.1 Firmicutes bacterium ADurb.Bin182 | reverse complement strand
GCGGCGGAGCGCGACTGCGCTCAAGCGCTGTGTGAGCTGGCGATCTCACGCCGGCCGGAGGCTGTTTTATTTCCTGCCACGATACGAGGCCGCAGCATCGCGCCGCAATGCGCGGCTATTCTCCGCACAGGGCTGACTGCTGACTGTACGGAATTATTGCTTCAGGAGGACGGACTGCTCGTGCAAACGCGCCCTGCTTTCGGCGGAACGCTGTTAGCCGAAATAGTATGCGAAAAAACTCGTCCTCAGCTTGCGTCGGTCCGACCGGGAGTATTTCTTCCCATAAATACGGAAAATGAGGCGAACGGGGGTGTGATAGAGCGCCTCCCATTTAAAAGCGCACAGCCGGGTACGCAGCTTGCCTTGCCGGGCGGTGCCGGCATGCTGTGCGACGCACAGACAGTCGTTGCGGGAGGCAAAGGAATAGGGAGTCGCGAGGGTTTTGTGCTTCTTGAGCGTTTATCCTCGCTGCTCGGCGGAGTTACGGCAGCCACTCGTTCGGCGGTGGATAATGGGTTTGCGGAGTATTCCCGGCAGGTGGGGCAGACAGGCGTCACGTTGCGCCCGCGGGTTTATATAGCCTTCGGTATATCGGGGGCCGTGCAGCATATAGCGGGAATAAAGGATTCGGGCAGGATAGTGGCTGTCAATACCGACCCGAAAGCTCCGCTGTTCGATTATGCGGATATCGGTATAGTCGCTCCGTGGCATGAGGTTGCTTCAAGGATGATCAGGGAACTCGACCGTTTAGGATCTTCCGGAAGTGTGATTTGATCATTGTGTTTTCGAACAGTAAAAATCATGCAACATAATTCCGTTATAAAAACGGATTATGTTGCATGAATCGAAACAGAAGCAATTGTCAGATTATTATTTGTCCGTTTGCGTCATCCGCAGCAATTCGTTTGCAGTGGCTAATGCGAACTCGTCATCATTTATATGATAAGGAAACTCTATCATACGGATGTGCGGAGCAAGCCGCTCACGGATGACGTTGAGTATTGCATTTCTCCCGGGCACATTTTCGAGCGCACAACCCTCTTTATCCTGTGAGCTGAACCCGTTTAAGGGCAGCAGCACTGTCGCCTTTCCCGGCTTAGCGCGGTTTATCTTATCTACAAATGAGTTGGCTACTGCGAGGCATTCTTCTTCCGTAAGGCTGACGAGCGTGATTTCCCTGTTGTGATAGTATTTCTTGCGTCCTTCGTATGCGGGAGCTTGCGCATCCGCGGTGCTGAGCACCACGACGCTGGTCACACCGGGAACGGCAACAAGCGGGACGCCGGCTTCGATCGCCGCCTCCATGCGATCGGGACGGCTTTTATGCAGACCGCCGTATAGGTTTCCGACCAGTTCGCTGAGCGAATATTCGATAACGCCTTGGAAGTATCCACCGTTCACGAGGTTGTCCATACATGGACCGCCTACGCCGTTGGAATGGAAGGAGTAGACTTCATATCCCTTTTTCTCCAGCATGGGCAGTACGATCTTAACCAGCGGAGGCGTGACCGTTCCCGCAGCTGTAATGCCTATGCGGACGACTTTTTCAGTTTCGGGAGCGAGCTTTGCATTGAGCATACCGACAATGGCGCCGACCGCGTTGTCGAAAAGGCGCTTGCTGATGGAGTTGATGCCGAGTATATCCACAACCGTATGCATGGCCATCGCGTCGTTGTAACCGATGATCTCGTCGAATTTGTGAGAGCCGGAGGCTACGGGGGAAAGAGTCAGTTTAGGCATGAATAACGGCAGCGCGTCCATCGCCGCGCGGGCGAGAAGCGCGCCTTCCGCTCCGCCTATTGCTATGAGTGCGTCGATCCGGTTTTCGGAGTACAGCTTGGATACCATTGCACCGACGCCTTCGATCATTCCGTCCACAGCGGCACCCCTTGATCCGCGCGCGATGAGGCTTTCTATGGTATGGCCGGCTGCTGCCGCCACTTCATGCTTCGATATATCGGGAACCACGGTTGGATCCTTCAGTATGCCGCAGTCGACGATAAGTCCTTGCATGCCGTAGCTTCGTACACGTTCACGCAGGTAGTTTGCTTCGTTGCCTTTTGTGTCGCAAGTAGCAATAATAGCGACGGTTTTTTCTTTCATATAATCAACCTCCTGATATAAAACTGAGATCAAAGAGCTGATTCAAGATACTCCTGAATGGAAACCGCCTTTATGCCCATATCCCGCATGTTGACCCGGTCAATAGCTGCGCCGGTGATAAGTGTATCGGCTTGTGTCTTGAAATAGTCCTTTGCTCTTCGCGTGAGCATTTGATCCGCAATATTGGGATACATAAATTGGAACAGCGCGGAGGGAGTCGCATGCGCTTCTTCTCCGAACCAGAGCATATCCTGATATTTGCAGCCCGGTACCGCTTTGATGCAAGCCCTGGGCGCGTCTGTTACGCCGCAGTACCTTGCAAGGAAGCTGTCGTCGTGGTATGTGACCAGTTCGGATTTAGCTTTAAGCTGCGGCAGCTTCAGTGACGATACGTATTCGCTCCAGTGAAGGACCTTAGCAGTCAGTTCCAAGCCGAACAGTTTTGAGAGTTCACTCAGGAAATAGCGCTCTTGCGTATCCAGCGTGACGATTGTTTTCGCGCCGGCAGCCGCGATTTCAGCTGTGAGCTTTTCAACGGCGCGACGCGCCTCGTCTGCATATCCTAGGCAATAAAGCTCAAATCCCCCGGTGGTCTCGTCGATGGCGGCCGGTTCAACTCCGCATGCACGCAGTACAGAAAGCGAAGCTTCGGCTATCTTAGGCGCGCGGTAAGGTATAATGCTGCCCGCGATGAGCAATATGTCGCCCCGGGAAGGAAGGCGTGACCATAGGCGGGTAAACTCCTCGTCCTTTTCGGTGCAGTCAAAGACATTGCCGGCGTTCAGAAGAGTATCCTTAAGACGGCGTATAACCGCAGGTTCCAGTCCTTGCGCGACGGCGTCGCGGCGGGCGGCAATTATAAACTCGGTGGGATCGTAATCGCCCTCGCACCAACTGTTACAATATTTACACAAGCAGCATTCGTACATATTCTGTGCGACATGCTCGTCGAAGGGCAATATTCCTTTTTCAACCGCAAATGCAGCCATCCCTCTTGAACGGGGGGAGTGTGATTCGTCCGATGTCATTGTCGCAACGGTACAAACCTGCCGGCACATCCAGCAGAAGCGGCAGTTGTCGTAATGCACCTTGGCGTTAAACAGTTCCATAATTCCTCCTTAAAAACCCATCTTGCCGGGATTCATGATGTTGTACGGGTCCAACGCTTTTTTAAGTGCCGAAAGCACTTGGAATGCGGGTCCGTACTGCTCCTGCATCATGTATCCGAGCTTAAGGCCGACGCCGTGGTGTTCATTGATTACACCGCCGTTATCAAGACATACTCGGATGCATTCTGTCCATATCTGCTGATATAAACGGATTGCTTCATCAGGGTCCTCGGGCACGAATGCCGGATCAACAATAAATCGGTCGTACATCATGCAGCCCCAGTCGTACCAGTGGGAGAAATGCGCGATGAAGCGAGTTCCCGGGAATTGCTCACAGGTGGTTTTCATCTTCCAATAAATGTTTTCGATCTTGTCGTAAGTGGCGACCGTATCCATAGTTCCGTAGGCTTGGGGTAAATCAAGGCAATAGGGCGGAAAATAAAATTTATACTTATTTTTCCACCACTGTTCGCCGAATTTGCTGCCTAGATTCTGTATGGCCGTTGCCTCGCAGATTTCGACCGCCTTTTTCATTTGGTAATCCACTATTTCCTTTTCGCCGTCGAATCCGAATACCAGGAAAGAACCTTTTTCCAGTTTGGTTCCGAACACCCTTTCGATCTGGTGGATTGTTTCCGGCTCGTCGTACATGCGGATTACCGTGGGCTGCAAACGCGCGTTCATTATCAAACGCCCGGCTTCGAGAGAGTCATGCATGTTTTTAAAAAGAAATGCGTTAAACATCCGGCATTCGGGGTGCTCAAATACTTTGACGGTTGCCGTTGTTATGATTCCGAGCGTCCCTTCGGCCCCGACGAAGAATTGATTCAGGTCGGGACCTGCCGCATTGCGCGGTACGGGCAGGGTGTTGATGATATCGCCGTTGGGAAGCACGACCTCCATACTGACTATCATATCTTCGATTTTCCCGTATTTGGTGGACAATACTCCAGTGCCCCGGTGCGCAAGATACCCGCCGAGCGTCGCACAGCCAATGGAGGCCGGCAGATGCATTGTGGAATATCCCTTGTCGTTTATTTCCCATTCCAGGTGCTGCTGGATGATGCCGGCCTGTGCGGTTATGGTATTGGCTTTAGTGTTCAGTTCGAGGACCTTGTTCATACGCTTGAGATCTACGACTATCCCGCCTTCTACCGGCAAAGCGCCGCCCTGAGAACCCGACCCGCCGCCCCAAGGCGTAACGGGAATGCGATAATGCGAGGCGATGCGCATCACTTTGGATACCTGCTCCGTCGTTTCAGGGTAGACTACGCAATCCGGATAAACCGGTTTTTTACCGCGATCCACCCACATTCTCGGTATCCAATAATAATCCACCGAATGCGGAAGCTTGTCCACGTCCAGCAAACGGACATTTTGAATTCCGACCGCATCTTCCAATTCGGAAATGATCATTCGGCCTCTGTAGTTGTGATTCAATTCTGCCATGTTTATTTTGTTGACGGCATGTGCCGGCACATATCCTCCTTACTTGATGTATTGCGGATCCTGCGCGGCAGAGATGAGCTATGCGCAAATCCGGGTGCCGCAGGCGGCACAGCCTCCTGCGGTAATTTTTGTCGTAAAAACGTTGCGCAAAGATAAGAATGCAAGTATGTAACACATTATTGCATTAACCGCTCAAAATGTATACATACCTGTTGCATGAACCATTATATATTTGCGCAGATATGATGTCAATGGATAATGTAAATAAATTTCGTGATTTCGTGAAGAATAAAAAAGAAAATTTCATAATTCTTGACGTTCCATCCGAAAAACAAATATAATAATACGAAACGTGCTTACGGCTATGAAACTTAATTAGGTAAAACTCAATTTGAAAGAATTTATCCTTGAATTTTATGCGCTTAGGTTGAAAGGATTTGTGTATATATGGAGCGGTTGATTGTACTCGGCACCGGTAACGCTATGGTAAGGAAATGCTATAATACCTGTTTTGCTATCGAGAAAGACGGCGCGTATCTGCTTGTGGATGCGGGCGGCGGCAACGGCATTCTCGCGCAGCTGAGCAAAGCCGGCATTCCGTCAACGGACATTCGCGAACTAATCGTCACTCACGCACATTGCGACCACATGCTCGGCGTGATATGGGTGCTCCGCGAGATCGGCAATCTGATGGCAGCCGGGAGATACAAGGGGGAGTTTCATATTTGGTGTCATTTGCGCTTGATAGAAATGCTCAAGACTATCTCCGGTATGACATTGCTTCCGAAGATCACTAGCCGGTTCGACAAGAGCATTATATTCCATGCCGTGGAGAATGGCACGCAAGCGAATATTTGCGGCTGGCCTGTCACTTTTTTCAATATTTTTTCCACTAAAGACGAGCAATACGGATTTACGATGCAGCTCAGGTGCGGCAAAAAACTGACTTGTCTGGGCGACGAGCCTTTCAACCCCGCTTGTTTGCCGTATGTTCGGGAAAGCGATTGGTTCCTTTCGGAAGCGTTTTGTTTGTATGCGCAGCGCGAGCAGTTTAAACCTTATGAAAAGCACCACAGCACCGTAAAGGAGGCTTGCGAAAAAGCCGCTGAACTGAACGTCCCCAATCTGGTATTATGGCATACCGAAGAGGAAAACTACGAAGATAAGCCGAACTTGTACGCTGCCGAAGGACGCCTGTATTATCATGGGAATCTTATAGTTCCCAAGGATCTTGACGTGATTCCGTTATCGGATTAACTGCATGTTCGGTGCGGGGAGCTGTCAATACTTTTTCTTGTTCAATGCTTTTTCAAGACGGTGGAATCCGGTAACAGCCTCGGGCAGCCGTGACGCGAGCACCGTATAGAGCACATCGATTATAGCCATTTGTGCAATGCGTGAATTGAGCGCCACTATGCGGAACCGTGTCTCTTTACTGGCTGTATAGAGCTGAATGTCCGTGATTTTACTCAGCGGCGAAATGCCTATATTAGTGAGGGAAATGGTTTTGACTCCGTTATCCTTGGCTAAGCGGACGCTGTCTACGATATCCATTGAGCTGCCGGAATGGCTGATGGCGAACACTACATCGTCAGGAGTGAGCTGCGAGGCTGCGATGGCTTGCATATGCGAGTCTGTAAAGGCGATGGACAGCATCCCAAGGCGCATCAATTTATGCTGCAAGTCGATCGCCACGGAATGCGAGTTGCCGAGCCCCATTACTATAACGGTTCGCGCTTTCATGATGGCTTCGGCTGCCTGCTCGATTGCTTCCACCTTGAGCGTATCGTGGGTGAAATTGAGCGCGTGCAGCGTTCCCTGAAATACTTTGTCAACAATAACCGACACGCTGTCCCCTTCGTTGATTTCCTCGTGAATGCTCTGAAGCGGCGTGACTATGTCCTGCGCCAGCGTGACTTTAAGGTCCTGGTAACCGTTGAGCCCCAAGCTGCGGCAGGTGCGCACGACGGTTGCGTCGCTGACTCCGCTGTTCTCGGCAAGACCGGCCACGGAAAGGTAGATTACAGTCTCTGGGTGGCCGATGATATAGTCCACAACCTGCTGTTCGGCGCGGCTTAGCGAGGGGCGCAGAGCTTTCATTTTCATAAGCAGGGCGGGTTCGCGTTCGCTTATTATCATGGCATTTCCTCCTAAATGTGGTTTGAATCATATTTTATAATAACATCCCGGCTGTATTTCAACAATCGAATTTCTGTTTTTTGCCTGCTTGGGATTGCATGTTCAGTTGCCGCACTGTCAACGAAAACAGGGCACCTACGGTTGCTCTGACTTTACGGGAGTTTATCCCCGACAGTCTTCGAGTATAGCGGTTCATCCGGTAATACGCTTAGCATCCTTTTCTGTATGTATTGGTTATAACGGCCGTTATCTTTTAGCATGATAGTGAACATATCACCATAAATGGTAACCTTATCTGACATTCAGCATTCAGCATTCAGCCTTTTCATTTCAGTTGACGCTTTAAAGCAGTTTTTCAGGCAATAGTCCTGTCATTTAGGGCTAGGTATTAGCTCGTATTTACCTTTAGTATTGACCCGGGAAATAAGGCTTAACTTAGTTTTACGGGATATCGCCGCACCGTTAAATCCAACCTGTCGTCCACTGTAAAATTAACTCAAGAAAAAAAACAACAGAAATTATTCATGATATATTGAAATTAAATTTCTAACATGTTATACTGCTTATGTACACTTATGATAGCATTTTGAAATTATTATGATAGTTAAGGAGAAACATGGAATTCAGGGCATTCATGGTCAATATGATACAAAGTGAACTGGAAGACGTGGTCGGAAGGGAGAACGTCAGCGTAAATGAAGCAGACAAGCTGACGTATGGGGTCGATTATTTTTGGGTAGCCCGGATGTGGGCGGACAAAGGCAAGAAGCCGCCGGCGCCGGATTTTATCGTTCGGCCGGGAAGCGCAGAAGAAGTCTCCAAGATCCTCAAGATCGCGAATTACTATAAAATTCCCGTACAGACGTGGGGCGGCGGATCCGGCTCACAGGGAAGCGCGCTGCCTATGGCGGGCGGCATACTGCTCGACGTAAAGCGTATGAACCGGTTAATCAGTCTGGATGAAAAAGCGATGACCATAACGGCCGAAACCGGCATGATTTTCCAGACGCTTGAATGGCATGCGAATGCGAAGGGCCTGTCCATCATGCATATACCGAGCTGCCTGACCTGCGGCACCGTCGGCGGTGCTCTCGCGCACCGCGGAATAGGCATATTATCTACAAAATACGGCAAGATAGACGACCAATGCCTGAGTATGGAAGTGGTTTTGCCGAACGGTGACATCATCAATACGCTGCCCGTGCCGAAGCACGCTGCGGGTCCCGATCTTAACCAGATATTTATCGGTTCCGAGGGTACTCTCGGGGTTATGACCAAAGCCTCCTTCCGGTTGGTGAAGCTTCCTGAGGCGCGCAGATTCAGAGCTTTCCTGTTCAAGGATTTCGTAACGGGAATTGAGGCATGCAAAGAGATTGTGCAGACTGTTAAACCGTCCATCGTTCGCCTGTTCGATGAGGCCGAAACGGTTTCCATCATTAAAAAAGTACTTGGTTTTGATAAACGGGGTGCGTTTATGAACATGGCGGTGGAAGGCAACGCGCGTATAACCGCCATCGAAGAGGAGATCGCGATGGAAATTTGCGCCAAGTATGGCGCGATGGACCTGGGCGCCGAATACGGAGAAAAGTGGTTTGAAAACCGCATTACCTTTTTCTATCCCGGCCACATAATGAACAATCCGCAAATGTTCGGCACGATGGATACGATTTCGACTTACGACAACGTGGAGCGTATATATTGGGCAATGAAGCACGCCGTTGAGGATAATTTCCCGAATGTCCGGTTCATTGCTCACTGCTCACACTGGTACGATTGGGGTACAATGATCTACGACCGCTTTATTATGGACGAACCGCCGGAAGATCCGGAAGAGGCGATCCGGCTTCATAATCAGATCTGGAACGCCGGTGTGCGCGCTGCCATGCAGAACGGCGGCGTTATCAATGACCATCACGGCGTCGGTCTTAAATTGTCAAGATTGATGAAGGAGCAGTACGGGCCGGCCATGCAGGTATTCAACGGGCTGAAAAAATCGCTTGATCCAAACGGGATCATGAACCCCTATAAGTTAGGCCTGTAAGGGAGGGAAAACCATGTTTTCTGAAAAAGCCAAGATACACGCCGATGCCTGCCGGTTTTGCTGGATGTGCAGGCACATATGCCCGGTTGGGCTGGTTTCCGGCAAAGAGGGCAATACGCCTCGCGGAAGAGCACTGATCGTTTCCATGGATTCTCGCAATATACCGTTAACAGCGGATGCTGCTGCTCTCATGTATGAATGCTGTCTTTGCAACGCCTGCGCGAACGACTGCAAAACAGGATATGATCCTACTGTCTTTACGCGCGAAGCGCGCACGATGGCTGTTGTAAACGGGCTGGTACCGCCTGAAGTTGAAAAAGTAATCGACAGAGCAATGCAGGGCAGCCTCTATGCCGGCGAACCGGATTCATCCTTGCGCGCTGCGATTGAACGACTGCCAGAAAAGGCGGATACTCTTGTTTACCTTGGAGATGTCACATTGCATCAAAGCCCGGAGATGGCACTTGATCTGTTCAAGGTGCTTAAGGCCGCAGGCGTGGAATTTACAGTTCTAAGGGATGAGCGGGCATCCGGTGCTCATTTGGGAGACCTTATAGGATATGTAGATGAAGTGCGGCTGATGTCAGCAGCCTGCGCACAGCGCATTCAAGAGACCGGCGCAAAAAAAATAGTGGTTCTTGATCCCTCCGACGCTCGCTTTATAAAGCAGCAGTGGGGTGCATGGGATTTGCTGCAGCCGGACGTTCAGGTCATAACGGCTACATCATATGTCGCGAAGCTTTTGGATTCCGGCAGGTTACGGCTCAGGCAGCTTCCTTATCAGAGCACTACGTTCCACGATCCCTGCCGGCTTGCGCGTGATCTGGATGAAACGGAACCGGCGCGCCGCATAATCGTCGCTATGGGTATCCCTTTAAGAGAAATGTTTCTCAATCGTAAGCTGACCAAATGCTGCTCGGGTGCAATTATACACCAGACCGATCCGGCACTGTCTAAGAAAATCGCGGCAGGCCGCTGGGAGGATGCCGCCGCTACGGGTGCGGATCTTTTGATAACCGCGTGTCCGGGATGCCGGTCGGTGCTCGGATCACAGGCTCCGAAAGGCAAGCTGGTCCGGGATATCTTCTCGCTTCTGGCCGAAGCATGTTGACGGCCGAATATGCGGATCTATCGTATGATCGGGATGCCGGATGACAATAGCGTTTGATATGTGGGATCGGGAAGGTTGCTGTCCGTTATCAGGCGCGTGCATTTGTTGAGTTTGGCAACATTGATTAACTCCGGCTTGAAGATTTTGGTGCTGTCCGCTATCAGGTTGATTTCACCGGTTTGCTGTATTAGCTTTCGCAGCATGTCCGCAAGGTTTGGGTTGGATGTAGTGAGGTTGAAGTTTACCGAAATGCCGCCGCAGGAAATGAACGCAGCGTCGATGTTCACGTTATTGAGGAAAAGGCTGGTCACGATGCCCGAAAGCATGTTGTATTCGGGGTCGAGTTCACCGCCGGTCGAGATGACTCGAAACTGCGGGTTTTCGGCAAAAAGATTCAGGAGAGGGACGGAGTTGGTTATGATGGTGACGTTTTTAAGCGGATGATTGAGCAGTTCGCGGGCGATTATGTAGGATGTGGTGGATGAGTCCAAAAAAAATGTGCCGTTGCTGTTGAAGTATTCGATAGCCTTGCACGCGATCTGACGTTTTAAATCGTAATTGATTCGTATGCGGATGTTGAACCGCTGCTCGATACCGGCAAAGCTGTCAGACAGTTTAGCCCCGCCGTGTATCTTATGAATAAGGTTGGACTCCTGCAAAGTTTTTAGATCGCGCATGATGGTAATACGGGATACATCAAACATTTTCATGAAGCGCTCGACCGAACATATTTGTTCGCTTTTCAATGTGGCAATCATTTTGGCACGACGTTGATCTGGCAGCATTGACTTTTTTCTCTCCCTTTGGAAGGTGGTTTTCTTTGTCACTTTTATCATAATCGTATCATTGCGTTGAGGGATAAGTCAATATATAGTGAAACCCGGAAGCATTGACATAACAAGTTGACGCAATATATAATAGTAAAAAGTTGATATAGTTATGATACATTTGTGAACATTTTCTGTAGAATTGATGATATGACGGCCTAGGTAAGCGTTGTGCTAATCAAATAAAAACAACAAAACGGAGGAAAATCAAATGAGTAAACCTGTCAAACGCTATAACCTTGCAGAATTGGCATATCCGGATATTCGGGAGTTTCTGAAAGAATCCGATATAATTATGATTCCGGTAGGAAGCTGCGAATGCCACGGGCAGCATCTACCCTTAGGCACGGATACATATCAGCTGCACGCTATCGTTAAACGGACGGCCGAGCTGACCAACATTCCCTACACCGATCCCCTTATGTACGGTTATTCACCTCATCATATCCGTGAGGTCGGCGGCGGCATCGGAACGATGACGCTCCGCGCATCCACATTGAACGCAATTCTCTACGACTTAGGCCGCTGTGCCATTCATGCCGGTTTTAACAAGATCATGTATATATTCGGTCACGCGTCCAACCTCAAGGTGATAGACGCAGTGCTGCGCCAGATCCGTTATGATACGGGAGCGATGGTCGGCTACGCGAAACCGTTCGCCGAGCGTTACATGGGTGTTGTCAAGGATATTCTCGAAGGCGGACCGGAAGAAACGCCCGGCTGGCATGCAGGCGAGCTTGAAACCGCACAGGTGATGGCATGGGATGAGAGTCTCGTACGTATGGATCGTGCGGAAACCTGCGTTGCGAAGACCCCCGACTGGCTGCCCAAGGAGTTTAAGAAAAACGATGGTCTGCCGGTCATCAATTTGGACGGCTATGAGTACATCTCATTCATGATGGAGCATCAGGATTTTGCGCCCAAAGCTATCATGGGCAACCCGTTCCGCGCGTCAAAAGAGAAAGGTGAGCGCTGTGTGGAAGCTTATGCTCAGCATTTGGCGAAAGCGTTCAACCTGCTCAAGCCCATCAAAGTTGAGGTCAAGCACAGGGAATTCGAGAACCGCGCTTTATAAACAGCCGGTTGGTTTTAATGCACATTTACATTCGTATATTGCCGGAGGCGAAAAGTGGAAACGAAAATTGCAGTTCTGGCGACATGTGATACAAAGGGCGAGGAAGCGCTGTACCTGAAGCAACAAATACTGGCGCTTGGCGGCGATCCGATCATTATTGATATAGGTATCAAGGGCGAACCTGACGGTATCGTGCCTGATATCGATCACAGGCACTTGGCGGAGCTTGTCGGTCTTGATATCGAGGATATGCGGAACGCACCTACTAGAGGCAGCGCAATCGATATGATGACCAAAGCACTTGACGCATGTCTTCAGGAGCTGATGGAGGAAGGGCTTCTCTCAGGCGTAGTCTGTATTGCCGGCGCCAGCGGGTCCGTCTTGGTCAGCAGTCCCATGCAAGCACTTCCGTACGCTTTGCCTAAGTTGATCGTATCCCCTATTGCTTCCGGCACCAGACAGTTTGCCCCGTTTGTCGGCGTCAGCGATATGACCATAATGCACTCGGTGGTGGACATTTTGGGACTTAATCACTTAAGCCGCAGAATATTCGCAAACGCGGCGGGCGCTATCGTCGGAATGGCCCGTGCTTATCGGATGCAGTCCGCTAAAGCTTTGCCGGCTGAGAAATGCATAGGCATTACAATGTACGGCCAAACCACCCAAGGTGTTATACATGCAAAAGCTCTGCTTGAGAAGAACGGATACACCTGTATGGTTTTCCATGGCAACGGCGTGGGAGGTCCGAGTATGGAAAGGTTGATCAGACAGAACACATTCGTGGGTATTCTGGAATATAATCTTTCCGAAATGGTGGGGAATACAGTCGGCGGTTTTACCAAATGTTCCCCCGATCGCTTAAGCGTAGCCGGTTCAATAGGACTTCCCCAGGTAGCCGTGCCGGGTTCCTGCGATTTTATGAACCTGTATCCGTTTGAAACGGAGCTTGAGCAGTACAGAGGCCGCGTTATCTACAACCATAACAAGTCCTTCCCCCTCGCGCGAATCACGAAAGAGGAAGGCATGATACTTGCCGAAGCCATTGCACAAAAGCTCAATGCGTCTAAAGGTCCCGTGCATGTGGTTTTGCCGCTCAGGGGCTTCAGCGCCGTCAATGTGGAGGGCGGACCGTTTTGGGATAAAGAAGCCGACGACGCGTTCCGTTCCATGATGAAAGAAAACCTTTCAGCGCATATTCCGGTGACGGAAGTAGACGCGAACATCAACGAGCGCATATGCGGCGAGACCGCAGCAAAAGCGTTGTTGGCGCTCATCGAATCATAAGCAATTTTGCGGCCGATATTATGCGTCGCAAAAAAAAATACAGGAGGAAAATGTATGAAAAAAACCAGAATTCTATTGGCACTTCTCCTTGTCGCGGTTTTTATGTTCTCGGCGTGCACACAGACTGCGCAGCAGCCGTCTGAGTCTGCTCCGCCCGAACAGGAACAGCCTCAGAAGTCTGAAGAGCCGGCCCCGGTAGAAGAAGAACCTGCTGAGCTTCCGAGCATCGGCATGACGGTGTACTCTTATGCCAACACCTATACGTCGTATATTCGCAAGGGCATCCAAAACTACATCGCTGCCGGCAATCTTGCGGAGATCCAGGTAGCGGACGCGGAAAACGACGCTGCTAAGCAAATAGAGCAGATTGACACCTACATTGCCCAGGGCGTAGACGCGCTGATCGTCATGCCGGTTGATACGGCAGCCGCATCCACGATGGTGGATAAGGCAAAAGCGGCCGGTATCCCGATTATTTTCGTCAACAAACGCCCCTCGGTCGATGTCCTCAAAAGCTATGACAAGACCATATTCGTCGGATTGCCCCTTGTAGTTTCTGGTGAAATGCAGGGCCAGATGGTCGTTGATCATTGGAATAGCGGTAAGATCGCTGACAGGAACGGCGACGGAGTTCTCCAATTCTGCACCGTAACGGGCGACCTCGGACATCCCGACGCCGAAGCCCGCGTAGTCGGCAACAGGAATGTCTTTGACGCGAGCGGTATCAAGTACGAGGAACTGGATCGTCAGGTTGCAAGCTGGGATACCACAAAAGCCAAAGACGTATCCGAAATCTGGCTGGGCAAATGGCCTAACGACCTGGATATCATCATCAGCAACAACGACGCGATGGCGCTCGGCGTGCTTGAGACGATCAAGCAGACCGGTATCGATGTTCCTGTTGTCGGAATCAACTGCTTGCCCCAGGTACACGACATGATCCGCAGCGGCGAATACTTCGGCTCCGTCCTCTCCGATCCTTGGAAGCAGGCGAAAGCGGCTGTCGATTTGACCCTCAATGCCATCAACGGCAAAGATTGGTTTGACGGTAACGAGTGGGAAGTTGAGTATAACGCTGAAGAAAACTCCATTCGTATCACAGACATCATGATCACCGCCGAAAACCTGCACCTGGCTGAAGAAGCCTATAAGAACTGCACTTGATGACACTGTACTAAGCTGTGGTGAAAGGATTGCTGAATTCACTTCGGCAATCCTTTCGATAAATTGATGAGGTGAAGATATGACTTCCGAATATCTCCTGAGAATGGAACATATATGCAAGTCGTTCGGCGTGGTGAAAGCGCTTGATGACGTAACCTTTACCGTGAGACCGGGAACCGTGCATGCGCTGGTCGGGGAGAACGGCGCCGGGAAATCTACGCTTATGAATGTATTGTTCGGCATCCATCAGCGTGACTCCGGGGAGATCTGGCTTAAGGATAAGACCGTTTGTTGTGCTAATCCGCACGACGCGCTGATGCATGGCATTTCCATGGTGCATCAGGAGTTGGACCAGGTGTCAGAACGAACTGTGATGGAGAACATTTGGCTTGGGCGGTATCCGGCCAGATTGATGTTGGTTGATCACAAAAAAATGTATCATGATACCAAAAAGATTTTTGAGTCTATGGGCGTCGATATCGATCCCAAAGCTACAGTCAAGAATCTGCCGGTATCTTATCGGCAGATGGCAGAGATAGCCAAGGCGATCTCATATAATTCCGATATTATTGTTATGGACGAGCCGACCTCCTCTCTTACGGAAAAAGAGGTGGATAAGCTCATGCAACTGATGAATATTATTCGCGGTCAAGGCCGCGGGATTATTTTTATAACTCACAAACTTGACGAGGTTAAGCGGATTGCGGACGATATCACCATTATGCGCGACGGTAAACGCATTTGGACAGGAGATGTCAAGGAGTATGACATCAATCAGATCGTCTCCTTGATGGTCGGCCGCGAGATGGACAACCTCTATCCTCCCAAGGATAATGTGCCCGAGGAAACTGTCCTTGAGGTCAGAAATCTCAAGGGTATGGGCAAGAATGCGGTCAAGGACGTGAGCTTTAAACTGCGTAAAGGCGAGATATTAGGTATAGCCGGGCTGCTCGGTTCAAGAAGGACCGAGCTTGTGGAAACCATTTTCGGCCTTCGCCCGATCGAAAGCGGCGAGATTCTGCTAAACGGTAAACCCATAGTTAACAAGTCGCCGCAGCAGGCTATTAAAAACGGGTTCGCGCTTGTGACTGAGGAAAGAAAGTTCAACGGCAATTTCCCCGGCATGAGCGTACTGTTCAACGCACTTATCACCAAATTCAACCGCCGAGGCGCATATCGTAACAATTTGAACCTTCTCAGTTCCAAAAAGATGGCCAAGGACGCGCAATGGGTCATTGATACGCTCCGTGTCAAGACTCCCGGCAGTGCGATCAAAATGAGTAAGCTCTCGGGCGGCAATCAGCAGAAGGTCATCATTGGCCGGTGGCTGCTGCTCAACCCTGATATTCTGCTGCTTGATGATCCCACCCGCGGCATAGACGTGGGGGCAAAGTACGAGATTTATCAGTTTATCATCAACCTCGCCAAACAGGGCAAGAGCATCATAATGATTTCTTCGGATATGTCCGAACTCTTCGGCGTCGCCGACCGCGTGATGGTCATGAGTAACGGATATGAGACAGGCTGCCTGGACAGAAGCGAGCTGAATCAGGAAACGATATTCAAGCTCTCGGCGCAGCGCCTGTAGGCGGATGATTTCACAGCTCACTTTTAATTGAAGGAGAAGAGAAGCGCAATGCAAAAGTTTAGTGCAAAAACAGTTTACCGGTTTGCGGTGCACAATTCCATTTACATTTTTCTATTTTTAATGCTGGTAGTAATTGTGATCATGGACCCGTCCTTTTTGTCTTTGACCACACTCGGCATAATTATGGGACAGTCAGCCTCCAAGCTTATATTCGCCTTGGGTGTTGCAGGACTTATCATAATGGGTGGAGTAGACCTTTCTGTGGGCCGCCAAGTTGGCTTAGCGGCCGTGCTTTCTGCCTCATTGCTCCAGGCTCCCGATTATTTCAATGTTATCTTTCCCGGTCTGAACCTGCCTTTGCTGGTGCCGGTAGCGCTAGCGATGACAGTTACCGCGCTTATCAGCTTCGTTCAGGGAATAATGGTATCAAAGATCAAGGTGCCGCCTTTCATCTCATCGCTGGGTACCAGCCTTATCGTGTACGGCGTATGCTGCATCTATTACGACAAGTTCGCGGGCTCCGCGCCTATAGGCGGGCTGCGCGAGGATTTTACGGCGGTTTCCCAGCAGGGCTTTACCGTACTTGGGCTTAAAATAAGTTATTTATTCATAATCGCCATGTTCTGCGCGTTTCTCGTTTGGGTCATATGGAATAAGACGACGCTTGGCAAGAACATGTTCGCAATAGGCGGCAATGTGAACTCAGCAAAAGTATCCGGCGTCAATGTGAGCAAGAATATGCTGATCATGTACATATTAGCTGGTTTGCTTTACGGATTGGGCGGCGCTTTTGAAGGAGCGCGCACCGGCAGCGCGTCAAACGTGCTCGGGCAATCCTATGAGCTGGACGCAATGGCTGCCTGCGTAGTGGGCGGTGTATCCATGAAGGGCGGCGTCGGTACAATTGCCGGCGTGATTATCGGAGTTATCATACTGCAGGTCATCAACTATGGTCTGGTATTTGTCCGTGTGAGTGCTGATGTTCAGTACATTGCCAAAGGCGCCATCATACTGCTGGCCGTTATGGCGGACGCAAAGAAAAGGTCTATGATCGATTAACGGAAGAATCAAAACGGATTTTGATCGAAGCAGTAAGGGGGATAAATGGAGCTGTTTGATATACTGCTCAGACAAATCAGCGTGTTTCTGATTCTTATGGCTGTGGGTTTCGCGGCGAGGATTACGAATCTGGTACCCAAGGATGTATTTACCGCTCTTGCTATGGTTATTGTAAACCTCTTGCAGCCGCTGTTCATGCTCACCATGCTCTCAAGTCCGGACATCCGTATCGGTTTTACGGAGCTATTGAGTTTGCTGCTCGCGTTTTTAGCGCATTATCTGCTGACGCTGACGGCCATCGGCTTGTTGGGAAAAGCGCGCAAGTGGGAGCCTCTGTTTACAGATCTGAATAAATCGCTGTTAACGTCTGCAAGTGCGGGGTTTATGGGAGTCCCGCTGGCCGTATCATTGCTTGGTGTGGTCGGAACGTTTTATATCGCGCTTTTCGCGTCCATTGACATATTGATCCAATGGACGTATAAGGTGAACCTTATGCGGCGGCATCAGCAGCAAACCGTTCAGTCACTTGAGATTCCGAGGTGGAAGCGCATACTGACTCCGCAATTGGTGAGCGTGGCTGCGGGTATATTGATTGGGGTGCTGCGCATTGACTTTTCCGGCAGTATACTCTGGGATACGCTCAAGGAAGTCGGAACCATGATGAAGCTGACCGGTATGATCTATGTGGGCAGCACTCTCGTTGATATAAACCGGGAGTCTATCAAGTATATTAAATCGTTCATTTTTATCGTAGTCGTACGAATGGTTTTGTATCCCATCGCGTTCTGCTATCTTCTTTCGCTTTTGCCATGGTTTACGCCTTTTATGATAATGACGATTGCGATACTTATCTCGCTGCCCCCGATGGTCTCTCTGCTGGTGATGATCCGAAATATGCAAATAGAGGAGACCTATTCGGCACAGTGCATGTTGGTAACAACAGCGATCAGCTTGTTTACCATTCCCGCGGTGCTGTGGGTCGTTATGAACTGGATAGTATAATCTACCTCATCACGGATGCATTATTGCATGGATGCCTGTCAGAAATATTTACTTTTCAAATAAAACAAAGGAGTGAGGATAATGGGTAAAGAGCCGAAAACAAGCGGTGATATGCGGAGCACAGTGTTTGATTACGAGTGGAAGGAAATGGGTGCTGAGCGGGGAGGCCCTATAAAGGGCATCAAAGAAAAGCTGCTTGCTTGCGATCCTGATACTGGTGCGTATACACGCATGGTGATTTTTGAACCGGGATTCAAGTTTACAGAGGTGCGGAATCATCCGTTCTGGGAGGAACTGTTGATTCTGGAAGGCCACATGATAGATTATGGGACCAACACGCTCTATACGAAGGGATTCTACGGATTAAGGCAGCCCGGAATCGATCACGGACCGTTCGGCACGGAACTTGGCTGTACGCTTCTCGAAACGGTTTGGTATGACCGGGAGTGGTATGAGAAAAACCCGCGCAAACAGCCTGAAAATGAGAAGAAAGCTGACGGGGATTGAGATATGAAGATTTATAAAAAAGGAACAGGGGAAAAATATACGCCCTTTTCCCATTTCGATATGACGACCGAGGTCATATTCAATCCGGATTTGGGCTGTAAAAAAGCGAATATTACGCTTTCCACACTGAAAAAGGGAGCGGGAAGCTTTGATGAGGTGCATGAACATTCGGATCAGATTTTTTATGTTCTTAAGGGACAGATGAAAGTATACGCCGGAGGCAAGCTTCTGCATACGGTTTCGCAAGGTGACGCTATAATGGTGGAAGCCGGTGAAGTCCATGCCGTGATCAATGAAGATGACGAAGAATGCGTGTATTACGCGGTTACGGTCCCTCCGCTGGATAAAACGCATTGACTTGCCGTCAGCGCGTCCGGGCGCAATACTGCTTGGTATAAAGAGGAGAATATTTTATGAAAAAATTACTTAAGCCTTTTAATTTTTCAAAAATGAAGACTATCCGGGATTTTTCCGCCGCCATGAACGAGGCCGGGTTCCCGTTCCCAATTTCTGAGGATACGTCGGTAATCGCCGAGCCCATTCATCTTGACGGCAAGGTGATACCCAATAGGCTGTGTATACAACCCATGGAGGGGTTTGACGGCATGCCCGACGGCAGGCCGTCGGATCTGATATTCCGCAGATATGACAGATACGCAAGGGGAGGCGCGGGCCTGATCTGGTATGAATCCATTACGGTTTCGGACGACGGCCGCTGCAATCCGCTTCAGATGATCATAAAGGAGAGCACGATAAAGGATATCAAGCTGCTGGTTGAAAAGAGCAATCGTGCGGCGGTCGAGGAATTCGGGCGTAAACCGTATAATGTGCTGCAACTGACGCATTCGGGGCGGCGCAGCGTGAATGCAAACTGGGAGTCGACACCTCTCGCGGTCGTTGCCAACCCGTATATCGACCACCATAACTCGATCGACGGCCAATCCGGCAAGATCACATTCGCAACCGATGAAAAGATCGAGGAGATCATCGAAAACTTTATTCGTTCCGCCGTGCTGGCTGCGGAAGCCGAGTTCGACTCGGTAGATGTGAAAGTTTGCCACGAATACATACTTCGCGAACTGCTCGCGGCTTTCAACCGCCCCGGTAAATACGGCGGCAGCTTTGAGAACCGTTCGCGTGCGCTGTTTGATATAATTGACGGTATTCGCAAGCGCGTCGGAGATGGGATCGATATCTGTGTGCGCCTGAACGCCTACGACTGCATCCCCTATCCGCACGGATGGGGAATGGTCAAGGAAGAAGGCGTGATGAAACCGGATCTCAGCGAGCCTATCGAGCTGTGCAAGCGGTTGATCAAAAAGGGTGTAAAGCTTATAAACCTTTCAACTATGATGCCCCGTTACAAACCGTATGGTCGCGGATACCTAGCGGAAATCGAGGAGGGAGTGGATATCAATCCTTACGAAGGTTTCTTCTCTTTGCTGGACGCGACCAGACAGATCAAACAGGCTGTTCCCGAGGGCGTGTTCGTCTCCACCGGTATGACCTGGACGGAGCACTTCGGCGGGAATGTGGCAGCGGGCGGCATAAAAGAAGGCTGGTTCGATATTGCCGGGTTCGGCAGGCAGTGTTTTGCCTATCCGGATTTTGCCAGAGATATTCTTGAGAAAGGCAAAATGGAGCGCAGCAAGTGCTGTATCACCTGTGACAAATGTTATGACCTTATTCAGAAGGGACACACGATGACAGGCTGCGTCGTACGCGACCAGGAAGTATATCTCCCGCTGTACCGCAAATTTGTGCAGGGCAAGTGACGTTGCGTATTTTTCATTAAGGCTGTTCCGTAACGCCTCAAAGGCTGACGCGGTTTCCATGCTTTATAAAAGTACAGTTTGAATTATCGGGAAAAAAGCTCTTTGTCAACAGACAAAGCCGGGCATAAGATCAAGTACGCAGGGGAGCCGGTCGCGGAAGCGATCGGCTCCTTTTACGCATTATTCCATGATAAAAAGAAAAAAGGCTCTACACTAAAGATTGGGGTAAATGAAAAAAAAGATGAAGCATAACGCTTCAAAATCTTGTAGACTAAGGTTGCAACACCAAATACAAGAAGGAGAATGT
>MWCU01000055.1 GCA_002070205.1 Firmicutes bacterium ADurb.Bin182 | reverse complement strand
GCTTTTCAGGCACCTACGGCGGGCTGCCAAATGCTCTACAGTATTTTAAAAATAACCGACGGCGCCTTAAAGAATACGCTTGCGGAAAAATGCGACCGGCAGCCGTTTATTGCGTCGGCTCCTCTGGTTTGGATTTTTCTTGCGGATACCAAAAAGTGGCGCGATATGTATATATCCGCGAATTGCTGGCCGCGCAAACAGGGAGCAGGAGACGCGCTGATTGCCATGGCGGATGCGCTCATCGCCGTGCAAAACGCCGTCACGGCCGCGCACAGCCTCGGGCTCGGCAGCTGCTATATCGGAGATATACTTGAAAACTGCGAGGATATCAGGGAACTGCTAAAGCTTCCCGAAGATGTTTTCCCTGCGGCTATGATCGTGATGGGATATCCCGACGCGAGGCATACAAACCGCTCTAAGCCCGCCCGCTTTGATAAAAAGTATATTGTGTTTGAAAACCATTATAAAGCGCTTACCGAAGACGAACTCAGGCAAATGTATTTGACAAGGGAAGAACAGAAATGCAGAACGGATACGGATTTTGAAAGCAGCGTTGCGAAATTTTATAAACGCAAATACGACAGCGCTTTTTGCATTGAAATGAACAGGTCCGCCAAAGAGTACCTGAAATATTTCATCCAGGACACATAAAGAAAGGCTCCGAAGGCCGCCGATCCATTCAAAGCCTCAGCTGCATAAAGGTTTGCCCTTGCTTTCCCGCCAGTTTTTCCTTCATGGGCTTAGCGTAGCTGCTTGAAAGGCGGTATTTGTTCCTCAGCCTGTTAACGATTTCATAGAGCCCGGTTTTATAATCCTTGTCCGCCCCTCCTGTTTTGTAAAGGCTGAGAAGCTTTTCATACTCGGACGGGAATTCATTTTTTACGAAGTCAAAAAACGCCTGCCTTGTGCAGCCGCGAAGATACAGAGTTCCCGGAAGCACATAATGAACGCCGCATTCGCTTGCTTTTTGAAACATGCTGTCAAAATTCCGCTCATTGTCCGTGATGTACGGAATTATGGGCATGAGGTGCAGGCCTGTGCTTGCGTTCGTTTTCCGAAACTCCCTCAATATCTCAAACCTTTCCGATGAGGACGAACTGCCCGGTTCGACTTTTTCACGCACCGATTCATCCATCGTCGTAACGGTCGATGCGATGTTGACATAAGTCAAGCGCGAAAGCCTGTCTATCAAATCGTAATCCCTCAAAATAAGCTTTGACTTTGTTGAAATTACGGCCGGGGTTTTAAATTTTATCAACAGCTTAAGTATATCCGGCATAAGCTTATAACGCGCTTCCGCAGGCTGATAACTGTCCGTAACGCCCCCTATATTGACAGTTTCGCCTTTCCAGGACGGGCAGTCTAGTTCCTTTTCCAGCACTTTTGCGATATTGGTTTTCACATATACTTCACCAAAAAAATCATTCGAATCCAAATAGCGATGAGTACCCATAGCATAACAGTACCTGCAACCGTGCTCGCAGCCTCTGTACGGATTAAGATCCCAGCCGTAAGGGACTTTTCTTTTTAGTTTTGTAAGCGCGCTTTTCACAACTGTTTCTTTATAAACCGTATCCGTCACCGCCTTTGTACCATGCAGAAAAATTCACTTTAATTTCTGTCCGTTGTAATATGTAAAACCGTATTCCAAAAGAATTTTATCATAAAACTTTCTACCTTCATAATCGCGAAAGCCTTGCAGCAAAACGCTGACGGTTTCGCCTTCGATGAACCGCCTGCCGAACCTTATGCACACTGTCCTTTCATCAGCCCAATCCACTTCGCTGTCGGGAACGGGCAGCTCCTCATCGGATTTGACCGTTATGCCGCTGTGCATTATTTCTTTCAGCATCGGCTTGCTGAATATTATAAGTATCTCGCCTGCGTCATTAAGCTCGTCAAGAGATCTCCCCGCGGGCATGATATACGTTATTTCGGCGTTTGACACATGTTTTGTAAGCCTGCCGGATGACCACAAGCCTAGTATCACGGCAATAAATGCGGGCAGCAGAAGTGAAAAACATATAATAAGCTTATCGAGCGCATCGCGTTTTTGCTTATTCGCCGTATCATCCGATATTTTTTCGGCGCACCGCCCGATCCTTTTTTTAAAAGCCAGCAAAAATGCAGTACCGACAATCGTAGCGAAAAGATGATAGATATTTACCGCATACGCTCCGTACAGGATATCAAATAGCGTAATCAATATCCAGCTCATAAAAAAAAGGAAACCGAATATGTAAAACATCGGATCCTTCAGCAGCATGTATTTGTGTTTTTTGAAAAGAAGAAGGATGAAATAAAACGCAATGGGCTCAAATGCCCACGTTATGGAGGAAGCGCCGTTTCCCCCAATGCCGAAAACCAACGATGCAAAACGGGATGCCAAAAACGCAGTTATTATTAAAAAGAAATTTCGTTTTGCGCCCAAAAGCTTTTCGCAGGCTATCCCGGACGTCAAAAGAACCGCGAGATTAATCGATATGTGAAGCGGGAGCGAAACAAGCGTAACAAAGGATATGGAAGAGCCGTGCTGAAGATAGCTTGTAACGTTCTGCCAGAAATAAAAATGCGGCTTCTCCCCTCCGAAAACTTCGTAAAGCTCCGAATTTAAGTACGTCGGCACGGTGACAAGCAGACAGCTTATTATAAATATTACTGTAATCGCGGGAAAACCGGCCTTTCTTTTATAAAGAAACCGAGCGAGCAAAATCAAAGCCCCTTAGCTTTTTTTGTTTATAATGGTATGGTAAGCAATCTGAGCGAAATTATAAATATAATATGCGGAATTTATGCTAGCCGAATCTTTCGAAGAAGTCAAACCGGCTTCTTTGAAAATTTTACAAGCTTCCAAGAAGCTGCGGACGCAGCAAATTTACAATTAACGGATTATATTGACAGTTCATGTGATACAATAAAAATGGAAGGAGGTCAAACCCATGGGGAAAAATAAAAAGCTCTTTGTGCTCATAACTTCGATACTCGCTCTTTTGTGCCTTGCAATTCGTTATCCGTTTATGAATCAATCCGTCGTTCTTCAAATCGGCATCGACGGACAACCCGCCAAAACCATGGATAAATCATTGTTCGGCATATGCTTTGTTCTTATGATAACAGGCGTCAATATCTATTTGTTTCTGCTTAGAAAGAAAGGGAGGGAAATCCTCTGGAGACCGGTTCTCATCTATGCGGGATTGTGCGCGATAGTGCTTTTTGTAACGGTATTTTAATTAAGCCTGTTCGATGCATGTGAATAATTGCGGACAGTTTTTTATATCGGCAGACGGAATCATAAGCTTATCATATACCGCTTCCGAAACTTGAAATAATAAAAACAGCGCAGAATAGCTGCAGGATATAGAATTTTACGTTTAAACAAATACTATTGAACGTATGATGTAATTGGGTTACAATATTTTGACAGACGGTTTACCCCGTTGATTATGAAAGGTGGTGCAACCATGGAAGAAGAAAGGGATGTTGTCACGTTCGCGGATGATGAAGGCAACGAATTCGAGCTGGATGTAATCGATTATTTTGAGTATGAAGGTCAGGAGTATGCCGTGCTGATGGATCTTTCTGCCGAAGACGAGTATGACGGCGAAGGCGATGAAGAACATGAACAGGACGTTTATATCATGCGAGTAGTGGTAAACGGCGAAACGGAAGAGTTCCTGCCCGCAGATGAAGACAAGATGGAGATTTTGGCTTCAATCGTGGAAGAACGCATGTCCTCGGGCTGTGAATGCGATGAGGATTGCGATTGCGGTTGCGATCACTGAGAAAATGATTGATAATCAAAAGATGTGGGGGAACAGATTCCCCCACTTTTCCTTAATGCCGTAAAGATCCGGAATAGTCAGTCAAGAGCTTAATCCGGGCTGAAACCCTTCAGCGGCAAATTTTTTGATAGCTGATTACCGAAACCGAAAGCCGGCAACTGTCCCGGGTACGAAGACAAATGAAAATAAACGCGGACTACCATACCCATACTGTTTACAGCCACGGGAAAGGAACGGCCGAACAGAACGTTCAAGCAGCGATTTCCCGCGGATTAAAACGAATCGCGATCACCGAGCACGCGCCCGGGCATTTTTTGTTCGGCGTCAGAGGTGAAAAATTGATGCGCTTAAGGCGCGAGGTGGACGAGCTCAACAGACGGTACGCAAACGATATAGAAGTGCTCTTCGGGCTCGAATGCAACCTGACAGGAGACGGTATTTGCGACGCTCCTGATGATGTTTCCGCAGCCGACCTGCTGCTTTTAGGCTTTCACAGGGCGATTATCCCAAAAGATGCTGCAGCGTGGCGGATATATTTGCGCTGCGGCAGAAATCTGCCGGTTCTTTTAGCTGACGCAATAATCCATACGCTGGAAAATTACCCGATAAAAATCATCGCGCACCCCGGGGAATATATGAAGGCGGACATACCGACATTGGCGCAAGGCGCCGCCAAAATGGGTGTTTTGTTGGAACTCAACGGATCGCACATGAGCATGAATATCGATGAGGTGATGCTCGCCGCAAAATTCGGAGCGCATTTTGTGATAAACAGCGATGCGCACCGTCCCTCAAATGTCGGCATGTTCGGGGACGCGCTTGAAACCGTGTCCCGCGCGGGAATAGAAAAGCTGATAGCAAATTCCGATGCATATGAGGGACGGCTGCGCTTTTGACCCGTAAACTGCGGCCTGTCAGACGAAACCGGCACTGTCCGGCGAAATTCCTGCCTTTACCGCTGTCTCAGTGTTCAACCGTCATCTTACGATGACCCCTTCCGAATACCTCGGGACTACGTCCGTAGAGTCCACGGAAAAACAGAAAGCAACGTCTTTTTCAAAACCGAGTTTTATAAGCCGCGAATAATGATGCGTGAGCGAAATATCGGCTTTACCTTCCAGCCAGTTGGAATAAACCATACAGCTTACCAGCCCGAGGTCGTTGGTCTCCAAATGGGGATCAACAGCCGATATTGCATCTATAAGCGCGCCTGCGGTCAGCACATCGTCAGCGGAAAACTGACCGTCGGTTCCCGCACACAAAATCAGCACATCGCAGCCTTTTTCGATTGCGGTTTTGGCAGCCGCAGTGCGGTTTACCAGGCCGCCTATCAAAAGAAAACGCGCCGCACGCGCTTTATTTATTGCGTTTGTTCCGTTTGTCGTGCTTAAAATTATGGTTCTGCCCTTGACCTTCTCCTGAGTATATTCAAGCGGCGAGTTGCCGAGATCGAAGCCGGGAAGCTTCAACCCGCCCCGCTCCCCCGCAAGCAGGCAATCGCGAAACCCCAGCTTGGCGGCAAATGACGCCGCCTCGCCCGGATCGCCCGCAGGAATGATCTTTTCGGCTCCGTTTTTTATGGCGGTGATTATGGATGTGCTGGCTCTCAATACATCCACCATAATGACGACGCTGCCGTTAAAAATACTGTCCGCAATTTTATCGTAAGCAAAATGTACTTCAACCCGCATATTATTCTCCTGTTCAAATACGTCAGACGCTGAACATTATATCATATCGCCGCTAAGGAATGACAGACCGGGTAAAAAATAAATGCGCGAAGACAAGAGAGGCGATTATGCCCGCTAGAGTAGCCAAAAGGGAAGCCGGAAGCGTATACCTGGTTTTTGTTATATTAACGCATCCGAAATACAGCGCGAGCGTATAGAATATGGTCTCGCTGGAACCCATCATTACGGAGGCGGCAAGCCCGATGAAGCTTTCCGTGCCGTAATTCGCATATATATCCGCGAGGATACCGAGAGACGCGCCCCCCGACAACGGCCTAAGCAGCGCAAGCGGCGTCAGTTCCGCAGGCATGCCTATGCTTTTAAGCGGCCCGTCAAGTATATCTATAAGCGCGCCGAGCGCGCCCGAATCGCGAAAGAGGTTAAGGGATAAAAGTATCGCAGCGATATACGGAAGCACATTGATAACTACCGGGAGTCCTTCCCTTGCTCCTTCTATAAAAGCGTCATATATATTAACTCGTTTTATTAGGGCATAGGCTATCAGCGCAAGCACCATTACGGGGATAATAAATGCGCTCATGCCCGCTTGCGAGCCATCAGCCTGCACGCAATGATCGCAACGGCAGTCGAAACCGCGGAAGCCAAAAGGGTAGGCACCACGATGCAGTAAGGGTCCGCACTCCCGTACGCGGCCCTTAACGAGATTACCGAGGTCGGTATAAGCTGGACCGCCGAACAATTTATCGCAAGAAACATGCACATGGCGTCAGTCGCGGTTCCGGGATCCTTGTTTTTTTTGTTCATCTCCTTCATGGCGGAAAGCCCGAAAGGCGTGGCCGCATTGCCCATGCCGAAAAAGTTTGCCGACAGGTTCAGAGTTATGGGCGCAACGGCGTCGCCGGCGCCGGGAAACAGCTTTTCCGCTGCGGGTCGCAGCCGTTTCGCCAAAGAATCGATAAGGCCTGCACGCCGGGCGATACCCATAAGACCGAGCCAAAGCATATAGGATGCAGCCAGCGTGATGCATACCGTGACTGCGTCTCCCGCGCCCTTGAGCATGGAATCCATAACTCCGCCCGGATTGCCCCTGACAAGCGAAACGATTATGCCCGCGAGCAGCATAGTGCCCCAAATGTAGTTCATCATGCCGTCATCCTCCCGTCTATGAAATATATGTAAGCTTCTTTCACGAATATTCTTAAGGACTTATCCCGCATCAACGATTGAAAAATTCCTTTTTTAAATGTACGATGATGGTACAATGAGTATTGGGAGTTTAGCCGAGAAAACTTCCGTTCTTATCGGCTTTGAAAACCGTTAACGCGGCAGCAGATGCGACGGCGGGCGGATTCGAAGCGCCGATATCCGGCGCTTGCTTTGCCGCCGCGGATATTTACCGCCGATTTATACCCGGCGGACTCAAACGAAAAAATGAAGTAAGAAACTCGGTTCAATGAAAAGGAGTGCGGAATGGATTTTCGAATAGAAGAGAAACCCCGGACCCGGTTTGTCGGAATCAGAAAATTTATAAGAGGCAAAGACGGCAAAGCTATGCAGCGCATCCGCGAATTGTGGGACGAGTCATTTTTGAACGGCACATATGACAAGCTGCTGCTTGTCAGCGACAATAACCCCGGGATAGCCGGTCTTTACCTGGATTATAAAAAAGACGGCTTTACATACTGCTTTGCCGCTTCCTCATCAAAAGAAGCTCAGCCGGGAATGGAGGAAATCATCGTTGAGCCCGGCACATTCGCGGTTTTTGAATTCATCGGCCCCCTGCCTGAAATTATGGAAAGCTCATGGAAGCGAATATATAACGAGTGGTTCCCGGATTGTGAGTTTGAGCATGCGGACGAACCCGAAATCGAGCTGTATCCCACGGGCGACAGATCAAGCGCAGAATACAGATTTGAAATACGCATACCGGTGCTGCAAAAAAAACAGCGTACCCCGCCTCTAAAGAGCGGACCGCGCGGAAAACTATACGGGTTGCTGGCAGGCGGACTGCTGGGGATCGTTTTCGGCGCCGGCGCGGATAATCCTATCGTCTTTCTGCTTTTGGGCATTATTATAGGTATTGTCGCGGGAGCTGCGTGGGACAAAAGAAAAGCCGGATAACTCGGCAAGGGATGACAGCACAAACATTTTATTGGTAAAGCCTGCCCGAGGATTATTGAGAGGGTGCGGGAATCGAAGATTTCCGCTAAGCTTTTAATTTTCAATTCCGGCCGCATTGTGAGATATTCATTTTGAGAAGCGGGCTTTACATAAAGATAATGGGGGTATTCTTTTAAGAACAGGACTTGAAGAGATACTGCCGGCCGCAATGCTGACCGCCGATTTAACCGGTCACCGGCCGCTGCGCGGAAAAGCCGAGCCCGGAGGCACAGAAGCGCATAATATATTACGCAAAATGCGTTGAACCGCATACAAATTCAATGTAGAATTAAATCATTGACCGGGAGGAGGTGAACCGATTGCCCGAATTTGCAAGACGGATGGAACATGTAACGGGAAGCGCTATCAGGGAGCTTTTCAAACTGCTCGCCGACCCGGGTATAATATCGCTGGGCGGCGGTAATCCGGCGCGCGAATCCTTTCCCGTTGAAGAGCTGAAAGAGATTATATTCGAACTGATGACCGAGAGCGGAGTGAATCTTTTGCAGTATGGTTCAACCGAAGGATATATGCCGCTTCGCGAGGCGTATCTTGAGCGCATAGCGAAGCCCAAAGGAATTGAAGGCGATATCCAGAACGTTCTTACGCTTACGGGCTCCATGCAGGGCCTCGATCTTTTATGCAAAGTGTTTTTGAACCCCGGCGACGCCGTGCTTGTTGAATCGCCCACATTCCTCGGAGCGCTTCAGGCGTTCACTGTATACCAGGCGGAGCTTGTTCCCGTAAATATGGATGATGAGGGCATAATCATCGATCATATGGAGGAGATGATCATCAAGCATCATCCGAAGCTGTTTTATTGCATACCGACTTTTCAAAACCCGACGGGTAAAACGCTCAGGGCAAAAAGAAGAGAGCAGCTTGTCCGGCTTGCGGAAAAGCATGATTTGATAATTATTGAGGATGATCCCTACTGTGATCTTCGCTACAAGGGCGATCCGGTGCCTCCTATAAAAAAATTCGACGAGGAGGAGCGCGTCGTCATGCTGAACAGCTTCTCCAAAATCATATCGCCAGGAATACGGGTCGGCTGCGCGCTGGGTAAAAAGGAAATAATCCGGAAAATGTCGGTCGCTAAACAGTGCAGCGATACCCACACGCCCAATCTGACACAAGCCGCGGTAGCGGAATTTTTAAGCAGAGGACTTCTTCCCGGGCATTTGAAGAGAATATTGCCCTATTATGCCGAAAGGCTGGCCGCAATGCTCGATTCGATGGATGAGTGCTTCCCGGAAAGCTGCAGATATACCCGCCCGGAAGGCGGACTGTTCGTCTGGGGAGAACTCGAAGATGGAATAAATGTGACTGAGCTGTTTAAAATAGCTGCGACCGAGCTGAAGGTCGCTTTCATTCCCGGAGAACAGTTCTTCACCTGCCCCGAAATGGGCAAAAATACATTCAGGTTCAATTTTTCGAGTGAGAATCGCAAAAACATTGAGTCCGCAATAAGAAAACTCGGTGCCCTGTTCCGTCAATACGCTTAAAATAGGCCGAATTTATATGAACCCGCAATGAACATTGCCCTGTTTTTATTGAAAAGACGCTTCAAATTTGATATTCTTGTTTGTAATCCTGAATCGGAGGGTGTAAATGATGGAAAATGTGTACGATGTGCTTACTGAGCGCGGCTTTATAAAGCAAGCGTCCCATCCCGAGGAAATTCGGGATCTGTTGGGAAAGCAAAGCGTTACATTCTATATAGGATATGATCCCACAGCCGACAGTTTGCACATCGGTCACTATGTACAGCTTATGAGCATGGCGCATATGCAGCGATTCGGGCACAGGCCCATAGTGCTGCTCGGCGCGGGGACCGCAATGATCGCCGATCCTTCCGGAAAGACGGAGCTTAGAAGGATTTTAAGCGCTGAAGAGCTCGATCATAATGCGGCCTGCATCAAAAAACAGATGGAGCGCCTCCTTGATTTTTCACAAGGCAAAGCCGTCATGCGCAATAACGCCGATTGGCTCAGGTCGCTCAACTTTATGGACTTTATGCGCGATATCGCGATCCACTTCTCGGTGAACCGCATGCTGACAGCGGAATGCTACCGCCAGCGCATGGAACAGGGATTGACGTTTTTCGAAATGAGCTACATGCTGATGCAAAGCTATGACTTTCTCATGCTCAACCGCATGGATGACTGCATCTTGCAGATGGGCGGCGATGATCAATGGAGCAATATCCTCGCGGGAGCCGATTTGATACGCCGCAAAGAGCGCCGCCCCGCATACGCGCTGACCACCTCTCTTCTGACCACATCCAACGGCCAAAAGATGGGCAAAACCGAAAAGGGCGCGCTTTGGCTTGATAAAAACAAGACCTCCGTGTTCGATTTTTATCAATATTGGCGAAACGTCGACGATGCGGATGTCGAAAACTGTCTGTCGTTATTGACATTCCTGCCCATGGAACAAATCAGGGATTTGTGCAAAGTCGAAGGCTCAAAAATCAATGAGGCAAAAAAGGTCCTTGCGTACACGCTGACGGAGCAGGTACATGGAACTTTGGAAGCGGAGCAGGCTCAGGCGGCTGCGGAAGCGCTTTTCGGAAGCGGCGGCGATTATTCCAATATGCCCAAAATAGAGCTTTCTTCCGAGGATATCGAATCCACCGGCCTTAGGATTTGCGACCTTCTGGTAATGGGAAAACTATGCAAGTCCAAGTCCGACGCGCGCCGTATGATCGAATCGGGAGCCGTATTCGCGGATGACAGCAAAATCAGCGATTTTGCCGCGGTATTGGATGAAAACAAACTCAAGGACGGAGTTATACTTCGCAAAGGAAAGAAAAGCTTCGTCAGGGTCATGGCAAAGTAAGCGGAAACCCGTTTTAAGGAGCGTCTCTTTGAACGCATATAAGACCGTAAAAAAAGAGTCAAAAACGGAGTTCATAATAAACAGATCCCGCTTTATAGGGCGCTGCTTTCCGATAGAAACCGAAGATCAGGCAGCGGCGATACTCGCCGACGTAAGGAAGCTTCATTATGACGCATCGCATAATTGCTTTGCCTATGCGGTCGGCCGAAACGGAGCCGCCTCAAAATTCTCCGATGACGGCGAACCGGGCGGAACGGCGGGTCTACCCATAATGGAAGTATTGAGGCATAAAGGAATCACCAATGTTTTATGCGTGGTAACCAGATATTTCGGCGGGGTGCTTCTGGGCGCCGGAGGGCTTGCAAGAGCGTACTCCCGGTCGGCGGCGGACGCAGTGGAGGCGGCGGGCATAGTTCAAGTTAAGCCCGGTTCGGAGTTCGAGCTCTTAATTGATTATGACCAGTACTCAAGGCTTGAAGTTTTTTTGCGTGAGCGGACAAATATCATCGGTTGTGATTTTTCGGACAAGATAATAATCCGCATAATCCTGCCCGTCGAAAAGGAATCGGATTTCATTGCGGAAGTGCGGGAGAGAAGCTCCGGCAGGGTAAAAGCCGCGAAGATTTGCGAGAGATATATGACTGATAATGATAAGTGTGGTTAATGCCGCATCGGTTTAAATTCATCGCTACCCAAATATCAAAGGAGGTGCCCGGCATGGATATTACCGAATTGAAGATTACCCTCACCGATTCACTGAAACCAAAACCTTCCGACGAAGGCAGCCTCGGATTCGGCAAAATATTTACCGACCATATGTTCATAATGGAGTATTCCGGCGGAAAATGGCAAAACCCGCGTATCCAGCCCTATCAAAGGCTTTTGATGGATCCTTCATCCTCCGTTTTTCATTATGCGCAGGAGGTGTTTGAAGGGCTTAAAGCATACCGATCTTCTCAAGGCGGAGTTCACCTTTTCAGGGCAAAGGATAACTGCGTGCGCTTCAACCGCTCCGCAGAGAGGATGCATATGCCCGTAATCGATGCGAACTTCAATTATGAAGTAATACGAAAACTCGTGGACACGGAGCGCGGATGGGTCCCGTCAAGCGAGGGAACCTCGCTCTACATAAGGCCCACCATGATAGCAAACGATGAGAGCCTCGGGGTTCACGCCGCAAAGAACTATATCTATTTTATCATCTGTTCACCGTCGGGGGCCTATTACCCGGAGGGCCTTGCTCCGATCCGCATCAAAGTCGAGGATAAATACGTCCGAACGGTCAGAGGCGGACTCGGCAGCGCCAAGACGGGAGGCAACTACGCCGCATCGATAAAAGCCAGCGAAGAGGCCAAACTTCAGGGTTTTACGCAGGTACTCTGGCTGGACGGCGAACACTTAAAATACGTTGAAGAAGTCGGCGCAATGAATATGATGTTCGTTATTGGCGGCAAAATACTGACTTCCGATCTTCGGGACAGCATACTGCCCGGAATAACGCGCGATTCCGTAATCAGACTGGCGCGCAAAAAAGGCATTTCCGTCGAGGAAAGAAGAATATCCATCGACGAGGTCATGGCAGCGGGAGAAACGGGAGAACTGACGGAAGCATTCGGAACGGGCACGGCCGCAGTCGTTTCACCGGTGCGTTCCATGACTTATAAGGGAAAGACCGTCGAGATAGGCGGAGGGAAAATCGGAAAACTGACGAAGGAATTTTATGATTTGCTGACGGGGATTCAGCGCGGGACCGTAAAGGACGAATTCGGCTGGATCACCGTCGTTTAAAATTTCAGCTCGGGAGCGGAAAAATGAAACCAAACAGGATTGCGGCAATTTTAATTATCGTACTGCTCAGTTTTTCGCTGTGTTCCGCAGCGCTTGCCGCGCAGTTTGTAACGGAGATGTCGCCCGCGTACATGCAGGCTGCGGGCGAAGCTTCGCTCAAACTGACAATAACAAACGATTCGGATTTCACGATGGAAAACATCAGCGTAAGCGGGCTGGGATATCTTTACAATATTCCCGATTCCGTTGCGCCGGGCTCCACCGTTTACTGCCCTCTTTCGGGAATTATGATAACTGAGGACATGCTGAATAAACCGTTGGAATTTACGGTATCCTGGACGGAAAACGGCGAAGCCAAAACTAAAAACATCACGGCGACGGTATCGCTGGGCAGCGGAGCGGCGCTGGAAGCGACCCGCACCGCGGACAGGACGCAAGCGCCTACCGGCGGGCAGATAATGCTTACATATACCATAAGGAATACAGGCGCTGCAGCAGTCAAGGGAATCTCTCTCGTTGATAAAAAGATTGCGGGAAGCACGCCCTTAATTAAGGACGTCAGCCTCCTTCCCGGCCAGGAGTATTTCTTCAGCCATCCGTTCATAATGGGCAGCGGATATGTTACTTCCGCCCCCGTAATTACCTATACGCCCGAAGGTTCCGAAGTTCCGATAACCTACAGCATTCCGCCCATCGATCTTTTAATGATCAATCCTAAGCTTGAAGTCGATGTAACGCAAGGTCCGACGACGCCGGACGGCACGGTTTTCACTTTGAACATAGAAAACAACGGAAATCAGACCATTTCAAAGATAAGCATAACGGATGAATTGGGAAACAAAGTAAACGAGGAACTATTCGTTCTTACCGTCGGAGAAAAACGCACTCTGACCTATACGGTCGTTACCGATGCAACGCGCAATATAAGGTTTACCATCAAAGGAGTGGACGGCACAAAACAGCCGTACGAGGATACCACGAAAAAATTCGAAGTGCGCCCGTATATCGATCCTGACCTCATCGGGCTTTCATTCGGCGCGTTCTCGGCAAAAGCTTTGCAGCCCGACGGAACTATGAAAGTGCGGTTCCATTTAAACAATACGGGCTCGGTACCCATGCACAACCTCACGATCCGTGAAATCGAGCTGGGAGAACTTAAAATAATCGATGAGCTTCCTTTGGGCGAAAGCGATTTTGAATTGGAGCTCAACGTCGGAGAGCCGAGGCCGATGGTCTTTACCCTTGACGCTACCGATCCTGTCGGCAACCCCTATACTTTTACATCCTACCTTAACGCGGCATACCTGAAAACAGATTCCGCGCCTGTCGCCTCTCCCCTGCTGCCGGATACGGATTCCGGTTCTGACGGCGCAAAAAAAATCGGAAGCATAAGTGAAACGCTGCTGACTCTGCTCATAATCATAGCCGTTTTAACCGTGTTCGCCGGGATCGCTTTGTGCGTGCTGACTGAAAAAGAGCGCAGGGCAAAGAGAGGGCATAAAAAATCTCAAAGCCGCGCTGACTCTTCCGTCACGCCGAGAAGACCCGAAAAACGGCGTGAAATGCCCGGGAGGGAATTTGCCGTTAAAAGCGAAGCGTATGAAAAACATACGCGCTCCGGGGGGATCGTGCGGGAAAAACCGCTGCAGCCCTACCTCAGCTCCCGCCCGTTGCGGGAACAAATTGACGAACAGTATGTTCCGCGCAACGTGAAATTGAAGAAGGACGGCGGCGGCAATTATACCGCGAGACCCGGTCCCGCGCCCGAACATTACGGAGAAATTAATGCTCCCGGTACTGCGCCCCGTACGCAAAGCGCAGCCAGGGAGAGACCGGACCCCCAGCTGCCGTTTGAGATTCGAAACCGGCCGAGGCATATGGAGCGGCACGATACGGAATAGCATCAGCCCCGCAGGTACGGGCGGTCTTTTAACAGCCTGAATCGAATCATATTTTTTACCGGCAGCGGCGAAATCATAGCCGCTGCCGCCGTGTTCTTTTTTTAAGCGCATTTATTGTCACAATATATGGCAAAAGTATGAAAAATCAGATATAATATCGTTATTCGGTCACATATTGCTTAAATTCCGATTTTTTTTGCAGAAGATTGTGACCGGGTTGATTTTATCTTTAATATACGTACTGCGAGGGAGGAGTTCCATGTCAAAAAAGACGCCGGCCATACTTGCGCTGGCCGGGCTGCTGGCGTTTTTCTTTGCAGCTTACTCGAGCGCGGCGGCAATCAATGAGTCGGACCTTTTGGATGTTATTATCGTTCTGGACGCAAGCGGTTCCATGCGCGATTCGGACCCCGACCGAATCACGATAGAAGCTGTAAAAAGTTTAATCAGCATGATGCCGGCAAAGGACTGCAGGGTCGGTATCGTATCATTTAACGTAAAGCCGAAGGTGCGGACACAAGACAGTCAAGGAAAAGATGCGCTTATAGGACTTAAAAACCCGTCCGATGCGGATTATATCAAACAGCAGCTGGACCGCATCGAATATATGGATGATACGGGCATCGGCAACGCATTATACAAAGCTTGTGAAATGCTCAACTCTCTCGCGCACATAAACAGCCGGAAAGCTATAATACTGTTCACCGACGGCCTGGATGACCTAAAGGGGAACAACGCTATTCGGCAAAGCATCGAAAATGAGCAAAATGCAATATCATGGGCCAAGGAAAACGGCTGCCCCGTGTATTGCGTCGGTTTGGATTTTGAAAACCCGGACGGAAGTTTTTCATTGGGTGAAAACGGAGAAGGAATAACAAAGCTTAACTCCATCTCGGACGCGACAGGCGGCCTCGCGAGAGCAACGACGGACATACAAAAAATCGAAGATCTGTTCATTGAAATGCTTGCCGATATATTCAGCATATATTACAACGACGTTGAGTTTTCCAGTACGGACAGCGGAAGCTGCATTGCAAAGATCAATATAAACAAAAACGTCAATGAGGCAAATATCAGAATCGGCAGCGGCGAAGCCCGCTCGTTGAGAAGAGAAGATATTGAGCTTTATGGTCCTGACGGCAAGCCGGCGCTTGAAAACGGCGCCGGAATCCGGTTCGATTCGGACAAAGTGTCGTCAAACATAAAACTCGCGCTTCCCGAGGCGGGAGAATGGACGCTCGTTTTAAACGGCACTAACGGAGACGGCGTGAAAATCGGTTTGCTGGAGCATTATTACCTCGGCATCAAAAGCGAAATAATAATACCTGAAGGCGACGCAGCGCTTTATTCGGGAAGCACCGTTACGGTTAAGACCTATTTGACGTCAAAAGGCGAGATCATCACGGACGGCGACGTTTACGACGCGGTTGAATCTGCAGGAGCGCTTGTCACTCCCGCGTCCTCTCCCGAGGCCTCATTCAAAATTGACCTCAAGCGCGAGGGCAACTCATTTACAGGTTCGTTTATCCCCGAAAAATCAGGAAAATACGAAATTGAAATCAACCTGAGCACCTCAAGCTTTTATCGTACAGACAGCATCGCAGCAGAATGTGAGGACAGGCCCGGCGATTCGCTTGAGATGGAAAAAAGTTTTCCGGATATTGAACTCGAAACCGGCGGGCAAAAATCAATCGAAGGAGTTTTATCATATGTCCGCCGGGAACAGAGCGGTGCAGTACATGTCGGCATTTCGCAAAATGATCAGAATTGTGCGAAAATCGAGTATGACTCGTCCTCCGATACGCTGACGGTCGAAGGGCTCGGCGCCGGCGAAACCGTTGCCGCGATCACTTTTTCCGACGAATACGGCAATACTCTTCGATTATCGTTCACTGTCCGGGTATCCGAACCTGCAGTACCCGAAAAAAAACCCGCCGGGCCTTTAGCGGAGCCGGGGTGGATACCGTATGCTTCAGCCGCCGCAGCCGCGATTGCAATAACGGCTTACATTCTATACAGGAACGGCAGAAAGGAAATAAAAGGGAATATTCTGCTTAATGCCATCAGCCTCGTTTACGGGGAGACAAACGCGAAAATTCAGGCAGTGTACGATGAGTTCGGGGATATTCAGGAAGATTTTGTACTGAATACTGGGATATTCCGCGATAAGGATGATCAAAACCTCGCCTGCCTGCTTACGGAAGCTTTGGAAAGGCTTGACGGCAGCGAAAATCCCGCTCAGAAATCAATACGTGAATTTTTCGGATCACAGGCGGGACAGAAAATGCTGAAAATCGCAAAAACGGTCAGAATGGAAGGCTCCTATAAAGGCAGCAAAGGCATCTGGTTTGTAAATTCCGTCAAAAACAAATTCGTGACCATCAACGGTAAAAGCTCGGGAAGGTTCAACCTGGATATAGATTCCGGAGTTGAATTCAAGCTGTCCGACCAGAGCAGCCGCGCCTTTCTTACCGTCAGGCTGGAATATAAAACGATAATCAGACACTGGACAAGAACTATAGTGACGCCTGATTTTTAAATACCTTGCACTGAAATTTAAGCCGATCTTAACCGGAATAAAAGGATTAAGATCGGTATTTTTATGCCCCGGTCATTTCATATCGCATATATACGGCAAATTATAATAAAAAGATTTACTTCATATATTTCTTTATGCTATAATGAATCATATAAGTTAGCCGTTGCTAACTCAAACCGGAGGATGACTTATGAGAGCATTGGGAGACCTGCGGCCCGGTCAATGCGGGTACGTACTCTCTGTAAATAACAATGACGCGCGGATAAAGCGCAGACTTATCGATATGGGGATAACTCCGGGCGTACGGATCACCGTCCGAAAAATCGCGCCGCTAGGGGACCCGATCGAAATCACTCTGCGCGGATATGAGCTTTCCATACGAAGGGATGATGCGATGAGCATCGCCATAATGAATCCCGAAGAGGAAAATGAATTGCTGAAGCGCATGTTTGAAAACGAGCGGGATCGCGAGGCAAAAGGACGCGAAGCGTTCGGCGCTCCACCGCACGAAAGCGACGAAAAAGCGCACGAACGCGCCGCTTCCCTGACCGAATTTGTCATGGGCGGCATAACGAACCTGCGTTTCACGGACGATTTTCAAGCAAAACCCGTACGAATAGCGCTGGCAGGTAATCCCAACTGCGGGAAGACCACTCTGTTCAACGCGGTGACCGGAGCAAATGAATACGTCGGCAATTGGCCGGGCGTTACGGTTGAAAGAAAAGAAGCGCGCATACGCGAATTCGGCGGATTCAATACGCACGGGCATGAAATGACTATAGTGGATCTGCCGGGCATATATTCGCTTTCGCCTTACTCCATGGAGGAAGTGGTTGCGCGAAATTTCATAATAGATGAACAGCCGGACGCCATTATAAACATCGTGGACGGAACGAACCTTGAGCGCAATTTATATCTGACCGTTCAGCTTTTGGAGCTTGAGCGGCCGATGATAATAGCGCTCAACATGATGGACGAAGTAGCCAAAAAGGGAGACAGGATAGATGTCCGAAAGCTTTCGCTGGAGCTCGGCATTCCAGTTGTGCCGATAAGCGCCCGCACCGGACAGGGAGTAAAAGACCTTATCAGGCAAGCCCAAAAGCTGATCAAGATCGCCCATGCGGAGCTTCACGAGGGATTTTGCATCGAGCCCGATGATCTGTATGACGACTTTACCCATATGATCCATCATAACTTGGGCGATCTTATCAAAGATTACGCCGAAGCAGCGCGTCTTCCGCTGCACTGGAGCGCTATCAAACTTCTTGAAGGGGATAAACTCGTCCGCGAAAGCCTTAAACTGCCGGCTTCGGTATCGGACGAGGCTGAAAGAATAATCCGGCAATACTCAAGCTCGACCGAACTCGGCGACAATGAAACGATGATAGCCGAAAGCCGTTATAAATACATTACCTGTATAACAAAGCATTGCGTTTTTAAAAAAAGGATTCCGCGAAGGACAGTTTCGGATAAGATAGATCTCGTTCTGACGGATAAATACCTCGCGATACCCATTTTCCTTGCAATAATGGGCTTGATGTTCGCGCTCACGTTCGGTACGGCAGGCGCATGGCTTTCAGACCGCATAGGCATGCTTATAGATGATTTTCTCTCTTCCGCCGCGGCTGGCGCGCTTGCCGCAGTAAAAGCTCCGCTTTGGTTTACAAGCCTTATTGTCGACGGGATAATCGCCGGCGTCGGCGGAGTATTGACATTCCTTCCGATGATCGCCCTTTTATTCTTCTGCCTTTCGTTCCTTGAAGACAGCGGCTATATGGCGCGCATCGCGTTCATAATGGACAGGACGATGCGCAATTTCGGCCTTTCCGGCAAAAGCTTCATACCGCTTTTAATGGGCTTCGGCTGCACCGTACCCGCCACAATGGGTACCAGGACCATGGAAAACGAAAAGGACAGGCGAATGACCATCATGCTTTTGCCCTTTATGAGCTGCTCCGCCAAACTGCCCGTGTACGGACTTATTGCGGGCGCGTTTTTCTATAAAGGGCAGGGACTTGTCGTCATGAGCCTTTATATTCTCGGAATACTTATCGCCGTAGGTTCGGGCTTGATGTTTAAAAACACGCTGTTCAAAGGCGCTTCCGCTCCATTTGTGATGGAACTGCCCCCCTATCGCATGCCGACGCTTTCAAACACGCTGAGTCACGTATGGGAGCGCGTGAAACACTTTCTCGCTAAAGCGGGCACTCTGATTCTTGCTATGAGCGTGGTTTTGTGGATGCTTTTGAATTTCGAACCGTCTTTGAAAATGGCAACGAGTGCCGAAAAAAGCATACTCGGCCTGATAGGAAGCGCGATCTCTCCCGCATTTGCGCCGCTCGGTTTCGGCACCTGGCACGCCGTAGTCGCGCTGCTTTCGGGATTCATCGCGAAAGAAGCAGTGGTGAGCTCACTGTCCTTGTTCTACGGTTTTTCGGCTGCGGCCGGAGCTGACGCGGTGAGGGCTTCCCTCTCGGGCACATTCACGCCTCTTTCGGCGTACAGTTTTCTTGTGTTTGTGCTTTTGTATACGCCCTGCATGGCTGCCGTCGCAACGATGAGGCGCGAGTTCGGAAGCAGGAAATGGACGGCGCTTGTTGTGGTGTTTCAAATAGCCGTCGCCTATGTGGCTTCGATGTTCGTTTTCCAGGTAGGCTCAATGTTCTCCAATTTGGGCTTGGGGGCTGCGATGGAGTCGTTTTTCAGGTATTGAAGGAGTTGAATGCATCGTGATTTTTTATATTTTGGCAGTTTTAATAGCAGGCTGGGCGATCTGCTATCTGATACGCTCCGTCAAAAAAAAGGACTGCGGATGCGGCAGGACAGACTGCGTCTATAAGGACCGGTGCGGCGGATGCGAGCATAAAGACAAACGGTAAATGTGCGCCCGGCAGCAATGCGGGGCGCACAAGTTTCAATATGCATATGCCGGCTCATGCGAAATTGCCCGGGCAATATCGCTAACCGGACCGATAAATCTAAAGTGCGGGAAACATCAGGACCTCAGGCCTGTTTTTTTATAAACGTCATTAAGCGTAACCAAAGCCCTCTCCCTTGCCTTTCGCGCCCCTTTTTCGATGATATCGTCAAGATACGCCATGTCGCCGAGTATGCGCTTATATTCGCTTTGAATGGGCGAGAGCTCCGCTATCACGGCTTCAGCCGCCGCCTTTTTAAGGTGCCCGTATCCCTTCCCTTCAAAACCGGCAACGGCTTCTTCCATGGTCTTTCCGGTGAATGTGCAGTAAATTGAAAGCAGATTCGAAACGCCCGGTTTTTCGGGAGAATAAGCGATGACGTTCTCGCTGTCCGTAACGGCGCGCTTGAACTTTTTGATTATAACGTCCGGCTCGTCCATGACGGCTATATAAGAGTTCGGATTATTGTCCGATTTGGACATTTTCTTATCCGGTTCCTGAAGGCTCATGACCCTCCCGCCGACCTTCGGAATATACGGTTCCGGCACCGCAAAAGTCTCCCCGTATAACTTGTTGAATCTGATCGCAATGTCCCTTGCAAGCTCGACATGCTGCTTCTGGTCGGAGCCTACGGGAACAAGATTCGTTCCGTACAATAAAATATCCGAAGCCATTAAAACGGGATACGTATAAAGACCGGCGTTTATGTTGTCGCTGTGCTTCGCGCTTTTATCCTTGAACTGCGTCATTCTGTTGAGTTCGCCCATATAAGTGAAACAGGAAAGCACCCACGAAAGTTCGGCGTGTTCTTTAACCTGCGACTGTATAAAGAGAGTCGAGAGCTCGGGATCGATACCGCAAGCCAGAAGGAGCGCCGCCGTTTCGACTGACCGCTTGTAAAGCTCGCCGGGATCTTGACGCACCGTCATCGCGTGGAGATTGACTATGCAATAATAACAATAGCGCTTCTCGTCCTGCAGCAGATTCCAGTTTCTGAGCGCCCCCACATAGTTGCCCAAAGTCGGTGAACCGGACGGCTGGATTCCGCTGAATACGATTTTTTTATCCATAGCTGATCTCCTTTGTTTTTAGGTACCGAAAATACATAATACTGTCATTATAATGCTGATTTTTCCGCTTTTCAACCCGCATCTTCATCGGGTTCATCCGCCGCTCCCGCGTCAAGCATCTGAATGGCTATCATTTCGTTGAGCTTTTCCACATCCCGAAGCCTTCGCTGGATGGAACGGGTGCGCACTCCGATCAATTTGTCCAATTCCTTGTTAGCCTGATCGATACGCTGCTGAGTCAAAGACAATATTTCGCCGAACTTATCGAATTCAGTTTTAACGGCGCCCAGGATCTTCCATACCTCGCCCGAACGCTTCTGGATAGCCATCGCCCGAAACCCCATCTGCAGGCTGTTTAAAAGAGCGGCCATTGTTGACGGCCCCGCGATATTGACCCGGTACTCCCTTTGCAGGTCGCTGACAAGGCCGCGGTTGACGGCTTCCGCATACAACCCCTCAAAAGGCAGGAACATTACTGCGAACTCAGTCGTATCCGGGGGAGCGATGTATTTATCCCTTATATCCTTCGCGGACTGCTTGATGCGCGCGCAAAGAGCGGCGGCGGCTGCCTGAACCGCTTCCGCGGAACCGGAATCGTACGCGTCCTGAAGGTTTTTATATGAGTCCCCGGGAAACTTGGAATCGACGGGGAGATAGATGCGCTCCCCGCTCTCCGTAGGCAGCTTTATTGCAAACTCGACATAATTTTTGGTTCCGGGTTTTGTGATAACGTTTTTATCATACTGCTCGGGAGACAGTATCTCCTCCAATATAGCCCCAAGCTGGATCTCCCCGAGAATCCCTCTGGTCTTTACGTTTGAGAGTACCTTTTTCAAATCCCCCACCCCCTGCGCGAGGGACTGCATTTCACCGAGGCCTTTATATACCTGTTCAAGCCTGTCATTGACCAGCTGGAATGACTGAGTCATCCTGCTCTCCAGCGTCTTTTGCAGCTTTTCGTCAACGGTTGCTCTCATCTCTTCCAAACGCTGGTTATTGTCCGCCTGTATGCGCGATAACCGCTGCTCGATTGTTGCGCGCATGTTATCAAGCTTTTGTTCGTTTGTGGTCTCAAGCGTTTTAAGCCTGTTTTCCATTTGCTCGAAGCGGGCGGTAACGGATGAAGACATGGAATCGAGCTTATCCGCCTGCATGGAACCGATAGACTGCTGATTTTGAGTGATCATATCGCCGAAAAGCTTAACGGAATTCTGCGCGGCGGCCGACGATTCCTGCGCGAATCTCATCTGCATATCCGAGATCTCCGCCTTAAATTTTCTCATCTGCCCGATAAGCGCAAAGCTTGAAGCTGCCAATCCAAACAGGGTCAACGAAGCAAGAATGATAACGATAGTATCCATAATACCCCTTACCTCCCAGTAACTTTATTGTATCATACGGGCGGCATAAATCACAGCGGCATTGACCTGATACCGCAATTCATTTATAATTGATGCTGCGAGTAAGACATACGGCCGCATGCGGTATTGACACGCATGAGGAAAGTCCGAGCTCCGAAGGGCAGGGTGCCGGGTAATACCCGGTGGAGGCGACTCCAAGGAAAGTGCAACAGAAATAAACCGCACAGCTGTTGCTGTGTAAGGATGGAAAGGCGAGGTAAGAGCTCACCGGCGGCTTGGCGACTTGTCCGCCCTGTAAACCCCACCCGGTGCAAGATTGGAATGGAAGCATTTAATGGCTGCCCGTCACGCTTCCGGTAATCGCTTGAGCGCTTCGGCAACGACGCGCCTAGATAGATGGCCGTACTAAGACAGAACTCGGCTTACGGCTTGCTCGTAAGCAAAAGCCCGGTGCAAAGCATCGGGCTTTTGCTTATAATGACATATCGCTCAGCATGTATTCATAACACTTAAACGTCGATTCGCAGTCGGCAAGCGCCCTGTGACGGCAGGCCGCATCTATGCCGAAAGCCCGTATAAGAGTCGCGAGCCTGTGATTCGGAAGCTCCCTGTAAGCTTTTCTCGACAGAGGAAGCATATCCACAAAGCCGTTTATAATCGGACTCAAGCCGCATCGGATACAAGCTTCGCGTAAGAAATTGATATCAAAGCGGACATTATGGCCGAACAGGATGCCGTCGCCTATAAACTCCAG
>MWCU01000054.1 GCA_002070205.1 Firmicutes bacterium ADurb.Bin182 | reverse complement strand
TTTGTCCTTAGGCAAGGAAGATAGCAATTTGCCAAGGAACCCCTCACCAAGCGCGCCTTTTATTTGAGGATAAAATATCCTGAACAAAATTCCGGCAAGCATTAAAATCAGTACAGGCCAAATTGCTTTTATGAAATCCATTGTATATTGTCCCATTACGGGATACTATTCGACATTTCATCGTAGTCCTCCAAAAATTGTTAGGTGATTACCTTTTTCATTTCCCCCAAAAATCTTAATGATCGGTACCACACATAACCCCTTTTTCGTTTTTGTAGAATAATTTAGACTTATTTGTTCATAATATATTCTGCGGATACCATCAGCGTGGCGATATGACATGAATCAAACGGCATCCAAGTTAGGTCATTTTCTGGGTGCTATAATGACCAGTTGGGGTAGGACCAACATGGTATCCGCATTTTATTATTTTGAAGTGCTTTCAGTAAGCCACCGTAGGTTGGCATGTGATGATTTCGGAAAATACGCATCCATTAATGATTGGCGATTTTGGAAACCGATTTTTCCATGTATTAAAAAATGTCTAGCAATTTTCCGAATCATTATATTGCTCATATTATCTTTTGTAATCTTGTCTATTTTTTTGGCTTCCACAACAAAAGCGCTAACGTTATTTTGTCTCTCTAAAATCATCAGATGTTGAATCATATATGTTGTCGACTTTAGATAATCAAATTTATTTAGCAACCTAATAGTATTACTTTTAACTGCATACATGTATACCAAATTATAAACTTCCAACAGTAGGTCAATTGAATCCTTTTGAAGTAAAGCGAGCGCTTCATTTGATGAATCTAATTCATCACGGATAAATTCATTGCTTACTTCCTTTTCCAAATAATCAATTATCTCTTGAAGCTTTATACTCACTTCCTTAGCCCACTTGTAAAAAATTCTGTTTGGTAAACGATATGATGAATCAACAAAATTATCCCTATCTGGTTTTTTCATTAAGTGTTCAAAATTTGGTAAGCTTTTCGATATTGTAGATAATAACGAAAATGCACGTAATACTTGATTGCTAGTTTTTTCAATATCAAGCTCATTGTAATCGTAAATATCAATCGTTTCAATTTCATTTTCGTTAGCTTGCTTACGCTCTTGCTCTACAGCAATTAACTGATCCTTTTCTTGATCACCAGTCTCTGGTTGTTTCACTTTGATTACTTCAGTTCCTATATGCGCTAAATAGTCTATATTACATCTATCCAAGGTAAACTCGTCCCACTCTGATGTAAGTTTATTAGCTGAATCAACAATATATCTTAATATTCGAATGTTGTCGGTTAAGTAAGTTATAAAAAGCAGAATGTCACCATTAATACCAAAACAAGCATTTGTTAAAATGTTTTTTAAATCTGAATCGTCATAATCTTCATCATGATATCTTCGGTTTAGCTCACGTGCAGTAAAATAAGCTAATTGACTTCTTGTATTAAATCTATGTTTGTTCTGTTGATCTTTAAGCGGAACCAGTATTTTTGCATTGATAATAGCATTTATAAAATCTTGGCAATTCAAATCATCATCATATTCTTCATTATAATGATAAATTACATCACATAATGTTTCATGTGATATTGGATAAATTTGCGAAAAGTGAATTTTATAGGCTATCATACCTATCAGAGTATAAGCTTTTTCAACAGTCACATCTTTAGATAAAAATTTATAAAGTGAATTCGACATACTAGCTTCAAACACTTTTCCAAAAATATTACCACTATTCAATTGTACTTCTTTTATGTTTTTACAATAATAATCGACAAAGTTTATTATAAACAAAGGAGTTATCGTAATGTATTTACTTTGATGCCTTAAAAATAAATCAAGACTATCAACAGAAATATCATTACTATCAAGATGGTCAACCTTAGTATCTTCCAGTATTTTTGAAATAAGTTCTTTTCGCTTGTCAGTAAAAAAAGGTGGAATTTTATACCTTCTATACTTGGTATCACCGATATTTCTAGCTCTTTCAAATATATCAAGTTGGATTTTATCCTTGATGCTAACTATTATTGTACCAAAATCTTCTTCAAATTCAGAAAAAAGAACATTTTCATAATCTTTAACAACATCTACATCATCAATGATTAAAATCTTATTTGCTTTAGGAATTTGTTCGAAAATTTTAAAATCTGACAAATCGTCCCCATAGATATTTTGAAATACATGTTTTATTATTGTTGATTTCTTTTTCCCTCCAAACTCACAGGCATTAACAAAAAGAGGTTGGTTTTCTTTCAATAACTTCAAAAATATAGTTTTCAGTAAAGTAGTTTTGCCGGAATCATCTTCACCTATAACTATAATTCTTTTATCATTTCTAACTTCTGAAAGTAATGAATTAATAGTTAGTATATCTGTTTTTTCATTTCCAGTGGCCGAAGTTTCGAAGTTTTCGATGCGTTCTAATCTTGGAAAAACAAATCGTTTTTCAAAGTCAGATATGAGAGTTTTTTCATCTTTTCTAAAATCTTTAAGATAACTAGAACAAATATTTGATCGAGTATCTTTAAAATTGTTGTATGATATAACCTTTGTAGATAATGCGGTATGAGAATAGAATTTTTTATCATTATTCCATTCATATTTTTTTGTTCTAAATTCGTAGGTATCAGTATCAAAGACTGCAGCAAAATATTCGCTTTGATTCTGATTTGATGGTAAACCTAAAACCCCACCTTTCATAATATAAGTTGAAGAAGCGCTTTCATGTGTTGTACACCTAGAATCTAGTTCATGTTCATGCCCCATAAATATTAATGCGCTTGTATCTAATAATGCAGTTTCTAGCTTGTTCTTTATTGAAGCATGGAACCATTCTGGAGCATGATGCAAAACAGATATTATTAAATCTGCCTGTGAAGGTTCTAAGATTTTATTTATAACCCAATTTGGTAGATAGTGTAATCCTTTGTCGTTTCCATCTCTAATAGAAAAAGGTGCAGTATTTAACAATTGAAATTCAATTCTAAATTCATCGAAAGTTAGTAATTTTCTACAAAATAATTGATTAGTTTTGAAACAATCATTCTTAAAAAGCAGAGGCCACATTTGGTTCTGTTTACATGTTTCTGCTTGAATTTCCTGTTCGACTTCACCACTTTTAAATAGATTTTGTATCCTTACAACTTCTTGGTCAGGGCAAACTGGTAATATGATGTCATGATTGCCTGGTACCATAATAACTTGAATATGCGGTACATGAGGAAACTTCTTTCTTATGGATGTACAAACAGAACCAATAAATCTACTCGAAAGAACGGACTGATCCTTTATTCCCGATTGGGTTATATCACCAGATATGATTAGTATGCAAAAATTAAACATTCCCAGAACATTAAGCGAAGCGGTAATTTTGTCAATTCTCTCTAGGCTGATATCATCCTTTGTAGTGATATGAATATCACTTAAATGTAGAAATGCAATTTTCATTTTGGTTCTCTCCTTAAGCAGAATGTATTAGTAACTTTTTTTACCGGTAAAATAACTTATAAATACACAGCTCTCTCCTTGTGTGTTTAACAGACTTGGCAGTATTTACATATTATACCATTATACGACATAATACAAGTAGCGAGTCGTATACATATTCTAGTTATTGCAGGTAAACAAATATTGCACTCAGGGCGTACAGATTCAGCAGAAATCTTTGCTGCATTCCTCTAAAGAAAACCCACAGCAGCGGGTCCGAAGAAAAGGCTCCTGCCTTTTTCCCAAAAGACGGAGCCCACAATTATCCCGCTATCAATGCAGAACGAACCGCTGCGCAGAAACGATCAACGAACAAATCCATAACGTATTATGAATCCTCCGCAAATAACGATTGATGCTCGAGAAATATCTTTCTAATAGACTCGATTCCTTCAATAATTTCTTCCCTTGAGAAATTTACATTTTTCAATGCATCATCACTAAGTTCTTGCAGTTCGCTGTAGAATTGAATGGCTGCCTCCAAGTTATGCTCGTTCGGGTCCTGTTCAAATTCCGTAAAGAGTAAGTTCTCCGCCTCATTGATCTTGTTTTGCCGGATCAACGTTTTTAAACGATGATAAAGCAGGCCGCTTTCAGAAATATTACCCTGCTCATCTACTATTTCAACGGCACTTGTCCTTTTCTGAAATATTACCGTCCCTAAGAATCTGGACAGATTCTCGATCTCTCTCAGAATATAGTCTTTATTAAACATGAATACTCCTCCTCAATTAATTTTTCCGTTAATAATTTGAGGGGGATCTATTCTCGTTTTTTAACAGATAATACGATATAGCAGAATTGAAGTTTAAAGCATCTCGAACCAATAATGCAAATGACGCAGAAAAGTACTATCGACGGCAATATAAAATACGGCAACGTATCAAGTATGTTCGCCATGGAGAAGAATTTCTTAATATAAACAGGAATAATGCTTCCCAAAAGGTCCCACATTTTATCATCCTCCGGTGGCTGAACAACATGCCTCTTTGCGCGCACGTTCGTTTATAATGAGTATACCACGATTTTATAAATGTCCAAAGCTCCAACCATCCTCTACCGATATATACCGGCGAGGATTGTCTTGCTGTTATTTTATCAAAGAGTCAGCTTATATTCCTGCTTATACAGCACATATTTATCAACTGCTCCCAAGCCATCGATAACTATCTGTTCGGTAAATTTAAAGCCAAGCCGAGCCAGAATTTTGATACTCGCGATATTTTCGCTGTCGCTAAGAGCAACCAGGCTGTCGATGCCTATTGTACCAAAGAAAAATGTTACGGCAGAATGAGCGGCTTCGAACCCATAACCTTTCCACCAGCTATCCCGGCAGTAACCGTAAAGAAACTCGTTGCCTTCAACATCTTTTGAGTTCCTGAATCCGCAATAACCGATATACATCATGGACGATTTCTCGATTACCGCAAATTCGATTCCTTTCTTTGAAAAAGGCATGCCGCAATACTCGCGAAAAGACTTGAAACGCTGCTCGTAAGTTAACGGAGTAACACCGCCCGTAAAGCGTTTGGCGACCGGATCCGTGATCATGCCATAGAATCTGTCATAATCTTCGATCCTGTGTTTTCTTAAGCATAATCTTTCCGTTTCAATTTGCATACGGTGCCTCGCTTAATGCTCTCTACTGAAGGGAGGGTGCGACGGACCTCAATCCGAACACCCTCCCTCTATAAAACCTCGCGGATATACTTCAGTATTTTCGCAAATTATTTTAAGTTTTCCGGATTCAGTCCCTCGAGCTCAGGCAGCACGAACAGGCCGTCTTTTCTTACCAGTACGTCGTCGAAATACATCTCGCCTCCGCCGTATTCGGGAGTCTGGATGAACACGAGGTCCCAATGCAGCGAGGATTTGTTGCCGTTGTTGCAATCGTCGTAGCAGGAGCCGGGCGTGAAGTGGAAGCTTCCGGCAATCTTTTCGTCAAAGAGCGTATCCTTCATAGGCCAGGTGATATACGGGTTGACGCCGATTGCGAATTCGCCGACGCCCCTCGCGCCTTCGTCAACATCCAAAATCTTGTTTATACGTTCTGTATCGTTTGCGGTGGCTTCGACTATCCTTCCGTTTTTGAACGTTAATTTGATGTCCGTGAATGTAAATCCGTCATGTACGGAGGGCGTGTTATAGGAAATCGTTCCGTTGATGCTGCCCATGACGGGAGCCGTGAATATCTCGCCGTCCGGAATGTTTAAAATGCCTGCGCATTTGATGGCGGGAAGCCCCTTGATGGAGAAGGTGAGGTCCGTTTCGCGCCCCGTCAGGCGGACTTTATCCGTGCGCTCCATAAAGGCTTTTAAAGGATCCATCGCCTTGTCCATTTTGGAATAGTCCAGCGTGCATACGTTGAAATAATAATCCTCGAAAGCTTCCGTGCTCATGTTTGCCATCTGAGCCATCGAGGGGGTGGGGTACCTCAAAACGACCCACTTGGTTTTAGGAACGCGTATATTGTTGTGCACGGGCTTCCAGTAAAGCGACGTGACCATATTGGTATTTTGCGAAGGCACGTCCGAAAGCTCCGAATTGTTCCTTCCTCCCCGAACGCCGATATACGCCTGCATTTTGCTCATCATGGCGCCGTCTATCTCCGCCCTGAGCTTCAGCTGAGCTTCGTTGCAGTGCATTTGCAGCTCGCGGTCGATGCTGCGCCTTCCGAGCCACACGAACGGATTTCCGCCCGCCTTGTACACGGCTTTGATGAGCGCTTTGACGAGCTCATCGTTTTCGCCGATGGACTCTATAAGCACGTTTTCACCGGGCTTCACGGTGCAGGAAAAATTCACAAGATTGTCTGCAAGCTTTAAAACTCTTGGGTCGGTCATATTCGGTGTTCTCCTTTATCTCGTTTATTATATATTGATTTTTTCCTTAACTATATACAGCGGACGGCCCTTAAGTTCGTCGTACATCCTGCCCATATACGCGCCCTGGATGCCGAGGAACACCAAAGTTATGCCGTGCAGCAGCAAGAGAGCGTCCAAAGCCCAAAGCCACGGCCGCACGCCAACTGTCAGCGCCAGGATTATAAGCGCCAAAAGGCCGAACATTGAGAGCGCGATAACAAACATCCCGAGCCATCCCGCGAGCGTCAGGGGCCTTGACGAAAAGCCGGTGATGCCGTCGAACGCGAGCTTGAGCATTTTTTTGAGAGTATATTTCGTTTTACCGGCGGCGCGCTCGTTTCGCACATATTCCACGGGCACCGTTTCAAAGCCCATCCACGCGCTCATGCCGCGCAAAAAACGGCTCCTCTCGCGCATGGACAGGAACACGTCCGCTACCTTGCGGCCGATAAGTCTGAAATCTCCCGTATCGAGAGGTATGGGATACGCGCTCATTGCGGATAGCAGGCGGTAGTAGCAAAACGCAGTGAATTTCTTGAAAATCGTCTCGCCTTCCCGCTTGACGCGCTTTCCGTAGACTATTTCTCCCCCGTCCTCCCACTTCTTCACCATTTCGGCAATTACCTCGGGCGGGTCCTGAAGGTCCACGTCGATTATTATGAGGGCGTCCCCTTTCGCGATATCCATTCCGGCGGTCACGGCGAGCTGATGGCCAAAGTTCCTCGAGAATGAAAGCACCTTGACATGAGGATTGTCCCTCGCTATCTGCCTGAGCTTGTCCATGGTGCCGTCGCGGCTGCCGTCGTTCACATAGATGATTTCATACGGGTACCCGATGTCCTTCATCGCGGCGTCCATGCGCGCGAAGGACATTTCAAGCACCTCCTGCTCGTAATAAACGGGAACTATGAGTGATAAAAATTTGTTTTTCATGGTACCTCCCGGTCGTGGGGCAGCTATGGCTGCCGCAGAGAGTGCTTCGCACGTAGAGGGTAAACATTTGTTTACGCAAAGAACACTTTTCAATCAAATCTGCGTCAGCAGATTTTTCATGAACTGACCACTAAACACTAACCACTAACCACAGTCCGGCTTGCCGGACGCAAGCGGCTTATGCCGCTTGCCCTAATTATACCCCCGCAGGAACAATTTAACAATCAAAGTCAAAGTTATATATAACCTTCAAGCTATATGAAAACCGGCGAAATACTTGAATTCCAGCGCTTATGGGATATAATAGACGGGAAAGTTTTAAATTCAATTTCGGGAGGCATCATATGGCGATTGTAACCAGCACGGAAATGTTCAAAAAAGCGTATGAGGGCGGCTATGCGATAGGCGCGTTCAACGTAAACAACATGGAGATAATCCAAGGCATTACGGAAGCCGCGAAGGAGCAAAACGCTCCGCTGATACTGCAGGTATCGTCCGGAGCGCGCAAATACGCAAACCATACGTACCTGATGAAGCTCATAGAGGCCGCGGTCATCGAGACTAACCTGCCCATCTGCGTGCACCTTGACCACGGTGATACTTTTGAGCTGTGCAAATCCTGCATCGACGGCGGCTTTACATCCGTCATGATAGACGGATCCCATCATTCCTTTGAAGACAATATCAAGCTGACGCGGCAGGTAGTCGAATACGCGCACGATCACGGAGTTGTCGTTGAGGGCGAGCTCGGAAGGCTTGCGGGCATCGAGGACAAGGTGAACGTATCCGCCGAGGACGCGTCCTATACTCGCCCGGAGGAAGTCGAGGAGTTCGTTTCACGCACCGGAGTCGACTCGCTCGCCATCGCTATCGGCACCAGCCACGGCGCATATAAATTCAAGCCCGGCACAAAGCCGCAGCTCAGGTTCGATATTTTGGAAAAGATACAAAAATTGATCCCCGGCTTCCCCATAGTCCTTCACGGCGCATCCAGCGTTGTTCAGAAATTTGTTACCATGATAAACGAAAACGGCGGGAATATGCCGGACGCAATAGGCATCCCGGAAGATATGCTTCGCAAAGCGGCAAGCATGGCCGTTTGCAAAATCAACATCGATTCCGATTTAAGGCTCGCGATGACGGGCACTATCCGCAAGTATTTCGCGGAAAACCCCTCGCACTTTGACCCCCGCCAGTATCTTAAGCCCGCCCGCCAGGCGATCAAGGAAATGGTGGAGCATAAGATAGTGAACGTGCTCGGCTGCAACGGGAAAGCATAGGCGCTTCGCTGTCGCTCTCATGACTGCAGTCATGAGAGCGATTTTTCAAGGTTTTTACACGGTCATTTAAAAACGCTGCGGCGTTTTCCGGGCAATGACCGTGCGAGGTATAAAATGTGACGCACATGTCGTCACATTTTATGAATTTATGGGTGCGCCCGCCTCGTCGACAACTCGGCGGGGTACGATATGCCGCTGCATTTTATGATTCTATTGATCACATCAGCCTTGTTCTGTGCTGCTTGCTGCGCTATTGTATTTTTTGACAAATAGACGTATTGAAGATATAATAGCAAAATCACAATCACAAGGTATAGGTAAGCATTATGACTTGTTTCGAGCATAGCGTTAAACTGAATAATGATAACCTTAAGTCCGGTAACCCGATGGGTACCGAGGCTTTTATCCCTACTTACCGAAAAGTATAACAAAACGTTTTCGATAATCAGCGGATAGAAGCAAAAAAAGCTTCTATCCGCTTTTTGTATTTCATTGAATTCAGGGAGGATCATGCTATGGATACGGTCGAAATTGTGCGAAAATTCTATGATGATGCGGTAGAGACCGAATGGGAGCGTTTAGAATATCATAAAGTAGAATTTGAACTGAATAAAAGATTCATTCTCCGCTATATAAAGCCGGGCGACCGTGTTCTTGATATGGGCGGCGGACCGGGGCGGTATTCGTTATTTTTGGCGGAGTACGGATGTGATGTTACTTTAGCTGACCTCTCGCAAGCAAACGTGGACTTCGCGCTGGAAAAAGCGAGAGAAAAATCGCTTCCGCTCAAAGCGGTCCGCACTGACGCGCGAAAACCGTCCATGACGGAAAACAAGGTTTTCGACCATATATTGCTTATGGGGCCACTCTACCATTTGACCGAGGAAAAAGACAGGATCGGTGCGGTAAACGGATGTCTGCAACTGCTCAAACCGGGCGGGACGTTGTTTTGCTCGTTCATCTCGTCCTATGCAGGGATCATATACATGATGAAATACGAGCCTTCCCTCTTGGCGTCCAACCCGCAGGAAGAAGAGTTTATGAGGCTTTTTGTCGAGGATAAGCCATTTTCCGGAATGGGATTTACCCGAGTGCATTTAATAAGGCACGCGGACGTTTTGCAGTTTATGTCACAGTTTCCGATTGAAAAGCTGCATTTTCTGAGCAGCGAGGGAATGCTTGCGCCCTGCGAGCCTAATATACTTTCGCAGCCGCCGGAGGTTGTTGAAAAATGGCTCAACCTTGCAGAGCAAGTCTGCGAGCGCGAAGACTTGCTGAGCTTCGCGGAACATTATTTATATGTGGGGAGGAAGCGTTAAGAGCTGACTGCGGTCGCGTTAAAAGCGCTGCGCGCGCAGAGGGCACTGCGTGTGTAGAGGGGCGGCTTCCGCCGCCGTAGAGGGCACTTCGTGCGTAGAGCATCGTAGTGCGATTGTTTAACAATCGCTCCGCATAAGTGTTTGCTTATTCTCTACGATTGCTCTGCGGAACGTGAAACGTTCCTCTCAACCATTGCTCCACTATTGCTCTGCGGCCGCATAGCCGCCCGCTGCCATCAAGAGGTTTTTCCCGTGATCTCCTGCAAACGGGATACAGCGATATGGCCGGCTGTTTTTAAAATCTCGAGCACCGCTTCGTCATCCGGATTGCCCGCGGCGATACAAAGGTAATATCCTTCCGTGTAGATATGAAGCCCCGGAGTTCCAAAAAAGTATTCGGAGCCGATGCCTTCCGCTTCCCTCTCCTCATCCGTTTCATCTATTGCAGCCTTAGTCGCTTCATATATGGCTGCGGTCGATTGAAAATCGTTATCGATAAAAGCGTCCTGATTAATCGAAATCTGCAGATACGAATCGGAATCCTCGCTCGCCGAATCATAAAAACAGATCTTCTGGCCGACGACGGGCTGATCGGTCTTCTTTCCTTCCAGTACCGCCTCACCCAATATAAACTCCGCGTCTTCTTTGGTAATAAGCTGTTCGGGCTCGATTACCGGTTTTGCTTCCTCAATCTCCGCCGAAGGAGCGCTCGTACCTTCGCCGGCGGGAGTTTCGGCCGGGTCCTTCGTCTTTCCTCCGTCAGCCTGATTTGAGCAGCCGGCAAACAACAGCGCGATAACGAGCACGACTGCCGTTAAAAAACAGAGCTTTTTCATATGGTCTCCCCTTTTCCCTTCGCGATTTTTACGGCCAATAGACCTGTTCCACCAATACGACCTCTCCGTTTTTAACTTTGATATAGTAGAAGAAGTGATCGACTATAAGTGACTTGTCAAGCTGATAGAGCTTAAACATGTCCGCGTAATCCGCGTCAACGGGCTCCGCGCCTTCTACCTGCGTCCCGTCCGGCCGAAACATCAGTTTTAGCGGGATTTCCGTCAGGTTTATCTGCCTGATTTTCGGATTTGTATTCTTTTCGATGAATTCCGAATCGGCGAAATTTTCGACCTCCGCCTCCGCGTCCGCCTGCGAATAGCCCTCGTGCTCCACAAGCCACTTGACCGCGTCCTCGCCTTTGAGGATCTCGAAATAATCAAAATCCGCGACGCCCCTCGCGACATCCAGCGATACCATATGCGCATAACTCGAATACAGATCGGTTTCAGGCGCAGGCGCGGCGGTCACGACAGGCGAAGGCGCAAATGAAAGCCCGGGCGTTTGCAGAGGGAGAATTTGATGCTCAAGCGCCGGCACAGGCGTTGTTTCGACAACCTCCGGCGTTAAATCGGCTTCGGGCGGTAAATTTATGGTGATGCATCCGCCCGCGACAACAAGCATGATAAGACAAATCAGCGCGATAGTTGCTCTTTTCATTTTACACTCCTTGATAGTCTGTCGGTTGACGGAAAACCGGTTTACCGAATTTTCGGATATTCACCGGAGAATCGGGCGTTTAAAGCGGCAGCTTTGCGTTTTCGGCAAAGCGAAGCAGTATTCATTGACTCGATTTCACGGGTTACAAAAGCAAACAACAAAAACAAGCTATGCGTTAAATTTTTCCAACGGGGTCGGATTCAGAATAGCATTTTACCATTTTGCTGTCAATATAAAGAAGGCGGCCGGATCAGACTGTGTTTGCAAAATCGATTACGATTTTTGCGAAAAGCAGCACGATCACCGCAATTATAAGCGGTCGGATAAACTTCGCGCCGTTTTTGATGGCAAGACGCGAACCAAAGTAGTTCCCCGCTATGGCACAGAGCGCGGCGGGCAAAGCCAAAGCATACAGTATCTTTCCGCCGGTTACATATACGACAAGAGCGCCGATGTTTGAGGCAAGGTTGCATACCCTTGCGTTTCCGCCTGCGTTGAGCAAAGAAAATCCGAGGACCGCGGTGAACAAAAGCGTTAAAAACGTGCCGGTCCCCGGCCCGAAAAACCCGTCGTACGCGCCTACGGCGAGACCTATCAAAACCGATAAAGCGTACAATACGGATTTTGAATAATCCCTTGACGCGCTTTCCTTTCCGAACCCTCTGTTCAAAAGGAGGAAAAGCACAACGCCCGGGAGCAGCACCATGAGGCTGTAGCTTAAAACCTTCTCGCTCAAAACCATCACGAGCCGCGCTCCCAGCCACGAACCGGCAAACGCTCCCGCCGCGGAAAAAAGCGCGGGTACAATCAAAACATTGCCGCTTCTATAATACTTGTAAGCGCTGACGGAGGTCCCGAGGCTCATCGCGAACTTGTTGGTTCCGTATGCCACATGGATGGGAACCCCTGCAAAAATGTACGCGGGAAGGGAGATTATGCCGCCGCCCCCCGCCGCGCTGTCTACAAAGCCCGCCAAAAATACAAGCGGGCAAACGATAAATATCTGAGTCGCAGTAATCTGCATGCATTCTCCAATCAGGCGTTAAGCGCGAGCAGCCTTCTCTCCCCTTTTGTGCGAAGACCCGCCAAAACCAGCCGATACGCGATGAACAGAACAGCCGTCCACACAACGGTCAAAACGGAGGGATCAAGGCTTATATTTAAAATAACGAGTATAGGAACCGCCGCAAGCGCCATATTGCCGAATACCGAAATCATCATGGCTGTCCCCTGCTTTATTATCTGCGTTTCGCTCGTCCAGTCAAACTTCGGAAAAGCAAGATTGACTGTGATGCCAAGATATGTTGTAAGCAGAGAATATGCCAGCGGAGTCAGGTACAGAAGCACCGTCTGAAGCAACGAAGTCTTTAATGCGAGCGCCGTCAGCGTGGAACCAATAAGTATTCCGGGTACGGCAAGGGTGAGGTTTACAAGCGCCTTTGCCCTGAATATATCCGCAGCCCGAACCGGAAGGGCTTTAAGGACCCAAATATGCTTTCCCTCTATGGATATGGACGCCGAAGTAGTTACGGAAAGAGAAACGAATACGGATATTATAAACGGGGCATATTGGGGCATGTTGTCCCAAAACCCGGGAACGGGCAAAAAAACCATGACTTTTTCAGGTCCCATAATAAAGAGCGCGCCCGCCGCAAGCAAAAGCAAGAGGACTCCGACCGCCGTATTTGTCACATATAACGCGGACGCAAAGTACCTTGTTATTTCCTTTTTATAGAGCGCCCTGAGCGGACTTTCGGTTTTTAGCTCGCCTATGCGGTATCCGGCAGACGTGCGGATGCCCGACAGCGCGGTATTTATCCGCTTGAAAGTAGCGCCGATGCCGAGTGAGAGCAGCACGAACACGGCCGCGGAGACGGAAAGATACAGCAGCAAATACGAAATATCGAGCTGCAGCGCCTTCGTGAACCATACGGAGGGCGGATATGTGCGGCTCATGATATCCGAAATGCTCGCCACGACGGACAGCACCTTTGAAGGGTCCTCTGCGGCGGCCTCCGGCAAGCTGACCGAAAGGACTACGGCCGCGGCGACCAAAGCGAGTCCCGCCAATACGGAGGCTATGTTTTTATATTTGAACCTCGCGCTGACCGCCGCGATGAAAAGGCCCAAAAGACAGGCAAGCACGCTTGGCAGCACCGGCATCGCGAGATAACATACCAGAAATACCGGATAAAACGCGAAGGGGGGCTGCGCGAAATAAGCGTACACTATGCCCGCCGGTATCATAATAAACGCGGAAAAGAAAAGGTTTGAGCCGTAAAGCATGAGTATGCGGCTCATTACAACCGTGCTCGTCTTGAAAGGAAGCGCCATCACGGCGTCATAATCGCGGAAGCTGAAAAGCGTGCCCACCGATTTATAGACCGTGGTAACGAGTATAACAAGACTTGCGGACATCATGATATATCCCGGCATTATGGAAAGAGCGTCCATGCTTGTGAGCGCGAATGCGAGCATATAGCTGTATGTGCCCATTTGCCCCGCCATCAACAGACCCACGAAAGTGAAGCCGATAAAAGCCCACAAGGCTTTTGCCCTTTCTTTTCTATCCGCCGTATACCTTAAGCGGTTAAAATTAAACACGTTCAGCGCGTTTACGCGCAAAAGCAGCTTCAGTTCTTTCATTTGTCGATCAACTCCATGAACACGTCCTCAAGAGAACTGTCGCCCTTAACTTGTTCGATCGGACCGTGCGTTATCAGCTTTCCCTTTTTGATAATCGCTATCTTGTTGCAAAGCTTTTCGGCGACGTCCAGAACATGCGTTGAGAAGAATATCGCGCCGCCCTGTTCGCACATGTCATGCATTATGCCCTTCAGCGTATGCGCCGCTTTGGGGTCGAGCCCGACGAACGGCTCGTCGAGGACCATCAGTTTGGGAGAATGCATAAGCTCCGCGATGATGCACAGCTTTTGCTTCATTCCGTGCGAGTAGCTGCCAATAAGGTCGCCGAGCGAAGGAGTCAACTCAAACGCTCCGGCATACTTCCTTAAAAGTTCCTCCCTCAGGACTTTTTCCACGCCGTATACATCCGAAATGAAGTTGATATACTGTATTCCGGTCAAATGCTCGTAAATATCCGGATTATCCGGAATATAGGATGTAATGCGCTTGCAGGCGACCGGATCGGTTTTGACGGACAGCCCGTCAATCAGAATCTCGCCCTCTTCAAATTCGAGTATGCCTGCAACCGCCCGGAGAGTCGTCGTTTTCCCGGCCCCGTTGTGGCCGATGAAGCCGTAAAGGTCCCCTTTTTCCACATGCAGCGTAAGCGAGTCCACAGCCCGCTTTCCGCCTTTGTATGTTTTGGAAAAGCCGCGGATTTTTAACATAGATACCTCCCATGATAACGCTTGATTCGTTCCGCTCGCGTTCCGAATGATTATAACATATCGGTGTAAAAAGCAGAATAATCAAATCGGATTTTTAGTGCATTTTTTTGGAATTATACAGCGCGCGCCCGTTTAAAAAAAACCTTTGATTTTCCCCGTCCGCTCCGTTATTCTCGGCTCTGCTCCGGAGGCATACCGTTGTAAACACAGTGTTAATATATATTAAACAAAAATGATTGACATTTTTCTTCAAAAATGCTTTAATGGTTCCTGACAGTTTAGGTTAATTAAACTTTTAGTTTATTAACACAGTTAGGAGCTGGGTTTTTGGATATCGGCGAAAAAATAAAGCGGCTGAGGCTTAAGCACGGACTCACTCAGGAGGAATTGGCGGCGCGCACTGAGCTTTCCAAGGGCTTCATATCCCAGCTGGAAAGAAATCTCACCTCCCCGTCAATCGCCACCCTTCTGGATATGCTCGAAGCGCTGGGTACTAATATCAGCGATTTTTTCAGCGAACAGCAGGATGAGAAAGTGGTTTTCGGCTCTGAGGACATGTTTATAAAGGAGGAGCCGGAAAGCGGCCGCTCAATACGATGGCTTGTTACAAGCGCTCAGAAAAACGCACTGGAACCGATACTCGTGACTCTGGCGCCCGGCGGAGAAACCGCGCAGGACCTTCCTCACGAAGGCGAGGAATTCGGCTATATGCTTTCGGGCTCCGTGACGCTGTATTTGGGCGACCGGAAATTCAAAGTGAAAAAGGGGGACTCCTTTTACTTTAAGCCGTCTGAGACCCATTATTTAGCCAACACCGGAAGAGCCGAAGCGAAGGTATTGTGGGTATCCTCACCTCCTTCTTTCTGACCGGCGCAATATAACATTGAAACCCGGCTGGAGTCCGGGACAGGGAGTACCTTCAATGAGCAAACACCTGATTGAGCTTATTAACGTATCGAAAGATTACGAAGGAGACGCGGCTCTCCAGAACGTCGACCTGTATATACGGGACGGCGAATTTTTAACGCTTCTCGGGCCTTCCGGCTGCGGCAAGACCACCATGCTGCGCATTATAGCGGGCTTCGTTCTGCCTACTTCCGGCAAGGTGCTGATGGACGGCGAGGACCTTTCCGGAGTCCCTCCTTACAAAAGAAGGGTCAATACCGTTTTTCAAAAATACGCGCTGTTTCCTCACCTTAATGTTTTCGATAATATCGCGTTCGGCCTTAAAATCAAACAAGTCCCGAAAAGCGAGATCGAGCGCCGTGTGAACTCGATGCTGGAAATGGTGAACCTCAAAGGGTACGACAAGCGCTGGGTAGACCAGCTCTCGGGCGGCCAGCAGCAGCGCGTAGCCATCGCGCGCGCGCTCGTCAACGAACCGGAGGTGCTGCTGCTTGACGAACCCCTCGGAGCTCTTGATTTGCAGCTCAGGAAAGAAATGCAGGTCGAACTCAAGAGAATGCAGCAAAGCCTCGGCATAACGTTCGTATACGTTACGCACGACCAGGAGGAAGCGCTAACCATGAGCGATACCATAGCCGTCATGCGAGGCGGCGTCATCCAGCAGATAGGCACGCCTCAGGATATATACAACGAGCCTAAAAACGCATTCGTGGCGGACTTTATCGGAGAAAGCAACATCCTTCCCGGAATTATGAAGGACGATTTCAAAGTCGAGTTCAACGGGCGCGAATATGAATGCGTGGATAAGGGATTCGGTAAAAACGAGCCTGTGGAGGTCGTTGTGCGCCCCGAGGACGTGGACATAGTGGACCCTTATAACGCTCACTTTGAAGGCGAAGTGAAAAGCATACTGTTCATGGGCGTGCATTATGAAATAAGGGTCGAAAGCGGCGGATTCGTTTGGACGATCCACTCCACCGACCCTGTGATGCCCGGCGGAAAAGTCGGCATACAAATACTGCCCGACGCAATCCATATCATGAAAAAACCGCCGGAAGACGTATCCGGGGAATCGGAGTGAAGCCGCAATGAAAAGAACGTTGTTCTCATATCCTTATATATTGTGGATGGCGCTTTTCATACTCGCACCTATGCTCTTCATCGTTTACCACGCGTTTTTTGAGAACGGACGATGGACGATGGAGTATATCAAGGCCGCGTTTGAAGATGCCGTTTATTTCAAGGTTTTACTTCGCTCCATCATGCTTGCGTTCGAAGGGACGCTGTTATGCCTTCTGCTGGGATATCCGACGGCGTACATGCTCTCCACCATGAAAAAAAGCACCGCGGCTTTGCTTTCGGTTTTTTTCATACTGCCTATGTGGATGAACTTTCTTTTGCGCACATACGCGTGGCAGGTGCTGCTGGGCTCCAGCGGGATAATAAGCCGTATACTTTCGTTTTTCGGATTTTCAGACGTGCTTCTTTTGCATACGGAAGGCGCCGTGCTGCTCGGAACGGTATATAACTTTCTGCCGTTTATGATACTGCCCATTTACACGGTGCTTATAAAGCTCGATAAATCCCACATCGAAGCCGCGAACGACCTCGGAGCGGACGGGATCACGACATTTTTCAAGGTGGTTTTCCCGCTTTCAATGCCGGGAGTGATCTCCGGCATCACTATGGTTTTTATACCGGCCATCACAACGTTTGCAATTTCCCGGCTTTTGGGCGGAGGCAAATACAGGCTGTACGGCGACCTTATCGAACAAAAAATCGTATCGGACGGCGATCTCGGCCTGGGCTCGGTGCTTTCGCTGATACTGCTGGTGCTTGTGCTCATCTCCATCGTTATTATGCAGAAGGCTGAAAAAACAGCCGGCAGCGAAGGAGGCACATTATGGTAAAAGCGGTCAGGCTCGCTGCATCCAGGCTCGGGCGGGTAAGAAAATTTTTTAAAGGCACTTACCTTTTCGCCATGCTGGTTTTCATGTACGCGCCCATCATAGTGCTCATATTCTTTTCATTTACGGAGTCGCGCACGATGAGCAGCTGGAAGGGTTTTTCGCTGGGCTCGTATCAGCAGCTTTTCAGGGATGCGGCGATAATGGACGCGCTCTGGGTGACCGTTTCCATCGCCGTTTTATCGGCCGTCATTTCCACGATAGTCGGCACGTTCGCCTCCATCGGCCTGTATTCGCTGAAAAAAAGACCGCGCGCCGTAATTGAAAACATAACGCAGCTGCCTATGGTCAACCCCGACCTTGTAACGGGAATCAGCTTTATGCTTCTGTTTTCTTTCATGGGGTTCAGGGACGGGTATTTCAGGATGCTGCTTGCGCACATCACGTTCAACCTTCCGTATGTCATTTTTTCAGTCATGCCCAAGCTTCGCCAAAGCTCAGACATGCTTTATGAAGCCGCGCTGGACCTCGGATGCACGCCTTGGGAGGCGCTTAAAAGGGTCGTCATTCCGGACATATTGCCCGGTATAGTATCCGGCTTCATACTGGCGTTCACTCTCAGCATCGACGATTTCGTAATCAGCTGGTTCGCGGCCGACGGGGTCCAGAACCTTTCCATTTATATCTACGCCCAGGCACGCATGGGCATCAACACCAAAATCAACGCGCTGTCGGCGCTTTTGTTCATAACCGTAGCCGCCCTGCTTCTTATAGTAAACTTAAAAAGCATAAGGGAGGAGCGCGCGGCTGAAATACAGAACAGAAAGGTAGCGAGAAAGAGCGCATAATGAATGCGCGTTCGATATACAGATTAAAACGAGGTGATCAACATGAAAAAAATCGCGCTGCTTATTGCCGTAATCATCGCCGCCGTTATGCTTATCGGCTGCTCGGGCAAAAACAATACCCTCTACATACTCAACTGGGGAGATTACATCGACGAAGAACTGCTCGAGAGGTTCGAGCGGGAAACCGGAATAGATGTCAACTACACCACAATGGCCAGCAACGAGGAAATGCTTATAAAGCTGCAGGCTAAGGATACCATTTACGATATCTGCTTCCCGTCCGATTACATTGTTGAGAAGCTGATCGCAGAGGACCTTCTTCATGAGCTGAACAAGGAAAATATCCCCAACCTGAAAAACATCGACGAGAGATTCCTCAACCTTCCGTTCGACCCGGGCAATAAATATTCAGTGCCGTACATGTGGGGAACGGTCGGCATCATGTATAACAAAACGATGGTCAGCGAACCCGTAACCAGCTGGGACATACTCTGGGACGAAGAATACGCGGGCAAAATCTTCATGTACGACAGCATCAGGGACACTATCGGCCTGACGCTCATAAGGCTCGGCTATTCCATAAACACGCGCGATGAATCGCATGTACTCGAGGCTCAGCAGGCTTTGATAGAACAAAGGCCGCTCGTGCAGGCTTACCTCGGGGACGCCATCAAGGACAGGATGATAGCGGGCGAAGGCGCGCTGAGCGTGGTTTACTCCGGCGACGCGGTCTGGTGCACGGATGAGGAGGAAGGCAACCCCGACCTCGCTTACGCGGTGCCCGAAGAAGGCAGCAACATATGGTTTGACAACATTATAATCCCCAAGGCGTCGGACAATACTGAAGCTGCGGAAATGTTCATCAATTTTCTTTGCGACGCGGAAGTCGCAAAGCAAAACACGGAGTATATCGGCTACTCTACGCCCAATGCCGCAGCGCTTAAGCTGATGGACCCCGAATGGCTGGAAAACGAAGTTTACAACCCGCCCGCCGAGGTGATAGAACGCTGCGAGATTTTCCATGACCTGGGGGATTTTACCGCCGTTTACAGCAAAGCGTGGGACAAAATTATTTATTGATCTCAATTCGGTTGAATTAAATGTACAATAAGCTATAATGTATTAATGGTAAATCAATTTATCAAAAGAATTTTCAACCCCAAGTACATGATCAAGCCCTCCTTGCTCAAAGGAGGGCTTCCGACAGCCCGTGAGGCTTACGGACAGCTGCTGACTCTCGCGTGGCCTGCGGCGCTTGAGGGCGTGCTCGTTTCTCTTATAGGTTCGGCGGACACCATAATGGTCGGAGCGATAGGCCCCGCCGCCATATCCGCGGTCGGCATCACAAACCAGCCGAAGTTTTTGATGCTCGCGTTCATAATTACGCTCAATATCGGCGTTACTGCCATAGTTGCCAGAAGGAAAGGCGAGCTTGACGAAATCGGTGTGAACCGTTCTCTTAAGCAGGCTATCCTGCTTTCCGCTGCGATATCGCTGATAATGACTGCCGTCGGCATAATATTCTCTCGGCCGCTTCTATTGCTTGCAGGCGCACAGCCCGACTTTTTGGAGGCCGCGATAGATTATTTTCAAATCATCCTCGTCGGCAACTTTTTTACGGGGATCGGAATGACGATAAACGCCGCGCAGCGCGGCATCGGGAATACCCGCATAACGCTTCGCACAAATGTCGCGGCGAACCTTGTCAACATATTCTTCAATTACCTTTTGATAAACGGGATTTGGATATTCCCCCGGCTTGAAGTAAGGGGCGCGGCGATCGCGACCGCGATAGGCAACTTCGTAATGCTCGTAATGTCGTTCAGCTCTGTAATCAATCACAAAAGCATGCTCGATATCACGCGCGATAGAAACTGGCGGTTTGATGAAAGAACTTTAACGGGATTCTGGAAGGTTGGCAGTTCATCTCTCGTTGAGCAGCTGTTCATGCGCTTCGGTTTTTTCGTATATACGGCGCTTGTAGCCAACCTCGGCACCATACCCTATGCGGCTCACAATATATGCATGAGCCTTATCAACGTATCATTTGTCTTTTCGGACGGATTCGGCATCGCGTCGACCGCGCTCGTCGGGCAGAATCTCGGAGCAATACGGCCCGACCTCGCGACGATGTACGGGAAAGTGGGGCAGCGCTGTTCCGCCGTCGCGGGCGTATTTCTTTTCGCACTGTTCGCATTGCTCGGAAAACCGCTCGTATCGCTGTATACGACAGATGCCGAAGTCATACGGATAGGAGCCGAAATAACGGTTATTATTGCACTCACCTGCCTCGTTCAAACTACCGGCGTAGTTATGCTCGGATGCCTCAGAGGAGCGGGCGACAGTAAATTTGTGGCGATCATAAGTCTTATCACCATTGCCCTCATAAGGCCCGTACTTTCCTGGGCGCTTTGCTACCCTGCCGGCCTGGGCCTTATCGGAGCATGGATAGGTCTGTTTTTTGACCAATTGCTGAGAATGATACTCGGCTATATTCGCTTCTCAAACGGTAAATGGACGGAAATCAAGCTATAAATTAAAAGATTAAATTACGAATTTTTTCGGAGCGGATTTAAAATTCCGGGAGTCAGATACGTGAAAAACAAGCTTTGGACTAAGGATTTTACAATAATAACGCTCGGCAGCGTGGTTTCAATGCTCGGAAACGCGGTATCGGGGTTCGCAATAGGCCTGATGGTGCTCGATTACACGAACTCAACGCTGCTTTTCGCGGTTTTTATGGTCGTTTATTCGATACCCAAGGTACTCCTTCCGCTTTTCATAGGCCCGTACCTTGACAGGTTCTCAAGAAGAAAGATGATTTACGGCCTTGATTTTTTCTCCGCCGGTTTCTATCTCACAATAGCGCTGCTTCTTTATTCGGGGTTGTTCAATTATCCGCTGTTTTTATTGCTTTCCGTAATAGTGGGCTCTGTGGACAGCGTTTACACCGTCGCATACGAGAGCTTTTACCCGACTCTCATAAGCGAGGGGAATTTTTCTAAAGCTTATTCGATTTCAAGCCTTATGTACCCAATCGCCAATACCATAATGGTGCCTGTCGCCGGAGTGCTCTATGAAACCATCGGGCTTGAGGTACTTTTTTTATTCAACGCAGTCACCTTTTTCATAGCCGCGTGTTTTGAAACGCGCATCACGGCAGCCGAAACGCATATAAGACACGAAAAAAACGCCGGGCGCTTCGGCTTTCAAAAGTACTTGTCCGATTTTAAAGAGGGAATCGAATACCTTAAGCAGGAACGCGGGCTGCTTGTCATAACGGCTTATTTTTTCATCACAATGCTTGCGGGAGCCTCGACGAGCACGCTTGCGCTGCCGTTTTTCAAAAACCACGCAACTCTGACGGTTATGCATTTTACGTTCGCGATGGGCGCGAACACTTTGGGAAGGGTTGTCGGCGGCACGATACAGTACAGGTTCCGGTATCCCGCCGCAAAAAAATTCGCAATCGCCATGTTCGTTTATACTTCGATTTGTTTTTTGGAAGGGTCTTTAATGTACCTTCCGTTTGCTTTAATGGTCGTTTTTAACTTCATATCCGGCCTTCTGGCCGTGACCTCATTCAACATACGCATTTCCGCCACTCAGAATTATGTTTTGGATGAAAAAAGGGGCAGGTTCAACGGTATTTTCCAAATGGTCACCATGGGCGGAAACATAGCAGGCCAGCTTATGGCAGGAGCTCTCGGCGAAGTATTCCCCATACCCGCTATCGTTGCCGGTTTTATGGCATTCAACCTCATTGCCGTTTTCGCGGTAATGTTCCGAAACAGGGAACATGTTAAGCCCATCTATAACAGGGAGATCTAGGCCTCATACAGCGAAAGCGCATCTTTAAGCCTTTGCTTCACGCTCTCGCGGACATTAAGAGGCGACACGACTTCTATCTGCGTGCCGAACTGGGAAAAGAACGCGAAAAGGCCGGTGCTGACGGCCGCCTGCACATACGCCAGAAAATGATCCTCGCCGTCCCTTTTGGTAACTGTATCCTGCCCGAACCTGTCAAATATCTCGGAAGCGATTTCGTTCTCGCACCGAAGGGTCAGCCTCTGGACCGTTCCTCCGTACATATTGAGGCATTTTTTTGCGTAGTGCGATACGTCGAAAGTCCTTATATACTCGCTCACCTCCGAGAAGTGCCTTGAGGGCGTCCTTTCGACCGTTACCGATTTCATGCGGTCAAGACGGAAATGCGTCAGGTCCTCCCTTGACGGCATATTACAGACGAGATAATATCTGTCCTGCATCCAGACCATGGCATAGGGACTGACGACATATCGTCCGCCCTGCCTTTGAACAACGTCGTTATGATCGGGATCTGTCTTGAAATATTGAAAAGAAACCTGCCTTGAAGCGGCGATCGCACGGTTGACGGCATCTATAACATAATAGATTTCCTCATTCTCGCATTTGATTCCGCCTATTTTCGATGCGTTTATCATGGACGCCGCCCTGTATCTGCTTGTCAGCCCCAAAAGCTTTTGGGACAGCTTTTCCGTTTTTCGCTCTGTTATGAAAGACGCCGCCTGCACCGCGTCCAATAAAAGCTTGATTTCGGCGTCCTCGAACTTCCTCGAGGCAAGGTAGTATCCCGTGCCTGATTTGACTATATCCGCGCCGCTTTGATTAAGCGCCGCGATGTCCCTGTAAATAGCTTTGCGTTCAACCTTCAGTCCCCGCCGGTTGATAAGCGCCGTCAGTTCCGCCGCATTCAGCCTGTGCTCCTCATCCGTCAGCTCCTCAAAAATGCGAAGGAGCTCCAACAATTTTATTTTGGTCGACGGCAATTACAATCCCTCCAATAATTAAGAATATTTTTATCGGGCAAAAGCTTGCGCAAATCCTGCCGCAAGAAATGTTTGCGCAAAAATATAAGTCAGCATCACGCTGAAGTTGTTCTGCTTCGTACCCGGCTTGAATAAAAACGAGGTTAAAAGCGTATCCGAAAAAATGAACAGCCATGACCCCGAGACAGCCGAAAGACCGTTCAATGACGGAGCTGAAGCAAAGTGCAAAAGAGCCGATACGCTCATGGCGGAAAGTATCAAAAGGTAGGCGGTCGCGGGAATCAGCATCGCGCGCGGCAGGAATTTGCCGAAATGGCGATACAGGATGAAAACCATAATCCCATAGCTTACGGCAGCGGCAGCCAAAACAAAAGGATCGACGGCATTTATATCCTTGAAAAATGCGGCGATATAGCAGATATGCCCGAGCGCGAACGCCGTCATGCCCGCTTTCATGCAGCCGGGCTTTTCCGTGAATAACAGGAACAGGTCGCCCGCGGAGCCGAGTATGAGCGCAAAAAACACGAGAAGCTGAGGGGTCTTATCAAAACTCAGATATAAAAAAGCCAATACGGGCATCAGAAAGGGTTTTGTTATGCCTCTCACTGCGTTGTGCCGCATAAGACATGCCGCAAGGTGCACAAGGCACAACAGCGCGTACACGATCGATAAAAACACCGTATGCATCAAGGTCCCCCCCGTCCGGATGGATTGAAACAAGGGCGCGGCGCCGCCTTTTTATAACCGGATATTATAATAGCACAGGATCATCGAGGAAAATCATCTTTGCATTATCCATTATACCATAAAAAATAGGCGGCATTCGATTTTAATATAAATAATGTAAAATGCAGTAGAAATTGACGGTATATATGCTATAATATATTTTAATATGCGTATGTTACAAGGAGGACAGGCTGTAATGCAGTATTCTCGCGAAGTGGAAGAAATGAAGTGCGTCGCTAAAGGCGCAAATCATGATCCCTCCCCCATCCCCGAAGAGGGCAAGTGGGTAAAAGCAAAACAAATAAACGATATCAGCGGGCTTACGCACGGCGTGGGCTGGTGCGCGCCTCAACAGGGGGCGTGCAAGCTGACGCTCAATATCAAGAACGGCATAATCGAGGAAGCGCTTGTGGAAACGCTCGGCTGCTCGGGCATGACGCATTCCGCGGCTATGGCGTCCGAAATATTGCCCGGGAAAACAATACTTGAAGCGCTAAACAGCGACCTTGTGTGCGACGCCATCAACACCGCTATGCGCGAATTGTTCCTTCAGATAGTTTACGGGCGAAGCCAAAGCGCGTTCTCCGAAGGCGGCCTCCCCGTAGGAGCGGGTCTTGAAGACCTCGGAAAAGGTTTGCGTTCGCAAATCGGCACTATGTACGGCACGAAGCTCAAAGGGCCCCGTTACCTTGAAATGGCGGAAGGGTATGTTATATCCGTCGGCCTTGACGCTCAGAACGAAGTGATCGGTTACAAATTCGTAAACCTCGGAAAGATGATGGAAGCGATCAAAAAGGGTGTTGACCCGAAAGAAGCGTACGAGAAGAACGTAAACACATACGGCAGATTCAACGAAGCCGTGACTGTTATCGATCCGCGCCATGAATAGGAGGTTGCTTATATGATCACATTTGAAGGCTATGAAAGAAGAATCGATAAAATCAACGCCGAGGCGGCCAAATACGGCATAAAGGGTCTTGAAGACGCAAAGCGCATCTGCGATGAAAAAGAAATAGACGTCCGCGCCATAGTGCACGGCATCCAGCCGATAGCTTTTGAAAACGCGGTTTGGGCATATACTCTCGGAGCGGCGATAGCAATTAAAAAAGGCTCGGTCAGCGCAGTCGATGCGGCCGCGGATATCGGCCTCGGCCTCCAGGCGTTCTGCATACCCGGCTCGGTGGCGGACCGGCGCAATGTCGGCCTCGGACACGGAAACCTCGCCTCGATGCTGCTGCGCGAGGAAACGCACTGCTTCGCGTTCCTTGCGGGGCACGAGAGCTTCGCGGCGGCGGAAGGCGCCATAGGCATAGCGAGGACAGCCAACAAGGTCCGGAAAAATCCTTTGCAGGTCATACTGAACGGACTCGGTAAGGACGCGGCGTATATTATTGCGCGCATAAACGGCTTCACGCACGTTGAAACCGAATACGACCAGTTCACGGACACGCTCAGCATTACTAAGCAGACCGCTTTTTCAACAGGGGATCGGGCGAAAGTTCGCTGCTACGGCGCGGACGACGTGAACGAGGGCGTCGCGATAATGAGGCACGAAAAGGTTGACGTTTCCATTACCGGAAACTCGACCAACCCCACCCGTTTTCAGCACCCGGTTGCGGGCACATATAAGAAGTGGTGCAGCGAGAACGGCATGAACTATTTCTCCGTAGCATCCGGCGGCGGCACGGGAAGAACTCTGCATCCCGACAACATGGCGGCAGGCCCCGCTTCCTACGGAATGACGGACACTATGGGCAGAATGCACTCGGACGCGCAATTCGCAGGCAGTTCATCCGTTCCGGCGCACGTTGAAATGATGGGGCTTATCGGAATGGGAAACAATCCCATGGTCGGCGCGACGGTCGCGCTCGCAGTCGCGGTGGAGCAGGCGGGATAAGCGATTCGCTTTAGCGCACATAATTAGCCAGCTGATAAACGCTCTCATATTGGGAGCGTTTTATAATTATTTTCGCTTGCTGACCGGCAGAGAACTTTTCGATAAAAAATTTTGATTATATATAAAAATTTATGTTGACTTTTTCATTGCAATCAATATAATATGAATGAACAATAAAATATTCATTCATGGAGACGTTGATTCATGAAAGACAAGAAAGCTCTGATTCATGATTGCGCAAAGGAATTGTTCAGCAATAAAGGGTTTAAGGAAACGAATATCTCAGAGATCACGCAAAAAGCCGGAATGGCGGTGGGAACGTTTTACAATTACTATCCGTCAAAAGAAAAGCTTTTTATGGATATTTTCTTGGAGGAAAACGCCAAGCTCAAAAAACATTGCATGCAGTCCCTCGATTTGACGCGCAGCCCGGCGGAAGTTGTCGGTCAAATGCTGGCGCTGAATACGGAGGGCATAAGCGCAAACCCCATTTTAAGGGAATGGTATAATGAAAACGTTTTTGAAAAGATAGAAAGATTGTATAAAGAGGAAAACGGGCCTCAGGCAATCGACTTTTTGTATGACAGCTTTCATGAACTTGTGAAAACGTGGCAGGAACAGGGGAAAATGCGCAAAGATATAGACAGCAGGATGATAATGATGATTTTTGCGGCTATAATGAATGTCGATACCCATAAGGAAGAGATCGGGCTGGAGTACTTCCCGCAGCTTTTAAGTACTATGACGGAATTGATAATGAAAGGATTGACTGACTGCTCATAACGGGCAGGCAGGTGTAAAACGGCGCAGACCCGGCGGACGGGCTTTTATGACTTCTGCTCTGAATAAGGAGCAGTTTTTAAGGAAAACGGGTGAATGAACATGAACATATTCATTCACCAAGGATTTCGGGAGGGAATCAATCATGCAATCAGCAGCTGCGGCGTCAGAGAGCTTTGGCATGAACACGGGCATTTCATACAGGGTTTACGGCGAAAATTCCGAGCAGGCGCTTTCATACGCGAAATCGGAGCTTTCGCGGCTTGAAAGCATGTTGAGCCGCTTTATTCAAAATAGCGAAATAAGCAGGATAAACATGCTTGCGGGTTCGGGCCGGGTAAAAATCAACTGCGAAACGCTCGAGATCCTTTCGTTCGCGCTTCAGCTTTCCGAAATATCTCAGGGTTTGTTTGATATTACCGTCGCGCCTTTAATGGATTTATGGGACTACAAGCATTCGAACCGCGTTCCGGATAACTCAAAAATCAGGAATGCTCAAGAAAAAGTCGGCTTTCGCGATCTTGTACTGGATACTGTCAATATAACAGCCTGCCTTCGTAAACCGGGTCAATCAATAGATTTGGGCGGTATCGGGAAAGGGTACGCAAGCGACCGGTGCATAAAAGTGCTTCAAGACCATGGCGTGACTTCAGCCGCCGTCAATATCGGCGGAAATGTGTCCACACTCGGAAATAAGCCCGACGGGTCCGAATGGAGCGTCGGCATCCGGCACCCGAGACATGCCGGAGCCTTAATCGGAGCAGTCAAGGTGACCGGCAAAGCGGTAGTTACATCCGGCGATTACGAGCGGTATTTTATTGACCGTAAAGGAAAAAGAAGGCATCACATACTTGATCCTACCACGGGATATCCCGCCGAATCGGGACTTATCAGCGTTACGGTGATCGCGGACAGCGCTATGACGGCGGACGCTCTGTCAACGCTCATATTCGTGGCGGGAATGGAGAAAGGACTGCGATACCTCGGCTGTTTCCCGGACACCCAAGCCGTTCTTGTCGACAAGCGGCAGAGGGTTTTCATAACCCGTGAATTGAAGGATCGTTATAAAGCGGTTGACGGAATAAAAGCAAATTTCGTATGAAGGGAACAAAAAAAATGAAAAAAACAGATAAAAGAAAGGGGAAAAAGAAAATGTGGGTAGCAATATTGATTGCAGTGGTAGCAGGGGGCGGCTTATTGGCAGGAGTTTTAGCCGATGCGCCGGGAAGGCGTGAAATCGCGGAACTTACGTTTGCGCCGGTAGATTTTAAAAACCTTAAAGACGGTACCTATATCGGGGAATATAAAGGGACAAAATCTCATTTAAGGGATACTAAAGTCGAGGTAACCGTATCCGGGGGCGAGATATCCGATATCAAAGTGCTCAAAGGAGCTGTGGATAAGGACGGAAAGCCTGTAAAGATGACAAACGATCAAACTGTTGATGACCTATTCGGCAGATCGGTCAAATCACAGACTCTTCAAGTGGACGTGATAAGCGGCGCGACGGTAACCTCAAAATCGCACCTTAAAGCGCTTGAAAACGCTTTGATGCAGGCGCAGGAAAAACAGTGATCCCGTGAGTTTTCGGATCAAAGTAAATCTGTCAACCCTGATTTATCCCCGATATGCGTTCACGGAAACATATCGGGGATATTTTTTTGTTTACGGTTTTACTGATTTGCTTTAATACCTGTATTCCTCAAACTTAGATTATCAGAATCATTAAGAAATAAAAAAACCCTATTGACATTTCCAAATATTGAGCATAATATTAAACATGATTTAATCATGTTTAATAAGGAGCACATTTAATGAGCACCGATGAATCGACCGCAAAAGAGAAAATATTCCTGGCCGCAATGGAATTAGTGGCTGAGGGGAAAACAGAGCAGCAAATAACGACAAGGGAAATCGCGTCAAAAGCGGGTGTGAATCTTGCGCTAGTCAATTATTACTACAGGTCAAAAGAGAACCTTCTCTCCGAGGTCGTAGGAACTATGATGGGAGATATCATCGAGCAGTCCGGCCAAAATAATCGTTTGGATAGCGACCCTGAAACAAGGCTGAAAAACATGCTGCTCGAAACGGCAGATACAGCATTCAAATACCATAATATCTGCAAGATTGCCATATCACTCGAACTGAAATCCGGCTGTGGAAATTCCTGTAAAATGGTAATACCCTTGCTGAGAGAGATTTTTACTGATTGTGATGAATCAGAGTTAAATATCATCGCGTTGCAGCTCATGATCCCGTTTCACCATATCGTGCTCAAACCTGAACTTTATGGCAGATATTTGAATACTGACTTTTTCGATGAAAAAAAGAGAAAGCAAACAATCAATCAAATGGTCGATTGTATATTATTTAAGCGAATCAAGGAGGAAAAGTAATGAACAGCGAAAAAACTATTGACGCAAGGCAAGGCCTTAACCGCGCGATCAAGACGATCACAGCCGCAATCGGCGTCATTTTCGGCATCGGCGGCATTGGCCACGGCTTTTTTGAAGCACTGCAAGGCAATACGGCAACGAACGGTTTTATGATCGAGGCTATCGGAGAAGCAAACAGAATGTGGCTTCATGGGAATGAGCCCGCCTTTACCGTCATCCCGAATTTTCTGATAACCGGTATTGCCGCTATGCTGACGGGTATTGCCGTCATCATCTGGTCAGCCGGCTTTATGCACAGAAAGCATGCGCCCCTTGTTTTCCTGTCGCTGTTTATACTGCTGTTTCTAGTGGGCGGCGGGATAGGTCAGGTGATCTTCTTTATGATAGGATGGGCAATGTCCACGCGGATCCGCAAGCCGCTCTATTGGTGGCGAAAGGTCTTGCCCCAAGGTCTCAGGAAGTTTATACTGAAACTGTGGCTTCCTTTCCTGATTGCAGGTTCGCTGCTTGTGCTTTTTACGCTGCAAATAGCGATATTCGGATTTATGCCCGGCGTAACCGATCCGGAAAGTATCAGTATGTCAATGGTTTATACTTTAAGCGCCGGACTGCTGTTCTTTATTCTCGCATTTATATCGGGATGCGCTCATGACATTGAAAAAGGAGTGGTGATCAATGGATAAGAAAATATTGGTGGCTTACGGATCAAAAAGAGGCTCGACCGCGCAAATAGCCGAAAGAATAGGTGAAATTCTCAGGCAAAAAGGCTTGCAGGCGGATGTGCTGGATGCGGGTAAAGTAAAAGATCTGACTCCTTATAGCAAGATCATCCTCGGCAGTTCGGTCTACTACGGGCTTTGGCATAGAAATGCCGTGCAGTTCCTGAAAAAAAACACAGAGGTATTGGAAAAACTACCGGTCTGGCTCTTTATAAGCGGCCCGACCGGTCCGGAAGACCCTGTTGAACATATGGATGGCCAGTTTTACCCAAAGAATCTTCAGCCGGTAATCGACCGCATACATCCGCGCGCTATTACCTGCTTTGGAGGTAAGCTGATAATAAATGAACTGAGTTCCTTTGAAAAGTGGATCATAAAAAACGTGAAAGCGCCAGAAGGCGATTATCGCGATTGGCAGGCAATCGCATCCTTCGCGGAATCGATCCTGTGAAATTGCGTAAAGTTTAGATACCGTTTGGCATAGCATGATGAGAAAGGGTTTGTCCGGAAATACAAATTCGGAACGACACTTTGAGCGTCTTTTTTCTTTGATTAATGTTTATAGGGAGAAAACAAGACGCCCCAGATCGTTCCCTACAATATATTGTGTTTCGCTGACATGTTTACCTATATGTAGGGGCGATTCACGAATCGCCCGCCCATTTCCGGAGAGCCCCATGCTTTTTAAATACGCCATGCGTGTCAGTCCCGCCTTTTCCCGGACATGATCGCGATCGCAAGCGCAAAGAACAGAAGAGACGAGCCAAGCAAAATCAAAACGCTTGCAAGCGGGCTTACTGTTTGATCGCCGATCTTAAACATTACGCCCAGAACCTGTGAATTCTCCTCTATGATTGCAGCGGGCGCGCCGGCGAAAACCTTTGCCATCGAATCCTCCATAAGCACCTGGCGCATAAGTGCGGCGGCATGAGCGGACGGGAATACCTTTATAAAGCCCTGAACGGCTTTCGGGAGATATCCTATGGGAATATATATGCCGGTCAGAAAGCCGAGCAGCGTGGACGTAACGGAAAATGCGGTGCCGAACGCGTTCCTGCTTTTGAACAGCGCCGCCATCAAATATACCATTGCGCTGCCGGAGATCACCGAAAGCACAATAAGCCCCAAAGTCTTGGCCAGTGTTTCAAGGCGCATCAAGACGCCGCCCTGAAGCAAAATATACGCCTGCGCGCAGATCAAGGCGATTAGACTCATTATAACGCCTATAACGAGCGCGCTTATGATATAAGCGGCGCTGATTTCCGCCCCGCTGAGCGGCGAAGAATTAAAATCTTTTATGCGTTTTGTCTCTCTGTCATAAGGTATCAACGAAAACGCGCCGAGAGTAGAGGTCACAGTCGTAACGGTTATAAGCCCCGCCATGAGCCAGTAATTCATCATCGACCGCACTCCCTCGCCTTGGAAATTTCCAGCATACATATCGCCGAGGAACAGTATGTAAAGCATAAAAACTATGATGACCGCAAGCATGGAAAAGAACACGTTGGAGCGGTCTCTGAAGAACATCAAGAGGTTCCTTCTGGTCAATCCCTTCATTCTCTTATCTCCTTCCCGGTTATCCCGATAAAAGCGTCATCCATCGTCCCGCTGTGCACTTCAAAGCTGCTTATCAAATCCTTACAGCGCTCGATTACCGGCAAAGCGTCAAAAGAACTTTGAATCTTTATATGAACTGCGCCTCCGGCCGAAAAATAATCCAGTCCCATTTCGTTCAAAAGCTCCGCAAGCGCATCGTTTTGCTTCGGCGTGATTTTCAGGATATCGGACGTATATCTTTCTTTCAGCTCGGAAGGCGTGCCTTTTGCGGCGATCAAACCGTCGTCTATCACGACGACGAAATCGGCGTTGTCCGCTTCTTCCATGTAATGAGTAGTCAAAAACACGGTCATGCCGTTTTTCGTTTGAAGCAAACGAATAGTATCCCATATGCTTTTGCGGGTCTGAGGGTCAAGGCCGGTAGTCGGCTCATCCAGTATGAGTATATCCGGAGCGTTCAAAAGCGCCCGCGCTATGTCAGTTCTGCGGCGCTGTCCTCCGGAGAGCTTTCCGTATCTTCTGTCCAAAAAGCCTTCAAGCCCGGCGGCTTTCGCGGCCTCATCCACCGCGCTTTCGAGCTTTGCCTTGCTCATGCCGTAGAAGCTGCCGCGAACACGGAGATTTTCCCTGACGGTGAGCTCGTCGTCCAGCAAGCTGTCCTGAAACATGGTGCCCACTTTTTCACGGATCTTCACGTCATCCCTGCCGAGAATCAGCGAATCGACCGTCACGCTGCCTTCGTCGGGCTTAAGCAGAGTGCTTATGATATCGATGGTCGTGGATTTCCCCGCGCCGTTCGGCCCGAGAAAAGCGAACAATTTGCCCCTCTCGACATAAAAGTCGATACCGCGAACAGCCTGCACGCTTCCGTATGATTTTTTCAAGCCCTTTACTTCTATGATCTTATCCATAAATTATCTTCCTTTTGGATAATAAATTACGCATTTAAGACAATATACAAACAAATAAATACACATCGTCAATTCTATACTTTTGACATATATTTGTCAATATAACAATAAAAGCAAGGCGTCCGCCTCCTAAACAAAGGAAACCTTTAACGCTTGCAATCGGCTCGCGCCGCGTGTAGAATAGTAGAATACCTGAGGAATCAAAGTTTGCCGCGCTAAGCGGGGAGACAGCGGTGCCCTGTACCTGCAATCCGCTACAGCAGGGCTGAAGTCCCGTCCCCCGGCGGGTGCCTGTGGGGTCCGGCGCAGGCAAGGAGCGTTGATATCCGGGTCCCGTGCAATCGCCGTCCGTGAAGCATGTCAGGTCCTGACGGAAGCAGCATTAAGCGGAAAAGGCGGTGTGCCGCGGGGACGCCCGGAAGGAGCCGCCTGCCTGCATACCGCCCGGAGGCGCTTTGTCAAAGGACGGGTGCGCGGCATAATTTTAATAACCCGCCGGCGCGATATTGCGCCGGCGGATTTATTTTTTGTTGATCATTGCCGCAAAAAAAACCGCCTCCGATAAGGCGGCTGAATAAAACTGAAAGGGGATGATTATTGATTCTTACGGCTGTATTATAACATATCGTAATAACCGATGTATCACAAATGTTTTACGTTTCACTCAAATTATTGTTATTTTTCGGTTAAAATACCGTCTCTTTGCGCAAATACGCGCGCTTCGTTTATAAGCTTTCCTTCTTTGGTCATGTTTTTGCCGGCGAGCCTTCGGGCTTCCGCGTCGTCCCCCGAAAGCAGACGTTTGAGCTCAAACGCTCTCTTGACGTCATCCGAAGGCTCAATAACCCGCAAGCCCGCGTTTTTGGGGCATACGTGCTGGCAAATCTCGCAGCCGAGGAATCCCGGCATTACGGCGTTCACCCATTCGGGATGCTCCCCCGTATCCATTTCGTAGCGCATGCATTTTACTGGAGTAAGTCCTGCGCCGATAGCGCCCGCGGGGCAGGCCAGCGAGCACGCATTGCACTCCCCGCACTCATCGGGAACAGGTTCATTCGGCTTGACGGGACCGCATGCGTCGGTGACAAGCGTATACAGGGCTATGCGGGTGCCTAACCCCTTGAGCGCAAGCAAACCGTTTTTGCCGGCGGAGCCTATTCCGTTTTGAAGCGCGAGTGAACGGGCGGGAAGGTTGATGAGCTCGGATCGAAATCCCGACGCCTTGATTTCTGCGGCGACTTCCTTTGCCGCGTGATATGCCTTGTTTGACGCAAGGTAGTATGCCGGTATGCGTTCATCCGGAGCGAACGGTTCATATGCCCAAATGAGCAGCAGCACGCATTTTGCCCATGGATAAACCGATAGCGGGTCATGCGGCAGTTTAAGGGCGGAGGCGACTTGACCTTCCTTTTGAGCTTCAAAAATATGCCGGTCAAGAGGCTCGCAGGGCAAAAAGAAAACCTTCGCAAAGCCCTTTTCCTTTGCGATGCTTTCGATTATTTCATTCATAGGCGCGTTTGTGTGTGATTCCATTTTCCCTCATACGACTCTCACTGTTTGAGAGAAGTATCCATAGTCCGTATACAGAACAAGTACATAATATCCCTTTTTTGCGGGGCTTACAAGCTCGCCTTCGGTTATGCACAAATCATCGCTGTTTATGGATAAGTCTGCCCAGTATATCTTGGATATGGCAAGGTCCGATACTTTCTGATGGTCTTGAGAATCATCGGTCACCGCCGATACCTCAGCTGTTATTTTACTTCCCGCCTTTACGCTGACCCTATCGTATAAGCCGTTGTTGCTGTGCCATATATCGGGGGATATGCCCTTATGCGCCGAACAATCCGGCCAATATGTAAGCGCACGGGTAATGCTCGGTTGGGCGGCAACTCCCGTTTCGACTGTGACCGACGGGTAACCGCCAAAGAAATCTAAAACGTTTATTTTTTGAGCGGCAGGCAGTGCATCGGACATCCATACGTAACGCGTTCGGTTGCGAATGCTCTCCGCCTCGCCATACCACGGCTCGTTTTCCGGACTGTAAATGAACTGGCCGCTCCCATCATCCGTGACAGTTTTACCGTCTCTTAATATTTTAAGCGATTTTAGCCATGTTACGGAGGGTGTCGTGCAAATAAAGCCGCGCGTTATTTCATTATCTTCATTCGGAATATATTCCATCGGCACGGATACGGCTTCTGTGCCCCAAAATTCTGCCCTTACTTCATCTGTGGCAAGCGGTCCGTTATCCCACGCGAAAGATTTTCCAAACACGATGGTTTCGCCTTCATAATGGGTATAGTTGATGCTCCAACAGTCGGAGCCGCTCGTGCGCATGACCGCGCCGCTGCTGTTTATGAAATAAAGCTCGGGAGCGGTCTCGCCCCTGGGGGATACCCCCGCCAATATAAGCGCACCGTCATGCCAATCCTGCCGCGCATAGATATATAAGTGAATGTCCTGTTCGGCAAGCGTTTGGATGTAAAGGCTGTTCTTTTCAACGGCGAATATGGCGGACACCTCAGAGTCGGCAGCACCGGCTGCGTTTATTATAAAACCATCGGGAATATCGGTGGTGACCGTTGGGAAAGGCGTTGCCGGTTGCTCTTCGCCCGGACTTGCGTCAGGTACGGCGGGAATTTCCGGCGCAAGGTCAGTCGGTTCAGGCGTTTTTGGATTTGCAAGCAGACTCACACCGACAGCTGCGACCAGTGCTATTGCGAAGAAAGCCATCCAAAATGCCGGTTTTCTATAATTGAGCACGTTTTTCACGCGCGATCTGGTATTGCTCTCACCAAACGCCAACGGGCTTCCTGCTATGATCCGCCGCCCTGCCGAAAGAGTCAGCAATGCTGTGCCGTAATTTGCTTTTTCATCTAGCCCGATGCTTTTTAAAACACGCTCGTCACAGCTCATTTCCATATCTTTTCCCATTAAAAAATACGCTGCCCACATAAACGGATTGAACCAATGCATCGACAAAACCAAAAACGCAGCCGGCTTGATGAGATGATCGCGCCGCCGTATATGGATCCGCTCATGAGCCAACACAAAACTCCTGCTGTTTTCATCCATTCCAACGGGCAGGTATATCCGCGGTTTGATGAAACCGCATACAAATGCTGTGCTGATAAGGTCACTTTCATAAATATTGTTTTCAATGTGTACGGCAGTGGATATTCTGCGCCTTAGAACTATATAGGCAATGATGCTGTACGCCATCATTGCCATAGCACCGATCAACCAAATGATCATACCGGCGGTTATTATGAGCTGCATGGGATTAACACTGCTCGTGGGAGTGGCAGCGGAGAGACTCTCGTTAATAACAATGTTCACGTTTGCAATTCCAACATTAACAGCAGGTACGGCGCTCATGCCCATATTTTCCGGAATATAGCGAATCGTCCCATTACCCGCTGCTGTATTAACCGTACCGAGCCTGCCAAACAAGCTGATTACAGATGAGAAAGAAACGGGGCATATTGCCCGCAGCAAAACCACAGACCACAGTGCATATGAAATTGACTTTGGAGCTTTTTTTAAAAGCAGACGCAAAAGAATTATGAATACAGCGGCATAGGACGCGGTAATGCTCATGTTGAGTACTGCAATAAAAACGTTCTCAAACATGATCAATCCTCCTTATATCTGTCGATCAGGCGTTTGATTTCCGAGACTTGCTCGGCCGACAGCTTTTTATCATCCAAAAATGCCGTTATAAACTTAGGCAAAGAGCCGCCAAAGCTTTTTCCCATGACCGCTTCCGCCTCATAGCGCTGCACCTCGCCTTGCGAAACAAGAGATGTGACGATTGCTGAATCATTCTTTAAAATACCTCGGTCACATAGCTTTTTCAATACGGTATAAGTAGTGCTGCGCTTCCATCCGAGCTGCTTCGCGCAAAGCTCTGTGAGTTCTCTGGAGTGCAGGGGCTCGTTTTTCCAAACGATATTTACCATACGATATTCAGCGTCGTAAAGCTTTAAATTCCTTTCCATACCTGCCTCCGGCTCCCAGTCTATCGTAATCGACCATATTCAGTCTATCATTATAGACTAAACCGAGTCAAGCATTTGCCGCATTTAAATATTATAAGAGGCAATGCGGTTTGCATTGCCTCTTATCTTGCATTAATAATTACGCTTCAGCAAGCACTGATTATAGGGAGGGTCGTCGGCAGATTCCTATTGTATAGGACACGCGAAAACATCAATTTAGCAGTTCTGTCAATTTACCGATTATCATGTCATAGGTTATATCTTCAGCGTAAGCAAATTGCCTCCTGAACCCGTCCCATAGATTTCGCAATTCATTGCTTGCTGTAAGGGTTTTAAGCGAAGACGGAATATCTCTAATCTGTTCAGCAGTTCCGCGGCGAACTGCAGTTGCACAAAATGCATCCCGGAACACCTGCTTGTCGAACTGCTGCGTTGTACAAAGGATATATACATCGTAAAAATCTCTCGGTCGGGTGTTGAATACACTGCGGCTCAGTATAGTTTCCACCTTTTCCGCCATAACGGTTTCAATGTTATACGCCCAAAGATCAAAGGTCAGAGCATCGTCGAATATTCCTCTGAAGATATAATTTACCGCGCGAGGCGTGATGACATCGCCAGTGGATACATCGATCGATAGCGGCGTGAGAATCGTTTCGTATCGCACGCTTATCATTACGCGATATCCGCCATAAACATCGTTATCCCGGATGTGCAAAATGTTTCCGATGGTAAAAGTCACTTCATCATCCATGTCAATACCGATTATCTCCTGCAAAGCTGTCTTGATGCTTTCAGGCGTCAACGGCAAGTCTTTTATCGTAGTATCTAAATCCATTGTCGCGCGGTTTTCAAGACCGACAATCGCAGCCACCAGCATTCCACCCTTGAGTATAAATTTATCTTTATAAACTGATGCAGAAAGCCGGACGAGAAATCGCTCGAACATATAGTTTTGCAGAATTACTTGTGCGGGGATACTTTTCTGCTTGGCAAGGCTGCGTATCTTCGCTTTCAGGCTCATAGCGTTCGCGCTCATAATAACACCTCCATATACCTTCTGACCTTTTCTGTCATTCCAAAGGCTTCGGCGTAAGCGCGTAGATTCAACAGATTTTTTTTTGGGCTTGCTGCGTACAGTTTCAGCGATGAGAGTAAGGTCTCTTCAGCAATTCTTCTCCGACTCCGGATGATATCTAAGATAGTTCGTTCCGGGTCATATGCCGGAACCGGATTACCCAGGGTAGTCTTTAATGTTGTTTTTCCCAAGTGTGCCAGTTTATCTTTGACATAATATACCTTGCAGTGTTCGCTTATGGACGCTGCAAGTTTTTTCGAGCTTGGAATCGTGACCGTATGCTCGAATGGTGTCCTCTCCGAAATGCCGTTCAGGAACAAAGCACTCTCATGAGAAAAAACGATCAGTCCCGAACGCCGGCTTAACGACAGCATCTCATCGCCGAGCTCGGAAGCAAACACATACTGACCCGCAGCGATACGAAACAGCGTTCCTTTCTTGCAAAGCTTAGATAACATTGCTCTCGAAACTCCGTTTGCTTCAGCTGCTTTAGTGAGGATCAACCCGTTGTTTTGGCGGGAGACGGTTGACAGGTTATCCATAATATCCATAGACGTCATCTGCATCTCCACCCTTCTGTTTACAATTGACACGATATTATGGCATACTTCGTACCATTTGTCAACATATATGATAACAAACGATTTTAAACAAACATACATTTCGATCTGTTTGCAAACGTAAAATGCTCCTGAATCATAGAAAAGGCGATTAACTTAACCGGCACTATCATAAAAGGCAATGCAGGTTTGCATTGCCCGAGAGTGTCGAAAAAGTCATTGCAGACTTTTTCGAGATTTTCATGCTTTGCCTAAAATCAGAGATTTCCGGCGGCAAAGCATGCAAAGTACGAAATCCATACGGATTTCATCCGTTTCGACGTACATGCCGCCGAAGCCGGAATGGAAATCAAGGGATTTCGACCCCTTGATAATCCCCATGAGGGTTTTTTGACGATCTGAGGCAATGCATGTTTGCATTGCCTCTTGAACGTGTTTCAATCAATTACGCTTTAGTAAACACTGATTAATGGGAGGGTTGTCGGCACAGCGAGGAATTTTTTTGTCCGTCAAGGCAAAAAGCGCAGTAATAGCAGAGCTATTTCAAGCATTTTTAACGAACCCGGGCGAAAAAAGAACCAGTGATGTGCCCGACTTAATCAATGTTTACTTTAGGTCCCGCGTCTATTATCTCCTGCTTCATGCCCGTGTACTGCTTGAAGTTCTTTACGAAGCGTGCCGCCAGGTCTTTCGCCTGCCTGTCATAGGCTACCTTGTCCGCCCATACCTTCCTCGGGCTTAGAACATCGGAGGGAACGCCGGGGCACGCCGTCGGGACCAAAACGTTGAATACGGGGTCCAAAACGAATTCGCCCTTTTCAAGATCGCCGTTGAGAGCGGCCGTGACCATTGCGCGCGTATGCTTTATGCTCATGCGCTTGCCCACTCCGTAGGGGCCGCCGGACCATCCGGTATTTATGAGATAAACATTAGAATCGTGCTCATCGATCTTTTTGCCGAGCATTTCGGCGTATACGGACGGATGAAGCGGCAGGAACGGCGCTCCGAAGCAGGTCGAAAACGTCGTCTGCGGCTCGACTATTCCGCGCTCGGTGCCCGCGAGCTTGCTCGTATATCCCGATATGAAATGATACATCGCCATGTTTTTATCAAGCTTTGATACCGGGGGAAGCACACCGAACGCATCCGCGGTAAGAAAAATGACGGTTTTCGGATGTCCGCCCACGCCCGGGATGGCGCAGTTCGGAATAAAATCCACGGGATATCCCGTGCGCGTATTCTCGGTGAGGCCGCCGTCGTCAAAATCCAGCCTGCGGGTCGTTTCGTCCATCACGACGTTTTCAACGAGCGCTCCGAATTTTATCGCATTCCAAATCTGGGGTTCATGCTCTTTTGAAAGATTTATGCACTTGGCGTAGCATCCGCCTTCGAAATTGAATATTCCGTCCTCGCTCCACCCATGCTCGTCGTCGCCTATAAGCTTGCGGTCGGGGTCGGCGGAAAGAGTCGTTTTCCCCGTGCCCGATAATCCGAAAAACAGAGCGGTATCGCCTTTATATCCGATATTTGCGGAGCAGTGCATCGGGAGCACGTTTTTGTGAGGCAGGATGTAGTTCATCACAGAAAACACGCTCTTTTTTATTTCGCCGGAGTACTGGCTGCCAGCTATCAAAACCATCTTCTTTTCAAAATCCACGATTATCGCGGCTTCCGAATTGACGCCGTCCGCTTCCGGGTCGCATTTGAATCCGGGCGCCGCTATTATTAGGAAACCGGGCTCGAAGTTTTTCAGCTGTTCCTCAGTCGGGCGGATGAGGAGCTGGTGGATGAATAAATTCTGGCTTGCCAGCTCGTTTATAACGCGAACGGAAAGCGCGTATTTTTCATTTGCTCCCGCAAATCCGTCAAACACGAAAATTTCTTTGCCCTGAAGATAACCGGCTATCTTTTTGAAAATCGCGTCCGACTTTTCGGGAGAGATCGGTACATTGACTTTTCCCCAGTCGATCTCGCCGTGAATGGAGGGATAATCCACCACGAAGCGGTCATTGGGAGAGCGCCCGGTATATTTCCCCGTCTCTACGACCAGCGCGCCGGTCTCGGACAGCTTTCCCTCGCCTCTGAGCAGCGCCGCTTCAGTGAGCCTTGCCGGGGTAAGGTTGCGATAAACCGCTTTGGGGTGACGGATCCCGAGGTTTTCAATGTAATTTTTCATATTTTTTTGCTCCTTTAAAAATATTAAAGCTGTTAGCTTTATCTTTACCGACTATAAGCTGGGGTATATCGACGCGAATATTATACCTTGATTGCAAATTCCATACAAGCCCGTTTATATAAGGCAATATTATCTCCCGATCCGGGCCGAAAATTCCGCCAGCTCCGAAGGAGAGAGCATTTCCGCTCTGCTGTCCGCCGGGAGCCCCATGGATTCGAGGATTCTTGCGGTTTCTTCCCTTGAAACTATACCGTTCAAATTGTTGCCGAGCGTTTTTCTTCGCATGGAAAACGCCGTTTGCAAAAAAGAAGAAAAAGCTCCCATATCGGGCAAAGGCCCATGTCTTCGCGAAAGCTTTACAACGGCCGAATCAACTTCGGGAGCGGGATAAAAGCCGGAGGCGGAAATACGCATAACGGGCGATATATCATAAGCTGTTTGAGAAAGCGCTGCCAGCGGGCCGTATACCCTTTCGCCGGGACGGGCAAAGAACCTTTGAGCGGCCTCCCTCTGAACAGTCAATACGATAGTTTCGGGAGCAAGCCGGCTTGTGAGCAGGCTCGTTGCTATGGGAGTGGTTATATAATACGGCAGATTTCCCGCGACTGCTATTTGTTCTCCCAGCATTTCGCGGATTTTTTCGTGATCGACTTTAAGAAAATCTGAGTGGATCACGGCAAGATTATTATAATTGCCGAGCTCATTCCTCAACACGTTTACCATCGAAGCGTCGATTTCCACCGCGGCCGCGCTGCTCGCCCTTTTCGCGATCTCCTCCGTCAGTATCCCGAGCCCCGGCCCTATCTCCAAAACATTCCTCCCGTCCGGCTCCAGCGCCTCGATTATGCGGCGCACCGCTTCACCGCTGACAAGAAAATTCTGCCCGAGCGCTTTATTGGGCTTAATGTCGTACTTTTTAATTAGCTCCCTCGTTTTTTTTAAGTAAGCGGGAGCAAGTTCTACGGGCACCTCTCAATCCCCTTCCGTCTGCTGTTGTTTATCCATCTTAAGCAGCTTCCTCGCGATATCAAACTTAAAGTCGTTGTATTCCTCGCCGGCCGGGACCTCCAGCATGACAAGCACAAGCCGCGCGTCCTCATCGTCAACTCCGGTTCGATAACCCGCAAACCAGGCTATTTCACGGTTCCTGTCGTTCCCTATCTGTGCGGTTCCCGTCTTGCCGGCGATTTTGCAGCTGCCGACCCTAAGCTTGTTGCCCGTGCCGTTGAATTTGGGGTCGACGACGTCTTTCATCATGGGCTCAAGCACGTCTATCGTCCTTTTGCGGATGACCCCTTCCTTCCAGTTTTGGGGCTGAGTTTCATATTCCGCAGTATATTCTGTTCCTTCCGTGCGGTAAACAGCCTTAACGATAAAAGGAACAGGTATATTTCCCCCGTTCGCGAACGCGCAGAACGAAGACGCCATCTGCAGGGGCGTGATCAGCACCTCGCCCTGCCCGTAGCCGCTATCCGCAAGCAGCATGAGATTCATCTGCGAGCTCTCGTTCAACAGCTGCGATCTGCTGACGCTGAGCTCAAAGGGCACTGCCTCTCCCAGACCGGCGGCTTTTACAAATTCAGTAAAGTCCCCGGCGCCGGTGAGAAGAGCCGCGTTGGCGAAATAGATATTATCCGAGTGCAGAATTGCGCTGTGAAGGTTGAGCGGCATTTCCCTGTGTTTGATTTCGGCCCTTTTTATTGCGGACCACTGCCAATGCCCGTATTTGGACGGTATCCAGTAATCGTCGACGATGGGTTCCGAAAAAACGTAGTCCGGCGTAATCGCCCCGCTCTCCAGCGCAGCGGCCGCTGTAAACGGCTTGAATAATGACCCGGGTGGGTACAAACCCTGCGTGAGCCGGTTGAACAGCGGTTTGTTCTTTTGAGCAAGCAGTTTTTGATAGTCTTCCTCGCTTATGCCGCGCGTAAACAGATTGAGGTCGTAGGAAGGATAAGAGCACATCGCATCCACCCTGCCCGTCAGAGGGTCCATTACGATGACGGCGCCGGCAGTAATGTCATCGAACAGCGTCAGCCTGAGGAGCTCCTCCGCCCTTCTTTGAAGCTCGATATCGACAGTAAGCTCGATATCCAGGCCGTCTTGAACCTCCTGCGTATACAGCGTCCTTTTCACGCTTCCGTCAGGCGCCGCGATATAGGTGAAGCTCCCGTCCGTACCCCGAAGCTCCCTTTCGAACCTGTACTCGAGGCCCGATTTCCCGATTATCGAATCGGCGCTGTACATGCCTTGAGCATCCAGCCACCGGTCTTTGATATAATTAAGATCCTCTTCCGACGCGAAACCCGTGTAGCCGAGTATATGCGAAAGCAGCGAGCCTTCGGGATAATCGCGCAGCAAGCCGAAGTTTGACTTATCGATGCCGATGCCCGGTATAAGAAGCAGCTGCTGCTCCGTAAATGAGTCGATACCGTCCGGATACGTCTTTTTGATTATTGTAAAATCATTATAGGCGCTGTCCAGCTTTTTTTTGACCGCCTGCTCCGTCATATTCAAAAGGACGGCAACCTGGCGCACAACAAAATCTTCGTCCTCGATCTTTGAAGGCTTCGCGATTACCGACACCGCGTTGACATTGGCGGCGAGCGGTATTCCTTCGGCGAGGATCTCTCCCCTTTTGGCTTGCGTTTTCGCTACTCTGACCGTATCCCCCCATTCCATTTGCGGGAATATATAAGAGGGAGTCCATTCGATGCGCCACGAACCCGACTCTCGTATCGCGGACATGCGGTATTCATCCGTCATCGGGCCCGCTTTTCCCGAAAAATAAGTCATGGTATAGTCGGCCGTAGTGATTATTTCGCCTTCCTTGAACGCGAATATCTCATAAGAAACGCCTGTGATCTGAAGTTCATCGAATATGGCTTTATATTTGCCTATAAACTCGTCTTTCGAGATTTTATTCGATAAAGGTTCCCCCGTATCATTTCGTGAGGACGCGCTCAGCATATCGTATGCGGCTTCGTACTCCCCGGCTTTGATATGATTCAAAAAACGGGCGCAGATTTCGATTCCCCCGGGCTTTTCGCAGCCCGTTAAGATGAAAATCACGGTAATAATCAAAATCAACGATAACAGTTTTTTCATAGGGATACCCTTTCAACGCGGCGCCGCCGCGCAATAAGCAGATAACCGATGATTCGGTCCCAAGGACAATAGCGACCGGCGTACTCCCGCAGCAATCCGAAGCGACCGGATTCTTCGCAAGCTCAGAATGACAAGAAAAAAGGGAACAAAATCCTTCGCAAGCTCAGAATGAAAGACTTATAACGACGCCTATTAACAATTTTTGATGGACAGATATTCCTTCATCCACGGTGAGCCTATAAGATCGCTCGGCATCACGAATGCGAAAGGCGATACGGACAGCAAAATATTCGGGCCTTCCGTTCCGGAATTGCGTTTGAATTGCGATGAAAAGAACCGGTTCAGGAATATACCGAGGACCCGGTAAATCTCGTCCTCATCATAAGGAAGGGCGGCTTTCGCCTTGCGGTATATTTCCGCGGGCCCCGCCTTGTTCGCTAGCAACTGATACAAAAAGAAATCATGAAGCTCGTAATAGCCTAGTATCTGCTCAGTCTTTTGAGTGATACCTCCCTTGTCCGGCGGCAAAAGCTCGGGGCTCACCGGAGTATCCAATATGTTTTCAAGAATATCCGCGGCTTCCCTGAATCGCTCCGCGGCCTCCCTTACCACAAGCCTTATAACGGTTTTGGGAAGCGAAGAGTTTATGGCATATTGGGACATATGATCCCCGCAAAACGTGGTCCAGCCAAGCGCCGACTCGGACAGGTCGCCGGTCCCGACATCAAGAAGCTGATACTTGTTTGATAAGGAAAGCAGGATTTTTGTGCGTTCCCTCGCCTGAGCGTTCTCAAACACGATGCTTTTATCCTTGATATCGTGGCCGATATCCTCAAAATGCCTCTCGCACGCGCCTTTCACGCTTATCTCCATATATTTGCACGAGAGTGCTTCAACAAGCCTTTTCGCATTGCTCTTTGTTCTTTCGCTCGTTCCGAAACCGGGCATGGACACGCCGAGTACCGCGTCCCTTTTAAGCCCCATATCATCCGCGGCTGCGGCGCAGGCAAGCAAAGCCATCGTACTGTCAAGGCCTCCCGAAACTCCTATTACGAAACCTTTCCCTTTCATATGAATGAGCCTTCGGCTCAAAGCCGCCGCCTGAAGGTCAAGGATCCTGCGGCATTGTTTCTTTTGGATTTCCGGCACACAGGAAAGATAAGTATCGCCCTTTATTTCATCCGGGGAAACATACGGCTCAAACTGCGAAAGCTCCGCCATATTCACATCGGCATAAACGAAGGGATCCTTTGAAAAAGGCTCGCTGACGGCAAGTATGCTTCCGTGTGCCGCAACGGCGCAAACGCCGTCGAAAAGATAAAACGATCCCGATTCACCGGGGTTCGGCGATGCGTACGCGATGGCGCAGCCGGTACGGGCACTGTATGAAGAAAGCGACTGAGTCAGTTGTTCGAAGCTTGTCGCCGTCGCGTTGAGGGCTCCGGGCGACAGGATGACGCAGCCCGGATGCGCTTTCGGCGCCTGGTCGAAAAGCTCGTTTCCGAACCTTAGAAGCAGCCGCGGAATGGGCGTAAGCGGGGGCTTGCTGACAGGGTCGTAGTCCAGTTCGGGCAAAAACCCGAAGGGGGCATCGCCCGTTCCGGAAGGGATTATGGCGTATACCCTGCCGGCGCATATGAGCGCTGAGCAGCTTCGCACCTTGCCGTTCATTCTGTAAGGAAGTCCCAAAGCCGTCGTAACGCTCGTATTCTGCGTGGCTTTCAATATCCGCTGCAGCGCGCGCGACGCAGCATTCAAAAGAATATCGTGCGATAAAAGCGAACCCGCCGTTGCGCCGGTGATGCAAAGCTCGGGCAGGGCAAGGTAGGAGACATCCAGTTCGTCACTGCGGATAATGCACTTTATTATCTCCTCCGCGTTCGCTTCCGGATCGCACAGAGTAAGGTCCGGAGAAGCCGCCGCGAGCCTGAGCGTGGAGCGCGAAGCGGTGCAAAACAGCGCGCTTGCACCCGTCCTTGACATGACAATCACCCGATTCCATTAAATTATTGATATTATACCATTTTTTTGCATGCCGAAAAAGAAGCATGATGCGGCAATCAAAAGATGAAAACAGAAAACAGGATTTACACGAACTACCGATCCGGATGCGGGCGCGGGGATATGCTCAAAAACAGGGACAGCGGACCGGAGCTTCACAACGATTTTCTCATCAAAGCGACATGATAGGGAAACAGCTCAGCCGTCATTACCCCTTCCGATACGGCGGGGTCGCTTCTGACGATTTTTTCGGCTTCCTCCTGCGTTTCGGCTTCAAAAACCACTATTCCGAACGTTTTGTCGTCAAGTCCTTCCGTCTTGCCCGCAAGCAGGAGCTTTCCCTCATTCAAAAGCTCTTTGAGCTTGGCAAAATGACGCTCTACGGCGTTTTCATCCCTGTCCGTCCAGTTTTCCTCTTTCCTGAGGCGCGGCGCAAGCCTCAACACATAAATAAACTGATTTTTACCCTGCTCCATGCTTTAAACCCCCGCTGCACATTTATTATAAACCGGTCAGCGCGCTGAAAACGATAACGAAAAAGGACTCTTCCGCACTGAAAAACTGCATGTAATGGTCGCGCTCCACGCCTAATTCTTCCTTGCTTAATGACGTCGGGCGCAAATAAACCTCCATGCTGCCCGTCGCGTCCGTAAGCTTCGCTATTAAGTAATCCTCCATACACGGCAGCGGCGTTTCGCCGTCTTTATTCTTGAACGATTCGGGAATATCCTTTAATTTCCGTATGTCCTCCAGTCGGCCGCGGACTGCGAAGCGTATGTCGGCTTCATCAGAACTTTCTACGGCCGGTTCCGCCGCCTTTATGCCGGCGACCGTCATAATTTCAAGCGGCCGGTTTTCAAGCTTCGCAGTGTTTTCCGTGCCCCTTGCGCGAATAAAATTCTGCCGCTCAAAAGCTGCGGTATTCATGACAGTCAGCCTGCCCGATTTACTCTGTGATGATTTTGCGGACCACGGGGAAAACCCGTACAGAAAATGATTGTCCCCTATCCGCTTCGTAACCGACAGGCCGTATTGCCCGCAAGATTCTTTGCTTTCCATAAACTTTTCAACATCGCCAAAAAACCGTTTAGTCTCTTTGGGATTTCCAAAAAGCGATCCCGCCAGATCGAACAGCATGTATGATTCCCGCTCGTGGAATTTCCGCATTTGATCTTCCGAATAACCGGATGTATGAATAACAACAGATACAGATCTTTCGCCTTTATCGCCGCCTCTGCTTTCGACAGCGAATAAAACCCCGTCATCGTCTCTGAATGAATATATAGTATGAAACTCATCGAATGACTGGGCTTCCTCAAACCGCCACTCCAACTGCTGCCCAGCAATGACCGATTCGACATCCTCCCTGCTGAGAGGAAGCGGGTATTGCACGGGCGGACTGCCGCAGGACGCCGAAAAAACCGATATCATTATTAAAAAGAGAATAAAAAAACGCTTCATGAAACTCCTTTTCTTGATTTGACGGGCGAACATGCGCAAGCCGATATTATTCATAATTCTTATATTATATCACATGTAACCGGTTTAGGCCTATCATTCATTTGGGGATTATTAAGGGGCTGAGCAGAAATCTTCGATTTCCGCATGGCCCCTTGATTTTCATTCCGGCCCAGCAAAAGCTCTGCTTTTGCATGAGCGGCATGATCGACTGATACGTTCCGTCATCAGCGATTATGCGGTGAAACGGATGAAATCCACAAGGTAGTCTGAAATCTATGTTTCAGACAATCGTATTTTGCAGCTCCCCGCGAAAATATTCGCTCAGGCCGCCCGGAAATCTTCGATTTTAGGCAAAACGTGTAAAACTCGAAGAAGTCTGTCAAGACTTCTTCGACACTTAATGACAATCATACCGATTGCCGCATTATGGGAACCTGCTTATAATACAATTAGGTAAAGATATCTCACAGGTCAATCAAGCAAGAGGAGGTCACATATGAGAAAGAAGCTGTTTTCCCTGTTTTTGGTCTTGATGATGATTTTCTCCTTAATCGCCGCTGCTGCTGCCGAGGCTCCGGTCCTTATAAGCGCGCCCGCCGAACCGGAGTGGGAACTCATCATAATGCACACGAACGACGTGCACTCCCGCTACTATGAGGATGCGACCCAGGGCTATATCGGCCTCGCGAAGGTTGCCGGAGAGAAGCAGCGCCTTATAAACGAAGGCAAAAACGTGCTGCTTATCGACGCGGGCGATTCCATTCACGGCGATTTGATAACGAACCTCAGCAAAGGTCAAAGCGCGCCGTTCGTACTTAATGAAACCGGCTACGATTATCTTGTGCCGGGAAACCACGAATTCAATTACGACTGGAAACGGCTCAAAGAGCTGAGTTACAACTGCTTCGGACAATACCTGTCCGCCAATATAGTTGTCAAGGATTCGAACAGGTTTTTGTTCCCTCCCTATATGATAAGGAATGTCGACGGGAAGAGGGTCGGCTTCTTCGGCCTCACAACGCAGGATACCGTGGTGATGGCTCATCCCGACAACACGATCGGCCTCGAGTTCAAAAACGCCAGAACCATGGCGAAATGGGCGGTGAAAGAGCTTAAAAGACTTGGAGCGGATTACATCGTATGCATCGCGCATGTCGGGCTGGACGAATCCGCGACCATGACCACCGAATACATCGCAAAAAAGGTGAGCGGAATAGATCTTATAATAGACGGCCACAGCCATACCGTGCTGGAGAACGGCAAAAAGGTCAAAAAGACTCTGATCGCTTCCGCCGGCGAATACTCAAAATATGTCGGCAAGGTCACCGTGACGTTCGATGACGGGAAGTTTACGACAGAAGCACATCTCGACAATTACGAAGAGGCAAAAGAGTATCCCGTTTCCTCCAAAGTCAAGGACAGCATCGATTACCTTTTAAAGCAGAAAAGAGCTTTGACGGACACCGTGATCTGCTCCACCCCGGTAGACCTTATCGGCGAGCGTGAAATTGTCAGAGCCGGCGAGAGCAATCTCGGGCACCTTGCGACGCACGCTTTTCTCACTCTCACAGGCGCCGACGCGGTGATCTGGAACGGCGGGAATATCCGCCAGACGATAAAGGCGGGCAGCATAACGATGGGCGATCTGCTCGGCGTAATGCCGTTCGGAAATGTGGTGGTTACAGTTGAGCTCTCGGGGGCTGACATCGTAAAAGCGCTTGAATGGGGCACGAGCAAGTATCCCGCCGCAAACGGCGCGTTCCCGCACGTTGCGGGCATAACGTTCACATTCAACAAATCCACTTTGAAGGTCAGCGATGTGAAGGTGGGCGGGGAACCTGTCAACCTTCGCAAAACCTATAAACTCGCTACAAATGAATTCATGGGTTCGGGCGGCGACGGCTACACCATGCTCGACAGGGAGTTTTCCGGCTTTTACGGAATCGACGCCGAAATGCTTGCGGAATACCTGAAAACATACGGCCCGGTATTCGACGATACCCCGAGGATAAACTGGGTAGGGTAAAAAGTATTCAGTAGTCAATAGTCAGTATTTAGTTAATGAGAAAATCTGCCGCCCGGCAGATTTTTCTTTGACTTATAACTTATTACTGATAACTGTTTAAATCTGCGGCAACAGATTTTTTCTTATGTTAAAGATATGGGCTTCGTCCCAGAACACTACCTTCTGAACGAGTTTGCCCGCCGTTCGGAAGAAAAGAGGAAGCCGCTTGTATCAGCGGTGATGGTGAACCCCAGCCGACCGGTATTTTAACTGATGCAGGTGCGGAGATCGGCGTCACAACAGCGAACGCGGCCTCGATAACCTAACAATCCCTGTCCTGTGGAAACGAACACATCCGCATTTATAAACCTGTACCACTCGGGGTTATAGTACCGGCTCTGCAGATAATACAGCCCCGTCTCCGTATCGTAATAATACCCTCTGTATCGGAACGGATTATCCTGCCCTAATGAAGTTGCCAAGGTGCCCGTAATACTAAGATTTCCCCATGCGTCGTAAAGATACGACCACAACAACGCCGGCGGAATCAACTATTCCGATGATATCGTTCTGCATGTTTCGAACATAGAAGTACACAGCGCCATCATAGTTCAGTCCCCAAAGATTCCCGTTTGCGTCGTACAGGTAATAGATCGGATCATCGGAGCCGGTCTTCTCCCACGTTATTAGGTCACCGATGATATTGTACTCCGTAGTCGATATGGCTGCGTCTGTCGCAGTTTTATATATTAGTAACGATATTATCCTATTTATACTATTGGCGATTAATCTTTATTACTTGAAGATTCGCCAAGTTAATTTTGTAACAAAGTTCATTAATGTCCGAGTTTTTATAAATAAATAGCCAATTACCGGCGATTTCGATGCTATTATCACTATCTGTAATAGTTTCATCGATTGTAATTTTACTTACTCGGTCCCCAATCCGCTGCGAATTAACTAGATTACAATAAATATTCGCACCTTTTACCCAATAAATCTTGCCTTTATCAATGTTTAATACTAATTTACCAGCATTAAGCGATGTTATCTTTTTTACTTCCGCGGAAGATATATCCACGCTGAAAAGGCTGCTGTTATATCTATCATTATCGTTTCTCATGACTACATATAAAATATCACCATCTTTAAAAATATATGCTACTTCCTGATTCTCATTAGTTTTACCAATAGTTATCGTTCTGTTTTCTGTCAGTGTATCGCGGTCTATGAAAATTAAAACATTATTTAGGGAACTAATGATTTGTTTTTCATCCGAATAAAAAACTCGTAACTCATCTTCAAAAAGATTATCCATTACGTATTCACCGCTATGTACATCAACAAGACTGCTAGCGAAATCATTTATCATATTTTTACTTTTATGTGCATTAGGATATGACCTGCTAACGATAATGAAATCTTGAAATTCCGCAATAAAGAAGTCTTCAGATATTTTAGCAGGCCTTTTGACAAAATTATAATTGGTATTATTTGATACAACAAAAATTCCGGTGGAGGGTTGCAATGTACTAAAAAGTCCTGTTTCATCCATAACTGCGATAGTACCACTTGCAAAAACAAATGCATCTTCTGTTGTTGCGTCGCTTTGAATATCTGTATAATTAACACTTTTTATACCAGGATTGGATCTATCGAATTCATAAAGTCCATAGAGCCTGTTTTTATTCTCTCTTTCTTCTTTTACACCAACATAATATATTTCGTTATCTGTAACTTGTATTCTCGTGACTTTTGTAGTTTCCAACTCAAACTTTATATCCGATCCATCAGTCTTCATACTGTATATCCCATTATTATCTGCTTCTTGTGAAATATAGTATATTCGATCTTTATTGAAAGCGGCAAATTGTCCGGTACTGCTGTAAACATTCTGTTTTAGCATTACTTTTCGAGTAAGGCTTCCTTCAAAATTTTTATAACTATGTACACAACCGGTACATCCCACGACTATATTCAATATCATGAGTATTAGCAAATATTTAAATATTTTACGCGCCATAATCCTATTCACCTCAATTTATACCAATAATCCCATACATTTCTGTTATAGCGTTTTCCTTTATATAATCTTGGGGATTTGTATAAAAACCAGTTTTACTAAATGCTATATAAGTATTTGCATCGCCGAAATTTACTTTTGCTATAGTCTGGTAATGTAAATCCCATTTATCATTTATTTCCCATTTATAAATAACAATACATGCATCAGAATCTAATACTTTATTATCGAACCAATTAATCGATGTATTTAAACCTTGATTATTTAGATATTTCATAATCGCTATCGGATTTACAAAAGTTCTTTTAATTATATTTGAATCATCATTAAAATACATATATTACATCATATAAATTAGACTCTTTCCCAGTTAAAACAATGGCGTTATGTACAGCAACAACCCCACACCCATGTTTAGGTAAATTGCCCTTTGAACCAAGCTGTAGACCCGGTAATTTTCTTTGATCGTTTACATAACCAGTTATCCCCTTGAGCGACTGAAGATCCTTCATTTCTTTACGAGCTCTATCTTCAGCATTAAGTCCTCCTATACCAGCAGAAATAGCATAACGATAACCATGTTCATCGGAAAACATAACCGGATTATTAGCGCAATACGCAAACATATTGCTCGCCAATAACCCTTGTCCCGTGGAAACGTAGACATCCGCATTGATAAACCTTCCCCATTCCGGGTTATAATACCTGCTCTGCAGATAATACAATCCAGTTTCCGAATCAAAGTAATACCCTCTGTAACGGAACGGATTGTCTTTGCCTAATGTAGTTGCCTTAGCACCGGACACGTCAAACAGCTTGCCCCACGCATCATAGCTATACGTTACCACAACAGTGCCGGTGGAATCAACTATGCTTACGATGTCGTTCTGCGCGTTTCGAACATAGAAGTACACGCTGCCGTTGTAGTTCATTGTAACAATCGTATATCGTATGTCACAATCACGCTTAGAGTCTAATCTTCAAAACCACCAACCAAAATTGTACCATCATTTTTCAAAACAACGAGAATATCCTCAAAGCTGTTTATGTCTGCCACGTCCTTGGTATTATCTAGATTTCTTAGATCTAAAAATTCTCCTTCTACTTCTGACATAAGCCGCTTATCATAATCAAGGCCACATCTTACTTTTAATGTCCCATCAGGCATTAATCCAGCGGTAAAATAATCTCCTGCACAGATTTTCACAGCACCTTTTAGATCTTCATAAGACTCTAAATCGTATTTAATGATTTCAGATTCTTCATACCTTTCTTCAACGATTTCTCCGTTGTTTTTTACTGCGACTATCCTGGCTCTTCCAAAGAAGTTATTAGATATGCTAACCATTTTAATATCTTCCCATTGATTCACTCTCTTTTCTAAATCCGGAAATTGAGGAACCGATGCAACGACCTTACCGTTTTTCGTAACACCAACAATAGCTTGAAATCCAGTATCAATGTAACTGATATCTCTCCATACCTTCACCGTTTCATTGACAGTTTCATCTACCTGAGAATCATCCACGTTTTGAAAAATTATTGTTCCGTCTTCTTTCAGTCCATATGCTGCAAAATCGGTAAATTCCAACATATCAATATCCTTCCAATCGGTCAAGTCCATAACAAAACCAGGATAGCCTGTCATAACCACCGAACCATCTACTTTTATTGCACCTAATTGAACTTCGCTTGCTGAAACGCTCTTTATGTCCTGCCAGTCGCTGAAATCAAAGCCACTACCTCGAGTTTTATCTATCACGTTAACCGCACCGTCATTGTTAATACTTACTTGGCAGTCTAAATTCAATGCGGCAACTAAAGAATTTCTATTGTAATCCGATTTATTGTTTGGTCTGCAACCAGTCAAAATCATTATAATAATCAGCAATGCGCATACTAGAGTTCTTTTCAATGTTTCCATTATAAAAATCTCCAATTCTATCAATCTTTCCAACCATACCAAGAAACACTATTTAAGGGATTATCAATTGACGGACCAACAACAACACTACCATAATATGTGATCTTCTTTCCTTCACCGATTCCTCGAAAATCAAAATCTACTATATAAGTAACATCCGCGAATACATAGTTACCTCCTAATGTATCATAATAATCTCCGTTAATTTCAGTGTCAAAACCTGTTACATAATCAATTACAGTAGCTACTTCACCCATACCTGGTACCATCCCTAATGCTGCAGCCAATATACTCTTTCCTCTGTTTATATTACCTGTCTCAGCTATGCAGTTTTTAATATATGTGTTATATGCAATTTTGTCTGATACAAATGATGTTCTTATGTTGTTTATTTCGATTCTTGAATCATCTATTATCGTTCCACCACTTCTTTGAACAATAGTAGAAATATCCGATGAATTTTTCTTATATGTTGATGAATTCTTTACTGTATCAATTACTCTTTCAGAATTTGTTTTAGAAGGTGAAGATTTTGGGGGAAAATACAGTATTGGCCTACCATGTTCATCATCACCTATAACGTAGGCAAACCCGCTTGGATCTTTTAGCAATACCGGATTATTCGCGCAATACGCAAACATATTGCTTGCCAACAACCCCTGCCCGGTGGAAACGTAGACATCCGCATTAATAAACCTGCACCACTCCGGGTTATAATACCTGCTCTGCAGATAATACAGTCCCGTCTCCGTATCGTAATAATACCCTCTGTAACGGAACGGATTATCCTGCCCTAATGTAGCTGCCTTAGTGCCGGATACGTCAAGCAGCTTGCCCCACGCATCATAGCTATACGTTACCACAACAGCGCCGGTCGAATCAACTATTCCGGTGATATCGTTTTGGGCGTTTCGGATATAGAAGTACGTGCTGCCATCGTATTTCAGACCCCAGAGGTTCCCGTTCGCGTCGTATAGGTAATAGATCGGATCATCGGAGCCGGTCTTTTCCCATGTGATTAGTACTTATTACTTATAACTACTCTGAGCGAAGCTGTTCACCGTTAATTTATTTGTAGCGCGCAATGATAGGTGTTATTATAATATGTACGAATATCCTAAGGGAGGCATATATGCGTAAAATCACGCTGATTTTCATAATTACCGCAATAGTGTTTTTGCTTTTGGCGTGCGATCCCGGAGCCGTTCCCGGCCCTTTCGAATCGCCTTCTCCCGTTCCCGCCGGAACGCCATATGAGACGGAAACTCCGGACGAGCCTTTGATACCCGAGCCTGTAGTAAGCTCTGACGGGACTTATACAGTTGAAACCCATCTTCTTTGCTTTCCGGACGGAAGCGATATAAGCAACGCGGAACATGTCCTTATATATGCTCTTCCCGTCTTTTCAGAGCAGAACGACGCGGCGGACGCTTTTAACGCGAACGTCGCCCTGTATGAGGAGGAGCTTATAGCGAGGATCACCGAGCAGCCGGGCGAAGGATCCGGCGAGCAGCTCACCACTTATGTAAATGTGGAGGTTACAAAAGTTACAGACTATACAAATATCATTTTCACGGAGGAAACGAGAAAGGGCGCGCAAACCCTTCATCATAAATACGCTCTCGTGCTTTCGCCCGACGGCGACGAGATGTCGCTTGCAAAAATCACCGGCATATATGACGCGGACGTGCTTGTAGCCCAGCTGATATGGAACCGCATGAACGCGTTCGGCGGCATCACAAGGGACACCGTGCTTCAGGCGCTCGACATTTACAACGGCTTTTATTTGACCGAAACAGGCTATGCGGTATTCTTTGATCCCGGCGTCCTTTATGAAGCGGGCGAAGGATTCAAGGTATTCGAGCTTTCCGAAACAGAAATCTATCCTTCATTCGTGGGCGACGTGCTCAGCGTCGAGTCCTATCGGGAACTGCTTCCGGTGTTTTCAAGGCTTGCGGCCGCCACCCTCGTTAATTTCGAGAGCTTCGACACGGTTCCGTCCCCTTTCGTTTCAGCCGTGTTCATCGCGGATACTTTGAGCGAAGACGCGGGGCCCTCAAAATACGGGACCCGGCTGCAGCTGACACGGGAAGACATGGACGAGCTGTTCAGAAGCTATTTCAGCGCCGGACAATTCCCGGGCGCCGACAGCGCCGTCCCTTCGGTTAAAGAGGAAAACGGCCTTTATACGGTTGAACTCTCAGAAGTATCCCATCCGTTCAGCATTGAATTCACCGACGCGAAGCGGGAAAACAACACGGTCGTTTTAACCGGGAACATCATGTTCGGCACGCCGGGAACGCAGGATGCGAGGTTCGTAAGCGGGATAATTATTACGCTCGCACAAGCCCAGCATGCCGCTGCCGGCGGATATATCATTCAATCCTGGATGATAACCAAATAAAGGACGCTTTTTGCGGCAACGAAGACGGGGCCGGCTTGATTATAAGTTAAAGCCTGCCGCAGCCCGGGCATCGTAGCGGCCCCGTCTTAAATTCTCCGCCGCCGGTTCAGGTGCCGTCCCAGTCGTTCATCGATTCGGGCAGTTCATCGAGATCATCGCCCTGATCCGACGGAATATACCCGTATGTTAAATTGGGTATGATATCCATCATGTCGTCCATATTCTTCCTTACGCTTTTGGGCCTTTTTTTTCTCATCAGGAACATCACCTCCGCTTTTATCTTCCCCCCGGAGGAAAACATCCATGCAGGCATCCTGAGGCGGTCTTAACGAACATGTTGGCATCCTGCAATGAACGAACGCAAAAAACCGGAACATTTAGCCTTTTCGCCGTCATAATATTATAAAGCATTGAACGCTGAATTCCCCGGTAGTATAATATCATACAAAATATGAGGAGACTTTCATGACGCATATCAATAATCATAAACAAGTTCACCTGATCGGAATCGGGGGGTGCTCCATGAACGGGCTTGCCCAGCTGCTATCCGATCGGGGCTTGAAGGTCCAGGGTTCAGACGTTACCGATTCCCCTTTTACCGACAGGCTCATTGAGCTCGGCATTCCCGTATTTATCGGACACAGGCCTGAAAACATAGGCAGCAGCGATTTAATAATCTATTCGGCGGCAATCAAGCCGGATAACCCGGAGCGCCGCGCCGCGCGCGAAGCCGGCATCCCGGAGCTTGAGCGTTCCGTCGCTCTCGGACAATTATCCGAAGGATACAAAAGCGTTGTCGGCATTGCCGGCTGCCACGGCAAAACCACGATAACATCCATGCTCGCTCTTATCAGTTTGACGGGAGGACCGGATGCCACTGTACACGTAGGCGGATACGAAGAGTTTTTAGGCGGAGGGACGCGCGTCGGCTCAAAAGACCTCTTTATTACCGAAGCCTGCGAATATGTGGAAAGTTTTTTAACGCTGCGGCCGACCATAGCTCTTATTCATAACATCGATGACGATCATCTCGACTATTTCAAGGACATCGACGCCATCACGGACGCGTTTAGAAAATTCGTCAATAAGCTTCCGGAAGACGGTTTGTTTATAGGCTGCACGGACGACGAGCACGTAATAAAGCTGCTCGGGGAATTCAAGGGACGTAAGCTGACTTACGGAATGCACGGCGGAGACTGCCGCCCGCAGAACATCGAATTCGACGATTCGGGCTCAGCGTCCTATGACTTTACTTACAAGGGTGAAAAACTCGCGCGGATAACGCTTCACGTTCCGGGAACGCATAACGTTATGAATTCGCTCGCCGCGATGGCGGTCGCGCTCGAGCTGAAATCGGACATAAAAAAGGCCGCCGAGGCATTATCTCGCTACAGGCTTGCCAAGCGCAGGTTTGAGTTTTACGGCAAAACGCCCGAGGGCGCAATGCTTTACCACGACTTTGCCCATCATCCCGGCGAGATCCGTGCGATAATTGAGACCGCGAATAGGGTGAAGCGCAACAGGCTGATAGCGGTCCTTCAATGCAATTCCTATACGCGGGCAAAAACTCTGTTCTTAAAGGACCCCTCATGCCTTGCCGGCGCGGATGAAGTGCTGACGGTAGACATTTATCCGGGGCGCGAGAAGGACGACGGCACCGTTCATGCCGGGGACATGGTAAACGCATTTGTAAACGCGGGGATCGACGCCCGCTATACTCCGACATTCGAGGACGTGCGCGATTATCTTAAAACGACCGCAAAACCCGGCGACCTCGTTTTGACCCTCGGCAGCGGAGACGTGTATAAGCAGACTAAAAAGCTTTTATAGTTCTCAGTAATAAGTATTCAGTTATAAGTTCATGAAAAATCTGCCGGGAGGCAGATTTGAACAGTTATCAATAATAAGTAATGAGTTATAAGTTCAGGAAAGGGTTGCCCGGAAATACAAATTCGGAACGACATGGGGGTCGTTCCCTACAATATGTTGTATTGTACTGACATGTTATTCCTATATGTAGGGGCGATTCACGAATCGCCCGCCCATTTCGTCCGAATACTCAAAACTGATAAAGTTATAATTTAATGAAAAATCTGCTGCCGCAGATTTTTTTTCATAAACTGAATACTTATTACTATATACTGAAAACTGATAAAGTTATTAGTTCAAAAAAAATCTGCCGGGAGGCAGATTTTTTTCATTCAACTGAATACTTGTTACTATATACTGAAAACTATCTAATATCCTTTATGCTCAGCTGCGACGCGAAGCTCATATCGAACATCCGCCTTGACGCGGACTCAGTGAACATCTTGCTCATGGGTTCGCGGTCGTGGATGATCCTGACGGCTTCCGCAAACATGGGAGCGGCGGAAACGATTTTGATCTTGCCCGATCCTTTCACGGCGGGGCATTGCACGGTATCGGTGGAAACCAGCAGCTCAATCGGACTCTCTTCGATTTTTTTGACTCCGGCTTCGCCTAAAACTATATGCGACAGGAAAGCAAATATCCTTTTCGCTCCCTTATCCTTGAGCCCGAGAGCCAAATCGACCAAAGTTCCGCCTGAAATCGTAAAGTCGTCGACGACAAGACAATTCTTGCCTTTTACGTCGCCGATGATCTCAAGCACTTTTGCTTTTTCGTCATGATCGGAGCGCGTTTTGTCGCCGATAGCGACCGGGCAGCCAAGCTCATTTGCAAACTGCCTCGCGCGTTTCGCGAATCCGGCGTCCGGCGATACGACCACGAGGTCCTCATCCACAATGCCTATTCTTCTTGCATATTCGCACAGAATGGAACTCGCGTACAGATGATCGACCGGTTTTTTGAAAAATCCCTGGACCTGAGCACTATGAAGGTCCATTGTCAAAATGCGGTCCGCTCCCGCAAGCTCAATGCATTCGGCACATACTCTCGCGCGTATGGAAACGCGGGGTTCGTCCTTTTTATCTCCTTTTGCGTAGCTGAAATACGGGATGATGGCGGTAACGGAATTTGCGCTTGCGCGCTTGAATGCGTCTATCCAGAAAAGAAGTTCCACAAATTCATCGTTGGGTTCGCGGCCTATGGGCTGAACGATATATACATCCTTATCCCTTATGGATTCATTTACCTTTACGAATATATTCCCTTCGGAGAACCTGATCGTCTCGGAATCACCCAGCTTTGCACCGAGATAATCGCACATTTTCGAGGCGAAAACCCTGCCCGTTCTTCCCGCGAATATTTTGATGATACCCGGAACCATATTCAAAACGCCTCACCTTAAATGATTTGTCAATCCCAATCCATTATAACAAATAACTTATCTGGTAGCAACGCCGGAAATGAAGGAAATATTGCATACTTTAAGCATAATGCATAATTAAGGGCAAAACGGGTTTTCCCGTTAAGGCAGCATTTTTATGAGCCTCTCGAATGTTTTCTTCAATTCGGGAGTATCCCGCCAGGAGCATCCCAAAGATACTGATGAACGGTTAGCCCCGTGGTAATCGCTTCCGCACGTGACCATAAGCCCGTTTTGTAAGGCAAAGTTCAAAAAGCGTTCCGTCTGCTCCTCCGTTGATCCCGGATAATACACCTCAAGTCCGTCAATGCCCGCCCCCATAAGCTTGCGTATCAGGTCAAGCGGGTCCCCCTTAAGTTTGCACGGGTGAGCAAGCACGGCGACGCCGCCCGCGCCGTGTATGACTTCAATTACGTCTTCAGGGGCTATCCTTTCAGTCGGGACATATGCGGGGGCGCCGGGAGAAAGATATGCGTTGAACGCTTCCCTGGCCGAATCCGCATATCCCGCGTCCCTTAGAGCAATAGCAAAATTCAATCGGGTCGTGGTGCCCGAGCTTTGCTTGAAAACCCCGGATATATCAAGACCCAGGCTCTTAAGCTTCTCAAAAATAAGCCCGTTCCTTTTTTCCCTCGCCCTTTTTGACGATGATAAAGCGTTTATGAGCGCTTCGTTTTGAATGTCCACGCAGTATCCGAGTATATGCAATTCGCCGGGATGCTCGGTGTTGAATTCAATGCCAGGAATCACGCTAAGCCCGATCCTTTTCCCTTCGTTGACCGCCTCGCTGACGCCGTCCGCGGTATCGTGATCGGTAACAGCCAGCAGACTGAGTCCTTTTTCCTTCGCTTTTTGAACGATTGCCGAAGGGGACTCAGTACCGTCCGACCGGTCGGAATGCGCGTGAAGGTCGTAAGGGTTATTCATGCGGCCGACAGCTCCTGTTCGTAAAATAACCCGGCACGGCCGGGTTTGAGTATCGAAGAAGTCCGGATGGACCCCTTCAAATTGTACATGTTTTGCCTGCAATCGAAAATTTCCGCTCGGCCCCTTAATAATCCCCTAATCGCCTTTATTTGAATCGTCTTCCGCTTTTTCGATTACTTCCGGGGTTTGCTGTTCCGGTTCAGGTGGCGGCGTTTGCGTTTCGTTTTCCTTTTCGGTCTTCTCTGCCGGTTTTGTTACGAAAGCCGAAATCTCTACATCCCTGCCCTCATAGATGGCCTCGAATTCCTCTCCGGTAACCCGCTCATACTCAATGAGCGCCGCGGCGGTACGGCCGAGAGCTTCCATATCGGCGTTGATGACATCCCGCGCCCTTTTAAACTGCTCTTCCAATATGCGCTTTATCTCGGCGTCCACCTTCGCCGCGATCTCCTCGGAGAAATTACGCTGATGACCCCAGTCCTTCGCGATAAAGACTTCTTCTTTTCCGCCGAGAAACACCGGCCCTATTTCTTCGCTCATGCCGTACTCGACTACCATTTTCCTCGCAAGATCGCTCGCGCGCTGCAAATCGTTATAAGCGCCCGTGCTGATATCTCCAAGCGCAAGAGTCTCCGCTACGCGTCCGCCCAAAAGCATCGCTATCTCGTCGAGTATCTTGCCGCGCGTCATATGCCTCATGTCTTCCTTGGGAAGGGTCATCGTATAACCGCCCGCAAGGCCGCGCGGGATTATGCTCACCTCGTGAACGGGGTCGCACCCGGGCAGCTTCATTGCAACGATAGCGTGGCCCGATTCATGATACGCCGTAATTTTTTTATCTTCCGCGGTAATGACGCGGCTCTTTTTCTCGGGACCGACGACTACGCGCGTAATCGCCTCCTCAAGCTCGTTCATGCCGATTTTGTTTTTGTGGAACCTTGCCGCGAGTATGGCAGCCTCGTTCAGCACGTTTTCAAGGTCCGCGCCCGTGAAACCCGGGGTACGCTTCGCAAGAACGGAAAGATCCACGTCGTCCTCAAAAGGTTTGTTTTTCGCATGCACCTTCAAAATGTCTTCCCGCCCTTTGACATCGGGGTAGTTGACGGTGATCTGCCTGTCAAACCTGCCCGGCCTTAAAAGAGCCGGGTCAAGGATATCCGGCCTGTTTGTGGCCGCAATCACGATTATTCCTTCATTGGGCGCGAAACCGTCCATTTCGACGAGAAGCTGGTTAAGCGTCTGCTCGCGCTCATCATGCCCACCCCCGAGGCCCGCCCCGCGCTGACGGCCGACGGCGTCTATTTCATCGATGAAGACGACTGCCGGAGCGGTTTTCTTCACCGTGTTAAAAAGGTCGCGTACGCGCGATGCTCCGACGCCTACGAACATTTCAACAAAGTCGGAACCGGATATGGAGTAAAACGGAACATCCGCTTCTCCCGCGGCAGCCTTTGCAAGCAGAGTTTTCCCGGTTCCCGGAGGGCCAACGAGCAGCACGCCCTTGGGGATCCTTGCGCCCATCTGCGAAAATCGCTTGGGATTGCGCATAAACTCAACGACTTCTTTAAGCTCTTCCTTTTCCTCGTCTGCGCCCGCCACATTATCGAACGTGACCTTATTCGCGGAATCGAGATTCGTGCGCGCGCGCGACTTTCCGAAGCTCATGACCTTGTTGCCGCCGCCCTGCTGCTGCATCATGAAATAATAGAATATTCCTATTGCGCCGAATATCAGAAGATAAGGGAGCAGCACCTCGAACAAACCGGCTTTGGGCGCCTGTTTGCTGGCATAGTCGAACGCATAATCGGTAGCTGTAACCAAATCGGGTGATTTGCCGAGCTTTTCGGCATATATGACCGCCATATCGGCCTTGAACGTTTCTTCGCTCGGAACAGTAAGCACAAAATCAGAGGATTTCGGGAAGTCCTCCCTTTTTATCTCACTGCCCTTCAGAAGCCCCCTCAGTTCTATCACGGTGAGTTCCGCGGCCGCGACTTTATCTTCCCTTACGGCGTTCAGGAAATGCTTATAATCCCATTCCTCCGGAGTTTTCCGCTGAGGGTCAAGACCCGTAGCCATTATTATGATTGCGACGATAATAATAAGATATATTAAAGGCGTTTTTAGTTTTTTGTTCAATGCCTGTCCTCCCGCGTGTTTTCAAATTGAACATATCGGTCCAATTTACAACTATCCTTATAATACTACCACAACACACAGCTGTATACAAAGTATTTTTGAAATTGCATAGTGAATTTTGTGTGTCAAAATCCGTGTATGCAGGCAATGCCGGAGCCCTGTTCAAAGATACTACAGCGGCATAAAACGGCTTAAAAAACATTTTTAACCGTTGTAGACCTCGGGCTTCATAACGCCGACATACGGGAGATTGCGATAGCGTCCTTCGCAATCGAGGCCGTATCCCACAACAAAGCGGTTAGGAATGACGAACCCGACGTAATCGGGCACGATATCGCATTCGCGGCGCTCGGGCTTATCCAAAAGACAAACAACTTTAAGCGAGGCGGGTTCGCGCGCTTTTAAAAGCGTCGTCAAATGGTTGAGGGTCAGACCGCTGTCCATAATGTCTTCAACTATCAAAACATGTCTGCCGGTGATCGAAATATCCATATCTTTGCTTATTCTGACTATGCCGGAGGTTTTCGAGCTGTTGCCGTAACTCGAAATGGACATGAAGTCCATCTCCGCGTAGCAGTCTATAGCCCTGCAAAGATCCGAAAAAAAGACGACTGCCCCTTTCAGTATGCATACAAGTATCAGGTCTTTGCCGTCATAATCCCGCGATATCTGCCTGCCCAATTCCGAAACGCGTTTTTTAATGGTCTCCTCGCCGAGCAGCACCTCCATGATGTCATCGTGCATATTCGTTGCTTTAGCCATACTTATCTCCCGTCATCGTTGATTTCATTAAAAGTCACCCATAACGCCTTTGTCGAGCCGGCGCTAAGTTTCACCCTTTCCGAGATGCCGCAGCCGGGGATAAAAAGCACCTCGTCACCCGCGCACAACAGCGGGCGATCCCTTGCGCTCCTCGGCACTTTTTTATCTATGAAGAATTCCTTGAGCTTTCTCCTTCCCGGCGCGCCGAGCGGATAAAATCTGTCTCCCGGCCTCCTGGACCTGACAGTCAATTCAAGGCAGCTTAAGGAATCCGCATCCATACAGGCTGTGTTTTTATCCTTCGTGTACCCGTTTCCGTCAACGAACACGGCTTCGAAATCCCCGTAAGGAGTATGAGTTATTCCGGGCAAAACAAGCGGTGTATCGTCAACCCGGGGGAAAGTTATTCTGCCGAAGCTGATAAGATTATAGCTTGTCCTTGCGGTGATTCCCGGCAGCTCAAGCCGCGTGCCTGTTTTTGCTTCAAGAAGATCGCACAGCGCTTCTATATGCACCCTCTCGATATCCTTTAATATACCGTGCTCGGCTAAGGCCATCCTCAACGCCCGTGTTTTTATTGGAAGCTCAAGCTTGTTCAGGGCGAATCTGTCATATCCCCTGTTCCGCCTCGAGGAATCGAGCGCCTCCCGCGCAAGCGAAGCCAAATAACTTTCATCCCTTCTTAACAGCTCAGCCATCGAGCAAAGAGTCGGCACTATAGCCTTATTGAGATTTTGTTCGATATATGGGATAATATCCAGCCTCAGCCGGTTGCGCGCCCCTTCCGCCTCAAGATTGGTCTCATCCGTACAAAATGCGATCCCCTCTTTTTCAAGATAGCTTTCGATTTCGGACCTTCTGAGCCGAAGCAGCGGACGGATTATGCGATCCCTTTTAGGATACATCCCCGCAAGCCCGCTGAGGCCGCTTCCTCTTATCAAATGCAGCAGTATGCTCTCGGCCTGGTCATCCATATGGTGAGCGACGGCAATGCGGTCGGCTCCGAACCTTGCGCGCGCTTTCTCCAAAAAAGCGTATCGGACTTCCCTGCCCGCCTGCTCCAGCGTTTGTTTTTTTAGCGCGGCCAGCCCGGGCACGTCCGCCTTTTCGGTATAAAACGGAACTCCCCATTGCTCGCAGAGCTCCTGCGTGAACAGTTGATCGGCGTCCGCGCTCTCACCCCTGATGCCGTGATGAAGATGCGCGGCGAAAACCGAAAAGCCTTCCGTGCGCGACAAAGCTAAAAGGCAGTGCAGCAAAGCAACCGAATCCGCCCCTCCGCTTATGCCTGCGACTACGCTCTGCCCGCTTTTGATAAGCCCGTATTCCGCTATGGTTTTTTTTACAGTTTCGAGCATACCTTTCCCCGCCGGAATTTGCACCTATTATAACGCGGCGTTTCGTTCATTACAAGCAAGCGAAACAGCGCCGCCCGCTTCCTTAACTTCAGGCACGCGCAGCATCAATAATCCGCCGAGTATAAACAAAACGAATACCGGTATTATACCGTAATGCACGTCGTCCGTAAAAAGCAGAACGAGCCCCATAAGCGCGGTGCCGGCAACCGACTCAAATTTGCCGAAGATATTGTAAAATCCAAAAAACTCTCCGGACCGGTTTTTATCCGGAATAAGCTTTCCGAAAAATGCCCTGGAAAGTGCCTGAACGCCTCCCTGCGCGGTGCCCACGAAACCCGCCAGCATAAGGAACTGCCACTCGCGCACCATGAAGAAACCTATTGCGCAAATCACCGTATATGTGATTATACCGCAGAGTATCATAGCTTTTGTGGAAAAGCGCTTGCTCAGCTTGTCATAAATGATTGAGAACGGGAACGCGACCACTTGGGTTATCAACAGACCGCCTATGATATAAAGCGTTCCGAAGCCCGTCGACCCGTCCGGCATGCTGATGCTCGTCGCCAGCTTGCTCGCCATCATTATGATCGTTCCGACTCCGTTTATGTAGCAGAAATACGCTATGAGGAACACGAGCAGCATCCTGTGTTTTTTTACTTCCCGCACGGTAGAGAGCAGACGTGCAAAACTCCTTTTCACGGTTCCCTTTTCAGGCTCTATGGAATAGACCTGCTTCACGTTCTTTAAAAGCGGAACAGTAAATACCGCCCACCAGCCCATCGTTATCAGGCACGCTGCTTTCATGGCGGCGGTCTGGTCGATGGGGAGAAGCGGGACCATTCCGTCCTTCGCCAGAACGGTCAATGCGATGCTTGCAAGGAACGGGATTGTGCTGCCCCCGATATACCCCATCGCAAATCCCCAGGAGGATACCTTGTTCATCCGTTCGTTCGTAGTGACGTCCATAAGGAAAGCGTCATAGAATACGTTTGAGCCCGCGAACCCGAAATTAGTTATGCCGTACAAAAATAACAGAAAAACATAGGAGTTCGTGACGGGCAAAAGACCCGTCGCGATCACGCCGACCAAAAAGAAGGAGAAAAAGAGGCGCTTTCGCATTCCCCGGTAATCCGCGACCGCCCCGAGAACGGGCGCCGACAGCGCGATTATAAGCGCGGAAAACGAGCTTACGAACGCCCAGTGGGAAGTTTGCGTGACCGCGGGAATGCCCGCGGCGCCGCCGACAACGCCCGCATAAATCGGCAATATCGACGCGACAAGAATGGAATAAGCCGAGTTCGCCCAATCGTACATGATCCAGCTTTTTTCCTGCTTTGTAAACTGTTTAAGCATAGAACTCCCCCCAAAGAAATGATAAGACCGTCTGTTCTATTATAAAATGCGGCAGTGTGCCTGTACAGCGAAATTTGCCGAATCCGGAAGAACTCGATTGAAGCATCCGGGGGAATATGCTAATATAACGCTTATGAATGCGAAAAAGCTTGCACAGGGAGCTTTGATAGCCGCAATATACGCGCTTTTGACTTTTGCCGTTCTGCCTTTAAGCTCGGGCCTTATCCAAATGCGCGTATCGGAGGCTTTGAGCGTGCTTCCGTGGTTTATTCCCGCCGCCGTCCCCGGGTTGTTCGTCGGATGCGTTGCGGCAAATATAATCGCCGGCGCAGCCGTATATGACATCGTGTTCGGAAGCCTTGCGACTCTTTTGGCGGCCTATATCACAAGATTTTTGAGCAAACGCGGTTTCAGCCGCTGGCTGGCGCCACTTCCCGCAGTATTGATAAATGCGGTGGTTGTCGGTTTTATACTCTATTACGTATACGAAATGAAGGAGCTCGGGATCTCCCTGTCCCTTTGTATACTGTATGTGGCAATCGGCCAAACGCTTGCCTGTTACGGGCTCGGAATGCCGCTGTTGCTTCTTATCGAGAAATTCGGAAGAAAGCTTTTTTAATACGCCGGAGCTGCAAAGCCGCAAAGACTGCGAGTTACGCTATGGCGCAATCACAGCCGTAAAGCAATTGTTGAGCAATAGTAGAGAATAAACGCTTTGCGTTTATGCAGCGTGTCGAAAAAGGCTGTACAGACTTTTTCGAGATTTACACGTAGTCAAAAACAAGATTTTTGACGAACTAAAATCAGAGATTTTCGAGCGTCAAAGCGTGCAATGTACGAAATTCTTACGAATTTCATCCGTTTCAACGTACATGCCACCGAAGCCGGAATGTAAATCAAGGGGTTCCGATCCCTTGATAATCCCTAGGAGGGGTTTTTTGACAGTCTGAATAAAATGCTTTGCGCTTATTCTATACGCAAGCGCAGCTTGCTCTCTACGACTCTGCGGAAGCGTAAGCTTCCTCTCGACGCGCGTAAGCGTTCTCTACGGCAGCTAAGCTGCCGCTCTGCGAGCGAAGCTCTTGAAATAATATATACTTATACCTATATTAAAACTCATAATTTGCATGAATACCATCCCTGCGGTTATAATGAGAGCATAAAAGCAGGAGGTCAATTTTTATGGCAGGAACTATTTCCCGGGGAATCAAAGCGCCCATTATACGAAGCGGCGACGATCTTGTTGAAATCACAGTTAACAGCGTGCTCAAGGACGCGGAACAAAACGGTTACGGCTTCAACGACAGGGACGTGGTAGCGGTTACCGAAGCGGTGGTCGCAAAATCGCAGGGCAACTATGCAAGCGTTGAAAACATCAGGGACGATATAAAAGCTAAGTTCGGCGGCGGGACCGTCGGGGTTTTGTTCCCCATACTGAGCCGAAACCGCTTTGCGATAGTTCTGAGAGGAATCGCGCTCGGCTGCAAAAAAATCGTGCTGCAATTGAGCTACCCTTCGGACGAAGTCGGCAATCACCTGATAGACGAGGACGCATTGGATTCAAGCGGAGTCAACCCCTGGTCCGACGTACTGAGCCTTGAGGAATTCAGAAAGCATTTCGGCTATCCCATACATCCTTTCACCAATATGGATTATGTCGAATACTATCGGTCGCTTATCGCGGAATCGGGAGCGGAGGCGGAGGTCATATTCGCGAACCGGCCCGAAGCTATCTTAAAGTTTACAAAAGACGTGCTGTGCTGCGATATCCACACCCGCGCGCGCACAAAGCGGCTTATAAAAAAAGCCGGCGTACGCAATGTGCTCGGGCTTGACGATATACTCACCTCATCCGTAAACGGCAGCGGTTTCAACGAGAATTACGGCCTTTTGGGTTCCAACAAAGCGTCGGAGCATACGGTGAAGCTTTTCCCGAGGGACTGCGTCCGGTTCGTCAAAGCCGTGCAGGCGGAATTGCTCAAAAGGACGGAAAAGAACATAGAGGTCATGGTATACGGCGACGGCGCGTTCAAGGATCCCGTGGGCAAGATCTGGGAGCTTGCGGATCCCGTTGTATCGCCCGGGTATACGGACGGTCTCACAGGCCTTCCCAACGAGCTGAAGCTCAAATACATCGCGGACAATGATTTTGCCAATCTTTCGGGCGAGGAACTGAGTCAGGCGATCCGCGACAGGATCCGCAGCAAAGACCGCGATCTGATGGGAAACATGCTTTCGCAGGGCACGACGCCGAGGCGCCTGACCGATCTTATCGGTTCGCTGTGCGACCTGACCACCGGAAGCGGGGACAAAGGCACTCCCATAGTGCTCATACAGAACTATTTCAACAATTACGCGGACTGAGACGCACACTGAAAGCACGCCGGGCCGAAGTATGTTTCGCGCCCGGTGCGGATAAAGAAAATGAGATTACGAATATAAGAATTTGCGCGCTGCCGAGTTGCCGATAAGCTGCATCACGGCGGCGCGTTTTTCTTCTGCCGACTCCGGCGGCATCAAGTCGACCGGTTATTTAGGAAAGCCTTAATCAGTCTTCCCTTATATAAGAATTTTGTCGCAATATCGTACTTAGGTACGATGCCGCAGCCTTTTTTTTATGCTACTCTTTAATAGGGAACTGTTGCTTACCCTGACGGGTAAACAGCATCTGAGCAGGTTTTTTAGGAACGTGCCTTCAGCGGCACGGACTTTTGGGATACATAATAAAAGGGAAAACAGTTGCAATTCAATATTCCGGGGAGGCAAGAAAATATGTCGTGCAGAAGAATTCTCGCGTTGGTCTTGATTTTTTCTTTCATATTCGTCATGGCAAGGCCGCTTGCGCTGGCGGATGATACCGGGCTGTTAAGCGCACAGTCCTATATACGCTTTAGCAACCCTGAGTTGGTAAGTGACCCGGAAAATGCCTATTCATCTGACGGACAATATGCCAGGTTTTACATTGAAGATTCAATAGTAGAATATACTTTCACAGAACATAGCGCACCCATTGTGCCCGAAGACTGCAGGATAGATGGGATTGAAGTGCACTTGAGGGTTCGATGCAACGAAAATGGAAATGAAAATGAATACCGCTCGCTGGAAGTATCTCTGCGTGATAGTAATCATGCGCCGGTAGGCAATTTTACTTATTTTAAAGACACAGGGGCTGTCAGCAGTACTTCATGGTCGACAATAATACTGGGCGGTCCCACCGAAAAGTGGGGCTATGACATGTGGACGCCCGGGCTGGTAAATGATCCATTACGCGTCTGGCTGAAATGCACGGGAGGAAGTAAGGATATATGGCTCGACCACTTACAGTTAAGAGTTTACTATTCCCCCAAGTACACGATAAATTTCGTGACCGAAGATCCGAATAAGGGCACGCTTTCGGGGACAGCGGAGTTCAGAGTCACCAGCGGCACAGAGTGGAGAAACGCCGGCATAACGGTACCAGAAACGAACCGCAAACCCGGATATTTATTTGACAGGTGGGATCCTGCGCTGCCCGGCGATACAGGCATAATAAATCAAGATAAGACCTATACCGCAAGATGGAAAGAGAATCCCGAGGAACGCTTTACCGTTACGCTTCAGGCGGGCGAACATGGGTCATTACTCGGTACAAAAATCTTTTCCAATATAATAACCGGAACACCATGGAATACGGCAATAAAACCAATGCCGTCCATACACCCGTCAGACGGCTACGAGTTCGATAAATGGGATCCCGAATTGCCGGATACGATAACAGAAACAAAAACTTATACAGCGCTATTCAAAGAACTTAAGCATATACCGATCAATTACGAAGCAACAGCAGGCGGTTCGATAAACCCAAGCAGCGAGTGGCTTAACCCTAAGATAGGCGTGGCGCAAGGCTCAACCGCAACGGCGAACATCGGTTACAGCTTTGTTAACTGGACTTGTGATGGCGTTGAAGTCAGCACGGATGCAAAGTTCGTGCCGACAAAGCCGGGAGTGGTCTGGGTACCTGTCACCTATACCGCAAACTTCAGAGAAAATGCCGATGTAACCATCACATACGAAGCAGGTGTCGGCGGCTCGGTCGATCGAAGCAGCGAAAGCCTTGCCCCGGTTACGGGCATAGCGCAAGGTTCAACCGCGACAGCGAACGACGGCTACCGCTTTGTTAATTGGACCCATAACGGCGTTGAAGTTGGTCAAGATGCGAAATTTGTGCCGCCAAAACCGGAAGGAGGTCCCTGGATACCCTTAACATTTAGGGCAAACTTTGAAAAAACTTATACCGCTACGTTTGAATCCGGCAATAACAGCATGGGCACGGTGGACTTAACAAGCTCTGTTCTGCATTCAGGCGTATCATCTGTAAGCTCCACTGCGATTCCTAATGCGGGCTATCGATTTATTGAGTGGAGAAACGGCGAGAATCCCGTTTCCAATAATGCCGTTTTGACGGTTTTTCAACCCGCAGGCGGCTGGAGTGATGTAACTTATACCGCATACTTCGAGCCTGTACCATATACGATTGCTTTTAATTCCGGCGATTCATCCATGGGTACAGTCAGCCCCGCAAGTGCAAGTGTGGACTTGAATACGGTTTCGGTCAGTTCCACTGCGACCCCGAATACGGGTTACCGTTTTGTTGAATGGCGAGACTCCAATGGTTTTGTTTCCTCAAACGCCGTGCTGACGGTTCCTAAGCCCGCCGGCGGCTGGAGTAATGCGGCTTATACCGCATACTTCGAGCCAGTCCCACATACGATTACTTTTAATTCCGGCGATTCAGCCATGGGTACGGTCAGCCCCGCAAGTGCAAGCGTGGACCTGAATACGGTTTCGGTCAGTTCCGCTGCGACCCCGAATACGGGTTACCGTTTTGTTGAATGGCGAGACTCCAATGATTTTGTTTCCTCAAACGCCGTGCTGACGGTTTCTAAACCCGCCGGCGGCTGGAGCGATGCGGCTTATACCGCATATTTTGAAAAGGATCCCGCTATGTGGCATAAAGTCTTGTTCGAAACAGACGGCGGCAACGGACATCTTAACGGTAAAACGCAGTATGAGATTTTAAACGGTACGAAATGGAAAGATGCCGGAATAACAGTACCTACGCCGGTTCCGGACAATGGTTATGCGGCGAATTGGAGTCCCGAATTGCCGGACAGCAATAGCGAAAGCATGATAACTGCGAGCATAACTTATAAAGTAAGCTTTATAAAGGATCCCGGTCAATGGCATACCGTTACGTTTGAAGCAGGCGATCACGGATATTTTGCCGCCGGAACAAAAACTGAATTTACCGATATTCTCACAGGAACGGCATGGGAAGACGCCATAGACACAGAGCCGGAACCTGTCGCAAATGCCGGATATGAGTTCGATAAATGGGACCCCGTCTTGCCGGAAACAATCACCGAAACTGAAACATATACCGCAACCTTTAGAGAAAAACCTGATGTGACCATAACATATACGGCGGGCGCCGGCGGTTCGGTCGACCCGAGCAGCGAAAGCCTTGCCCCGGCTACAGGCATAGCTCAAGGCTCAAAGGCAACGGCAGACGTCGGCTACAGCTTTGTTAACTGGACTTGTGATGGCGTTGAAGTCAGCACGGATGCGAAGTTTGTGCCGACAAAACCGGGAGCGGTCTGGATGCCAGTCACCTATATCGCAAATTTCATAGAAAACGCCAATGTTACCATAACATACACGGCGGGCGTCGGCGGTTCGATCGACCGAAGCAGCGAGAGCCTTGCCCCTGCAACAGGCATAGCGCAAGGCTCAACCGCGACGGCAAGCGACGGCTACCGCTTTGTTAACTGGACTTGTGATGGCGTTGAAGTCAGCACGGATGCGAACTTTGTGCCGACAAAACCGGGAGCGGTCTGGGTACCCGTCACATATGCCGCAAACTTTGAAAAAACATATACTGTCACGTTCAGAGCCGACAATGACAGCATGGGCACGGTGGACTTAACAAGCGCTGTTTTGCACTCAGGCGTATCGTCTGTCAGCTCGAAAGCGATACCGAAACCGGGTTACCGTTTTGTGGAGTGGAGAAAAGGGACCGACACTGTAACCTCAGAGGAAACATTAACAGTAAACAGACCAGACGAAGGCTGGAGCGAAAATCTTGCCTATACCGCGTATTTTACTGAGCTTGATAAAGTAACCATCAGCTATATATCCGCCGACAATGAAATGGGTTCGGTCAGCCGGAACAGCGAAGAACTTAACCCCGAAACGGGCAAAGCGCAAGGTTCAGAAGCAGAAGCTATGCCGGGCTATGAATTTGACTATTGGACACGCGATGATGACAGCATGCATATAACCGAAAATCCGATAATACCCGGACAGAAAGACGGTAAATATGAAACGGCTGTCTACACCGCATATTTTAAAATTAAAGAAAGCGATTGGCACACCGTCACATTTATAGCGGGCGAACACGGGTCTTTTACCGGCGGCGAAACACAAGTACAATTTTCCGGTATTCTTACCGGTTCGGCATGGGATGAAAGTGTAACAACGCCGACTCCCATAGCGGATGAAGACTACAAGTTCAGCGGATGGTCAGCCGAATTCCCGGAAAAGATCGAAGGAGATCTGACCTATACCGCAATCTTTACCGAACTTGGTACATTTACCGTGACTGCGGATGCGGTTTTAGAAGATGATTCCGAGGGCGGCGGCAAAATTACGTTCGATCCTCAGGGCGGCACTTATCAGGAAGAAACATCCGTAACTCTCACGGCTGTACCCGGGCGCGGCTACACGTTCCTTCATTGGTTAGTCCCCGGGAATACCGGCAGCAGTGATGTCCCCGTCAACGAAAACGATCCGGATGCATTATTGAACGGCGCGGCTTATGCGGCACTAAGCGAAGATAGCAGTTGGGTATTTTATTCGGAGGTTAACCCAATAACCGTTATGGTGGACAGCAATATGAGTTTTAAAGCGGTTTTTAAAAAATCTGAGCAATCGGAACCTACAGTAAACCGCTATACCGTATCCTACCATACGAACGGCGGAACAGGCGCCGTTCCCGTGGATATGAACCGCTATTACACGGGCGACAGCATAACCCTCGCCTCGGGCGCGGGGCTATCAAAACCGGGATTTATATTCTTGGGCTGGGAGCTTCGTGACGGCACTCGAGTTGAAAGCCCGCTCATAATGGGTAACAGCGACATTATTCTGTTTGCTGCATGGGGTCCGGCGACTCTGCCTCCCCCTAAAACAGGAAGCGGTGAAAGCGCGGCGGGATGGGCCGCGATATTTACCGGCTTTGCCTTAACGGTGTTCGTGATAGTTAAGAAGCGAAAAAAACCCGATAACATCATTAATATTAAAACTTGCGCGCTGCCGGATTGCCGATAAGCTGCATCACGGCGGCGCGCGTTACTTATTGTACCTTACGGCAAAAACTGCTCTCTTATGTGCGATACCTATCGATCAAGAGCGTAACGCGCCGAACAGCATCTGCCGCCGCTGCACGATCCTGCGAAAAATTGATACGGATACTGTCGGTAAACTGCGGTCCGGCATCACCGTTACATCGGCTTGAACACGCAATATATCTTTAAAAAATGTGCCGGCGGCTCACCAAATACTATTTCTTATCGCTCATAATAAAAGCAGCATAATCATCCGGAGTACAAAAACTAAGAGAAAGTTGTGGTACGTCATGTTTTCGAGAGCAGCCCGGGCTTAATTGTGCGGATCGTTCTTATTGGTATCCAGATGAAAATTTGTTATTCCAAAGGAAGAAAGACCTTTGGCATAACATAAAACAAATCTTTAGGAGGAAATACCGTGAAGAAGCTTTTTGCAGTTCTTTTAACGTTGGCAATGATTTTTATGTTTCCAGCATGCGCAACCCGGACAAAACAACCTGAAGAACCTGTCCGGGAACCCGTTTCTGCGGACAGCATTGCGATATATGAGAGTGGCGGAGAAATATCTGCTGCAGTCGCTGCAATGAATGGTTTACCGATAACCGTATGGGGAATTAAGGGCAGTGAACTTACCGACGGACCGTTCAAGGGATGGGAAGTTTATACTGAAGAAAACTCATTAACCGGGTTGAACATATACAGCATTTTCCCCGGCTCGGAATCATCTGTAAAAGAATTTTATGATAATGAATTGAGCGACTATGAATGGACAGAGGGAGATGATGTGAGCGGGGATAGCTTCAGCGGATTTTCCTGGAGGCGCGGCAGCCAAGCTTTTGTTGCGGTAATAGTAAAAACTAACAACGGATGCGTACTGATAACGTATCTGCTTAATGAATAGCTCGCCGGTTTTATGGTTTTATGCTGAAATCATTTTGATAAAGGGCTGCCATCCGGCGGAAACACGGTATGTGGCAGCATAAAGCTATCAAAACAAGGGTGGGTTATTACAATGAAAGCGACGGATTACCGACGTGAACATTTTGAAAAAGGAATGAACTTTTCTCAGACGGATTTTGACGCGTATATTAATGCAAGCGCGAATGCGACTAAAGCCGTATTCACGCGGTTTCTGCCATGTGTATTAGGCGGTCTGCTTATAAGCCAGGTCTTTGCGATCGGCATCGGCGGTGTGGCGGGCAATTTGCTCGCGATAGTATTCATCTTCATCGGCCTGATCACAGGCTCGGGTTCAATCAAGAGGACCGGCGAGAAAGTCGAGTACTATTCCAAAAAACTTGGCATTACGAAAAAAGATATCGTCGCTGCCCGCAACCATATAAAAAACGGCACTGTAGCGTGGCGCGAGACTGAAATGCAATAAACCATAAGAAGCGCAGGGTCGGTTCTTGCGCTTCACATTTTCCAAATAGTATTAATGGGGATACCGGTGACCCGGGAAAGCTATCGGCGCGCGTTTTACGCCTGCCGCCTCCGGAGTCATCAAGGCAACCGGTTTTGAACACCAGGCTTCTGTGTAACCGTAAAAGGTTCGGTTCGAGTTAACGGGATGGATGCCGGTTGAAGCGTTATTTGCGTTCCGTATAGGGGAACATATCGGCTGCTTCATAATCGCAAAGCAGGGGAGTTAGCAGCAGCTCCCGTCTGCCGTCCTCCTGCTTCTTTAGTGTGTTATTATACCCTTGACAATAATCTAGTACAATACTATTCTAAAAAGCGGGTATCGCGCTCTGCTATAAACAAACGTTTAATTGGTCTTACCCAGCATTAGGTAGGGCAACAAGTATTTTTTTCAAGCGTCATCACCCATACTGCACATAAGTATGTTTCTTTCATGCAGGTAACTTCCCAAAAATTGTTTCTTTTCGGGAATATCAACCAGGAGGAATTTTCCTTTTGAAAAATATAGTCTGTTTAATAGCGTCTAACAGGAATATGGAGATCAAGTCATGAAAAAAGTGCAACACAATAGCGTTATCCGGAAGAAAAGTTCGATAATCCTTCACCTAACGGCACTAGTTTTGGCGCTAGCCATAACCGTTGGTTTTGCAGGCTGCGCTGCACCTGAACAAACGCAGCAAGAGTCAATGTCACAAACTACAGAGTCGGAACCCGATAAAGAACAGTCACAACCCGGGCAACCTACACTCACGCTCATACTCACACCCACACCCGTGCGCACACCTGAGTCTACGCCTGAGCCCGTACTTGAGCCCACACCGTACCACCCCGCAAACGTTCCCTGCAGCTACGGCGTGTTTACCCTCAAAAACCGCACAGGTCAATATCTAAACTGTTTCGAAGATAATCTTTGCCTTTCAGATCAAGCCTATAACTGGTACTTTAGACCTGCCGGGCAAGAAGATGGCTGGCACATTGTGAAAGATTCACTCCGCCTGAAAATGCTGGATATTGACAATGCACGGTATAACAACGGCAACAAGGTTAAGCTTTGGGAAGATACCGGCAATACCGCACAACACTGGCAGTTTGAGGAGTATGCGCCTGGTGAATACATTATCGTATCCGCCGAGGAACCTAAGTATGTTTTAGCATCCAATGACAGAGGTTTCTTTATCACCCGCCGCAAGGCCATCGGTGATCGCGACGTTTGGACTGTACAACTGCAAAATATGGCTAAGTTACCTATCGAGGTGAAGGGTGGGCGCGGTATTGTAACCATTATTCTGGAACAACGGATTTTAAAGGTAATCAGTATGGATCGACTGCAGAAATGGGCGGATGATTTAGAAAATGCATACGACTCCTATGCTGAGTTGACCGGTTATGCAAAATATGACACCGTTTTGGTTCAAGCAAACGAGCATCAAAAATACTGGGGGTTTTATTCACCCGGCACCAACGAAATCTGCATAGACAGCAAATCAATGTACGAAGACCTGAGCAAAATGGCAGCGCGGGAACCGGGAGACTGGAACTTTGGCGTACTGCACGAAATGGGCCACCTTTTCGATGACGGCCACAGCTGGGATTTCAACTGCGAAGTCATGACTGACATAAAGCTGTTCTATGTAATGGATATTAACAGCATTTGCGCAACCCCATCCGAATACAGCTCAAATACTTCCTTCCGTGGCTTGGAGGTTCTTAAAGCGGCGCGTGAGTTGGGGGGGCGTTTGGAGGACGGCTACGGTGTTTGGGAAATGATCGCAAAGCTTACGGAAATTGCCCAGGAGATCGGTTGGGACAGCTTTAAGACCGTTTTCCGCGAATTTCCTGAACTGAAAGAAGGCACTACCGACGCCAAAAAACTTAAAGTGTTCTTAGACCTGCTTACCGATGCCTCCGGCCGAGATGTGCGCGCAATGTTCACGCCGAAGGAATGGGCGGCTGTTACGGCGGCTTATCCCATGAAATAAAAGGCAGAACAACGTCATCATCAATATTATGTGAAGAATCAAGGCAACCGGTTTAACACCCGACATTTGTATTCCCGTAAACGGTGTGGCTTGATTAGTTTTGGTATGATTGTTCGTATTGATATGGAACATAAGGCAAAATCGCCCATGTAACATCATCGGCGGAAATATTTCTATGTTCTAATTGCCTGTATCCGACGGTTGCCTGTTCACAGGGATATTTTACACAATCAAAGCAAGTATTAAGCTGTTTTGTATGTAAACATTTTAACGGCTCACATAACTCATTCCCGTCACGATAACAGTGACAATCGGGCGTATCACAACCGGTGCAACGCATATCCCAATCAGATACGCCGTATACGTTATTCAGATGCGGAATTGGCATTTCTCTGAATTCTTCGGTAATGCCGGTGTAATGCACACATAAATCGCAGCGATGTCCGCATTTGCTATGCACGGCATTTTCTTTTGAAAAAGGCTACGGTTTGGTTTTTTCTTAATAAGTATCAGCTTTTTGACAGCTTCCAAAGTTTTCAAATCGGCAACACGAATTAAGAGCCATTTGCCGTCGTGCAGGGTGCGTTCACGGTCATAAAGTTCTTGTATCTCGAGCGGGAACTCATGCTTTACTGCTTCAAATTTTTCTCTTTCGGCTTTCCCGAGAACAATTTGAAAATCGTAATGATCATCGTACAGATTTATGGACACAATGGTTTTCTTTCCTTGCCGAAACTTCAGACAAGGGATGTCGTAATACATTCCCGCAACCTCATCCAATCGATATTTACCACGCATAAATTTTACAGTTTCGAATCTCACTTTGTCGTGTTCTGTCATTACTGTTTACCTCAAACAAATATAAATAAGCTGCATACAAATAAAACTATAAAGGCTTATGCTCTTGCAATCAAAACGACACACTCAACAATGCTCGAGTTGATGGGATTAATAAAATACCACAGCTTATCTGTTTTTTACATGATATTTATTAACTTTATGGAATACGACGAGCAGCTTGTCAGGCGGCCTTTTACATCTAATATATTTCAATTTGAAGGATACCTTTTGGTTACTCCTTTTTCTCCAGCAGCTTGATTCGGTAGGCTTTAAGCACAGCCTCGGTCGCGTTATTTACCTCCAGCTTCTCATAAAGTTTATACAAATGCGCTTTTACCGTATTGCGCTTTAATCCGGTTGCTTTACATATCTGCTGGATGTTTTTTCCACCGGCTATATGCGAAAGCATTATTGCCTGCTGCTTTGACAGCTTAACAAGTTCCTCCTCCGCGCTTGACGCCATCCCGGGATAAACTTCCGCATTTTCACTGGCGCAGATAATCAGCTCGTGTATAAAACATAACAGTTCCGGTTCTGCCGCAACAGCGGAAACTTTGCCGTACAGCTTCTGAAGCATGGTTATGACCGCGGCGCCTTCGTTTGCAAACAGCCTGATATAGCCATAAGGCTTCGCAAGCATTACGGCCTTCTCCATGGCATCGACGGCACTGCTTCGTCTTTTTTCTTTCCAGTACACAACAGCGCGCAGTATATATAATTCTATTTCATCCAGCGGCCTGCAAAAATCAACGGCGATTCGTTCGGCGCTGGATATGAGCATAAGCGCGGAAGCAAATTCGCCCAAAGTAATTTTGGCGCGTATAGTTGTCAATATCTGGTATAATTGAAACAAGGTAACCTTATCGGTATCGCTTACCATATAGCTTGAAAGCCATTCCCTTGCCGCATTAATGTCGCCCTTATATAAGCGGTATTTGGTGATTATGGCATTTAAATTCTTTGCATGATATAAAGCGCTGCTGTTGTCCATCATCACCTGCGCAGCAGCAATTGCGTCCCAGGCGTTTTTTTCATCACCCTCCGCAAAAAATATCAAAGCTATGTGCATCTGAACCGCGAACCTGAGCTCGGGATTTATTTTATCCGCAAGCCGGCTGTGGGCTTTCAGCATGTACTCCCTCGCTCTCGCAAGTTTGTTCTGCTCATAGAGCAGGCCGCCCGCTACCCCATTCATATAAATGTCTATGATATCCCCCGCTATCGCTTTGAATCGTTCTGCAAGCACGGGCACAGTTTCAGCCCAGTCGTTTGCAATATCCGAATAATCCCTGTGGCTGCGGTGCAGATACGGAAGATTAAACGTGATGGACAGGGCGGGTATACTTTGCAATTCAAATTTACCGAATATTTCCTTTATCTCGATCTCGCGGGCCGGAATAAGCGGATTGGCAAATTGCAACAGCAACGCGCCGGCCACCGTCCTCGGACTGACATTCGTACAATTCTCCATGTAAGCGTTAAGCCTTGCCATGCCGGACTTAAATTGCCCAAAATTGCCGCCGGTATAGCTTATGCATGCGTACAATGTCAGCAGCGGCAAATCGTTTTCTATTGTTTCAGCGGGCAATTCTTTTAAAAACAGAAAGGAATCGTATATGTCCTCTATGCTTGAATTCATATTATCATAATCAAATATGCTGTATAAAAATGCGCTTAACGCCTCGCTGTCCGCGCTTTTCTTATAATAATCGAGCGCTGCCGGAAGCTTCCCCTTTTTGTGCATATAGTCCGCAGCAATGACGTAACAGCGCGAAAGCGCGGCGCGCGACTCTGCCGCCTGTTGCCTCAGGAAATCGCGCAGTATATGGTGGTATCTGTATAATCCGTCCGAGAGCCGTATTACCAGGCCGCTGCTTTCCGCAAGCGCAGTCAGCGTTTGCCTGCTATCGCAATTGCACAGCGTGTCGCACAGCTCGACCGGCAAGTCTTCCAACATAGAGGTCTTTATCAGGAATTCGCGTGTGCTGTCATCCCATTTGTCCCAAATCTCATTTTTCAGGTATTGGCTGATGTATTGCCGGCCCGAATCTCCACAGTACATGCTTTCCGTTTTGTCTGATTTTCCGAATATTAGCCGCGCGCCCAGCCCCAGCGCCCACCCGCCTGTTTTGGCCTCGATTTCCGCCGCGTCGGCCGGGCTTAGCTCTATCCCGCAGGCTTTGTAAAGCCTGACTATCTGCAGCCTTGTAAAGCGCAGCTCGTGCTCCGTGACCTCCCCTATCAGATGCTTGACCGCCATATCGGAAAACGTCGCCGGCGGCTTCAGCCTGCTAAGTATGGCGAACTTATGCGTCGGCAACAGCTTTTTTATAATCATGGGCATAGCCTTGAGTATTGCCTCGTTTTGAATCTGGTGGAAATCATCGAGCACAATTATGCCGCCATAAGCGCTGCCCGCTGTTGAAGCAAGCGCTTTAAAGAGATACTCGAACGGCGCGGAATCAAACCCGGGATTATTTAGGACATCGCGGGCACATAGGGCCAACCCGGCCTCAAGTTTAAAAAGCGCCGTTATAAGATAACGACAAAAAACAGAAGGGCTGTCGTCATATACTGTGAAAGGTATCCATGCCGCATTGCATTGCTTCCTTGCAAGCCACATGCTCATGGCAACCGTCTTGCCGAAACCTGCGGGAGCATGGATATACGCGACGTCCTTTTTCAGCGCGCCGTCAATGGCTTTGTTGATTTCAAAGCGCTCAAACGCCGTAACCGTAACTACCGGAGGACACAGGAGCCTGACTGGTCCAGACAACTTCGGACCCTCCCGACAGGTTTATATGTGCAGTATATCAAAATAAATAAAAATATTCCATAAAACCTAACACCGGTTTATTTCATATTTTTCAATATATCATATAGTTTAATATATAAGCTTTATTCCGGTCAGGATACAGCTCATTATCGGCGTACTTGTCTGCCCGCCGCCGCTCTTAACATATTGCTATTGGTGAAAAGTAAAAGACGCAGCCGCACATAAGCGGTTATAAGACCCACTCACATCTTGAAAGGGGCCCACATGAAAATGAAACGCAAATATTTTATTCAAATGCATATGCCGAAACTTGCCTGGAAAGCTGCCGCAGCCAGACTTGTTTCATTGCTGTTCGCGGCACTGCTGTTGTCCGCGCAGCTGCCGCCGGTTACCGCGCTTGCGGCCAACGACGATTTTTCGATGACTTATGACTTCTATCCGGGCGGCCTGGGGCACATAGGCGGGTATGTAAGGCTGATACTGCGCGTGAAGAACGAGGGCACGGCGAACATAACCAAGGTCGATGTCGTCATCAACTTAAAAGACGGATTTTCGGAGCATTGGGAAGGCACTATAGCGCCCGGGGAAGAGAAAAAGCTGGTATTTGATAACATACGTTTCACCGGAAGCGACATCAATACTCAGCGCGTGCTATTGGTCGCCATCAACAACGATGGCGATGCCAATCCGGATGGCATGCAAACGGAGAACTTCACCATGCGGGGCTCGGGTGTCCCGTACCGCCTTACATACGATTTGACTCCGCGCCGCAGCACACTGCATACGGGGGATACGCTGTCCGGAAACATCTACATAGACAACGTCAGTACCGCAGACGGCATGGTCATCAAAAACCTGAACGTGGCCGTCATAGTCGATGTGAACGGGGCTGAAAATCACTTCATGCCTGCACGCGATTTCGGGGACCTTAACCTGGGAGAGTCGGTAACCGTACCCTTCAGCTATACGCTGACGGAGCAGGATATCACCGACAGGCTGCGCATCAACTGCAGTCTCAAATACTCGCTCGCCGGGGTCAACTATGGCGGCAGCAACTACAGCATAGTTTATACCGTAACGGAAGCCCCGCGGGCAACAGTAAGTCCCACTGTACGGCCCACCGAGCGGCCCACCGAGCGCCCCCGGGAAACGCATACGGCAGCGCCGCCCACAGCCACGGTTACTCCTGAGTCCGGCGCAGCTTCAACTGCGCCCGCGGCGGCTGTTTCGCCGACTCCCGAACTGCCGCAAGATACGCCCGTTCCCACGCTTGAGGCCTCGCCCTCGCCGCTGCCTGCGGTAGCAGGAGCGCAGGCTCCCCTGGGTATAACGCTCATTCTGCTTATCATCATAATCGCCGCGCTGCTGCTGGCAATAGCCGTGCTGATTTTTATACTGCTCAAGCAGAAAAAGAAGTAGACGCAAATTATGTGGATCCGCGGTAAGATAAAAGACAAAGGGAACGATTCTTTTTTCTTTCTGGAAAGACAAAGATGATTCTTTCGTCTTGCTGAACACACTGCCGGAGCATGTTGTAAAGGTTCCGGCAGTTTTAATGCTTTATTGGATTTATTCGGTTCGGGCTGCTGCCGAAGATAATATGCTTAAGCGTTGACCGAAGCCTTCAGGCTGAAGGACATCGGATATTTATCACGGTTGTATTCGTATATCAGTAAACCTTCTTTATCAGACTTTTTCATATTGCCGACATCATAAAAATTCTCCGTAAATTCGTTAAAGAAGTCGATGCGCATGCCGGCCCTTATCAGTGAATTAATAATATCTGAAACCGTAAACATCCAGCAATAAGACTCGACTCCGCCCTTGCGCTCCGAAGCGTAGCCGCCTATAGTCGTATCGAAGTCGGGCGTTTTTTTAAAGTAGGGATACTTTATATCGTAAATCTGCTTATCGAGTTTTTCTTCGTCCAGCATTAAGAAAAACGGATGAGAATCGAAAACATAAAGATATCCGGTATCGTTTAAAAGGGAGCGTACAGTTTTCGCCCAGACTTCCATGTCCGGAAGCCACACGAGCGCACCTTCCGAAGTGAATACCATATCGTGCTTTTTATTGTATTTTTGCGATAAAGTCATGATATCGGATTCAAAAAAATCAACGTTTGTCACATTTAGATCGGAAGCAAGCTTTTTTGCGTAATAAATATTCTCGGGAACCAAGTCCACTCCCGTTACGTGCTCAGCTCCCATCTGCGCTAAAAGTATCGTATCCGCGCCCGTGTTGCATTGAAGGTGGATGATATCCTTGCCCGTGATGTCCCCGAGCTCCCGTTTTATGTAATAATTGAAAAATTGAGTTCCTTCTTTGAATCGCGCTTTGAATGCGTAATAATGATCCTCGGAAATTTGGCTCCATGAGTGCTTGTTCGATTCTATTTCTTTCATTTTTTAACTCCCCTTTATTTGCGCAGCAGCCGGCGATAGACCGGTTGCGTTTATTTTTTCGCGGCGTATTCGATAGCTTGCTTGCCGGTCATGTGCTCGATATCGATTGCGACGATATCTGATTGCGAACACCCTTCCGTTTTCTCACGCTTGGATTCTTCGGGCTGGTCGCCCGAATATTTTTCGACTAAAGCCCGAAAAGCTTCGAGCCTTTCGGCTCCTTCGGCTATCCTTGCTTTGCCGAAAGCGATGACGCTGCGATAATAAGTCGTGTATTCCTCACTGACTATCGTATCTTCGTCGACGACCGCGAATGAAACCTTGGGATCCCTTTTTATAGAATCGATTTTATGGCCTGCCTTTGCGGAATGAAAATAGATTTTATTTTTATGATATACATAGCTCAACGGAACCGCATACGGATAACCGTCGTCGCCCGCGCAGGCAAGGACTCCATTCGTGCATCTTGCCATTACCGCTGCCACCTCATCGGTCGGCAGTAATTGTTTGTGCCTTCTCATTTCTCTGAACATCGTGTACCCGCTTTAACCGCATATGCGATCATAAAAGTTTCCTTTGCGTTTGATTGGAATAAGTTGCCTGCGGCTTATTATATATGATTCGGCTGATATCATCAACATTTATTGCGGGCTTTCGGCAATTACCAATATTGAATCAGCCGTTCATCTTAGTGGTTCATGCCGATATTGACTCTTCCTTTAATGTTGTTGCTGCAAGCAGAAAAACAGACTAAGAGCAATATTTTGAGTTTTTTTATTTCACCTGAATCAAAACCACGCGTTAAACGCGTGGTATGCACAAGCCCTAAAAGGGCATACTGCTTGCTGCGTCTCAAGACGCATCGAATAATCTGCAAACTGCATTTTTTCTACAGGCCGCCGCTAAAGCGGCCTTTTTTACGCCTCGGAATTCTTGCTACCCGTAAACGGGTCGATGTATTCTTTAAACGATATTTGGTCCGCTACTATATCCTCCTGTAATTGGTTTTTTATATACTCCTCTATCGCTTTTTTATTTCGTCCTACCGTATCCACATAATACCCCCTGCACCAGAAATGTCTGTTCCCGTACTTGTATTTCAGGTTTGCATGTCTGTCGAATATCATAAGCGCGCTCTTTCCCTTTAGGTATCCCATAAACTGCGCTACGCTTAAGTTCGGCGGTATACATACCAGCATGTGGATATGGTCAGGGCACGCGTTTGCTTCTACAATCTCCACATTTTTCTGCTCGCACAGTTTTCGCAATATCTTCCCTATATCCACTTTGATTTTTCCATAGATCTCTTTCCTTCGATATTTTGGTGCAAACACAATATGATATTGGCATCTCCATTTTGAATGTGATAAGCTTTGTATGTCGTTCAATCGACAAAACCTCCTTTTGCTTCCTTTGTGCGGTTAGCAGACCTGCACTTATTTTAGCAAAAGGAGGTTTTGCTTGTATCTAAAGATCTTTATTCTCACCGGCATAGCCGTTGGTTAATATCGCTAAAGCTTTAAAAGAGGGCAGGCGGGTCGTTCCCGCTTGCCCCTTTATAAACACTGCCTTTACCGTTTAAACGGTCTTTTTTCTTTTCCTGTTTACAGCGAGCTCAGCGATGATTGTAACTGTTCCTGCGCACAGCAGCCACAGGCCCAAGGTGGAGCCGCTGTCACCGGTTTTGGGGATATCGACCGCCGAGCTTGCAAACACCGCGAAGGGAGAAAGCTCGGTCACGCTGAACACAGCTTTCCCGTCCGTTACCGTGGCGGTATACGTGTGAAGCGCGCCACCCGCGCAATGGAGAATGGTAACGATCTGCCCGTTGTACTTCGCGCCCACCGGCATCGTGATCGTCAGCGTGCCTTTGAAACCCCTTGAAAGCGATATATCCTTGCCCTGCAGGAACAGGTGATCGTTATACCCCATCCGCTGCCGGATCACATCGGAGGCTGCGCAGTTCCCCGATGAGTGCAGCGCTAAATCCCCCGCCGAAAGCGCGGCGTACTTATGGATAAGGCTGCCGGATACGGATACTCCCGTGGCTTGATCAATGAGCGTGCGGGGAATATAATCCGGTTCGGGCGGATGCGCCTTCACAGTAGTGAACGAATAGTCTGAATCGGGATCCATGACATTGCCCGAATAGTCCGCAAAGCCGGAAACTGTGACCGTATATGCCGTGTCGTAAGCAAGGCCGGAATAGGGAACAGTGTACACGGTCTTGCCCGCGTTCCAGCTGCCGCCCGATAACGGCGCGTCCACGTTTAAGCAGACCGAACCCGCCTCAGAGCGCATTTCCTCGTTGAAGGTGATCACAATATCGCCGCCGGGAGCCGCATCCGGACCCGCGGGCGATATGCCCGTGACCGAAGGTTTGGCCGTATCGGCGACGAGCGAATCGGAAACGTTGTCGTAAGCCGTATCCGCCGTACGCGCCTGCTGAACAACAGCGCCGCTCGGCAGCCAGAGATAGAGCTTGCCGTCATCGTCCGTATATATATCGTCAGTTCCATAGTAAGACGCAGTAGGGATCGTCAGCGCAGTGACGCGCGTGGCTGCGGTGATGCCCGGAATCGTTATCTTTGCAAGGCTGAGCGACTGATTGTCGTGATCCGCCCCGTTTGTCGGTGTGCCCTGAATGGCTAAGGTACCGCCGTTCGCTTTTATTGAGCCGCCCGTGATCACCGTTGTCACCGCAATTGCGGGAAAGCCGCTGCCGATGCCCGCGCCATAGCTGCTTTCGGATGTGACTGTACCGCCGCTGATGACGACGCTGCCGCTTTCTCCTAAATAGCCGCTGCCAATGCCCGCGCCGTTGATGCTCTCGGACGTGACTGTGCCGCCGCTGATAACGACGCTGCCGCCATAACCGGTGGCACCACCGCCGATACCTGCGCCGTAGTTGCTGTTGGTTATGACCGTGCCGCCGCTGATAACGACGCTGCCGCCGTAACCAGTGCCACCACTACCGCCGATACCCGCGCCGTAGTTGCTGTAGGTTATGACCGTGCCGCCGCTGATTTCAATACTGCCGCCGTCTCCTAAGTGACCGCCGCCGATTCCCGCGCCGTTGATGCTTGTGGCCGTGACCGTGCCGCCGGAAATAGTGATCGCTCCGTTTTTGCCGCCATGCGCTCCGCCGATGCCCGCTCCCTCAGTTCCATTGATGGTGTCGATGGTGCTTGCGGCCGTGAGCGCGCCTGCGCCGCTAATGGTGAGCGCGGCGTTTTCCGGTACCTGAAGTCCGGCTTTGCCGAGGCCGCTCTTTAAGATGCTTGCCCCCGAAAGAGTCAGGCTGACTGAGGCATTCCCCTCAAGTTCAAACGCGCACTCGCCGCTCGAAGCATAGATGCGCATGCCGTTTAGCGTAATATGAGCGACAACGCCGCTTTCCGCCGTGACCGTGTTGGTGGCAGTTGTGCCGGTGATCGTAATGTTCTGCGTATTCGGAAAAGGTGCAGTTGTATTCGCCGGCGTGCCGTACGTGACAATCAGATTGCCATCTCCCGCATTGCTGATCGTGAGGTCTCCCTCCGAAACGTCAAACTCTAAGTTGTCCGGATAGCTTTCCGCCTGCGCAGCAGCGGGCAGCAGTGCCAAAACCAGCGCTGCGCACAGCAGCGCCGTAAAAAGTTTTTTCGCGCTCATGTCCATTCCTCCTGTTTCTGTACGTTTTCGCCGCGCGTCGCATATGCGCACGCATATGGAGTCACAGTAAAATCGCAGGGTCGATTCTTGCGGTTATGTACCTGTCAATCGCTCAATTTGTCTGATTCACAACCGTCCCCGCGTTTCTCTCATATTCATTATACAACTCTGCCACGGTACAAAAAATATATCCCTGCCTGTGAAGTTCCGGTACGATCATATCCAAGGCAAGAAGTGTGTTTTTTGGTTCGTACATCGGGTGAAGCAGTATTATCGAGCCGCTTTGCACATTATCCATTATGTATTGGGCGGTTTCCTTCGGCGAAGCGTCAAACCTCAAAACCGATTCCGGCTCATTATCCCATGTGATCGAAGGCATATCGATTTTGTTCAAATAATACGGCAAAGCAAACAGCTTCTTGCAATAAGGAGGTCTGAAAAAAATCTCGCCGTCGTATCCGCTCTCTCTTATGAGCTCGTTTGTCTTATCGACCTCGTCTTTGCAAAAGGAGTAGGATTTAAAAACCATTCTCTTATGCGAATAAGAATGATTCCCGAGGGCATATCCTGCATTTACAATAGCTCTTGCGTCTTCAGGCCTTTCCGCGATTTCGGCTCCGCAGACAAAGAAAGTAGCCGTAATATCGAATTCTTGCAGCTTTTCAATAATCGATCCGGTGTTTTTTGTTGGACCGTCATCAAATGTCAAAGCGATCTTCTTATCGTCATTGGGTATCGATGAATAAATGCTGCCGAAAAATTGAAAGTTTCTTGCTCTCGATGCATAAAACAAAGAAATCACGATAACTATGGATTCAATTAAAACAACTGAGAATATATATATCCGCTTTCGCTTTTTCATCGTTTTCAACCTCGCCGCTATTTGAATGATATGTCTTAGTAAAACCGGAAACTAATTGAACGGTTCGTTATAATAGCTTATTACATGGTTATAACAGTCTACCACATTAAACAACCGTGTGTTTAAACCCTTGCGCTCCGAAGCGTAGCCGCCTATAGTCGTATCGAAGTCGGGCGTTTTTTTAAAGTAGGGATACTTTATATCGTAAATCTGCTTATCGAGTTTTTCTTCGTCCAGCATTAAGAAAAACGGATGAGAATCGAAAACATAAAGATATCCGGTATCGTTTAAAAGGGAGCGTACAGTTTTCGCCCAGACTTCCATGTCCGGAAGCCACACGAGCGCACCTTCCGAAGTGAATACCATATCGTGCTTTTTATTGTATTTTTGCGATAAAGTCATGATATCGGATTCAAAAAAATCAACGTTTGTCACATTTAGATCGGAAGCAAGCTTTTTTGCGTAATAAATATTCTCGGGAACCAAGTCCACTCCCGTTACGTGCTCAGCTCCCATCTGCGCTAAAAGTATCGTATCCGCGCCCGTGTTGCATTGAAGGTGGATGATATCCTTGCCCGTGATGTCCCCGAGCTCCCGTTTTATGTAATAATTGAAAAATTGAGTTCCTTCTTTGAATCGCGCTTTGAATGCGTAATAATGATCCTCGGAAATTTGGCTCCATGAGTGCTTGTTCGATTCTATTTCTTTCATTTTTTAACTCCCCTTTATTTGCGCAGCAGCCGGCGATAGACCGGTTGCGTTTATTTTTTCGCGGCGTATTCGATAGCTTGCTTGCCGGTCATGTGCTCGATATCGATTGCGACGATATCTGATTGCGAACACCCTTCCGTTTTCTCACGCTTGGATTCTTCGGGCTGGTCGCCCGAATATTTTTCGACTAAAGCCCGAAAAGCTTCGAGCCTTTCGGCTCCTTCGGCTATCCTTGCTTTGCCGAAAGCGATGACGCTGCGATAATAAGTCGTGTATTCCTCACTGACTATCGTATCTTCGTCGACGACCGCGAATGAAACCTTGGGATCCCTTTTTATAGAATCGATTTTATGGCCTGCCTTTGCGGAATGAAAATAGATTTTATTTTTATGATATACATAGCTCAACGGAACCGCATACGGATAACCGTCGTCGCCCGCGCAGGCAAGGACTCCATTCGTGCATCTTGCCATTACGGCCTCCGCGTCACCATTTGACATTAATTGCTTTGACCTTCTCATTTCACTGAACATCGTATACCCGCTTTCACCGCATATGCGGTTATAAAAGTTTCCTTTGCGTTTGATTGGAATAAGTTGCTCGCCTATTATACATGATTCGGTGAACGTCATCAACATTTATGTGCGTCAGCGGCGTGCTGTTAATAAACCGCCCCCTTGTGTTTGAACGGGAGCGATCGATCCGGCACATGGGACGATTAAAAACGCTTACGGTAATCACCTGCGAAATTCATAGAACGGGCAAACCACAGACTTGCCCCCACCTAAAATTCCTCGTCCAATCCGCAATACCGGCGAACAAGCGCCGCCAGTTCGACATCGTCCACCCAATACGCGCGGCCCTTGTACTGCACTTCGATATCGCCGTACGCGCAGCGCGCTTCATTGATAAGCATCGTCCCGCCGTTTTCGCATTCGGCGTAAATTCCGTATCCCGGCGTGATGCCTTCAAAATCGTTAAGAACGACATTTTTTGCCGATTTTAAGGCAATCATCAAATCGTTGATCTCAGCCGAATGAAGCTCGCGCTCCGGCAGAATATTCGACCATATGCGGGCGGACGTAATATGCAACCCGTCAAGCGGCATTTTAACGGTTTTAAGACTCCAAAACCAAATCATGCCGACCGCAGCGCCTGCAGTAACGAGCAAGGAAATAATCAAAACCCGCGGTTTTTTAAGATTGCGAAGAAATTTTATTCTCGCAGGCATAGGGTTCTCTCCGAAAAAATCGCTCACACAGCTTAAGCCGTGTGAGCGATATCTATTAATTCTTATATTACCCTCAGTTCCTTTGAATACGAGTTGAGCACCAGAACTCCGTCCTCCGTTACCGCGACAAGGTCCTCCGTGCGCACCCCGAACTTGCCGGGGATGTATACGCCCGGCTCGATCGAGAAGCACATGCCGGGCTTGGCGACGGCTTCACTGACGCCGCTGCAATCTGGCGGCTCATGAACGTCAAGACCTATTCCGTGTCCGAGCCTGTGAGTAAAGAACTTTCCGTAACCCGCATCCTCGATTACTTTGCGGGCAGCCCTGTCTATGTCCTTTAAAGGAACGCCCGGCCGGACGGCCGCGATACCCGCAAGGTTCGCCGCCTTCACGATTTCGTAAACCTTCCTTTGTTCATCGGAAACCGAGCCGAAAAATACTGTCCGCGTCATATCGCACCAGTAATGCTGTTTGGTTGCGAAAATGTCGAATATGATGCTGTCGCCTTTTTGAAGCTTTACACCGCTCGACTCATGATGAGGCTCGCTGCAACTCGCGCCGTAGCATACGAGCTGAGACGCCGCGTTGTCCGCGCCGTGTTTCATAAACAGATCAGCAATCACTCCCGACATTTGCTTTTCTGTCGTATACGTATTGACATTTTTCAGCGCTTCATCAATAACCGCGTCGTTCATGCGCGACGCCGCGCGCATCAATTCGATTTCCTCGGCGTCCTTGTACATGCGGGCGTTATCAACCGGAGCGGAGCCGAGTACCGGCTTTATCCCGCTTCGCTTTTCCATCAGCTGCAGAAGGAATTTTGACGGCCAGAACTTATCGATGCCGATAAGTCCGCCCGAAACCGCCTGAGCCAACATGCCTACCGCGTCCTCCCCGTCGCTGTGATAAACGATGGAGAGACCCTCCTGCTCCTCCAAAGGAAACAGATAGTTATTGAACAGCTTAGCGCTGCCGTCGTTTTTTACAAGCAGAGCGAACAGACGCTCGCCCGGGCTGATGCTTATGCCCGTCAGATAGTATATGGATAACGGATCGCTGACGATTATCTGATTCAGCCCCGCCTTTTCCATATTGGCAATCACGTTTTTCAATCGAGCTTGTTTCATAATTTCTGCCCTCAATTCGTACGGGTGCCGCTTGACGATGAAGAGTCCGGCGGCGTGGGGATGGTTATCCAGGCCGACCGTCCGGTGCTCTCAGACAGCGCGTCGGGATCGATAGTCAGTTTGGAAGCCCTGTTGGCTTTCCAGACATACAGCCCGAGCGCCATGCCGATGATGCCGTAAACCATGAATGTTCTGAAGTACTCTCCGAGTATCGCCTGCCCGAACAGCGCTTTGCCTATTTCGGGAGACATTATGAACATCGAGTTGAACAGAATCGTTCCAAGAAGCGCCTGGCCGACGGTGGCTTTTGATACTGATGCCCCGCCAACCAGTATCGCCGCGACCGAGAACATTCCTATCTGGTTGTGAGCTCCGTATGTATTGAGAGTTCCCATGTTCTGCAGATAAATTATCTGTCCCCAGGAAGCGAAGACCGTGGACATGATGACCGCGATTATTCTGGTCTTATCAACATCGATGCCGTTAGTGCCAGCAATATACTGGTTTTGACCGACGCTCCTGAAATCCTGGCCGAGCTTTGTCTTCATTATCCATGATGTGAAAAGGCAGAGAAGAGCTATCAATACCGCCGTAGCAGCAGGCACGTCCCTTACCGACATCAGGCTGTTTCCCGTAATGATCGATATGATCGAAATCACAGCCAGCACAGAGAACACACCTATCCGGATATAGAAATTGATCTTTTTATTCTTCGTAAGCTCCTGCTTTTTCTTGAAATGCCTGAGCAGCATAAAGACAAGCGCCGCAACGCAAACGACAAGGACCGCCCACATAAAGGGCACTTCCAGTATCGATTCAAGGGCGTATTTGAGCTTGCCCATATCCACCGACATGCGGATCCCCACGCCGTCGGGTTTGATCATGGGGTGCGTAGCCGGAACCAAAATTATGACGCCGACGACAAACAGGAACAGGAACTGATAGATGCCGTTCGCAAAGAAGCTGACTATCAGGCTTGCGATCATCTCCTGCCCCCTTGTTTTGTTATACAGCTTGCCCGTCAGCCATCCGAAGAACGCGGCTATGGGCGCGGCGATCGCGAAGCACAGCAGAAGGCCGGTCAAACCCTCGAGGTAGAAATACCGGACGATGGCTATCGCTATCTGTCCGCTGATCGCTCCGACCACTATGCCGAAGTTCAGCCCCAAACCCGCAATGACCGGAATGACGAGGGACAGCACCAAAAACGCATTGCGGAAAAACCTTGAGGACAGTTCCGAAAGGAAATAGCTCAGCGGTACACCGCTTGAAACCGCGAAACCGAGAAGCGTAAACGCGACGAATATTATGGGAACCATGTTTTCGATGATTTTGTTTTTCAGGTTAAAATTTCCGTTCCTGCTGCCGTTCATGCTTCAGCACCTCCCTTGACCTGTGTCAGAGCGTAAAGGATGATACCGTTCTGTATCACCATCCGCATGATCTCCGAAAGATCGGTTCCCGCGAACAATTGGTTCGCGACCGGCATTGAGGTCGTAAGCAGTCCCTGAAACAGGAGAGTTCCGATAATAACGTTGGATACTTTAGCCCTTGCGGCCGTTGCCCCGCCTATCAGCACCGCGGCGACTGCCGGAAACGCCATGTTTAAAGGCGCGGCATACAATTGAGCGTAACCGAAGCTCTGCGAGTACAATATTATGCCGAAAGCTCCGAGCACAGTAGAGATGACATTTGCCACAATGCGGTTGCGGTCGATGTTGATTCCGGAAGCCTTCGCGAAATTCGGGTTTATTCCTCCCGCGGATATCGCTATACCCGTTTTCGTCCTGAAGAACAGCCATATCATAACGCTGAATGCGAAGAGCACCAGCAGAAGGCCTGTCGGGACCTTGATTCCGAAAACTTCAAATGAAAGGAAATTATTGATGATCTCCTCCGCCTCCACGCCGTCGAGCTGTATTGTTTCACGAAGACCTGAGCCCATCATCCAGCCCATCTTTTTACTCTTAAAAGGAATCATCAGCCAGCCAAGCTCCATCAAAGCCACAATGGAAAAGCCGGTGTAGGTCGCTATCGTCATCTCGGCGCCTTTAACCGCATTGAGCAGCTTGCCGTACAACAAGCCGACCAAAGCTGCCAGCACCAGGGACATCCCGGCCGCGAACAGTATCAAGTTCCAGCCGGTAAATCCGAATTCGATGCCGCAAACGATGGAAAAGAGTCCGCATATTATTCCCACCGGCAGCGCGAAATTCGGTCCGGTGCCGGATTGAATGGACGGTACCATCGCCAGCACGAGCAAGCCGTTCATGCCGAAGCGTTTAAGCATATCCCCGATCAGCGTCGGCATCGGCATATCCAGAATCACCGCCGCAATCAGCACGACTATGAAAAACGCGGCGATGATCAGCGTCGGCAGCCCTATTTTTTTAACGAATGCATCGAACCGCATCCTGCCCAAGGCCTTTTCAGACATCACTCATCACCTCTTTATCTTGTTTTTCTTTAGTGCCGATTGCCGCCAAGCCGCCGTCAAATCCGGCTGAATTTCCGGAGTTTTTTCTGCTCCCGGACATCATAAGGCCGAATTCCTGATCCGGCGCATCCGGAGGCAGTACCCCTTCTACTTTACCGTCGCATATTATAACTATCTTGTCGCAAATGCTTCTAAGCTCGGCAAGCTCGGATGAAGTCATGACAATTGTCATCCCCTGTTCCTCATTCAGCTTGTGCATAAGGTCGAGCACAAGCTTTTTGGCTCCCACGTCTATGCCGCGGGTAGGCTCGCTGACAAGAAGAAGCTTGGGATTTTGCGTAAGCGCTCTCGCAACGCACACTTTTTGCTGGTTTCCTCCCGAAAGGCTGCCTGCGCGCTGTGTCGGAGAAGTGCACCTTATATCAAGGTCTTTTATCATTTTCTTTGCGTGAGATCTGATCTTGCCGGAATTCTGAATGCGAGCAAACAGCAGCTTATGCAAGAACTCGTTCTTGATCTGCATGCTCGTAAATGCTATGTTCATCTCGATCGAGCTGTCCAGCAGAAGGCCGATGCCCTTCCGATCCTCCGATACAAAGCCGAGTCCGGCTTCGATCGCGCCCTTCGCGTTGTTCAGCTCGAGCTTTTGACCGTCGAATATCACTTCGCCGGCCGCGGGATATATGCCCATAATGCCGTTGGCGATCCCGAGCTTTCCCTGTCCCGCAAGTCCGCCTATGCCGATGATCTCGCCTTTTTTGATCTCAAGATCGATTCCCTTGACTTCTTCGCCGGGCATTTTTACGAAGAAGTTTTTAAGGCTCAGAATAGTCTCATCGTTTTTGCGCCTTCCCGAGGAAGTCTTGCGTTCAAATGAGATTTTCCTTCCGACCATAAGCTGCGCGATTTCGAGCGTGTTCGTATCCTTAACGTCCTTTGTTACCACAAGCTCTCCGTCCCTGAGGATCGTGATCCTGTCCGCTATCTGCATTATCTCGTTCAGCCTGTGGCTGATGAATATGATTCCGATCCCGAGCGCTGCCAGTTTTTTCACTGCGCGGAGCAGGTTTTCAGTCTCGGATTCCGTTAAAACCGCCGTCGGTTCGTCGAATACCAAAAGCTTTATCCCAGTTTTGTCTATTTCCCGGGCAATCTCGATAAACTGCATATGACCCACGGGAAGCCCTGCAACAAGGGTATATTCCTCGATGCCCATATCCATCTTGTCCAGCGCCGCCCGCGCGTCCCTGTTCATTTTTACAAAATCGAGATTTTCGTATTGTTTGCCGAAAATCCTGCTCGCGATATTCGGAGTAGTTATCTCGCGATTTATCTTGATGTTTTCGGTGATCGTAAATCCGGGGATCAGCATGAATTCCTGATGTACCATGCCTATGCCGTATCCCATGGCCTGGTGAGGAGTCATTATGTTGACTTCCTGCCCTTCGATCTCAACGGATCCCTGAAAGCCACCGGTAGTGTGGATGACCGGCATGCCGAAAAGTATATTCATAAGCGTCGATTTCCCGGCCCCGTTTTCTCCGACCAGGGCATGGATCTCGCCCCTTCTGATTTCCATGTTGATATCTTTCAGAACTTGATTGCCGTAAAAGTCTTTTGAGACATTCTTGATGCTGAGAAGGCTGTTGCTCAAGTTGTTATCCCCCCTGTCGCGTTTTATACGAATAATTCAATCCGGTAAATAAAGGAAACGGGGATGTTCAAAGCTTATCCTTAAAAGTTTTGAATCATCCCCATCGTTTGAATTCAGCTCATAAAGGAATCAATTCTTCAAAAGCTGTTAACCGCCGTAGGTGAGGAAGTCCATGAGGAACAGATAGTAATTATCATAAGTGGTCGCGCCCTCGGTGTAAGGCTCAAGCGCGATGGACATGCCGGCATAATCGGCCATGCACTGCTCAAGGACCTCCTGATCGACTTTGCCTTCCGTCTCGCCGTTCATCCATTTGATCGCGTATTCGGTGCTCGCGATGGTGGCCATCATGGCCGCGGGCACGGGCCATGTGGAGAAGCGTCCGCCAAGGCCTGCGTCGGTGATTATCTTGGTGGTCTGGTCGATAACGTCCTGCATTCCTCCGACGATATCCTCGGGGACCTCAACGCCGAGAGCTGCCGGATAGCCGTGGTACGGGGAGGGGCAGCAGGGCTGCGGATAGATAGCGCCTGCGTCGAAGCACGCTTTTACCAGCGGGACCTGCATTGCGCAGTTTGTGGAGAAGAACGCGGTATCCTTACCGTATTGTTCTACCATCTTGGGAACGTCTTCGAGAATGAACTGCTGAGCGCCCGCGAGGCCGGCGTCACCGGTGGGGTCGGGAGCGGTCGCATCCACAAACTCGATTCCGAGTTCTTCGCATTTCACTTTCATGAGGTCACGCCTTGAAGAGAGCAGAACCTGCGACATATGGCGCGGGAATGAATAGTGCACGAAAACTTTAGCTCCCATTTTTGCCGCCTGCTCGGGAATCGTGTTACCCATCAAGAGCTCGTTCGGCTGCAGAATGAAGTCCGCACGCGCCGCGACGTCCGGGGGGTTTTCCTGCGGGGAGGCGTAAACGATCAGGACGTCGTCCTTTTTCTTTGTCTCAAGGAATTTGTCGACTGCAGGGTTTGTGCCGGGCACAGCCTGGTTAATTATAACGGCTTTAATATCCTTGTCAGCGGCAAGCTTAGCCAAAACGCTGACCATTTGCTCCTGCTCGGTCATGAAGTTATCCGGCCAGAGCTCGTGAACGATCTTATCCTCACCGTATTTGTTGACCATGAACTGAGCGGAACGGAACTCTTCCTCGTTCTGAGAAACGGTGTTGGTTATGATAGCGACTTTGCCGCCTTTTGAAGACGTTTGCTGAGCGCAAGCAGCGAAGCCCAAAGCCATCATGATAACCAACAGGATACATAATGTTTTCTTCATTAACCCAAATCCTCCTATATAATATATACATGGAGAATGCTTTACAATCCCCCATGAAAGCATTATACATAATATCGTGAAAATGTCAATATAACTATGCCGTTGCTAATATATACCTCCGTTGCTATAATGAAAATATATAATATTTATGCGATAATTAGAATATGAAAAAAGCCTGTGTAATCGATATCCAGCGCTATTGCATCCACGACGGGGACGGGATAAGGACGACCGTTTTTTTTAAAGGATGCCCACTGAGGTGCGTCTGGTGCCACAACCCGGAAAGCATGAATTTTGAACCGCAGCTGCTTTATTCCAGAGAAAAATGCGGCCTTTGTCTTTTATGCAAAAAAGCGTGCCCGATTTCATGCATTGAAACCGGTCCGAATGGTGTACTGACGCAACCGGGCTGCACAGGCTGCGGCGGCTGCGTGGACGTCTGCCCGAACGGAGCACGCGAGATCGCCGGCAAAAGCTGCTCCGCACAGGATATATTAAACGAACTCGATAAGGACGCGATGTTTTATGAGCAATCCGGCGGAGGAGTTACCCTCTCCGGCGGCGAAGCGCTCGCACAGGACGCGGATTTTCTCGAAGAGCTTCTCAAAGGCTGCAAAAAGAGGGGTTTTCACGTTTCGATAGACACGTCGGGGCAGGCGCCCTGGTCCAAATTCGAGCGGGTGATACCGTATACGGACGTTTTTTTATATGATATCAAGCTCATGGACGGCGAACGGCATAAAAAATACACGGGTTCGGGAAACGAGCTCATACTTTCAAACCTGACGAAGCTCAGCGAAACCGGCGCGAAAATTTATATTCGGTTGCCGCTTATAGAAGGCATAAACTGCAGTGACGAAGATATGAATGAGATCCTCCGTTTTTTAAAGGGCATAAACGTACAAAGGGTGTACCTTCTGCCATACCATAAAATAGGAAGCCATAAAAGGGAAAAGCTCGGCTTGGAAGAAGCCGCCACCGATATGGCGCCGCCGGACCGCGAACGGCTGGAAAGGATAAAGGGGAATTTCGAGCAAAACGGATTTGATGCAAGGATCGGAGGGTAAATATGACCGAAAGAATCGAAAAATTAAAAAGCCAAAGCATGAGCGCCGTGCCGCATATCGACATATCCAGGGCAAAACTCTTCACTGAGGCTTACAAACTTTTTGAAGGCGCCGTTTCCGTGCCCGTGCTGCGTGCAAAAGCGTTCTATCACTATATGGAGAATAAACCGCTCTACATCGGCGACGGCGAGCTGATAATCGGCGAAAAAGGAAGCTCTCCGCAGGCGGCGCCGACTTTTCCGGAGCTTTGCTGCCACACCGTGGAGGACTTGAATATAATGGACTCGCGCGAAAAAATATCCTTTAAGGTGAGCGGGGAAACAAAGCGCATGCAGGCGGAAGAGATCATTCCGTTCTGGGAAAAGCGTTCCATGCGTACGCGCATATTCCAAAACCTCGACGATGAATGGAAAGCGTGCTACGGGGCGGGATTGTTCACCGAATTCATGGAACAGCGCGGACCGGGACACACTGTCGGCGGAGGTGTTTTTTACAAGAAGGGGTTTCTGCAGCTTAAGGACGAGATACAAAGCGAAATAGCGGCCCTTGATTTTTTAAGCGACCGCGACGCGCTGACGAAGCGGGAACAGCTAAAAGCCATGGCGATCGCGTGCGACGCCATTATGCTGTACGCGAAGCGTAATCATGATTTCGCGCTCGATAAGGCGCGGGAGGAACCCGACCCCGCCCGCAAAGCCGAGCTTTTGAAAATAGCCGAAAACTGCGCCGTTGTGCCTGCGAACGCTCCGAAGAACTTCTGGCAGGCCTTGCAGATGTACTGGTTCGTACACATCGGCGTGACGACCGAGCTGAATCCGTGGGATGCTTTCAGCCCCGGCAGGCTCGACCAGCACATTTACCCGTTTTATAAAGCGGACGTTCAAAGCGGCGAACTTGACGAAGAGAAGGCGCTTGAGCTTTTGGAGTGCCTCTGGGTCAAATTCAACAATCAGCCCGCGCCGCCCAAAGTTGGCATCACGCTCAAGGAAAGCTCGACATATACGGATTTTGCAAACATAAATACGGGCGGCATTTCGCCCGACGGCTCGGACGGCGTAAATGACGTGAGCTACCTGATACTTCGGTGCATGGATGAAATGAAGCTTCTCCAGCCCAGCTCGAACGTTCAGATAAGCAGGAAAAATCCCCAGAAATTTCTGCTCGAAGCCTGCAAAATAGCCCGGAAAGGCTGGGGACAGCCCGCGTTCTACAATACGGAAGCAATCGTTTCGGAGCTTTTGAATGCAGGCAAAACCATCGAGGACGCGCGAAAGGGCGGCTCCAGCGGCTGTGTTGAGACGGGATGCTTCGGAAACGAAGCCTATATACTCACGGGCTACTTTAATATACCAAAAGTGCTTGAAATCACTCTGAACAACGGCTTTGACCCCATAAGCTCTCAGCAGCTCGGGCCGAAGACCGGAAGAGCCGAAGATTTTAAATCGTACGGCGAGCTTATGGAAGCGTTCAAAACGCAGATGAACCATTTCCTTGATATCAAAATCAGGGGCAACCATATAATAGAAAAGCTGTACGCCGAAAATATGCCGGTTCCCTTCCTATCCTGTGTAGTAAACGACTGCATCAAAAAAGGAAAGGATTACAACGCGGGCGGAGCGAGATACAACACGAATTATATTCAGGGAGTGGGAATAGGCACTGTAACGGATTCGCTTTCGGCCATCAAGTTTAACGTATTCGACAACAAGAATTTTTCGATGAATGAGCTCACGGACGCGCTTAAGCGGGATTTTGAGGGCTGTGAGCGGATCTATCGGCTTGTGACGGACCGCACTCCCAAATACGGCAATGACGACGATTACGCGGACGAAATAATGAAAAGCGTATTCCGAATATTCCGCGACTCAGTTACCGGAAGGCCGAACATCAAAGGCGGAAGCTACCGCATAGATATGCTGCCTACCACCTGCCACGTTTATTTCGGCGAAGTTCTCGGCGCGTCGGCGAACGGCAGAAAAAAAGGCAAGCCCGTTTCAGAAGGAATATCGCCGGATAAAGGAGCGGACAGAAAAGGCCCTACCGCCGTATTGAAATCATGCTCCAAAATGGACCATCTATCCACCGGCGGAACGCTTTTAAACCAAAAATTCACGCCTTCGGTGGTTGAAGGCGAAACAGGACTTTTGCAGCTTGCGAACCTCATCCGCGCTTATTTCAATATGGACGGTCACCACATCCAGTTCAACGTCGTTGACAGGCAGACTCTCATAGACGCTCAAAACGACCCGGAAGGAACGAAGGATTTAATAGTGCGCGTTGCGGGTTACAGCGACTATTTCCACAACCTATCGCGCACGCTTCAGGACGAGATCATCGAGCGGACGGAGCAGTCGTTTTGCTGATTTCACGATCCGCCGCGTCCAGAACGGCTTTAATGTCCCGTTTGGACGCGGCGCCTTCATGAAGCTTTTTATCCCTTAAAAAGAAGCACGGAACATACCAGTAATCAAAGCTGTTCGCAAGCTCCGTCTGCCTATCCTCATCTATGTACCTGATCGAAATGCTCTTGTAGCCGGGATTCTCTTCCGTCAATTCTTCCAAATATTTCTCCGCCTGCCGGCAGTAAGGGCAGTTATTAAGGCGAAAATATAAAAGCTCCGTCATGATGCCTCCGTATCATTAGTTTTGAGTATTCATCATTCAGTATTCAGTATTCAGTTAATGGAAAAATCTGCGGAAGCAGATTTTACCTTAACTTATTACTGATTACTGTTTACTGAGAACTTTGTAAGTATTCAGTTGAAGATAAAAATCTCAACAGTGAGATTTTATCATAACATATAGATTAGTTTGAAGTATTCAGCATTCAGTATTCAGTTAATGAAAAAGATATGCGTCGGCAGATTTTTCCTTTACTAATCACTCACAACTAACCACTAGCCACTGATCAATCAGATTTTACCTGAGCTAACCACTAATCACTTAGGAAACCACTAACCACTGTCCACTTAATATGTTTAAAAAATAAAAGGGCCACACCTTAAAGGTGGGGCCCGCTTGGATAAATTATCAGGTGGGGCGGCGTATCCCACATCTCTTTTCAGACCTTTTCAGGCGTGGCAGCTGCCGGTTCTGCCCTCAAATATTTTATCCATTGCATACTATGCACATCTTTATTTAAAATATACTACCAATCTACATACTTTTCTCCAACGGAATATGGCATATTATAACATATAATTGTATAATGTGTTGGGTATTTGTGAAACTACTCTGCTTCCTTACCATAACAAGTAAATCCGTTCAGCAGATTTTACCTTCACAAATCACTCACAACTAACCACTAGCCACTGATCAATCAGATTTTACCTAAACTTACAACTTATTACTTATTACTGAACACTTATATATGTTATAATCACATAAACCGCCTGAAGCGATTCCTTCGCGGATACGCATTGCCGGCGGATATTTCTGTATATAAAGGAGCCGCGGTTATGGAATTGTTCGATATAATATCCGATCTTGTAACTAAAAGCGGCGTTTCGGGAAACGAGACATCCGTGGGCGAAGCGGTTTTTGAACATTTCAAAAAATATTCCGGCAGAGTGTGGCGCGATCCCGTCGGCAACGTATACGCCGGAATAGGCGAAGGCAAACCCGTAGTGCTCATCATGGCGCATATGGACGAAATCGGCATGATGGTCACGGACATCGAAGAAAACGGCATGTTAAGGATTTGCTCCGTCGCGGGCGTGGACCCGAGGGTGCTTCCGGGCTCAAAGGTCAAAGTATGCGGAAAGGAGCCGATTACGGGTGTTATCGGCGCAATTCCTCCTCATCTTTTGACCGAAACCGAAGCCGCGTATAAAATGGAGGACCTCACGCTGGACACAGGTCTGCCGCCGGAAAAAGTAAGGGAACTTATTCGTGTCGGCGATTTTGTCACGTTTGACCCGGTTCCCCCGATCAAGCTGAAAAACGGATTCATAAGCGGGAAAACGCTGGACGACAGGGCGCTCGTCGCCGCGATGACGGAGTGCATGGAGATTTTAAACAAGCGCAGATTGAGCTGCAGCGTGGTTTTCTGCGCCTCGGTTCAGGAGGAAAGCAAGAACATAGGCTCTATTTCGGGCGCATACCGAATCGAACCCGACATCGCGATAGCTTTGGACGTGACTCACGGGAAATCGCCCGGCACCGAACCGTTCGATACCGTGGATACGGATAAACTTGCCGTAACCAAAGGCGGCAACATCCACCCGAAGCTTTACAAAATGCTTATGGACGCCTGCGCCGAAACCAACACTCCCGCAGAAACCGACGTATGCATGGGACCCACGGGTACGGACGCGTGGTATATGCAGGTCCAGCGCGGCGGGATACCGACGGCGGTAGTATCCGTCCCGCTTCGCTATATGCATTCGACCGTGGAAACTCTCAGCGAAAAAACGCTGCACTCGTTGGCAAGGGTCATCGCTCAATTCGTTGCCGATATAGATACGGACTTGGAGGATAAGCTATGCTTGGACGATTGAGCAACGCTAAAGGCGTGAGCGGCGATGAAGGCCGCGTAAGAGCGCTGATAAAGGAACTGACAGCGCCCTATGCGAGCGATGTGCGCACGGACGTGATGGGCAACCTTTACGCCCATAAAAAAGGCAGAGGAAGGCGCATTATGGTCTGCGCGCATATGGACGAAGTCGGCATGATAGTGAGAGGGATCTTGGATAACGGGCTCATCGCGTACTCCTGTTCCGGCATCGACCCGAGAGTAGTCGTATCGAAGCGAGTCGTTATCGGCAAGGACGAAGTGCCTGGAATCATCGGCTCGAAGGCTATCCACCTTCAAAGCCGCACGGAATTTGAAAAGGCGTATAAGCACAAAGAGCTTTATATCGACATTGGCGCGAAGGACAAGGCGGACGCGGAAAGCTCCGTCAAGCCCGGCGACTACATCAGCTTCGACACCGGGTTTTCATATTTCGGGGACGGCCTGATGGCAGGCAAAGCGCTGGACGACCGCCTGGGCTGCGCCGCGGTCATAGAGCTTTTGAAGAACGATTACGCGTGCGATTTTTACGGAGTGTTCACCGTGCAGGAGGAATTGGGGATGCGCGGCGCATATGCCGCAGCCTATAACGTCAAGCCCGAGCTTGCCCTTATCGTCGAGGGCACGACAGCGAACGATATGCCTGAGGTCGAAAGCCACCGCCATGTTACGCGGGTGGGAGGCGGCCCCGCGATCTCATTTATGGACAGGGGCAGCATCGTTCGCCCGTTCATGTTTGAAGCGCTTAAAAAGACCGCCATGGAAGCAGGCATACCGTGGCAATTAAGGCAGGGTACGGCGGGCGGAATCGACGCGGGAGCCATAAGCATATCCGGCGCGGGCGTCGTTACGTGCGGAATATCCGTTCCTTGCCGGTATATACATTCTCCGTGCAGTGTCGCGAGCGTAAGCGATTACGAAAACGCCGTAAAGCTTGCTGATCGCTTCCTGGGATCAGGCAAATTTGAAGAGGTGCTGAGGAACGTATAGTCAGGAATTCGGAATTACTGCTCCTGCCGGCATCAGGAATGCGACAGCTTGCTGATCGCTTCCTGAATTCAGGCAAATTTGAAGAAGTGCTGAGGAACGTATAGTCAGGAATTCGGAATTACTGCTCCTGCCGGCATCGGGAATGCGACAGCTTGCTGATCGCTTCCTGAATTCAGGCAAATTTGAAGAGGTGCTGAGGAGTGTTTAGTCAGGAATTAGGATTTACTGTCCCTACCGGCATCAGGAATGCGACAGCTTGCTGATCGCTTCCTGAGCTCAGGCAAATTTGAAGAGGTGCTGAGGAGCGTTTAGTCAGGAATTCGGATTTACTGTCCCTACCGGCATCAGGAATGCGACAGCGAGCGGATTCATTCCTAAAATCAGGCAAATTTGAAGAGGTGCTGAGAAATGTTTAAAGAAATGCTTAAAGAGCTGCTTTACTGCTACGGTCCGACGGGGCGCGAAAAAAGGATCGGTGAGCTTTTGAAAAGTCTGGTGGCTCCGTATTGCGATGAAGTCTATAACGACGCTTTGGGTAACCTGATCGCGCACAAAAAGGGTTCGTCGGGCAAAAAGGTGATGCTTTCGGCGCATATGGACCAGATAGGACTCATAGTCGTTGATATCAGGGAAAACGGGTTTTTGAGGGTATCCAACGTCGGCGGTGTGAGCACGCCGATTTCGATTGCGCGCGAAGTGGTTTTCGAAAACGGAACGCGGGGCGTCACGTATTTTGAAACGGAGAAGGAAACCGTCGGTACGGCGCAGCTTGCCCACCTTTTTATAGACATCGGCGCGGAAAGCCGCGAGCAGGCTTCCAAACTAGTTGAAATAGGGGACATTGCGGTATACGCGGGCAATTTCGCCGAAATGGGCGGAAGGTTTTCCTGCGGAGCGCTGGACGACCGCTTAGGCTGCGCGGTTATCGTGGAGGCTTTGAAAAACCTAGAAACAAAGCATGACCTGTATGTCGTGTTCACGGTGCAGGAGGAAGTCGGCCTGAGAGGCGCATCCACGGCCGCATATTCCGTCCATCCGGATTTTTCGATAAATCTAGACGTCACCCGCACGGGAGATACTCCCAAATCCGCGAGAATGTCAGTTTCGCTCGGCAAAGGGCCCGCGGTGAAGGTAATGGATTCCACCTCCATAATCCCCGCCTGCGTGCGCGATTTTATTTACCGCTGCGCCGAAAAGGCAGACATTCCCGTTCAAAATGAGGTATTGAGGGGCGGCGGAACGGACACAGGCGCTATATTGAAAACAAAGGGCGGCATACTCGCGGGGTGCATTTCAATACCCACCCGCTATGTGCATACCCCCGTGGAAACGGCTGATATGAACGACGTGGAAAACGCCGTTAAGCTCGTGTGCGCATTGCTCGCGGAAGAAGAGCTGCCTAAAGCAGGCAACTAGCGAGCTTCGCTCGTA
>MWCU01000053.1 GCA_002070205.1 Firmicutes bacterium ADurb.Bin182 | reverse complement strand
TTCCCGGGAAATATTCGCATCCAAAACGCAAATATCGCAGCAATTGATAAAATCCATGCAGCGGGCAAGATATTCGGGCGTGACGAGACTGCACGATTCCGTATCGGATACGGCAAGTCTCATTTCTCCCGAAGGTTCGTTTACGCAAATGTATATATCGCTCCTTCGGCCGGGTACGCGCACCGCGTATTTCAAGCCGATATGGCGCTTTTGGCAGAAGCGCTCATGCATCAAAGCGAACTCGTCGCTTCCGAGCGCGCAGATGAGTTCGACTTCAAACCCGAGCAAAGCGAGGTTTTCGGCGATGTTGCGCCCGACCCCTCCCGGCGATATCGAGACTTTCCCCGGGTTTGAGTCGCGCTCACGAAGCGCGTCATATGACGTTCCCGATATATCCGTATTGATGCCGCCCACGACGGCGATCTTGTTTGACATATTTTCTCACACCTCATGTAATTATACTGTATGCACCGCTTTTGGCAAGCAAATACTAAGAGCGCTTGCGCGCGTAGAGGGAGCTTCGCTGTAGAGGAGCAGCTTTGCTGCCGTAAAGAGCGCTGTGCGTGTAGAGGGGAAGCTTTCGCTTCCGTAGAGCGATTGTAGTACGATTGATTTCTACGCACAACAGTGCCCTCTACACACGAAATGTTCTCCACATAAGCGCCTCTTGCGCTTATTCTCTACTATCGCTCTACTATTGCTCTTCCACTGCTCCACATCGGCACAAAACACCTGTTGACAGATATAAAAAACAATCATATAATATCAAAAACAACCGGTAAACCCGTGATTAAGAAGAGTACGCGCGGAATTCCTGCGCAAAGAGAGCTGTGGGCGGTGGGATCACAGCGGCAGGCGCCTCGCGGAATGGACTTATGAGGGCAGGACGAAAGGCTCGGCCGAGTAGTGCCTGACGGGAGCTTCGCCCGTTATCAAGGAAGCGCGTATAATCGTACGCGGAAATGAGCGGACTGTTTTCAGTCAATTTGGGTGGTACCGCAGGAGAAAATCAAACTCTTGTCCCTTGGTTTTAAGGGACGGGAGTTTTTTTATTTCAATTTAAAAGGAGTGATGAACCATGACGAAGATCCCGTACAGAATCTATCTTAACGAAAAGCAGATACCCGACGCATGGTACAGCATGAGGGCTGCCATGAAGGAGAAGCCCGACCCGATGCTAAACCCCGCTACCGAAGAACCCGTTAAAGCGGAAGACCTGACTCCCGTATTCGCCGAAAAATTGGTAATGCAGGAGCTGGACGGCGAGACAGCGTATTTCGATATCCCCGGCGGAGTAATGGACCTGTACAGGGTCTACCGCCCCTCACCGCTCATACGGGCATACAATCTGGAAAAAGCGCTGGATACGCCCGCCAAGATCTACTTCAAATTCGAAGGCGGAAACACGTCGGGCAGCCACAAGCTGAATTCCGCCGCCGCTCAAGCCTATTATGCAAAAGAGCAGGGACTTTCTGGACTTGCGACGGAAACGGGCGCGGGCCAGTGGGGCACGGCTTTGGCGGAAGCATGCGCGTACTTCGGCATCCCGCTCACGGTTTATATGGTAAAGGCATCCTATGAGCAAAAGCCTTATAGAAAATCCATAATCGAGTCCTTCGGCGCGAAAGTTATCGCGAGCCCGAGCAGTACGACTATCGGCGGGCGGAAAATACTTGCCGAAAACCCCGGCACAACGGGCAGCCTCGGCTGCGCGATATCGGAAGCGGTTGAAAAAGCCGTTACTACCGAAGGCTTCCGTTATTCTTTGGGTTCCGTGCTGAACCAGGTTCTGCTTCACCAGAGCGTCATAGGCCTTGAAGCCAAAGCCGCAATGGACAGCATAGGCGAATATCCGGACGTCATAATCGGCTGCGCGGGCGGAGGCTCCAACCTAGGCGGCATAATTGCGCCTTATATGCGGGATAAACTGCTCGGCCGTTCGGCTCCTCGCATCATAGCCGTTGAGCCCGCTTCCTGCCCCTCGCTTACGCGCGGCAAATATGCCTATGATTTTTGCGATACCGGCAAAACTACGCCGCTTGCGCGCATGTATACTCTCGGGAGCGGTTTCATCCCCTCGCCCGACCACGCCGGCGGCCTCCGGTACCACGGTATGTCCCCCATACTCTCAAAGCTGTATCACGACGGATTTATGGAAGCCGTGGCGTATGAGCAAACTAAAGTGTTCGAGGCGGCCGTGCTGTTCTCCAAAGCAGAAACGATACTGCCCGCGCCGGAATCCTCGCACGCGATAAGGGCTGCGATGGACGAGGCGATCAAATGCAAAGAATCGGGAGAAAGCAAAACGATACTGTTCTGCCTCTCCGGCACGGGGTATTTCGATATGAAGGCATATGAAGCGTATCAAAACAGAACTATGACCGATTACGTTCCCTCGGATGCGGAACTGAACGACGGATTTGAGGGTATTCCGGCGTTAGCAGACTTCGCCTGCGCATAGCGCACTTCGTACATATAACAATCGCAGAGTGAAAACGCAAGCACTTTCGCAGAGCAATAGTAAAGAGAATCGATCGACAATAGCTGCTCAATAAAATTTGGCTAAAGCAGCAATATCTAAAAAAACTATTTCGAGACCTTTGACGCCATAAGTTCAGTCAAAGGTCTCCCTAATAATCAAAGATATTCAAGAAATGACAGTCTTGAACTTCTTCCCGTCCTTTTTGCAGATGATCTGAACGGCGTCCCTCGCTGACTTGAGCGCATTCGGTATGCCACCTCCGGGGAAGAGCCATTGCCCGGCCATATAGAAGTTTTCGAGCCCCGGCAGCGTTTTTGCAATGCTTTTCATGAAGTTTGCTTTGGTCGGCAGCCAGCTCATAGTCGCGCCTTTCAATGTCCCCGTATACCTCACATAAGTCACGGGGGTCGCGACGTCGATCACCTCTACCTGGTCCCGGATCCCGGGATAAAAGGAATCAAGCTTTGCAATAACGTTTTTGGCAAGCTCCGCCTTTTCCTCTTTATACCGTGCTTTATCCAAGTAAAGCTTTTGCCAGTAATCATATTCGGTAAAGAAGCGCACGACGAGAGGCGTCTTTCCCTCGGGAGCCAAAGTTTTATCAAATGAGTAGTTATGGATGATCATATTGGCCGTTTGTTTCCCTGCGATAGTCAGCGGTTCAGGTAACTTTCTGCAGACAAGGCGGGGTTCGTTCCGCATGTCGCGGGCGACTCCGAGCGAAACCTGGATATAAGGCGGGAATAAGGGCATGCTCTCATACCATTCCTTGATCTCATCGGTAATATAATCACCGCCTAACATGTGATTTATCGCTGAATACGCGTCCGCCGCACAAATCACTATATCCGAGTATTCTTCGCTGCTGCCCTCCAATCTGACGCCGACAGCCTTTTTGTCCCTCACGATTATTTTATCGACCCTTTTTTTATATTCAATAGCCCCTCCGAGCGAAAGGAACCGCTTTTCGATATCCCGTGCCATTTTCAGCGATCCGCCCTCCGGATAACCCGCTGTTCGTTTAGCGGTCCATGCCATTACGGCAAGAAACATGGATAAAGGTATTTCACTGTTCCATATAGATAAAAACAAGCGTTTGAGAAGCTCGCTTTTAAACCTTTGCGCAAATTCCGCCATGCTGATCTTACCGTACTTAAAATAAATCTTATACAGCTTTGAATCCTTCATCATCGCGGGCATCATCTTAACGTAATCAAACAAGTTCATGACCTCCTGTGCTTTCGCAACCGGGAGTATAAAATTTTTGATAATGTCAATAAGGCCGCAAAGTTCGTCAATAACGGCGGCGTCTTCGGGGGAATGCGATTTAAGCTCGCCGGCAAGCCGCGCGGTGTCGAGGCAGAACACGACGGTTTTGCCTTTTTCGTCCGTATAGCGGCAATATTCATCGTGGTAAAGAAAATGATTGTTTTGGATGACTCCGAGTTCCTGCCAAATAGGATAGAACATCCCGTCAGGGCCCGAACCCGCAAGATAATCTATGCAGCCGTCAAAAGTATACGCCCCTCTGCGCCATGAGGTGCAAAGACCGCCCGGCAAAGAGTGCATTTCGAATATGCGCGCTTGATATCCGTTCATTTGCGCATAGCAACCCGCGGATAATCCCGCAATTCCGGCCCCGATGATTACAACAGATTTTTTGTCCATTCACTCCTGCTTTCTCATTCGCTGAGCGCGAACTCGATCCCCTCATCAATCTTTTTTAAGTTTAAAAACCGGCAATAAC
>MWCU01000052.1 GCA_002070205.1 Firmicutes bacterium ADurb.Bin182 | reverse complement strand
CATGGCGGGAGCAAAGCGCGTTACTTTATGGGGCATACTGCTGTCGCTGGCCGGTCTATATTTCCTTCTTGTCAATCTTAAACTGATCGCAAAACTTCCGGAAGGCGTTTTGTTCCCCGTGATAGTGATCGCCGTCGGGCTGGCGATTTTTATACCCGGGCGGTTGGTCAGGCATATAGGCTCGGGCGCCCGCGCTGAAACGGATACCAACGGTGAAGGGTTTGTCAACAGCACCGCCGTATTCGGGGGGGATGAAAGGCGCTTATCCGGAAATGTCTTTAAAGGCGCGAACATAACATGCGCGTTCGGAGGCGTCGAATTGGATCTTTCGGGATTCTCGTCCTGTCTTCCCCGCGCGGAAATCGATTTGACCTGCACGTTTGGCGGCGTTGAGTTGACGCTTCCTCCCAATACGCGGGCGGAGCACGGCGGGATGACCTGCCTGTTCGGAGGAATGGATATCAGAGGCCCGCAGCCTCAAAACGCGGAATCGGTGATCGTTTTGAACGGGTTTATCGCGTTCGGAGGGCTAGACGTAAAGCATCCGGTTGTTGTGCGTGAAGCCAAAGCGGAATGAACGATATTAAAATCGATCGGAGGCAGGATACTAATCCTGCCTCCGGCGTGTTTTCCTTTTAATAAAACGCAAATTTTCTATTTTGCATCGCCGGGCGGTTCCGGCGGCGCCTGTTCGATTTTAACGCGTTTCCTCATAACTTCGGCGTCAGTTGAATAATCAACCGCATTGTCCGCGCTTATCATGCCTTTGCTGTAAAGCCTGTATATGCTTGAATCCATAGTTATCATATTCATTTCCGGGTTGGAATAGATCACGTTGTTGATCTGGTCTACCTTTCCTTCACGGATAAGGCTTCTTACCATACCGTTGGATATCATGATTTCAAACGCCGGGACCATTCCGCCGTTAAGCGCGGGAATCAGCTGCTGGGAAACGACCGCCTGAAGCGTCATGGAAAGCTGGACTCTGATCTTCTGCTGACGGGCGGGCGGGAACTCGTCGATTATGCGATCGATCGTATTGGCCGCGCCTATGGTATGCATCGTTGAGAGCACCAATTGGCCCGCTTCCGCCGCTTCCATGGCTGAACTTATGGTCTTGTAGTCATTGAGAGAGCTGATAAGGAGAACGTTGGGCGACTGCCCCGCGGCGTATTTGACGGCGGTCGCAATATCGGTTGTGTCCTGATTGACTTCGCGCTGGGTGACAATAGATTTGTCGTTGCTGTACAGGTATTCTATCGGGTCCTCGATAGTGATGATATGGTAAGGCATGGTTCTGTTTATCTTATCCACAATAAAGGATAAAGTAGTGGATTTGCCGCTGCCGGCGGGCCCTGTTATCAGCACCAGCCCCTTGTTGAGAAGATACAGATCGATGACCGATTTTGGAATATTCAGATGTTCAAAGTCTGGCAGAGTTAATCTTGCTACCCTGATCACCATGCTGATTGAACCGCGCTGACGAAATACGCTTACCCGAAAACGCCCGATTCCGGGCAGCGAAAATGAAAAATCGTCGTCGCCGCACGCGTTGAATTTATCGAAGCTTCTGTCCCCTGCCAGCATATATACATGCCGGGCGATCTCTTCCGTATCCATCGCCGACAGCTTGCTGCCGCCCTGCGGCAGAAGCTCCCCGGCGTTCTTGAAGGACAGCTCGAATCCGGGCGCAATGAAAACCTCGGATATCCCAAGTTCGGAGGCATTTTTCAGTACCTGAGCGATATCCATAAGCCGCTCCTTAGTTTTAATCGTCAAAAATTGACATTATCTTATATTATAATGTGAGAAGTCATATGGGTAAAGTTAAATTTTGCTAATTTCTTCGGATTTGATATTTTTACCGCGGATGTCCCATTCAACGGTTTCATCCTCGCATGACAAAGCGCTGTCCATCAATTTAATGAGTTCGTTCGTGCTTCGGAAATTCATGGTCTGGTTTTGGTTGACCCAATGTATGCTTCCTTGCCAGGATGCGTTCTGCCGGTATAAAACATTGATGATAAACGTGGTCTTTTCGGTGTTCTTTGTTAACTTTTCGATATCATCCATTGGATATGCCTGCCTTGCCTTTATGATTCGGGGGGTTTTTTGCTTAAACACCCTGTATTTCATCGTTTGCTCAGGAAACCGCAGCGTGTCGAACAGATCCTCCAACGCGAAAAGCATTTCATGAAGCGATAAAAAACGGACGCAGGTGTGAAAATAATAGCTGCACGCTGTTCCGCAATAATCGTTGCGCCCTTTGTCGATAACCAGCGCAATTTTTCCGGCATTCGCTCCGGGCCCTTCCCTGAAAGTATTCAAGTATATCCACCGCCTGTGCCGTATTATAGCATCGTTCAGTCTCATGCCGGTCACAACCGTTAAGCGGTTGTTTTTGCGAAAACAAGCGTATCACGAAACGGGAACGACCGGACAGTGTGTCGCAAGCACTCTGATTGACGGGTTTTTATAATATTTTTTAAATCTTTCAAACAAACGCTTCAAGACCGTTTGGCAGTTTTCGTGATTGAGATAGGAAAGCATAAGGATATATTGAGTCGGCGAAAAGCGGGATATGACGTCGCTTTTTCTTAATGTTTCGACCGCGGCCGTCATCAATTTCTCCATAGCGCATGAGAGCTGCGCAACCGCCGGCACCGCTCCTTTTGAGTCGCTTACGGTAAGAAGCACCAGAAATATGGACTGACCTGAGCGGGCAATCAGCCTTGACTGCATGCAATATATGTTTTTGAACACTTCGTAATCACAACAGAAAGCTCCGTTATACTGAGCCGCGTTTCGAAGGCCTTCTTCTATCACGCTGAGGTCGGCTTCGACATGGTTTACGCTTTTTGCAATTTCGTTGTACATTTTTGTGAGGCCGGCGGATACTTTGACGCCGAGATCATCGTATATCTTTCTGGTTATAAAGTAATAGTGTTCCAGTGCCGCCGTATGGTCTCCGCTTGCGGCAAGCGCCCTGATAAGCAATTCATGTATGCGCTCTTCATAAACATCTATGGACGCGGCTTTCTCCAGCACTTGAAGCGAGCCTTGATAGTTTTTGTCTTCCATAAGCATTTGAGCTGCTTTTATGGCGCTTTGGATATAAATCCGGTGATAGTAAGAGCGAAGCGGAGTAACCCACTCTTCGCGCGTGGACTTGGGTAAAAATACGCCGTTGTAGAGCTCGGTTATTTTTAGCATCAAACGCTTTCTTTCTTCGCGGTCAGTCGTCTCCCGTTCGGCGCTGTTCCAATAGGTTTCGATAAGCTCGGAGTCGACGGAGCAGACGAGCTCGCTGTTTAAGGCATATGAATTCCTGCGGTATATTATGAACTGTCTCTCTTCGTCCCTGAAAGTATCGGACAATATCGTGCGCAGCCTGTAAACAAGATTTTTAAGCGCGTTGGCCGGATTGTCGCTGCTCCCGTTGGGCCACAAAAATTCAATGAGATTTTCGGAAGAAGTGCTCCCTTTTCTGTTCGCTATCAAAAATTCCAAAAGGTTCCATACCTGCTGTGTCCTTCTGGAGCTTTTCTCAAGCTTTGAGCCTCCGTGTTCAATCGAAAAATCGCCGAACATGGTAATGATATATTCAGATTCGCGTGTTTGCATGCGAAGCTCCTTTACTTGCTGTCAGGTTGCGTAAAATTGAAAAGCCTAAGAGGTCCGACAACCATATTATACAATCTTTTAACGCGGATTTAAAGGGTGCATTTATGAAAAATCAATATGGCTGATAAATCTCAGAACTTCGTTTAGGATAATTCACTCAATGGCGGGAAGAATAGTGTTAAGCCGGTTTATGCGTGCCGGCATATAACCAAGGAGGCATGAGTAGATGAAAAAAATGCAGCTGGTATTGGCAATTTTGCTGATAATGGCGCTGGCTGTCGGCTGTGCATGCGCTGTTAAACCCCTTCCTTCACCGTCTCCGGGCGCAAAAACGCCGGGCGTCGGTACTTCTCCGGGCACCGGAATCTCACCCAACATCACAACATCGCCGGACACTTCACCGAACGCCGGAGTTTCCCCAGGATTGTCGCCGAACATATCGCCGGGCACTTCTCCGGGCACTTCGCCGGGTACGTCGCCCGGAACCAATACGGGGCTTGCGGAGATTCCGGGCTTTGCGGAAGGAACAGAGGTGCGTGTTGAGGATATTCCGGGCATCAAGGCAGCCGTTATGGAAAAGTATCCCGATGCTAACATACTTTCGGTTGTATATGCTTTGTTCAATAACGAGCAGGCATATAAGGTCGCGCTGACGGAGCCGGACGGGAAGGTCGTGGACATTGTCATGCGGCCGGACGGGTCGTTCCTCAACGAAACGGGGCAGACGCCGTAACGGGCAGCAACGGTCAATTCAAAGGCCGCACCGCGACTCTCGGTGCGGCTTTTGTTTTGAAATGCCGCAATTGTCACGAGGCGGAAAAACGGCCGGGTGTCTTGACGTTAAGGGCGCGGAACAACATCCGTACTTTGGCGCAGACCGATTTTATTCGTTAAAAGCATTGATGACTTTGCGGACGTACTTTAGAATATATATAATAATACGATTTGGCGGGGGTATATTGTGGTAATAGTCGGTATATGCGGCGCGAGCGGAAGCGGAAAATCGACGCTTGCAAAAGAAATTGCGGATTCATTGACATGCGCTACGGTTATAATAGGCCAGGACTGCTATTATAAGAACCACGCGCATCTGCCTATTGAGGAGCGCGTCAGGATCAATTACGACGAACCGGGGATATTTGATTATGATGAAATGATCGGCGATATCGAACGGCTGTCAAAAGGCATGCCAATCACGCAAAAGGGGTATGATTACGCATTGCATATACGGGCTGATACGGACAGGGTAATATATCCTCCCGACGTGCTCATACTCGAGGGCATTCATGTTTTTCATGACGAACGGCTTTGCGGCGCGATGAGCCTTAAGGTGTTCATGCATGTGGATATCGATATATGCCTTTTGAGAAGAATAAGGAGGGATATAAAGCAGCGCGGAAGATCCATCGATAACATTTGCGAGCAGTACCTTTTGACGGTAAAACCCATGTATGAACGATTCGTAAGCAAGTATATCAATGACGCGGATTTCGCGGTCATGCGCGGAGGGAAAAACAGAACGGCTATCGATGCGATTTGCGCATATATTACCGCCAAGCTGCCGGAGAAAAAGTTTGAGCGTGACGGTGCGTAAAGGAAGGAAGAGCAGATTTCCGGATGATAGATGACAAGCAGGCCTTTTGGAAAAGCATACGAAAACCGCTTGTTATTGCCGCATTCGCGGTGCTTCTCTATGAAATTTTCGAGAACTTTTCATCGGTCAGGCAAAGCATACGCTCATTTTTAACTTTGCTTGAACCCGTCACATACGGGCTGTTCATAGCGTTTGTTGTGAATATGCCGCTCAAGTTCCTGGAAAGACATACGCGCAAGGGGAAAAGCAGAATATCAAAAAAACTGCGCCGTCCGCTGTGCCTTGTGTGCGCGTATTTATTCATAATCCTTATCGTTATTTGCCTGATAGCTATCATTACGCCAAAGATAGCCGAGAGCATCAAGACATTCGCGAGCAATTTCGCAGCCTATCAGGAAAGCCTCGATGAACTGGTGCAGGACCTTTGGAAAAAGCTCAACCTGACAGACGGCGTAACCGACTGGCTGATAAACCAATGGAACGCTTTTATAGCATACACGCAGCGGCTCGCAGGCGAAATCCTTCCGAAGCTTTTTCAGTTTACGATAAGCATCGCCGCGGGCATTTATAATATGATGCTTTCTTTGATAATAAGCGTGTTCGTGCTTTATAACAAAGAAAAGTTCATACGCCAGGCAAAAAGGGTCGTCAAGGCGCTGTTCCCCCGCAGGGCTGCGGCGATAATCGAAATCGGCGCGTATACTTCGCAAATCACCGGCAAGTTTATAATGGGTCAGATCGTCATTGCGCTGATACTCGGCCTTTTGTGCTTCCTCGGCATGACGATTATCGGCCTTCCCTACGCGGTGCTGTTCAGCGTAATAATCGGCTTTACGTCCATAGTGCCTATCATAGGGCCGCTGATAGGGACCATACCCTGCGCTTTTATAATTTTGATGATAGAGCCCGTCAAGGCGCTGTGGTTTGTTATTTTCATTATAGTGCTGCATCAGCTCGAAGGCGACCTTATATATCCGCGTGTAGTGGGCAACGCCATAGGGCTTTCCGGATTCTGGGTACTGCTTGCCGTCGTGCTCGGCGGCGGACTGTTCGGCCTTCCGGGGGTGCTTTTCGGAGTGCCGTTTACGGCTGTTCTGTATGAGCTTGCGAAAAGATGGGTGAAACAGCGCGAAATAAAAAACATGGAACTCAAAAAGCCCAAAGCGGATAAAACATAAAAAAACCAAAAACCGGCAGCTTTTTTACATGATAATAATGCTTGCTTTTTTGGAATATAAATATTATATTTTATAAGGCGTGTATAAAGTATAACAAATATGGGGGAAATTGTCATGAGAAATCGCTCGGACATTAAGAAGCAGGCAAAATCAAAATTCCATGATCTGTATGGGATCAATGTCGGCGCCTATCTGCTTTATTTTCTTATCGCTGCCGCCGCGTCGGGCATTACTTTGGGGCTGGGCTTCTTTTTTATAATGCCGCCGATCACGGTCGGCTACTCGCTTTTTGCACTGAGAGTTTATAAAGACGGTCAGGTTGATATCGGCTCCATGTTCAACCGGGCCTTTGATGATTACTGGAGAAATGTCGGCGGGATACTGTGGATGGAGCTGTTCACTTTCTTATGGTCGCTTTTGTTTATAATCCCTGGTATCATCAAAAGACTTGCATATTTTATGACGCCGTATATACTTGCGGATAGTAAAAACGTAAAGCCGACCGAAGCCATAAAGCTTTCAATGCGCATGACGAAAGGCTATAAAGGGGAGATATTCGTGATGTTTTTGAGTTTTATAGGCTGGATTATATTGTCCGCTTTGACCTTCGGAGTTTTGCAGATCCTTTATTCGGGTCCCTATATGTCGGTAAGCCTTGCTGGACTGTATCATGAGCTTCGACAGAACGCAATCGAAAAGGGCGTCGTGACGGAAGCGGAGCTTGCATAGAAATTTAGCAGATCTCAATTCGAAGTTAACGGGGTCTTCCGAATGTGAATCGACGGATGACCCCGTTTCTTTATCTGCGGTTTTTGCTTAAAACGGCCTCGTAAAGAACAGGTTAAGCGCGAATTGGTCGAGCAGCACAAAAGCGCCCAAAGCCGCGACATATATCGCGAAACCCTTCAGGCCCTTGCGGACAATTATTTTAAGCATGAATTTTATTGCAAAATATCCCGTTGCGGCCGCGGCTGCGGTGCCCGTTATCACGGATGCCAAATCGATTGGACCGATGCCGTTTGCGGCAACTTCGGGGACCTGCATTATGACGGAGCCGAGAATTGCGGGGATGCTCAAAAGGAACGAGAAGTCGGCTGCTTCGGACCGCTTCAAACCGGTATACATCGCGCCCGCTATTGTGCTTCCGGACCTCGAAATTCCGGGCATTATCGCAACACCCTGCATTATTCCTATCATAACGGAGTCATGGACCTTCATTTCCCCTATATTTTTATGCGCATTCTGTATCCTTTCCGTCAAAAACAGAACGATGGCGGTAAATAGAAATCCGAACCCGAGAAACGTTCCTTCATAAGAGCTTTCGAAAAAATTCCGGAACGTGAACGCGATTGCCGTCGTGATCACGGTGGAAATGAGCAGCATGCCGGTTTTCTTTTGTATCGGATGCCTGATGATATTTATAATCTGTTCCCAGTAAACAGCGAAAACGGCAATAAGAGTGCCCAAATGCAGCATAGTATCAAAAAAAAGCACGTTTTCGCTTATGCCGAAAACATTCTGGATGAGCACAAGGTGCCCGGAGCTTGAAACGGGCAAAAATTCGCATAATCCCTGAACTGCCCCGAGGAGCAGCGCAATCAGCACACTCAACGTTTTTCACCTCTCTAAAGGGATATTCATCAGTTATCATAAATTATGCCGGGTATTAAGACAAGCAAAACTTTGCAATATTGCAAAATACCAATACGCTGCCTATAATAGGATGATGCGATAAAACTGAAAGGAACATCAACATGAAGCTGGGCGTAGTTGGGCTTCCCAATGTCGGCAAAAGCACTTTGTTCAACGCTATCACGCGCGCGGGTGCGCAGGCGGCAAATTACCCTTTTTGCACGATCGAGCCGAATATAGGTATCGTGCCTGTTCCCGACGAGCGCCTTGACGTGCTGGCGAAAATGCATAACCCGGAAAAAGTGACGCCGACCACAATCGAGTTTGTGGATATCGCCGGGCTTGTTAAAGGAGCGTCGAAAGGGGAGGGGCTCGGGAACAAGTTTTTGTCGCATATTCGCGAGGTGGACGCAATCGTGCATGTCGTAAGGTGCTTTGAAGACGAAAACATAGTTCATGTGGACGGATCCATAGACGCGAAAAGGGACATCGAAACCATCAATCTGGAGCTTATTTTCGCTGACCTTGAAACGGTGGAGAAGCGGATAGTCAAAGCCGAAAAGAGCTCGAAGAGCGGGGAGAAAAAGTATTTGGCGGAGCTTGACCTTCTCGGCAGGATAAAAGAGCATCTGGAAAACGGGCTTCCCGTGAGGAGCATGAAGTTCACGGAGGGTGAAGCTTCATCTGTCAAAGAAATGTTTTTGCTGACGCAAAAACCGGTAATATACGTTGCAAACATCAGCGAGGATCAGCTCGGCAGCGAGCCCGCCGAGGCACGGGCGCTCAAACTCGCCGCCGCCGCGGAGGGCGCCGAGGCATTATTGATTTCTGCGAGGGTGGAGGAGGAGATAGCGCAGCTGCCACCCGATGAAAAGCAGATGTTTATCCGGGAACTCGGGATCGGTGAAAGCGGGCTCGATAAACTCGTCAAGGCTTGTTACCGTCTTCTCGGCCTGATAAGCTACCTTACCGCCGGACCAAAGGAAGTCAGGGCGTGGACCATCCGGCGGGGCACCAAAGCGCCCGAGGCGGCAGGCAAGATCCATTCGGATTTTGAGCGAGGCTTTATAAGGGCGGAGGTCGTAAGTTACGATACGCTGATGCGATGCGGGTCGATGCAATCGTGCAAAGAAAAAGGGCTGATAAGGTCCGAAGGCAAGGAATACGTTATGCAGGACGGCGATATAGTCCTGTTCAGGTTTAATGTGTAGCAATAAAAGAGAATAACGGGCGATAATGCAGCCGGTATGGGCGGAGCCATGGCTGGATATAATTGCTTCGTCGTCCTTTTTGTTCACCCGGCGGCTTTCGATACTGCTTTTGCCCGCGCTTCAAATGCCTGTAAAAATCAATTCGACAGGTATACTTTAATATTCTCAGCTCCGCTTTGTTTAAAGTTTGTTTATGCCTATTGTGTGTTTTGTTATGGTATAATGATTCAAATAAAAGCTGAAAAGGAACGAAGATGAGGCGGAAAAACACTTTATATATGGGAATCGGGAAATGGTTTGAATCAATCAAAAGGAGGTCCGGCTTCCGGCGTCCTGATGGCTTCGAGAAGCCGAAGCATGCCGGGATCCGCTTGAAGGCGGCGGCGGTACTTGTGCTGCTTGCCGTGATCGCCGTGCCTGTCGCCGTTCTTGCTCTTTCAGGAGGCGGTAAAAAACAGGCGGACGATCCTTATCGGGAAGTCATCTCTGCCTCGGACGAAAACCCGACCTATATGTCCTCAAAGACGAATGTTGTGGAGCTTGAGGTCGGCGCCCCCGCGCCCTCTCCGAGCCCGTCGCCCCTTCCGTCTCCGACTCCGCTTCTTATATCAAAGGGAACTACGGACAGCGAGCTTGTGCCCAGGATCCAGGAAAGGCTGATGGAGCTCGGTTATATGGATGAAGACGAGCCGACCGACTATTACGGGCCGAACACCAAGCTTGCCGTTGAGCTTTTTCAAAGAAAGCACGGGCTGGAGATCGACGGATATGTGGGCGAGCAGACATATGCCCTTTTGATGTCCGATCAGGCGACGAAATATACCGTTTCGGTCGGCGCCAAGGGTACCGACGTATATGAATTGCAGATCCGTTTGAGAGAGCTCGGGTATATCGATAAAGCCACCGAGTACTTCGGCACCGAAACCGAGGCCGCAGTTAAAAAGTTCCAAGAGCGCAACGGGTTATCCGCGGACGGAACGGTTGGCGAAATGACGCGTGAGCTTTTGTACAGCGAGGACGCGAAAGCAAACGCGATATCCTACGGCGAAAAAAGCGATGAAGTCTTAAATTATCAGAAAAAGCTTTCGACGCTCGGGTACCTTACCTCCGAACCTGACGGTAATTTCGGTAAAGACACGGTAGCCGCGGTTAAAAGGTTTCAGATGAGAAACGGCCTTATCGCGGACGGCTATCTCGGCCCGCAGACCAAGCAGCTGCTCCTTTCAAAGGACGCGGAAGCCAATGCTTTGGCTATCGGCATGAACGGCAGGGATGTAGAGGAGGTACAGGAGAGGCTCGTCGAGCTCAGATATTTAAAAAAGGCAACGGGGTATTTCGGCTCCGATACCGATGCGGCGGTCCGCAGCTTTCAAAGCCGCAACGGCCTGAAGGCTGACGGAAAGGTCGGAAAGCAGACAATGTCGAAGCTTTTTGACTCCGGCGCGAAAAAAGCGTCTTCCACGTCGGGATCGTCCGGTTCATCAGGCTCGGGAAGCACGCCTTCGGATCCCGGCTCGCCGCCCGCGGACAGCCCCGCGGTGACCGCGGGAGTGGAGACATTTATAGCTATCGCAGAGTCAAAGCTCGGAAGCCGCTACGTGAGGGCGGGCAAAGGCCCAAACACGTTCGACTGCTCAGGGTTTGTGTACTGGTGCCTGAACCAGGCAGGCGTAAAGCAGGGATATATGACGTCCGCCTCATGGCAGAAAACCACAAAGTATCGAAGGATTACATCCATGAGCGAAATTAAGCGCGGTGACGTTATAAGCTATAAAGGGCATGTCGGAATAGCGCTCGGGGACGGAAAGATGATCGACGCTTCCTCCAGCCAGGGAAAAGTAAGGATCACAAGCATCAACTCAAGTTACTGGCAGAGAAACTTCGTTGCGGCGTTCAGGATATTTTAAATAATAAACCGGCGGATGGCATAAAGCCATCCGCCGGTTTATTATTAGTTTTCAGCTGTCAGTAATAAGTATTGAGTTAAGGTTTGTTATAAGCTGTTTCCGAAGTCCTTTCTGAATTTTCTGACAAGCTTTTGCTGCCAGTCGGACGTCGGCTCCAGCGTGCCGAAGAAGAACCTTAATACTTCCGGCTCGTGCTTGAATTTTATTCCGCCTATGAGCTCGCGGTTATGGAACAGCCAGTTGATGCGGTCTATCGCGTATTTGATCTGTGAAAGCGTAAATACGCGGCGGGGAACCGCAAGCCGTAAAAGCTCCATGGATGAGATCGGCTCGCGGCCGTCGGGTTCGCGCTGCTCGCTCATGGTCCCGCGCTCCATACCTCTGACGCCTCCCGCGATGTATAGTGCTGCGGCAAGCGCGCCTGCCGGATATTCGTGTCTGTCGACGTGGGGGAGGAAATCCGCCGCGTTGATATGGCAGCCAAGCCCTCCCGCGGGCGTCACGACCGGCACTCCCCGCTTTTCGAGTTCTTCGCACATAAACCGGATGAACTGCGGCCCCTGTGAAATTATGTCTTCGTCCATCGTTTCTTCCAACCCGACCGTCAGAGCTTCCATTTCCCTTATGCTCATTCCGCCGTACGTCAAAAAGCCCTCGTACAGCGGAACAAGCCCTTTCATCTGCTCATAAAGCCGCTCGTTTCGCATGCACAAGCCTCCGCCTTTGCCGAAGCCCAGCTTGCGCGCGGAAAAATAGATGATATCCATAGCGTCCGCGAGCTTGCGCGTGATTTTTCTGATGCTCCAGTTTTTAAAGGCTTCCTCGCGCTGCTTTATAAAGTACAGGTTATCCTGCAAAAGGCTTGCGTCAAGAACCGTCAGTATCCCGTGTTCGCGGCACAGCTTTGATACCGCAAGCGCGTTCTCGAGCGAAAAAGGCTGGCCGCCTATAAGGTTTGTTCCGGCTTCGAGCCTCAAAAACGGGATGTTGGAGGCGCCCGTTTCAAGTATCAGTTTTTCAAGCGCCGGGATATCGAAGTTTCCTTTAAAGGGGTGCGTGCTGCTTGCAACCGTGCCCTCCGGAATAACAAGCTCAACGACGGTCCCTCCGCGCTTTACGATGTGCGCTTTTGTGGTCGTAAAGTGAAAGTTCATGGGAACTATATTCCCCGGTCGGACGAAAACTTCCGCGAGGATATTTTCGCAAGCCCTCCCCTGATGGGCCGGAAGGAAATACCCGGTGCCGAAAATCTCTGTAAGTTTGGCGCTCAGTTCTTCAAAAGTTTCCGATCCCGCGTAGCTGTCGTCGCCACGCATCATAGCCGCCAGCTGAGTGTCGCTCATTGCGTTTACGCCGCTGTCCGTGAGCATATCGATAAATACGTCCCGGTTTTTCAATAAAAAGGTGTTGTTTCCGGCTTCGCTGATCTTTTGAAGCCTTTCTTCGACAGGGATCAGCGAAAGTTTTTGCACGATGCGTACCTTGTGCATTTCCAGCGGTACCGTTTCTCCGCTGAAGAATTTGATGTCGGCCATATTAAGCCCTCCTTATTTTAATAAGGGCTTGCCTTATTGGCGGCGGCATCCCCCTCCGGATGAATATAAAAAAGCGTTCATCCTCTTTCCGATAAGAGGACGAGCGCCAATCCCGTGTTACCACCTCAATTCGTTTGCACCTCGCGGATACAAACCTTTTCGAGTACTCCCTTAAGGGCTTATACTCTACCGCTGTAACGGGCGGGGTCCCGTTCCGGCCTACTTGCCGGGCGCTTTGGGCGGACTGCTCTTGAGATGTATTCGCATCGTTAACGCCTGCCCCTCTCACCGTCCGGGAACTCTCTTTAGGGTATCTTCGATGCTACTTCTTCTCAGTCGCGGCATTTACAGTATGAATTTACGATGTATTATATATAGTATATACGGTTCCTGTCAACAGGTTTTTATCCGAAAAATATGTAAAATATGCTTAAATTTTTTATCCGTTAAGTATCTTTTGCGTCAAATTTCGATTAAAATCTGAATATAACAATATGTAAAGCAAATTCGCTAAGGAGTCTTTAAATTATGTGCGGTATAGTGGGGTATGTCGGATCCAAGCAGGCGGCGCCTTTGCTGCTTGACGGGCTGGAGAAGCTCGAATACAGGGGATATGACTCGGCCGGGCTTGCAGTGATCAATGAGGACGGAATAAGAGTCGAAAAATCAAAGGGGCGCCTGTCGGCTTTACGCGCGCTCACCGACGACGGCCGCACTCTTCCCGGCAGCGTCGGAATAGGTCACACGCGCTGGGCGACTCACGGAGAACCGTCTGACATCAATTCGCACCCGCATCTTTCCCGAAGCGGGAGGGTTGCTGTAGTGCATAACGGGATAGTCGAAAATTACATGCAGTTGAGGGATTTTTTGTTGAGCCACGGCTACGCGTTTGTTTCGGACACCGATACCGAGATAGTATCCCAGCTGATGGACTATTGCTATGCGGGCGATCCCATCGCGGCTGTTCAAAAAGCCGTAAGCATGCTCGAGGGTTCGTTTGCGCTCGGCATACTGTTTTCGGATTACTCGTGGCAGCTGATTGCGGTAAGGAAAGACAATCCGCTCGTAGTGGGCATCGGCGATAACGAGAATTTCATAGCATCGGATATACCCGCGCTGTTAAAACATACCCGCAGCATAATGCGGCTTAATGAGCGCGAAGTGGCAGTCGTTACGAGCAGCGCGGTCACTGTGTTCGACCGGAACGGCGACCGCGTCGAAAAGCAGACCGAGCAAGTTCTTTGGGACGTGGCGGCGGCCGAGCGAGGCGGATATGAACACTTTATGATAAAGGAGATAATGGAGCAGCCGAAAGCCGTCAGGGATACCATATCCCCTCGAATCAAGGACGGCAGGGTAGAGCTTGAGCTGACCCCCGGCATGAACGATGTGCTTAAAAGCGTCAGCAACATTATCATCATCGCCTGCGGCTCAGCGTATCACGTCGGCTGCATCGGAGCGCTCATGATGCGCAGGATGCTCCACATTCCTGTGAGCGCGGAGCTTGCTTCGGAGTTCCGCTTCAGCTATCCCGTGTGCGGCGAAAACACGCTTTGCATTATAATCAGCCAAAGCGGCGAAACGGCCGATACTCTGCTTGCTCTCAGGGAGGCTAAAAAGCTCGGAGCGAAAGTCATTTCGGTAGTGAACGTTGTCGGAAGCACGATTGCCAACGAAAGCGACGAAGTGCTCTATACATTCGCGGGCCCCGAGATCGCCGTAGCAACCACCAAGGCTTACAGCGCTCAGCTTGCCATGATGTATCTTTTGGCGCTCAGAATATCCGATGCGCGGGGTTCTATCGATAAAGAGGAGTACGAAAAATGCGTTGAAGCCCTTTTTGAGCTTCCGGACCATATCGGGGAACTTTTAAAAAGAAAAGAGCAGATCCAATATCTTGCGTCGCTGTACTTCAATTTGAGGGATATCTTTTTCCTCGGGAGGAATATGGATTACGCGCTTGCGCTCGAAGGTTCGCTGAAGCTTAAGGAGATCTCATACATCCATTCCGAGGCATACGCAGCGGGCGAGCTTAAGCACGGTACCATTTCCCTTGTGGAGAAAGGAACTCTGCTCGTAGCGCTCTGCACAAACGAAAGGCTGCTGGACAAAATGGTCTCGAGCATCAGGGAGGTCAAGGCGCGGGGAGGCGTTGTTATAGCGCTTGCCGGGGAGGGCGCTCCCGGAGTTGAGGAGGCCGCAGATCATGTGATCTGGCTTCCCAGATCCCAACCGTTCACGCTGCCGTCCCTTTCTGTAATTCCCCTTCAGCTGTTCGCGTATTATATGGCCTCTCTCAAAGGCTGCGATATCGACAAGCCGAGAAACCTCGCAAAGAGCGTGACCGTGGAATGAGTTTCAAAACCCGGCATGCCTCTTGAAAAAAGCCGGGTGTGCGTTAAAAAACGTTGCTTTATCCGCTTACGGGCAGGAAGCCCGCAAGCGGTTTTTTTATTGCCGCCTATGTCCGTCAGGCAATAAGCGTCTGTATAACTATACCAATAAGTATTATATATTTTGCATATTTATAGAATATCGGCTTGACATATTGTATAAGTATACCTATAATCAAAATTATTATTTTTTGGGGAAGAGGTATCGGCAATGAAAAAATCAAAATTCGCAGCGTTTATTATCCTTGTTTCGGCCGCTTTGGTATTGTTCGCGGGGTGCGCGGACAAATCGGTGTTCGATGAGGTCATAAGCAAAAAAACGATAGTCTGGGGCACAAACGCTGAATTCGAGCCGTTTGAGTCTAAGGACAGTTCGGGTGAAGTCATAGGTGTGGACGCGGAGATCGCGGCAGCCATCGCAAAAGAGCTGGGCGTCGCGCTTGAGGTCGAGGATATGGAATTCGATTCGCTTCCCGCCGCGCTAAAATCATCGCAAATCGACTTCATAGCCGCGGGTTACACATCGAATGAAGAGCGCGCGCTTTCTATGGATTTTTCCAAACCTTACTTTACCGCGGCTCAGGTTGTCATCGTTCGGGCAGATGATGAGTCAATATCAACAAAGGATGACCTTTCCGGCAAAAGCCTCGGCGTACAGACCGGCACGACAGGAGATACGGCGGTTGCGTCCCTTGTGGAAGGAGCACAAGTCTCAAGGTACAATTCCATATTGCTGGCGGCCGAGGATCTCGCTTTGGGGAAGATAGACGCGGTCATTGCCGATAACCTTCCCGCCATGATAATAGTAAAGCGCATGGACGGGCTGAATATCGTTGAGTCGATATCCTATGAGGAAGAGAAGTACGCGATCGCCGTGAAGAAAGGAGAAACGGAGCTTCTCGACAAAATCAACGGCGTGATCGACGAGCTTTTGGCCGACGGTAAAATCGATGGATTCGTCGAGAAGTATTTTTCGATGGGTTGAGCTTATAAAGCGTCCGGGAGAATTTCGAAAGGAAATCGAGCATGGGTATTCTAAAGCCGCTGGCAGACGCCATCTATTCGAATCTTATCCGCGAAGACAGGTATATGCTTCTGGTGCGCGGCCTTGTATCGACGCTTGAAATAACGCTGTTCGCTCTGCTGGTCGGGCTGATTATAGGGCTGTTTACGGCAACGGTCCGAATATTCAAAATAAAAGGCGTTGAAAAAGCGGCTGCACTTTATGTGAATGTGATCAGAGGAACGCCTGCCGTCGTGCAGCTCATAATAATCTATTACGCGATTCTGGGAAGCGTCAATCTTGACAAGCTTCTCGTCGCGTCGATAGCTTTCGGCATCAACAGCGGCGCGTATGTATCCGAACTTATCAGGGCCGGCGTTGGCGCTGTGGATAAAGGGCAGATGGAGGCCGCGAGATCGCTCGGGTTGTCAAGCGCGCAATCCATGAGGTATGTCGTTCTGCCCCAGGCTGTCAAGAACATACTTCCGGCGCTTGTAAACGAAGCGATCATGCTGCTCAAGGAAACGGCCATCGCGGGATACATCGCTTTGGATGACCTTACGCGGGCCGGCAACATCATAAGGAGCAGAACTTATGACGCATACACGCCTTTCCTTCTGGTAGCCGTCGTTTATCTGTATTCAACGACTGTCCTGTCCATTCTGGCTGAGAAGCTTGAAAGGAGGCTCGGCAGGAGTGATTAAGGTAACCGGCCTTTATAAATCCTTCGGTCCGCTGGAAGTTTTGAGGGGCATAGACGTTCACGTAAAAAAATCCGAGGTCGTGTGCGTGATAGGCGCAAGCGGATCCGGCAAAAGTACGCTGCTAAGGTGCATCAATCTTCTGGAAAAGCCGACAAAAGGGAACATATTTATCGAGGGCGCCGATATCACATCCGAAAGCACGGACATAAACAAGCTGCGCCAAAAAGTCGGAATGGTGTTCCAGCAGTTCAACCTTTTTCCTCATATGACGGTTATTGAGAACCTGATGCTTGCTCCTTCAAAGCTTCTTAAGGAACCCGAGGAGAGGATAAAAAAAAGGGCGGAGGAACTGCTCGAAAAGGTTGGAATTCCCGAAAAGGCCAATGAGTATCCGTCGAGATTGTCCGGCGGACAAAAACAGCGCGTCGCGATCGCGAGGGCGCTTGCCATGAACCCGGATATTATGCTTTTTGACGAACCTACGAGCGCTCTTGACCCCGAGATGGTCAGCGAGGTGCTCTCCGTTATGAGGCAGCTTGCCGGCGAAGGCATGACGATGATAATCGTAACTCATGAAATGGGGTTTGCGAAGGAGGCGGCGGACCGGGTACTGTTCATGGAAGAGGGGATAATAGAGGAGGAAGGTCCGCCTTCTTTGCTGTTCGCAGAGCCGAAACGCCAAAGGACGCGTGATTTTCTGAACAAAGTGCTTTCGTAAACAGGGATCCGGCCGGCAAGGCTGCAAAGATCGCGCTTCAGCATGCTTGCTTTAAGCCGTTGTGATGCTCAAATTAACGACGTTTATTCCGGAGGCGAAATGACAGCTTCGAAAATCGTTTATGCCATCCTGTTTTGGATGCTTCTGCTGCCCGTTCTGTATTACGGCATAAAAAGAATCAGGCGATCGACCGGAAAAAGGCGGGCGGCGCTGATTTTTGCTGCAGCGCTCTTTGCTGCCGCGGAGTTTTTGCTTTGCCTTGTCATGTACAAAACGACTGTTCAGACTCAGCCGCTTATTATAATCGAGCGCGGAGTCAGGACGGCTTACGGTGCCCTTTTGAAAAATGAGGATCCCGCACAAGCGCTTTTTAACGAGGGATTGACTAAAGATAAGATCGAACCCGAAGGTCTTGAGCGGATGGGTTTTCAATCGCTGTCAAACGCATCCGTCGGCATTCCGAGGAAATCCTCAAAGCTTGAGGAAGGCCAGGGATATGTCGTCAGCATCGAATGCCCCGAGCCTTTCGGCATTGCTTTTTTGTTGGATGAGGGCAATGCGCGCGTTACGATACGCTCGATGCGGGTCCTCTCAAAATCCGAATATGAAGAACTGGTTCAAGATCTTACTTTTTTTGACGCCGGAGCGCTGAAAAACGGCTGATGCGGGCGCTCTATCTTGCTTCGATAATGTCCCTCCGGCATATATAGCGGTATATGTCCGCAAGTTTCCGGTCGGGAGAAGAATAGGGATATGCGCTTGTTCCGAAGTTGTCCTCGGTTTTCATCGCGAACTGCAAAAAAGCCGAAACGTCATTCCCCTCTACGCCCGCTTCCTCAAAAAGGATGGGGAGCAGATAGCTCGGGGAGATCATTTCCATGGTCCTCGGAGTCATTCCCTTATTGCTCCATATCATAAACGGAACGCTGTGAAGAAAACGGTGCTCCTCCTCCGGCATGCCGGCGGGCGTCGTTTCGGAGGATATAAGCCCTAGCTTCTTGTAAATTCCGTAATTGAAGCCCAGGGAAGGCCGGTGATCCGAAAACAGCACAACATACACGTCCCTTTCAACGTTCCTGAAGTAATCCGTCAGATTCTTGACGAGGATGTCCGCGTTGTGTATGCCGTTGAGATATCCGGACAGGATCTGGTTTTCTATCGCCGAAAGGTTCCCCTGAGAGGGCATAACGTACGTTATGTTCGAGTATTTGTTTATATTGTAGTCATAATGGTTTTCCATAGTCATAGCGCACAGCATGACGGGGGAATACTGCATTTTTTCATATTCGCTTATTATACGGTCCGCCAACACGGAATCCGGGAGGTTCCCTTTCATTTTCGGAAAATCCTTGATGGAGATAAAGCGGTCGAATCCGAGCGCCGTCACCGCGTTTTTTTCGTTTGTAAAGTGGGGCAGGCTAGAGGAAATATAGGCCGTCGCGTAACCTTGCTCCTTGAGCGGGCGGATGAGCGACTTTTGATAATCCTTTCCCCTTAAAAAGTCACCGAAAGCGGTGGAGCCGGGCATTGAGAACGCGGTGCTGTATCCAGAAAGCACTTCGAATACAGTTGCGGTCGTATTTCCGCCGAACGTGTTGACAAATATTGAACCGCTTATCGATTCCTGCTTCAGGCTGTCAAACGCGGGGGTCAGGCCGCCGTTTATGGAGGAGTAATCAGACGATTCGGTGAAAGCCTCGAGCTTAACCAAAATGATATCGGGCTTGTTTTGCGCGCTCACGCCGGTGTACTGCGGTTCTTCGGGAATTGTCTCCGGCTTTTCATAGCTGCCTCTGTGCGCCAAGAGAACTATCGAGCCGATAAGGCCGTTTTCCTTATATACTTCGACGGCTCCTGTTTTTGTGCCTTTCAGGAAAACGAGGGGGTTTATAAGCAGCAAAACTACAAGCAGCGAAACTATGGAGAATGTCAGCCAGCGGAGCGCTCCAGGGATATTAAAATCCGAATAGTGAGCCCTTTTGAAAAACAGGGCGCTCAATACTATGAGCCCTATAACCGTGCCTGCGAATATCAGCAGCAGCAGCGGGGATTCGATCATTGTGAGGGGAAGATCATAAAAAAGCATCATAACGTTGCAGGTTGCGGCAGGATATTCCAGAATGGCCATTTTAAATGCGTTGCCGGCCGCTATAAGAAGAAAAGGCGCGCATACGGCGGCTACGGAAGCAAAGGGATGTGAAAACAGAAGCACCGCCATCGTCGAAAGCCCCGCGAGAACGCAGAATCCGTATAAAAACTGCTTCACTCCGCCGGTCAAAAAACCGATCGAGTCAGCAACGCTTCCGCGCCACATGAGTTCGGCGATGAATACCGATATCGCGGGGATCAAAAGCGCGTAGATAAAGATATTGAGTACAAGTCCGCTGCCCTTTGCTCTTTTTCTTTTCATAACGCTCCTTTAAAAGCACCGGCCTTGCCCCGGAATATTAGCCGGTCCTTCCGTATATTACAATTTTTTGATATTATATCATAATTCGATGAAATGTGATAAATAAGTTGTCAGTAAACAGTAATCAGCGGTCAGTTAAACGAAAAAT
>MWCU01000051.1 GCA_002070205.1 Firmicutes bacterium ADurb.Bin182 | reverse complement strand
AAATCAAAGATTTCCGGGCGGTAAAGCGTGCAAAGTACGAAATCTATACGGATTTCATCCGTTTCACCGTGCATGCCGCTGAAGCCGGATTGAAAATTAAGGGGTTGCGACCCCTTAATAATCCCCAAATAGCTTTTTCGACAGTCTGCGGGAACCGTCCAAGCGGTTCCCTGTTTTTATGCTCAAAAATCACAGATATTTCATATTTAAGGAGTGCTTGTTATGATATAGTAAAACGCAACGGGCAGCGGAAGAGGGGCGGGCGGCGGTACACATCGCTGCAGACGGCTGCTGCGATGCGGCACAGGATTAAAGTCTTGATATTGTTTTGATACCTCTGCCGGGCGGCGCTGCGGTTGAAGCCGGAGGGATAAGCTCGTTTTATTGTGACGGGTTTACCGCTGCGGGCTGCTGGCTTTAGCGTTCCCGCATGCATAATTGTTTGCATGCCTGCGTTGAAGGATACACTATACTGCGGCATATTTTTATCAAACAGCATTCACCGATCAGGGTGAGACAGCGAGGGCGGAAAATTGCGAAACAAAAAGAAAAGAAAGTGGCTGTGGATACTGATTGTAGCTATAGTGACATTTGCGGCCTTTATTGCCATAATACGCGACGCGCTGCGCAAAGCGGCGAATCAAGCCGTTTATAAGAATTATGAAGTAAAAATGGGCAGCATCGTAGAAAGCGTAACCGCGAACGGCGTGCTCCGTCCGAAGGATACCGTAGAGCTGAAGCTGCCTTCAGGATACCGCATAGAGGAAGTATTCGTTTCTCCCGGCGAAAGAGTCGAAGCCGGGCAGAAGCTGGCATCTTTGGATGTAAAGACGCTTAACGAAATCAGCATTGCCCTTTCTGACGAAATCGCACGGCTTGACAATGAACTCGCGTTTTTAAGCCGCAACAACAAAAGCGAAGCGTTGTATTCGCCGGTAAAAGGCAGGATAAAGAAGATATTTTGCGGCGAGGGCGACGATGTTCATTCCGTAATTGCGGAAAGAGGGGCACTGCTCGTGATTTCAAGCGATGAAAGGATGAGCTTTGAAATAGAAACCGAGAACGACATTCCGTTGAAAGCGAAAGTTAACGTGATTTTAAGGGACGGCAAAGAAAAAACGGGTTTGATCGAATCAAAAACCTCCCGGGGATACTTGATTACGCTGACGGATGACGGGCCGAAAGTTGGGGATAAGGCGCAGGCGTTCTGCGACGGGGCATTTATCGGCGAAGGCACCCTTAGCGTCAACGCTCCGGTCACGGTGCTGGCAAACGGCGGTACGGTCGGAAAATTGCATGTCGGCGAAAACGACCGGGTGGACCGCGGCGAGAAGCTGATTACTCTTGATGACGAACCTTTTATCAATTCTTATCAGTCTGCGTTCAATGCACGTTATGAGGCGGCGCAGAAAGCTGCCGGCGTTTTAAAATCCATTTCGGATCCGGTCATAGTTGCGCCGGAAGAGGGAACGGTGAGCGATATACTCGTTAAAGACGGGCAGACGATCGCGGATGCATCGGGTGATGAACAAACTGTTTTTATGCTCGATGTCGGCGGCGCGGTAAAGATGGAAGCGAAAATCGATGAACTTGATATCGATTTGATCCGTACGGGGTAGCATGCGATAGTCACCGTGGATGCTCTTGACGAAGAAGAATTCAACGCGGTAATAGAACATATATCCGGAATCGGAAATAATGTAAACGGGATCACGACCTATGACGTTACACTTGAGCTAGAACGCGATGACAGGTTGTTTTCGGGCATGAACGCTGCTTCCACGATAGTCATAAGGCAAAAGGACAACGTTCTGCTTATACCTCTTGAAATCATCGAAGAGGATGAGAACGGAGAGTATGTTTATATCATAGAGGATAAAGAAGGGGGCGGAAGCGAAAGAACCCGGGTTGATATCACTACCGGGATTTCAGACGGTATATATGCCGAGGTGACCTCCGGTCTTTCCGAGGGCGACATGGTCAATTATGAATATGTCTCCGCCATGGAAGCCGCCATGATGCGCTTTATGGGGGATGTGCCGAACGGGAGACGGAGGAGAGGTTTTTGATTTATGATACTGATGAACGATATTTCAAAAACCTATATCATAGGAGGCGAACAGGTTCACGCGCTTAAAAATGCGAATCTGCATATCGGCAGGGGCGAATTTGTAAGCATCGTAGGTCCTTCGGGCAGCGGCAAATCAACTCTTATGAATATCATCGGCTGCCTGGACGCCGCGGACAGCGGCGAATATATATTGGACGGTCTTCCGATAGGCAATTATTCTCAAAAGCAGCTTGCGGGGATACGCAGCCGGAAAATCGGGTTTGTGTTTCAAGGATTTAACCTGCTTGCCAAAATGACCGCCGAAGAGAATGTGGAACTGCCTCTCATATATCAAGGCGTTAAACTCTCGGAACGGAAAGCCCGTGTTTCCCGCGCATTATCGAAAGTGGGATTGAGCGACAGGAGCAGACACAGGCCGGCGGAATTATCCGGGGGACAGCAGCAGCGCGTTGCCATAGCGAGAGCGCTGGCAGCCGATCCCGCGATTCTTTTGGCGGATGAGCCGACGGGAAACCTTGATTCAAAAACAGGAATGGAAATAATGAAGCTTTTTCTCGAATTGCATCAAAACGGCAATACTATCGTACTTATTACGCATGACAGCAGCATAGCAAAGCTGGCGGAAAGGCGTATCAGCATACTGGACGGTCATGTTGAGGATGCGGTATGAGCATACAGGTTTTAAAGATGGCGTGGAGCGCCATTGCCTCCAACAAAATGCGTTCCTTTTTGACAATGCTCGGTATAATCATAGGGGTCATTGCGGTAGTCGTTCTCGTATCGCTCGTTACGGGAGCTTCCGATTCCATTACGGGCGAGATACAGGCGCTCGGCACCAATCTTTTAAGCGTTCGCGTACTGGACGACAACGGCCACCCTGTCACTCTTTCGGACCTTAAGCGCTTCGGGAAAGAAAACGAAATAGGCTTGATAGCGCCGTCCCTGTCGTTCGGCGCGACCGTAAAACACCGGTCGGAAACGTATGAGGCGGATGCGGTGGGAACCACCGGGCAGTACGATGATATCCGGGGCATAAAAGTAAAACACGGCCGTTTTTTAAAGGCAGCTGATATAAACAACAACTCAAGCGTTGTTGTTATCGGCCATGAAATAGCGGAGGAACTGTACGGCAAAAGCGAAACGGTCGGGGAAACCCTTTCGATCGGCGGCAGAAGTTTTCTGATAGTGGGCGTTTTGGAAGAAAGCGGCTCCATGATTTCAAACGACGACCAAACCGTATACTTGCCGTATACCGTCGCATCTCGTATGGTCAAGCGTCCGAATATTACGGCTTTTGTAGCTTCTCCCGCAACGGACGACATCGACTCGGCGGAAGAAAAATTGAATCAGCTGCTGATGCGGCAATTCAGGCAGGATGAGGATTCGTTCATACTTATAAACCAGTCCGCTCTGATGGACACGATGAACTCGGTTACCGGTACGCTTAAGCTTCTGCTTGGCGGAATAGCCGCAATTTCATTGATGGTCGGCGGAATAGGCATAATGAATATCATGCTCGTATCCGTTACCGAACGTACCCGGGAAATCGGGATAAGGAAAGCCATAGGCGCGACAAGAGGCAATATACTGATGCAATTTCTGGTTGAAGCGCTGATGGTCAGCCTTATCGGGGGAGTGATCGGATTGATGATTTCCTGGGGAATATTGGAAGTCATATCTTCCGTTGCGGGCGAAAAGGTTTCCTTCTCTATGTCGCCGCAGGTCATCGGATTGGCGCTGGGATTTTCATTGATGATAGGCGTCGCTTTCGGCTTATACCCGGCGAATAAGGCTTCAAAGCTTCATCCCGTTGAAGCTCTGCGTTATGAATAAATAAATGCTAAAGTAAAGCCGTGCGGTCTGACAATGGATCGCATGGCTTTTTTATGCGGCCGGTGAAAATGAAAATTTGCATTATGCGGTTTTATATGCGCTTTATAATTTAAATGAATCAATGGATCGAATTTTGACAAAAATCACAGCATAGTCAAGGAATTCATTCATTGGCCGCATATGAAAATCTATGAAAATTAGAGCGTATTTAAAACATAAATTGCAATCATCTTTTATAGTTATTATAATATAGCTAACTAATTTCAGTATATTTTTATCGATTTTGTTCAGGTAGGATATAGGGCAGGGTTTGATTACGGAGGCTGTAAGAAGAAAAAACGTTACTATGGCAGATATCGCGCGCGAAACCGGCGTATCGATAACTACGGTGTCTCATGTATTGAACCGCACCGCCGCGATATCTCCCGAAACGACCGAGCGTGTTTTGACCGCCGCGGAACAGCTGAAATACGTTCAGCGAAAATCAGGCGTTCAAACGGGCAAGAAAAACCTGCCTGTCGGCATATTGGTTCCGGATATTTCAAACGAGTTTTACTCAAGGTGCGTTCAGGCGATCTGCGAAGAAGCATGGGCTCATGACTATACCGCTCTCGTCTGCGGAATGAGGCACGAACGCCAGATTGAAGCGAAATACATCAGGTCACTTATCAACAACGGCATAGGGGGGCTTATATTTTTCGGCGGTTTCCTGGATGAGAAATACATTCTAGAAGCTTCAAAGCACGTTCCCGTCGTTCTCGGAGACAGATATCTTTTAAACCACACGATCCCCGCCGTTATAACCGACAATACCGGCGTTATGCGAAGGTTGATAGCGAAGCTGGCAAAAGCGGGTTATCAGAGGATTGGTTTTATATCCGAGGACCTTGAAATGACCAACATGAAAGAACGCTATATGGGATTCAGGATGGGGATCGAGGAAAACGGTCTTCCTGTCAAGGATGAATTCATCATCACCGATAAAAGGCTGAGGCTGGATAAACTTACAAACGCAAGCAAGCTGATGCAGCAGCTGCTCAGCGAAAAGCGGCGGCTTCCGGAGGTATACGTTACCTCCAGCGATCTTATCGCGATCGGCATAATGGCGGCGCTTCACGGCGAGGGGTTCAGCATTCCCAAGGACATCGGCATCGTCGGGTTTGACGATATATCCTTTGCCGCTCATGCGTTCCCTCCTCTCACAACGGTAGCGCAGAATATGCGTCAGCTGGGTAAAAGCTGTTTTGCAATGCTGATGGACGGGATCGGAGGCGGGGCTTCCGCAGGGCATATCGTAATAAACGCAAAAATCGTGGTTCGGGAATCGGTAAAACTATAGCAGGAGGTTAATATGTCGAATTTCAGCATTATTTTGGGAAACGTGGGCAATTTTTCGGATCGGTTTATGGGGTGCGGATACCAGCGGGATTACCGGCTTGACGAAATGTTTGACAGGGTCGCATCCGTAAAGGGCGTGACGGGGGTTGAACTGGTCAGCAACTGGCATGTGTCGGCGGAAAACGTGAAGCAGGTCAAGCAGAACCTTGAGCGGACCGGACTTAAGCTCGTCTCTATAATCCCCGATCATTTCGGGGTGAAGAAATACGGCAAAGGCGCCTTCACTTCCAAGGATCCTTCCGTCAGGGAGCAGGCGGTCCGGGAGACGAAGGAGATGATGGATATCGCGCAATTCCTCGGGGGCGATCTTGTAAGCCTTTGGCCGGGACAGGACGGCTACGATTATCCGTTTCAAGGCGATTATATACAAGAGCGCACCTGGTTTGAGGAAGGCGTGAAGGAATGCTGCAGATACAGGAAGGATGTCAGAGTATCGATAGAATACAAGCAAAAAGAACCGAGGAACTTCAGCTATCCTTCCAATGTTTCAAGCACTCTTTTGATGATAGGCAAGATTGCCGAACCCAACTGCGGCGTGACAATAGACTACGGTCACGGCGCGGTAGCTTATGAAAACCTTGCCGAAAGCGTTGCGATACTGAAAAAGTACGGGGATAAGCTTTTCCATGTCCATATGAATGATAATTACGGCTTTTGGGATGATGATATGATCACAGGCTCCATTCATACCATTCCGTATGTTGAATTCTTTTATTGGCTCAAGCGCACCGGATATAAAGGTTATATTTCCACCGACCAATACCCGTACCGCGAGGACGGCAGAGACGCCTGCAACGAGAGCGTCCGTTGGTTCGAGCTGTTCGAAGAGCTCGCTGCAAACATTGACGACAAGAGCATCGATGCCCTTTATAAAAGCGGAAGCGCGGTGGATGTAAGCGCGTATATGCGAAAACTTCTGTTCAACAGATAAAACTTTTACTTTTCCCCCGATCAACGGGAGGAATAAAAAATAAGGAGGAGAGTTTTTATGAAAAAACTTCTTGCACTTGTCATGGTGCTTGCGATGGTATTCGCAGCAGTCGCATGCGCCGGAGCCCCCGCTGCCGATGACCAGGATTTTGAGATCGTCGTGGTTCCCAAGGACGCCACGAATCCCTGGTTTGTGCGTATGGAGACAGGCGTTAAAGAATTCGCTCAAGAATCCGGTTTGAACGTTTACCAGAAGGGTCCGTCCGAGACCGATGCGACCATGCAGGCGCAGGTCATTCAGGATTTGATCGCCGCAAAGGTCGATGCGATCTGCGTGGTTCCCGTGGATCCCGGCGCCTTGGAACCGGTCCTGAAAGAAGCGATGGATGCCGGCATCGTTGTCGTAGCGCATGAAGGCGCGTCGCTTGAAAACTGCGATTACGACATTGAGGCGTTCAGCAATGAACAGTACGGCGCGTTCATAATGGACAATCTCGCCGAGGCAATGGGTGAAGAAGGTCTGTACACCACTATGGTCGGCCATGTGACCAATGCTTCTCACAATGAATGGGCGGACGGCGGAGTCGCGCATCAGCAGAAAACCTATCCGAACATGACTCTTCTTGCCGAGGAGCCGAGAGTCGAATCCGAAGACAACGGAGACGTTGCGTATCAGAAAGCTAAAGAGCTGTTAAAGAAATACCCGGAACTTAAGGGCATTATGGGAACGTCCTCCTTTGACGCGCCCGCTATCGCCCGCGCAATCGAAGAGCTGGGCTTAAAGGGTAAAGTTTTCACTTCCGGCACCGGTATGCCGGCGGCAAACGCAGAACTTCTTAAGAGCGGCGCCGTCAACTCCCTTACTCTTTGGGATCCGGCACTCGCTGGCAAAGCTATGTGCGCTATGGCCGTGAAGCTGCTCAAGGGCGAAAAGATCGAGAACGGCTGCGATCTCGGTGTTGAAGGTTATACCGATCTGAAATTCAAAGCCGGCAGCGACAAGGTTCTTGAAGGTAAAGGCTGGATTGTTATTACTGCGGAAAACGTAGATAGTTTCGGATTCTAACGGTTTATCGGGCTGTCCCTCCGGGGACAGCCCGGTTTTATCGGTTATCCGAACAGGCACGGCGGATGTTTGCCGTTTTTTGTGTCATTATTGAATTGAAAGGGCGGGAGTCTCTATGGCGCAAAGCGTTCTTAAGGTTGTTGACATTAAAAAATCATTTGCTGGTGTCGAGGCGCTGAAAGGTGTATCTTTGGAAATTGCACCGGGAGAGATCCATTGCCTTGCCGGGGAGAACGGCTGCGGGAAATCGACGCTGATTAAGATCATTTCAGGCGTCTATACCGCTGATGCCGGCTATATCGAGTTCGGAGGCAGGTCTTATCAAAAAATCACCCCTATCGAAGCCATCATGAACGGGATACAGGTAATTTATCAGGATTTTTCGATATTTCCGAATTTATCGGTCATGGAAAATCTTGCTTTTAACACCGAATTGGCAGATAAACGCGTATTGGTTAACCGGAAGCGTTTCAGGAAAATCGCTGAGGAAGCGATTGCAAAAATAGACTTTAAAGTAGATCTTGACGCAAAGGTCAAAGACCTTTCCGTGGCGGATAAGCAGTTGGTCGCCATCAGCCGGGCGCTGATGTTCAACGCTAAGCTTATTATTATGGATGAGCCGACGACTGCGCTTACCAAAAAAGAAGTAAGCGCGCTGTTTAAGATAATATTGGCTCTGAAAGAGCAAGGTATATCGATTCTGTTCGTCAGCCATAAACTGAATGAGGTATTTGAGATTTCCGAGCGATTCACGATAATCAGAAGCGGTGAAAAAATAATTACGGGCAATACATCCGACCTGGATGATAAAAAATTTTCTTACTATATGACGGGCAGAGAGTTCGAGGACCTCAGCTTCACCGCAAAAAACGTTGAAGAGGAACCTGTTCTTGAAGTCGAGGATTTGAGCCTTGGAGGCTGTTATGAGAACGTGAGCTTTTCGCTTCGCAAAGGGGAGATCCTCGGCATCACCGGTCTTTTGGGCTCCGGCAGGACCGAGCTTGCCCTCTCCCTTTTCGGCCTGAAAAAAGCGGACAGCGGGAATATCCGCATAAACGGAAAAGAAGTGGTTCTTGATTCCGTCGCGGCCGCGATGGAGAATAAGATAGGCTATGTTCCCGAAGACAGACTGACGGAAGGATTGTTCCTTTCCCGAAGCATCGGAGAAAACATCATCATATCCGATCTTAACAGCCTTTCCGGAAGGGCGGGCGTATATGATTTCAAAAAGAAGAAGAGCGCAATAAACAAGTGGGTCAAAGAACTTGCCATTGCGACTCCGGACCCGGATAACGCATGCAGCACGCTCTCGGGCGGGAATCAGCAGCGAGTTGTCCTTGCAAAATGGCTTGCGCGCGATCTTGATGTTTTGATACTGAACGGACCTACGATGGGTGTAGATATCGGTTCCAAACACGACATTCACAAGATACTGCAGTCTCTCGCGGAAAAAGGGCTCGGAATCATCATCATATCGGATGACTTGCCCGAGATACTGCAAAACTGCAGTCATATTCTGATCATGAAGGACGGCAGAGTCACAGCGAGACTCGATCCGAAAAAAATAAGAGAAAAAGAGCTGTCCGAGTACATGATGTAAGGAGGAGGGGGTATGGTGTCAAAAACATTAAAGAAACTCACGCAGAGAAATGAATTCTATATTTTTATCGTCATTATGCTGCTCAGCGTTGTTATCGAAATTCGGTCGGGACAGTTTTTCACGCCGAATAATCTTGTGGATATCGCTTCGGCGCTGATAGTTCCGGGCATGTTCGCTATAGGCGCGTTTATGGTCATAGTCAGCGGCGGCATCGACGTATCTTTCCCCGCTCTTGCCTCCTTAAGCGTTTACACTGCGACGAGGATTCTGACGGATGCGAATTATAAAGGCGGCATGCTCCTGCCCATACTGATGGTCGTTGCGTTCGGCGCTTTGCTAGGCGCGCTCAACGGCTTCTTCATCGCGTATCTTAAGCTTCCCACTCTTATTATAACGTTAGGGACATCCAGCGTGTTTAAGGGTATTATGCAGGGCGTTCTCAATTCCACGCAAATCGCCACCATTCCTATAGGAATGAAGCAGTTCGGACTGGGCGCGTTGTTCGTGGCTGAAAACCAAAGTTCCGGACTTACTTCACGCATGCCGACCGCAATGATAATGCTGCTTGCTGTTTTGTTTATAGCATATATCGTTCTTCGCTATACGATGTACGGCAGGGGGCTTTACGCAATAGGCGGAAATGAAACAAGCGCTTACAGAGCCGGCTTTAATGTGAGAGCCATCAAATTCATGCTGTATGTGTCGGTCGGTATCGTATCAAGTCTGGCCGGGCTTATTCGCGTCTGCATGATGGGGCAGTGTCACCCCACCAATATGCTCGGAATGGAAATGATGATCATCGCGGGCATCGTTCTCGGCGGAACCTCGATTTCGGGGGGCGCAGGCTCGCTGACAGGCTGCATGATAGGTACCATATTGATAGTCATGGTCCAGAACTCATTGATACTTCTCGGTGTGCCGACATTCTGGCAGGGATTCTTTCTCGGAATGCTGATAATATTGGGCACCGGTATTTCCGCGATGCAGGTATCAAGGGCAGGCAGCCGCGCATTTAAGAAAACGGCAGGGGAGGCTGCGAAATGAGCGGGAAAACCGATAAGGCATCATTTTTGAAAAAGCTGTACAGCAGGGATGTGCATATAAGCAGGCTTTTAATTATGCTTGCCGCCGTGCTGATTGTAATGCTGCTTTTAAAGCCCGAAAAATTTTATTCTATAGCTAATTTTAAGACCATGGCGGCCCAATTCCCTGAATTCGGAATTATGGCGCTCGGCATCATGCTCTGCATGATTACCGGCGGAATAGACCTTTCCGTAGTGGGCGTTGCCAATTTTACCGCAATCTCGTCAGGTGTCGTCCTTAAATCAATGGTGGATTCAAACGGGAATCTTCTCGGTTACGGAATCATGGCAACGCTTCTTTTCGGAATCATGATAGGCGCTGCGACGGGGTTCATAAACGGCCTGCTTGTTTCCAAGATTCAGATCCCGCCTATATTGGCGACGCTCGGTTCTTATGAACTGTTTACGGGCATCGGCATTATTCTGACAAAAGGTAAAGCCATTGCCGATCTTCCTCTTGAATACAGCGAATTGATAACGGCCAAGTTGTTGGGCGCAATTCCCGTGCAGCTTATCATTTTCGTACTCATGGCGTGCTTGATAGCATTTTTGCTGGCAAGAACCACTTACGGAACAAGAATCTATATGCTCGGCACAAATATAACCGCGGCCAGATTCAGCGGTTTGAAAACGGGCAGCCTTCTGATAAGAACGTATGCGCTCTCCGGCATCTGCGCCGCGCTGGGCGGCCTTGTCATGCTTGCGAACTATAATTCCGCAAGAGCGGATTACGGCACTGTGTATACTCTTCAATGCGTTCTTATCGTTGTTCTCGGCGGCGTGAATCCTAACGGCGGACACGGGCGCATTAGCGGAGTCGTTCTTGCCATTTTGGTACTGCAAATGCTTTCTTCCGGGCTGAACTTTTTCCCGCAGATAAGCAACTTTTATAAATCCCTTATATGGGGCAGCGTACTTCTTATCGTAATGGTTATGAACTACTCAACGGAAAACAAGTCCGCAAAGCGTGTAAAAGCCGCATAGACGTCATGGGGGCCGGTAACGGACGAAAATCTATGTGACGTCAGTCGGCGGATTACGGTTTATTCGACTGAATTGAAGTTTTTATTTGTGCGCCGATATCCGGTGCTTGGAAAATAAAGTTTAGTCAGGAGGGATATAATGCTGAAGGGTATACCTAAAATTCTTTCTCCGGAACTTCTGAAGATCTTATGCGAAATGGGTCATAACGACGTAATAGTGATAGGCGACGGGAATTTTCCGGGCACGGCGCTGGCCAAAGCCAAGGGAGCGCATCTGGTGAGAGCGGACGGCCTGGGAGCCGCGGAGCTTCTGGACGCTGTTCTGTCCGTGATACCTGTTGATTCTTATGTGGATAAACCAGTTGTGCTCATGCAGAAGGAACGCTGTGACACAGAGCTTGAAATTCCGATCTGGCAGGAGTTTGAGAAAATCGTCGCAAAGCACGATCAAAGGGGAGCCGGCGCCATAGGATTCATCAATCGTTTCGATTTTTACGACCGGACAAAAGACGCTTACGCCGTCATTCAAACGGGCGAGGAAGCAGTGTATGCCTGCGTGATGATCAGAAAAGGCGTTATCAAGTAGCCTTTTCTTTTGTCAAGAACCGAGGGACAGCCTGATGAAGATACTTAATTTCGGGTCTTTGAACATCGATTTTGTGTATTATGTGGAGCGTTTTTTGCGGCCCGGGGAAACCGCCGCCTCAAAAAACATGGAAGTATTTGCGGGCGGGAAGGGTTTAAATCAGTCCGTCGCGCTTTCAAGGGCTAAAGTTCTTGTTTTCCACGCCGGAGCATTGGGCTTTGACGGAGCAATGCTCAAAAACTTTTTGAATGAGAACGGCGTTGATACGAGTCTGCTCAAGGAAAGCGGGAAGCGGTCCGGGCATGCAATAATTCAGGTCGATCCGTCAGGGCAGAACTGCATATTGCTCTACGGCGGAGCGAATATGGATATGGATATTGACTATATAAATAGCGTTCTTGCCGGGTTTGGCGAAGGCGACATAATCCTTTTGCAGAACGAAATCAATCTTTTGCCCGATATCATGGGGCGGGCTCATGAAAGAGGGATGAGGATTTTTCTTAACCCGTCACCCATGAATTCTCAGGTCTTTGCGCTTCCTCTGGAATATGTGGATTGCTTTATACTCAACGAGGTGGAGGCCGAAGATATTTGCGGTGCAGGGGATGAGGATCGGCTATTGGATCAGCTTCACAAGAGATTTCCCTCTGCGGAGATCGTTCTGACACTGGGCGAAAAAGGCGCCGTCTGTATGCGGGAAGGAAAGGTATACCGGCAGGCGGCTTATTCTGTTCCCGTAACGGATACCACAGCTGCGGGCGATACTTTTACGGGCTATTATATCGCCGCCGTTTCGGAAGGAGCCGGCTGCGTGGAGGCTTTGCAAAGAGCGTCCGCCGCCGCAGCTCTTTCGGTATCCAGAAAAGGAGCGGCACAATCTATTCCTTATCTCGATGAGGTGCTCAGCACCCGGCTTTGGGAACGTCCGTAGTCGGGTTTGGCAATAACTTTCAGTTGAGCGAGCCGTATAGGCTCGCTTTTCATGTCTTCGCTTTTCGGGTAAATGCTGTGCGGAGGCGGTATTCTTGCTGTCGTTTCCGTTATATTTTTTGTATAAATATTAGTGAGAATATCAATTTTATACGTTTACAATATATATGATATATGTTACACTATTGGAATTTAAAAGTTTTAAATTTTTTATCAGGAGGGGAAAATGAAACGCTTTATCATGATCATTTTGGCTGCCGCGCTGGCAGCGGCTGCAGTCTCGTGTACGGCAGGCGGTAAATCGAACGAAAAGGGCACATTCACGGTCGGATTCGACAAGGAGTTTCCGCCCATGGGTTTTGTTTCGGAGGGCGGCTCTTACGTTGGTTTCGATCTTGATCTTGCCGGAGAGGTTGCAAAAAGACTCAATCTTGAGCTTAAATTGCAGCCGATCGACTGGTCGGCAAAAAACTTCGAGCTCGAATCCGGGAACGTGGATTGCATATGGAACGGATTCACCATAAACGGCCGGGAGGACGAGTATACCTGGACCTCGCCTTATATGAACAATAACCAGATAGTCGTCGTCAATGCGGATTCCGAAATTTCCTCGTTTAAGGATCTGTCCGGGAAAATCGTCGCCGTTCAGGATGATTCAAGCGCTTTGACGGCTATTGAAAACAATGCTGATTTCAAGGGGCTTATAGGAGAGATCGTAAAAACCGAAACAAATCTCGGAGCCCTTATGGAACTGGAATCCGGCGCGGTGGACGCAGTCGTGATGGATGAAATAGTAGCGAGATACAACATCGAAAAGCAGGGCGGAAACTATAAAGTTCTGGATGAGGTCGTCGGAGCCGAGCAGTTCGGCGTAGGATTCAAGCTCGGCAACACAGAGCTTTGTGAAAAGGTGGAAAGCGCTCTTTTAAAAATGGTCGAGGACGGGTCGATGGCAAGGATATCCGAATCCTGGTTCGGCAAGGACATTACGACTATCGGTAAGCAGTGAGGTTGTTAAATGGGCATCTTTCCGAATGAAATGGAAGCAATCGTCAGGCAGTTATCGGGCGGCCTTCTTGTCTCCGTAGAGATATTTATTTTAACGCTTATTCTGTCGCTGCCTCTCGGGCTTGTTTTTTTATTCGGACGGATGTCCAAAAAGGCTGTCATTCGAACCGTAACCAAAATCTATATTTCGGTTATGCGCGGAACGCCTCTGATGCTTCAGTTGATGGTCGTTTATTTCGCCCCGTATTATATTTTTCGCATATCGCTGACAAATTCATACAGATTCTATGCGGTAATAATAGGATTTGTATTGAATTACGCGGCGTATTTTGCCGAAATCTACCGAGGCGGCATCGAATCTATAGATATCGGCCAGTATGAGGCGGCAAATGTGCTCGGCTTTTCGAAATATCAGACTTTTTTCAGAATAATACTTCCCCAGGTAATCAAAAGGATTATGCCGTCCGTAACCAATGAGGTCATCACCCTTGTGAAGGATACCTCGCTTGCAATGGTCATATCCGTGAGCGAAATGTTTACTTCGGCAAAAGCTTTGGCGTCCGCGCAGGTTTCCGTTTTGCCCTTTATCGCGGCGGGCGTGTTTTATTATATAATGAATTATTTGGTGGCTTTAGCGATGGAGCTGTGCGAAAAGCGAATGAGCTATTACAGGTAGAGGTCTATATGAAACTGCTTGAAATCAATTCCATAAGCAAAGTTTTCGGCGGGCTGCCCGTCATAAAAGACATATCTTTAAGCGTTGAGGAGGGCGAGGTTCTCAGCATAATCGGGCCTTCGGGTTCAGGCAAATCCACTCTGCTGCGCTGCGCCGTGCTTCTTGAAGAAATAGACTCCGGAAGCATTTCATATAAAGGATACAGCATGATCCGCACGGATGAAAGCGGGCGGGCGGTTCGTGCGGATATTCAACTGTTAAAGAAAATTCGGGGCTTTTTCGGGCTTGTGTTTCAGAACTTCAATCTCTTTCCTCATTTTTCGGTGCTGAAAAATATAACCGAGCCCTTAACGGTGACCGCAGGATTCACTAAGAAGGAGGCTGAGGAAAGCGCGGTTAATCTGCTTTCCCGGATGGGATTATCGGATAAATCCGAAGCGTATCCTTACCAGCTTTCCGGCGGTCAGCAGCAGCGCGTTGCTATCGCAAGGGCATTGGCATTAAAGCCCGAGATATTGTTTTTTGACGAACCGACAAGCTCTCTCGATCCGGAGCTGACCGGCGATATATTGAACGTGATAAAAGAGCTTGCTGATGATAGAATGACCATGGTGATAGTGACCCATGAAATGAACTTTGCGCGCGATGTTTCCGATAATATTATTTTTATGAATGAAGGGGAGATTGTGGAGCAGGGTGCCGCAAAAGAGTTGATAAACAACCCGCGGCACGAGCGGACGAAACAGTTTTTGAAGCGCTATTCTTACAGAATATGATTTTGCTCCCCGCTTCATGTCGCCCTTAAATCACGAAAGTGAATCCAAACTCGCCGTTTCGAAAGCTTTCGCGGCGGCCGTTAATATTTGATGGGATTTTTTTCAATAAAAAGTCCGGCGGTAAAGCAATACCGCCGGACTGCATTTGTATACGGATTGCTTATATCTATTTATCCTGCTGCTTCTTTTTTGATCCGATGCTGAGCAGAAGGTTCAAAAGTATGCCGAATATCGCCGCGCCTGCTATGCACGGTATGTTCAATCCGAACATCGGTATGTTGCCGCCAAAACCGTATTGGCCTCCCACGCCTATGGTCATAATGGAAGCTATGACCGCTATGTTTTTGGAACTGAACAGATCCACTTTCTTTTCCACCATTATCGCGACTCCCTGTGCCGCGATCGCGCCGAAAAGGTAGATTTCAAGTCCGCCGATAACAGGCTGGGGTATGGAGTAAATAGCGTTAATAAGGGGCGAAAATAAGGAGATCACCATAGCTATGAGAGAAGCGGCAATCAGCACCGGTACGGAGAAGACCTTTGTTATGGCCATCGCGCTGATGTTTTCGCCGTAGTTGGTACCGGCAGGTCCTCCTATCGCGCCTGCTACCATATCGCCTATGCCGTCACCAATCAGGTTAAGACCGAGCTTGCCTTCGATATCATACTTTTTGCCTGCTTGTTTTTTCCTTGCAAGGTCGTTGACATAGATATCAAGCTGATAAACGTGAGCCGTTGATTCTGGAATAGTCGCTATCGCGATGGGCATTATCGCAGCAACAGCCATAAGCGAAGGCTTGGGAAGCGTGAATATGGGCAGCGCGAACAGATTGCTGCTTGCGCTTTCGGGCAGGACTTTAAAGAAATCCAACCCGGTCGTCCATTTTATGATGAACGAAACGACTACGCCGACAAGCGGTCCGAACAGCAGGGGAAGCTGACTCCAGAAGCCTTTCAGGAATACCGAGAAGAATATGGTAGCGAGTAAAGTACTCAACGATATTATCCACGCCATATTCGACGCAACCTGTTTTGAGGCTTCGGGAACGATCGAGGGAACAGAGGCCGCATCCGTGATTGCCACTGCTGCCAGCGTCAAGCCGATTGCCATCGCAATGGGCCCGGTTACTGTTGCGGGCAGCACTTTGTCGATTGATTCCTTGCCGAAACGCTTTACTATGAATCCCGCGAGGATTGAAATAAGACCGGACATAACGATACCGAATTGGGCAATTGAGATTTTCTCGTTCAAAGTCGCGCCCGCCAGCTCTTTGGCACCCATTAATGCGATTATTGCGGGCAGGTAGGAAAAGCTTGAGCCGTAGTAAAGCGGGAGCTTTCTGCCGGTTATTAATATAAAGCAGATGGTTGCGAGTCCGCTTGCGAATATGGTGGTGGAAACATGAAATCCCGTTAACAGCGCGACTGCGATCGTCGCGGGGAACATTACGATGACTTGCTGAATGGCATACAGCAGCAGCTTAAAGATCGGGGGCCGTTCATCCGGCAGATACCCTATGTTTTGTTCTTTTTGTGGCATGGCGAGTCCTCCTTCAGTATTTTAATTATATATAAAACGCCTTTTACAGCGTTTTATCAAAAAGTTGGATATTCGTTTCTTTGTCGGTTTCAAAAAGATGAACGCATACCACTTCGTTTTTTGAAGTGGGTATGTTCATTCCTACAAAATCTGCCCGTATAGGAAGCTCCCGGTGGCCTCTGTCCACAAGCGCGGCCAGTTGTATCGTTTTGGCCCTGCCGAGTCTCATGACCGCGTCCATAGCCGCCCTTGCCGTTCGGCCGGTAAATATCACGTCATCCACCAATACTATGTTCTTATTTTTCACAGGGAAAGGAATATTGGTGCTGTTAACGGAAGGTTCCGGTCTTGTCTCGGCAAGATCGTCTCTGTAGAGCGTGATGTCAAGTTCGCCCGTCTGAACATCTATGTCCTCGCTGACCTTTATGTTTTCTGAAATCCTTTTCGCCAACGGGACTCCTCTTGTTTTAATGCCTATCAGGCATACATCATTTACGCCGTGATTTTTTTCGATGATTTGATAAGCGATACGGACCAGTGTTCTGCGGATCTTATCTTCGTCCGCGATTTCTGCTTTGAATTTCATCCTGCCGCCTCCTTCACAAAAAAAATCTTGTCCGTGATGCGGACAAGATTGTAACCAAAAGTCGATAGCAGCTGCTATATATATCTTGCCGGCATCGATGTACCGTTCTTAAAGATAATTGATTTTCAGTATCATAGCATTACGCCGCAGAAGTTGTCAAGAAATAATTTTTATTTTTTTGCATCCGTTTTATGGGTTTGATTTCTTCAAAAGTCCGAGCGTATAATAAAAATCAGCGTACGCGTCAAGATTAATTGAGGTAAAAGAATGAAACGGATAGCGGCATTTTTGCTGGTTTTGATTACAACCGCAGGCTTAAGGCAAACGGAGCTTACTTTGCTCAATATGGGATATACCGATGTTTTTGATTCCGGAGGCTTTGCGGACTGGCCGTATGAAATCGTTTCGGAGTGAACGGAATAACTCTTTCACCCCGGTTAACTTCCAAGAAAAAATCATCGTTTATAATTGTTCAGACTCTGCGAACTTTCATTTACTCATATCTGTTTAAAAATAAGCGCTGTTTATCGTCAAAGTTCATGCAGAATTAAATTTTACGGCCATTGTTGCCGCCGGAATCTCATTTATGATTTCCGGCTCAGAGCGCGCGATAAAAATATTAATAATTTAATCATATAGGTGTATTGACAATAGTGTATGACGCACAGTATAATGATTACGAGGTGAAGGCAATGGAAGATCTGCAGGATACAATAAAAAACCTGAAACTGGAGCTCAGGAGAGGTACTTTGGTGCTGGGGGTCCTCAGTCAGCTGCAAAATCCTCAGTACGGCTACTCGTTGATTGAGAGAATGGGCAATAAAGGAGCTCCTATCGATCCGGGGACTCTGTATCCGCTTCTTCGGCGATTGGAAAAGCAGGGTTTGCTTACTTCGGAATGGGAAACCTCAGGCGCTAAACCTCGCAAGTATTATGCGCTGAGCGAAGCGGGGAAGAAGGTATATGCGATCCTCTGCCTCGAATGGACGGATATGAGGATAAGTATAGAAAATTTGATAAATAAAGGGGAGAATCAGGATGGCTAACGGTGCAAAATACGTCAGCGAAATTACGGAAAGATACGTTTATGACGTCACAAGGCGTCTGCCGCAGACGCAGCGAAGCGATATCGAAAAGGAGCTGCGCGGTTTGATCGAGGATATGCTGCAAAATAAAGCGGGTGACGGGGAGCCGGGCAAAGAGGATATAGATGCAGTTCTTCTTGAGCTCGGCAAGCCCTCAGAGCTTGCGGCGAAATATAAAGGCGAAGCAAGAATGCTTATAGGGCCGGAGTATTATGATACATATCTTCTGGTGCTTAAGATCGTGCTTGCGGCTGCGGGTTTCGGAATGCTTGTCGCTTTTCTGATCGGTTTTTTTATCGATACGGACGTAAATCCCCTGAAGACGTTTGCGGAGTTTATCGCTGCGATAGTTTCCGGATTGGCTCAGGCGTTCGCGTGGGTGACTATAGTTTTTGCGCTCGTGCAGAAGTACAGCGCAAAACGGGACGTTATGAAAGAAAGCCCCTGGCATCCAAACGATTTGCCGGAGATACCCGCGATAAACTCATTCATCCCCAAGAGCGAACCTATTATGGGAATTATTTTTGCGGTGCTCGGCGTCATTGTTTTCAATTCGGCGTCGTGGCTTTTCGGGATCTGGTATCACGGAAGCAACGCATTGGAGGTTATTCCGGTTTTTGATCCGGATAGATTTGCGCTTATGCTTCCTCTTATCAATATCATATTCTGCATCGGTATATTTAAGGAAGGCATCAGATTATTGTTGGGCAGATATTCTTTAAAGTTAGCTTTTGCTACGACCGCCTGCACGATAGCCGCGTTGATTCTTTCCGTCATGGTATTCGGTTCGCACGGGATTTGGAACAAAAATCTGATTTCCGCCCTTGAGACGGTTTATGGGTTTACTGTAAACGGAATAGACCTATATAAAGTTTGGATGAACTTCCCGAAGTTCATCGTAGGCGTCACCGTATTCGGTTCCGTAATCGATGTGATCACGACGTTCAGCCGTTCGATACGCGCCGGTGCATAAGAAATATTTTCCGGATAATAAACATCTTTGAATCGTCTGCGTTCGAAGATGTTTTTTTTGTACGTATCGCGTGAGCGGCTGTGACTTCGGGCGAGCGTCAAGAAAATTGTAGCAGATTTTTAACGGCGGAATAAAGTATAAAGAGGTGAAGGCTGTGACGAACAGGGAAATGTTTGCGCGAATGATCAGGTGCGAAGCGGAAGGCGAAGGAGAACACGGGATGAAGGCCGTAGCCACGGTAATCATGAACCGCGTGCATATATCTTACGGGGAGTACTTAAGGACGGGACAGGGGAATCTGCGTCTGGTGTTGCAGCAGCCCTGTCAATTTTCATGTCACAAAACAATCATCGGCGGCATGCAAAATCCGCAGAACATATGGGCGTTGTCGCCGAGGCCGCTAGATTTTGAGATAGCCGATTGGGCGTTATCGGGCAATGTTTTCAGCGGTGTCGGCAGGCTTGCTTTATGGTATATGAACCCGTTCGTTCCCGATTGTCCGAACTTCTTTCCGTATACAGGAACAGGCTATTGGCATACGAGGATCAATCAGCATTGCTTTTATAACCCGACAGCCGCGTACGCGGAAACATAAAAATGAGAGGTGAATGGTAAATGAGCGATAACAGCAGCATAAACTGGCTCGGCAACAAGGTCATGGAGTCCAATCCAAAGAACGTTCAGCCTAATGTTCGCGACAGGTCTTATATACCTGCGGCACCAATGCCGGCTGCAGCTCCGAGTTCTGCAGCCCCGATGCAGAAAACCCAGATGGAGCCTGCGAAGAAAAGTATGACGGGCCCTGCGCAAACGAACATGCCGGCAAAAGCCATGGAAAAGCCGGCAGAAATGAACAGAATGCACGAAATGGACTCGAATACGAATATGGACATGTACATGGATATGCGCGAAGATATGGGAATGAGGGATATGCGTGAGATGCCGGATATGCGGGAAATGCCGGACATGCGGGAAATGCCGGAAATGCGGGATATGTCGGAAATGCCTTCCCGGTCTTCGTATACTCAGGGAACTCACATGACGCACCAGGAACGCATGAACCAAGTGCCGCCTACGATGAGAGCGGATGCTTTCAGGGAAGGACCTCCTCCGGTAATGAACAGATTGTATATTCCGGGATACCTGGAGTCGCTGATCGGAAGGATGATCAGAGCGGAATTTGTTATCGGAACTAACCAAAGCACCGACAGGGCGGGCAGACTCATCGAAGTCGGCGTAAATTATTTTGTGCTCGAGGACCAATTGTCAAGGAACCTTGTAATGTGTGACCTTTATTCGGTTAAGTTTGTAACGGTCATGCGGGAATCCTGAGCTGCGGTACGGGCGGATTTTTCCCGCCCTTTTTAACAGGGAAGACCGGTATTACGGCACGATCGCTTTCCCGCGGAGATGCTTTTGCTGAAAAAAAATTTTTTAAATGCGTGAATAATAATCTCCTCACGTGCTTATCCTATGATCAAGGTGGCAAGCTGTTTGCGTAGCAGCAAGCACCGGTTTGGTTTTCGGATATTTTTATCCGGAAACTGACGAAAAGGACGGATCGATTCGATACGAATTGATTTCGTCCTTTTTAAATCGCTTAATGAATAAATTTAAGCTGCGTTTCACACTTTATTATCAAGGCAGACGTTTTGCTTTGCCTTGCCGGTTCGGAAGAAATTCCGAAACCTGGGCGGGTTTGATCGGGGACGATTTAAATCCGCCCGTTTGATCTTTCGCCGGTAAATCGATTCCATATCGCAAAAATCTTTAAAGAATCAGAAACAAAGCATTCCGGCAATGCATGCTGAGCGAACATATGATATAATTCATGTCTTGATAAAAAGGCCAAAATCGTTGCCGCATCGGAGGAGTAAATATGACAGTCGCGTCCGTTCAAATCAAGCTGTATGCACCATGGGTACATTCCCTTAAAGAAAAGCGAAGCCTTGTTAAAAGCCTTTTGGCAAAGGTAAAAAGCAAATTCAATGTATCGGCCGCGGAGGTGGGGGAGCAGGATGTACATCAAACGGCCGTAATGGGATTTGCAGTGGTTTCGGGTTCTGTTCAGTTGGCAAACTCCACGCTGGATACGGTCGTTCAATTCATTGAAGACAATACGGAAGCGGAGATAATCGAGGTGATCAGGAGAACGGACTGACTCAAATTTCGAAAATAAGGCGGATCATGCGGAATGGCGGCGGAGCTGAGAGCCGTCACTTTGAAATAAAAAGGCTCATACAGGTCATCTCCTTTATGAGCCTTTTTACGGTCATACGCCTTAAGGTTGCCGGTTCTTCGCGTTCTCGGATCGATGCCCGAGAAAGTCCGGCGCTTTAAAAGATCAACTTCCCGCCGGGCGCGCTTGCCGAGTTTTACGTACGGTATAAATTTGTTCATGTCTTTCACTTCCTTTCGCATTGCTATTATAGCATATCCTGTTTGGGTTTAATACCTGCTTACCCGCAGGAAGGAGGCCGAATGCCGAGATTTTGATAGGGTATCTCAAATTCAACGATGCCTATGGCATAAGGACCGATTTCGTATTGCTGATAGTAGATCACGATGCCGTCCGGCGTTAAGTAAAAGCTTTCCCCATTGAAATTTTGCACTATAAGCCGCCTGTAATCGTTAAAATACACAGGGTTTGTCGCCATTTGCTTATCCGCAATAATCAGGATCTCGTCGAGGATAAGCCTTCGATAGTTTCCGGCCGCCCCGAAAAGATCCTTTAATTTGATCCTTTTGCCGTTATTCAGGTCAAAGGTTACGGACGTTCGAAGGGTGCTTCCGTGTGCGCCGCCGGCATATTCATATTGATCGAAATAAGTACTCAGCGTGCAATTTGAATTGAGCCGGACAGAGTAATTCATGAAAGCTTCAAAAGCTCTCAAAGGAAACCCGTTTGCAACCGAAATGTTGTATTCCTCCATTGCCCGGTCAAATAAGTATCCCGCGGCGCGGGAATTGAATTTTTCAGCCTCGATTTTATAATATTCATTTATCGCTTTTTGCGCAGCCGGGTTTGCAATGCTTATTTGCGGCGCGGATATATGCAGGGTCAAAAGTGCCGTATTGTCATATGACATGTGCGAATCTATGTTTAGATCCGTGATTTTCGCGCTCCTTGTTACGGTGTCTTCCATTTCAATAACCTCCGATAATGATTTCTTGATTCCCGCCGATAAGGCGGCAGATATCGCTATGACTAGAGCCGACGCCGTCAATATAATGCGGCGGAGCGATCTGCTTCCTGCGCGTTTGAGGGATACTTTTCCGTTCTTCATTGCATCCTGCCTTAAAAAGCATTTAAATTGTTGGCTTTTTGTTAATATTAATTTACTGCCGCTTTTGCGAAAAATGTGCTATAATCGAAAAAAATGCAATAAAAATCAGCAAATATTGTAAATGCGCCGCAAAGTCCGGGCGCTTGAAAGAAATTCTGCCCGGAAGCGGGCAGTCAAATACGCGATTGATTGCTTTAATATGTAAAAGAAGTAAAAACGCTTATTTTTCATATTCCTTAATGCCCTGACAAACAATATAGCAAGCAAAGAGTTTGGAGAATACTTAATGGGTAAAGCGGAAAACGAAATCTCATTTTTCGAAGGCTGGTACTTTAAGCATCAGGGTGAAGACGGTTCCGTCTGCCTGATCCCCGGAATCAATATCGGCAAGAATAATAAGCGCTATGCGTTTATTCAAGTCATTACCGAAAACGCTTCATATATGGTCAATTACTTGTTCGAGGATTTTTCAAAAAACGATACGGGAATACGCATAAAAAACAGCCTGTTCGGCAATGAGGGTGTCAAGCTGGACATTAAAAGCGTTAAGCTCAATTTATGCGGAGAGCTTGAGTACGGACCGCTTACTCCCGTCGGTTCGGATATTATGGGCCCGTTCAGGTTTTTTAAGATGCAGTGCAGCCACGGGGTTATCAGCATGGATCACCGGGTAACGGGCAGGCTGGTGCTCAACGACAAGGAGTTTCGTTTTACGGACGGAAGAGGCTACATTGAAACGGATAAAGGCATATGCTTTCCGGAGCGGTACTTTTGGATCCAGTGCAATGATTTTGGCAACAAAAAGCTGAGCATAATGGCGGCCTCGGCTAAAATCCCGATACTTTTCGGCAGCTTTTTGGGTTGTATATGCGTTGTCATGTTTGACGGAAAGGAATACCGTTTGGCCTCATATAAGGGAGCAAGGGTTCAAAAATGCAGCGAAAACGCGTTGGAAATCAAGCAGGGGAGATACTTGTTTGCTGCGGAAGTCTACGAGAAGAACCCGCAAAAGCTTATGGCGCCGGAAATGGGAGATATGTGCCGGACAATATACGAAAGCTCTGCAAACGCACGCTTTCGTTTTTATGATAATAAACAATTACTGTTTGATGCGCAAAGCTTAAGGGCAAGTTTTGAATATGCGGACGAATCGGCATACGCCCGCAATTCCGTGCAAATAGATTAAGGAGAGGTTGCAAGAAACAAGTCCGTCTGAAAAACGGCGTCAGTAAGCCGGGACAAATGAAACAGGCAGTTCTCAATCCACCGTTTCGGGGGTTCGCTATCTTAAACACACATGGCTCAACAAAATCATAATTTAAAATAAGCGCTGAACTCGGAGGAATCGGCTTTGAAAAAACTCAGGGCAGGGATCATCGGAGCAACGGGGATGGTCGGTCAGAGGCTTGCTTTGCTGTTGTCAAAGCACGAGTGGTTTGAGCCCGTTCTGCTTGCGGCAAGCCAAAAATCAAAGGGCAAGGCATACTGTGAGGCTGTGGGATCAAGGTGGGCCATGCAGGAGGACATCCCGCCGAATCTGAATGATTTGGTGCTTTATGATGCCTGCGAAACGGAACGCATTTCACGTGAAGCGGATCTTGTTTTTATAGCCGTCGATATGGATAAAGAAAAGACGATGGCGATGGAAGAAAGCTTCGCTAAAGCGGAATGTCCCGTTATATCGAACAACAGCGCGCACAGATCTGCGCCCGATGTGCCCATGATCATACCGGAGCTTAACGACTCGCATGCCTCAGTTATCGAATCTCAAAGGAAAAGGCTTAATACAAAGAGGGGTTTTATCGCGGTCAAATCCAATTGCTCGATCCAGAGTTATGTTCCAATGCTTTTCCCTCTCCATTACAGGTATTCTTTAAAAAAGGTCATCGTCTGTACCTGCCAGGCGATTTCGGGAGCGGGGAAAACGCTGAGCGGCTGTCCCGAAATCACAGATAACATTATGCCTTTCATACGCGGGGAAGAGGAGAAGTGCAGAGCGGAGCCGCTTAAAATTTTTGGAAATGTCGCCGGGGGAGCGATTGTGCCCAGCGATTTGCCTGAGATCACGGCGAGATGCCTCAGAGTGCCCGTAAGCGACGGACATCTTGCGGTTGTATTTGCTTCTTTCAAAACTGAACCGGATATTGACGAAATAAAAGATATCTGGAGAAATTTCAGCGGAGCGCCGCAGAATTTATCCCTGCCGTCCGCGCCTAAACGCTTTATCCACTATTTTGGGGAACCGGACAGACCGCAGGTGCGGCTTGACAGGGACCTTGAGAACGGGATGGCGGTATCGGCGGGAAGACTGAGGCGTGAAGGCCTTAATGAAATCAGCTTTATCGGACTTTCGCATAATACGTTGCGCGGGGCGGCGGGAGGCGCCGTTTTGCTTGCGGAGCTTTTGTTCAAAAAGGGGTTTATAGTCAGAAAGGAGGAGCGAGGTTGAAAGCATTGCCGTTTAAAGGTTCCTGTACAGCTCTGGTCACTCCCTTTTCAAAGGACGGCAGTATTAATTACGATGTATTTGCAAAGCTTATCGAGTGCCAGATAGCGAACGGAACGGACGCGATTGTGATTTGCGGCACTACGGGCGAGAGCTCTACCTTGACAAATGACGAACGCGAAAGATTGTTCAGCTTCGGAGCGGAGTGTGTTCACGGGCGTGTACCGGTCATCGCGGGCACGGGCAGCAATGATACCGCTCATACCGTAAGCCTTTCAAAATATGCGATGGGAGCCGGCGCCGATGCTTTGCTTGTCGTAACGCCTTATTATAACAAGGCGTCTCAAAACGGGCTCATAAAGCATTTCTGTGCGGTTGCTGACAGCACCTCACTGCCCGTAATCCTGTATAATGTGCCGTCAAGAACGGGTGTAAACATTCAAACCGATACATACAAAGCCCTGAGCAGGCACCGGAACATCGTTGCCGTTAAGGAGGCCTCGGGGGATATCTCGGCAATTGCACGGCTTGCCGCCGAATGTAAAGATGAACTGCATATATATTCGGGCAATGATGACCAGACCGTTCCGATACTTGCGCTTGGCGGAAAGGGCGTTGTCTCGGTGCTTTCGAATATAGTTCCGCGGGAAATGCACGATTTATGCATGCTTTGGTTTGAAGGAAAAACCGGGGAAGCGCTTGAACTTTTCCTGAAGCTGCTCGATTTGATGAACAGCCTTTTTATAGACGTTAATCCGATCCCGGTAAAAGCCGCGCTTAAACTTATGGGGCATAATGTCGGCGGGTACCGGATGCCTCTTACGGAGATGCCCGAAAGCAAGCTGAAGATCCTTCAGTCCTCCATGAAAGCGTTGAACTTGATTTAAGTTTAACCGTTACGCTCTACTGATGAATTGATAAAAGAATGCGGGCAATTTTGCCCGCATTCTCCAGCGTGTCGAAGAAGTCTGTACAGACTTCTTCGAGTTCTACACACTTTGCCTAAAATCAAAGATTTCCGGGCGCAAAGCGTGCAAAGTAGAAATCCATACGGATTTCATCCGTTTCACCGTATAGTTGCTGATGACGGAACGTATTAGTCGACCATGCCGCTCTACGGATTACATCCGTCACGGCCGTCTGAAAACTAAGGGGTCCCGCGGAAATCAAAGATTTCCGCCAGCCCCTTAATAATCCCCAAATAACTTTTTCGACATTCTGAAGAATGCGGGCAATTTTGCTCACATTCTCTTTGTCTGTCGTTTATCTGATTAAAGCGCTGTGGATCGCCTTTTCCGCCTCCGCTGCCTTCGTTTTGGGGATTATGACCGATATCCTTATTTCGCCCGTCGTGATATACTTGGGTTCAAGGCCGATTTCGTTAAGGGCGTTTAGCATTTTTGACGCGACGATGCAGCTGTCCGCTATACCCGAACCGACCGCCGATATTTTTGCCAGGTCCTCTTCCACATAAAGCCTGTCGTAGCCGATAACCGTTTCCTTTTCATTCAGCATCCAAATCACGCTTTTCGCGGTGTTCGCGGGAACCGAAAAGCTGACTACGCCGAGTCCGTCAAACGATCTCGGGGAACGGATGATTATATCGACCTGAATTCTGTTTTTTGCTAGCAATGAAAATAATTCGCATGTGGCCTCGCCGCTGTCTATCCCGATAACGTTGATCATCGCCACGTTATCATCGCATACTATGCCGCTGATGTATTTTCCTTGCGCAAAATCATGCACTAAAGTGCCGCGCTGTCCGTCGAAGCTGGAAAGAACCTCAAATTCGACTCCGCTTCTCTTCGCCATAAGCACCGACCGGTTATGGAGCACTTTTGCTCCTAAAGTGCTCATTTCGAGCAGTTCATCATAGGAAATGTCGCAGTGCTTTCGTGCCTGCTCGACGACTCTCGGGTCAGCGGTATATACTCCGTTGACATCGGTATATATAAAGCAGGCGTCGGCTTTGAGCGCAGCGGTAAGTGCGATAGCGGTTGTATCGGATCCTCCCCGGCCCAATGTGGTGATATCGTTATCATTGTTTATTCCCTGAAAACCGGCAATGATCACTACATTGCCTTTCTCCAGTTCTTCACGAATCCGTTTTGTGTCGACATGTGTTATGTTTGCGTTTCCGAACCGTTCGTCCGTATGAATACCGGCCTGCCAGCCGCAAAGAGAAACCGCCCTGCATCCGGCGGAATTCAGTTTTATTGCCAATAAGGACATTGAGACCTGTTCACCCGTGCTTAAAAGCACGTCGCTTTCTCTCGGCGACGGAAGCGCTGTGATGCTCTCCGCCTTTTTTATAAGCTCATCCGTGGTTTTGCCCTGAGCGGAAACTACCGCTACTATATCGTTACCCTGAAGTTTGGAATCTTCTATGATTTTTGCGGCATTTCCGATCTTCTCGTTTGTTTCGAGCGAAGAGCCGCCGAATTTCATTACAATAAGCATAAAAAGCTCCTTTATGAGGTTTATAATCAATATATTAAATAGGAGCTGCTGCTGTTATCGGACAATCGCAAACCGGAGTATGAAAAACAGCCGGGGTAAAACCAACGGCTGTAAAATGAACGGGTATTAAATCCGGAACAGATGCATTCTAGATCAGTTGTGGCTGAAAACACTCGCTGCTTAGCGCTTTTTCGATTGCGGGGATCAGCATATCGGGATCTGCAGTGATCGAGTTCGGTTTTTTATGGCAGTCGTCCTGTCCGAACGGTACAAAAAATATATTTTTAATGTTCATTAATCCCCCGATATTTTTTGCGTTCATAGACAACCCGTCGTTTGTGGCCGGAGCGATCAGAAGCGGTCTTCCGTTTCTGAGGTGTGCTTTGCATGCCATTGTGACAGGCGTGTCGGTTATTCCGCAATAAAGCTTTGCCATCGTGTTCCCTGTGCAGGGCATAACCACCAGAATATCCAGAAGTTTTTTAGGCCCGATGGGTTCAACGTCAACAATCGTTTTCAATGCTGTGCATTTGCAAATCCGCTCTATGCGGTCGATAAAATCCGATGCCTTTCCGAAACGGGTATCGGTCGACGCTACCGAATATGAAACGACAGGTATGATTTTGCACCCGTTTTTTGCCAATTGCTCCATCCGGTCGATAGCGCTTTCCAGAGTACAGAACGAACCTGTCAGCGCAAAACCGATTACCTTGCCTTCAAACATAAAACTGCTCCTTTCATTGGCTGTTATTTAACGCAAGAAGGAAAGAATTTAACCGTATCCGAAAATAAGCCGCAGTACGGCGTCCGCCAAATAATCCGCGGCGCTTTCCGGCGCGGATTTCGCTGGCAGTGCCTGCGCCATGACGGCTTTATGTCCCAGCGCTTCCGCCGCTTTGACGTCAAACCCGTACGGAGGCGATGCGAGCTCTATAAGCAGCGAGCCCTTCGGCATTGTGCGCAGCGCGTTTTCATCGATGATTTGACTTGGGACGGTGTTAATAAGCACTTTGCAGGATCTAAGCTCCTCCTGCATTGCGTTAAGATCGCAGGTTTTAAGACCCATCGCCCAGGCCCTGTCTACCGGGTTCCTGGCGATTACATGCACATTAGCTCCGAGGCATTTCAGCATCGGAGCCAGTACCTTTCCTATGCGCCCGTATCCGGTTATCGCGACGTCCAGCCCCCTGAGGACACATTCCGTATTGGCCAAAATAACGGACAGCGCACCTTCCGCTGTCGGCACGGCGTTCTGCACGGCAAAAGCTTCGTCTTCCATAATATTCAGGAATTTGACGCCGCTGATCTCAGCCTGCTCGTAAAGATTTTTGCTCTTCTGCGCTCCGAGCAATATCGAACCCGGAGCCAGCCCTTTAATGAGCTCGATCAACTGTTCGGGATTTTTGCCCGGCGATGCGATAAAATAAACGGGTTCAGCCGGAAATTCCCTGAATTCCTCGGCTTCAAAACCTTTGGCAATAAGCTTTTGGCAAAGGTATTTCATTCGAAGGTCGTTTCCCTGAATAAGAAAACGGATAGAAAACACCTCCCGAAAACGATTTTTCATTACAGTATATGATAGGGCAGACATATGTTGACCTTGTGAAAGACATGAAGAACAAACTGTTCGGATCAAACGGGATGGCTCTACACTAAAGATTGGGGTAAATGAAAAAAAAGATGAAGCATAACGCTTCAAAATCTTGTAGACTAAGGTTGCAACACCAAATACAAGAAGGAGAATGT
>MWCU01000050.1 GCA_002070205.1 Firmicutes bacterium ADurb.Bin182 | reverse complement strand
TGTTAACACTCATATCGAAATCTGTCAATGCGTTTCCCGCTTGTAATTTCTGACAAGTCCAACTGTTCCCCGCTTCAGACGCGAAACCAATTCTACCAAATACACTCCTCCTTGTCAACCACCCTTTTACTGATTTTGTCGCATTTTGATAATATATAAAATACGATTATTGCGCATCGGCTCAAAAACGAGGATTTCGTGCCGTGCCGCCCCGGATGCGGTTACGAAAGGAACTGCCTGTTCTTATCGGTACTTTGCCCGTTTTATTGCCCTGCATACATGCTTTGACCGGACTTTCCTAAATCCTGACAGCTTTCAGCGGAACGGTATCATTTATCGGCGCACCGCCCAGGCAGACGTCGCCGTCATAAAACACCGCCCATTGTCCGGGGGTGATCGCGCGCTGAGCGGAAGCAAACTCTACGGTACAGCTTCCCTCGCGCACATGTACGGTTACATGCTGATCCGCCTGCCTGTAGCGAAATTTTGCCGTACACACAATAGTTTTTGCCGGGGGAAGGCCGCTTATCCAATTGGGCATGCCTGTAACAAGCGCTGTCGAGAACAACTCTTCATGCTCACCCTGCTGCACTATCAAAAGATTCCTTTTTATATCCTTGCCGATGACAAACCAGCTCTCTCCGCTTCCGTTTTTCTTGCCTCCGATCCCAAGACCCCGGCGCTGTCCGAGCGTATAATACATCAAACCTTCATGCGTACCTATGACCCTGCCGCGTTCGTCTACCATGTCTCCGGGCTGCGCAGGCAAAAAGCGCTTTAAAAATTCTTTGAAATTGCGCTCTCCGATAAAACAGATCCCGGTCGAATCCTTTTTCAAAGCGGTCGAAAGCCCTGCATTCGCAGCAATAAGCCGAACCTCGCTCTTTTTGAGATGTCCGACGGGGAAAATCGCTTTTTCCAGCTGCGGGCCTGTGAGCCCCGCAAGAAAATATGTTTGGTCCTTATCCGCGTCCAAAGCCCGGAGCAAGCGCACACCGCCGCTTTTATCAAGCCTTGCGTAATGACCGGTAGCCAAAGCTGAGGCATCCGCGCTTAAAGCAAAATTCAGAAACGCTTTGAACTTGATTTCGCAGTTGCATAAAATATCGGGGTTGGGCGTGCGCCCCGCCTTGTATTCATCAATAAAATAAGAAAAAACCCTCTCCCGATATTCCTTTGCGAAATTAACGGTATAATAAGGGATGCCAATTTTGTCGCAAACGCTTCTGACATCGTCATAATCAGAAGCGGCCGTGCATATTCCCTCATCGTCCTCTTCTTCCCAGTTTTTCATGAATACGCCGACCGCATCATAGCCTTGTTCTTTAATCAGCAATGCGGCCACGGATGAATCCACACCGCCCGACATACCGATAACGATCCGTTCTTTATTATCGTTCATTTGTATAAATCACACCTGATAAAAAGCTTACTCAACGGCTGCGGTTTGTCTGAAAATCGTCGGGTTTTCGGAGCCGATATATTTGGAGGTCAATCTTCCCTGTAATTTCAAAAGGCTGTTTTTCATGCATTTAAGGTTCTCGAGTATCATCGAGCGTTTATCCCCGTTTATATCCTCCAGCATCGTAGTATATACCATGTTAAAGTCGATTTCGCACCAGCGAATATAGTCGAGGCCTTTTTGCGTCAGGATGACCCTGTTGCAGCGGGTATCGTTTTTATCCTGCACGCGCCTTACAAACCCCGATTTTTCCATTCGGCGGAGGGAAACGCCGACGGAAGCTTTGCTGACGCCCAATTCCCGGGCTATCTCATTCTGAGTCATTCCGTCCATTTTGGACATTACAAAAAGTATTGAAGGCTGTCCGGGATAAAGGCCGTACTTGTTCAATATGCGCTGCATGCAATTGTTATAGGTTTTTATCAATTCCCGCAGCTCACGACCGATATGGCGAACGGTTTCATTGTATTGCGATTCCATATTCTCTTCCTTCCGGCTCGTTAATCATACATATGATGACTTAAGCCGTCCGGATTGTCAACGCATTCGCCATAATACCCTAAAAATAGTAATCCGGTATACCAAGAAAGTCAAAACTTTTTAAATATATTGATGGTGCGCTTTTTCGGCGCGCCTATCCTTTCCACATCACGGCCGATACGGATAAATCGGAACATCCTGTCGGCGGCATCGTCAAAAAGTTCCTCGGAACGCCTGACGGCCTCGTCTTTGTCCATCAGAGAATTTATCGTATACATTGTGCCGATATTCACGGGGTCGACCGAGTCATGCGGTTCCATGCAATCCGAAATGACGGCTATGGGCACTTTTCGGCCTGACAGGCTTCGCAAAATAGTGCCTGTTACATCCGATTTGCCCTCCGTAAGCCTTCCCTCGCCCGTCACTATAAGCGCCACGCCCTTAACGAGGGCATTGAAATCAACAGAATCAAACAGCGCTTCGGTGGACGGCTTGATTTTTGCGTTCAGTATCGCTGAAAGTAAAGCATAAGAAATATTCGTGTTCTCACCGGCCGTGTTCCCGTTTATTTCGTTTACAAGCTTAATAAGCTCCGGGTACCCGGAAGGGGAGGATTCATCCGGCGATCCGTCGTTTACCCCGCGCATTATCGTAAACTGAGCAGCGGCAATCCGCGAATGGATATATTCAGTGTCTATCTTTCTGATGCGGTCGACATCGAATTCCGAGAGCTCATTGTCGTTCGAATCAAAAAACTTAACGCCCAGCGCCCTTGCGCATCCTATACCGCAATCCTCGGCATTCCATGTTCCCATGCCTATAACGATATCCTTAAGGCCTTCATCGAGGACGCGCCTTATCAATTCGCCAGTACCTGTCGAGGTTCTCCCCGGTACTGCCTCGATAATACCGGTGCGGCCGTATAAAACGCCGTACTTATAGTGGCGTTTCGCGCCGTCTTCCTCTCTGATATCCGTATATCTATATACTCCGTTGCAGGCGACGACCGCGGAGTCCACAGTTCCCGCTCCCCCGTGTGTTATCGGAACAGGCACGACTTTTACGCCCGGAAAATGCTTGCGGGCCGCAACCGTCAGCCTCTTGATTGCGAGCATCGAAGGCAGCGATGCGCTTATATCGTCCGGAGCAAGCATTATCTTTATGCCTCTTCCGACCGGCCTTCTCTTCCCGTGCTTTTTCGGAATCAGCACCGGGAGCCCCTTACCTCCCGCGAGCTTTCCGCTATGCTGCACCCTGCCGAGGAACGGGAGATCCGGCATACCAGCCAATTCGTTTTTTTGAATAAAAGGACGCGTGGATGCAAGATACATGCTTACGCCGGCGTCATTGTCAAGCTTATTAAAAATGCGGCGCATCTGAGTTAAACTGCCGCCGGTAAACACGCACATATAAATGTTCTCGCCCGCGGGATTCACTATGCCGCCGTATAAGCTTAACCCGGAAACGTCAAAAACCGTAAGGACCGAGAATACCTCTTCCCATATCCAACGTTCCAATTCCATGGTAATGGGAGATGCGATCATATCAAAGCGCACTCCCAGAGAAGATTTGTGAATATTCATATGATTATCCTGCTAAATCAATCCTTCTGGTTGCGAAGAAAACTGGGAAGATCCAGATTATTCTTATCCTTGGGATTATAATTGCGCTGAACATCCGAACGGGTGTAATGCGGGGTCACATCCTCACCGTCAGGCAGCGGCGAAGTGTATTCCTGCGGCCGGCTTTTTTGCTGGCCGTAGTCCACTTTTCCGGGTTTCCAATCATCAAAGCTCGGACCGACAGGACTCGCCTTCTGCTTCGACGCGTCGATTCCCGGCCTCACGACGCCGCTGCGCTTCTCATCTTTTTTGGTTGCCGCAGCCTCGGCCGACTGCTCAAATCCGGTCGCTATAACCGTAATCCGCACCGCGTCTCCCATTTCCTCGTCGATCCCCGCACCCCAAATAATATTGGCATCGGAGTCCGCAGTGCTGGAAATCAAAGCGGAGGCCTCATTGACTTCCATGAGGCTGAGGTCGGGTCCGCCGGTGATATTTAAAAGTACGCCCTTAGCGCCGTTAATGGATGTTTCAAGCAGCGGGCTCTCAACCGCCTGGCGCGCGGCTTCGATCGCGCGCTTGTCGCCCGTAGCTACTCCGATGCCCATATGCGCCATACCCTTTTCTTTCATAATGGTCTTTACGTCGGCAAAATCCAGATTTATAAGCGCAGGTATGGCGATAAGGTCGCTGATGCCCTGTATGCCCTGGCGGAGAACATCATCCGCTACCCTGAAGGCTTCCGTTAAGCTTGCCTTTCCTACGACATCAAGCAGCTTATCATTCGGGATAGTGATCAACGTATCAACGATAGGCTTTAGATTTTGAATGCCTATCATCGCGTTCTGCATGCGCACCTTACCTTCAAATCTGAACGGCTTCGTAACAACGCCAATGGTCAATACGCCCAGTTCTTTTGCGCACTCTGCGACAATAGGGGCGGCTCCCGTGCCGGTACCTCCGCCCATACCCGCCGTAATGAAAACGAGATCTGCATTTCTTAATGCCTCAAGTATCGAATCCCTGCTCTCCTCCGCGGCTTTTCGGCCTATTTCGGGATCCGCGCCCGCGCCGAGTCCTTTTGTGAGCTTTTCCCCGATTTGGATTTTTTGATTGGCGCGCGATAAGAATAATGCCTGCTTGTCCGTATTTACGGATATAAACTCAACGCCTCTCAATCCGTATTGGATCATGCGGTTTACGGCATTGTTCCCGGCTCCGCCCACTCCCACCACTTTTAATTGAGCAAACTGTCCGCTTTCAAAATCCAGTTCCAAACCCATCGGCATACTTTTTCCTCCTATTTAGCAAAAAAATCGATAATCCTATTCAAGAAAGATTTTTGATGCGCGCTGTGAAGCCATCCTATGGTTTCTTCCCTTCCCTGCAGCATGAACGACATCGTTCCGAATGCGCTTGCATAGTTGGGCGAACTCAGCCGCGGCATCCACGGCATTCTCACCTTTATCGGTATTCCCATGTATTTTTCCAAAAACTCGCAGCTTCCGCGCATAAGGGATATTCCGCCTCCGGTTAAGTAGACCGGCGCTTCCGTCATATTCAGCTCGGTCAATTCGCCATAGATCATATCGGCGAGTTCTTTCGTTCGCGCTTCAAGTATATATTGTATTGCACTATAATCTATTTTTATCGTACCGCCTCCGGGAATCCGTATATTATCTATGCTGTCCTGATAATCAAGCGAATAAACATAACGTCTTTTTATGTTTTCAGCGGTGGATTCAAGCAAATTCAGCCCGTAAACAAGATCGTTTTTAAAATGCATGCCTCCGACTTCCAATGTGATGCACTTTATCAGTGCGGCGTTAAACAGCAGGCTGATATCGGTATGTGTATATCCTACATCGATAAGCACAGCGCCGTAAAGCCGTTCTTCATCGGGAATCAAAAACAGGCCTTCCGAGAGAGGCACTCCCACAAACATATCGGCCTGCAAACCTATGCTCGCGAGCGCATTGTCAACAAGGCTTCTAAAATGCGCATCAACATAAACATGGGATACCGGCGAGGTTAATAGTTGCGCTCGAACCCCGGCGGGAGGACCGGCAAGCTTTACTCCGTCCGCCTTGAATTCGATGGGAGTGGAATGGATGAGCTCGTACCCCTCGGGCTGATCAAAGCTCAAAGAATCATTCATCAGCTGATCGACGTCTTTTTGACGCACTATACCCGAGTTCTTTTTTCGGATTTCGGCAGGCGAAATTTCCGTATGCAGGAAAGGTCCCGGAACGCCGACTGTTATGTCGCGTAAACGATGTTTGGAGTCCGTTTCCGCTTCTTCAAGAATCTCAGCGATCACAGTTTGCAGCTCGGGTTCATCAAGGAATTCTTTATGGCGATAACCCTTGTACTCTTTTATAGCGGCTCCGTGAACTACTATGTTCCCTTGCGGCTCGGCGCTGCAATTCAAGCCGACGATCTTTGAACTGCCGATATCAAGTACTGTGTGCTCTTTCATTTGTTCTCCTCTGCCGTATACCTCCAAATATTGGAATAAGTAGACAGTATATCTATGGCAAGACTATACCATATACATTAAATACTGCGCAATATCTCACAGCCGCTCAACCGCATATGTTTAAAAATGTTTAAGAATTTCATCGCGGCTCGCAAGTCTTGGCTCAATCATCACCCTCTTGCCCGGAGCCCTCACCGGGATCATTATCCTCGGATTCTTGCGGCGCAGGGCTGTAAACCGGAGCTCCCTTTATGCTGAGGTCCAATATCCCGTTCAGCAATCCTCGTCTTTCAAGCTCGGGCATAACTTCCTTCAGAGATTCAAGCTTTTCGCTCAAGCGATCGGCCTCGCCTAAGACGATATGCAGTTCGTTTATTGCGGTCATGCGAATATCCAGAGGATTGGATACCTCCAGCGTTTTAATGCTTGAGAGAAAATCCTCATCTTTAAGCGCTCCCAATACCTCCAAAAGCGTATATATAAATATATCCGGCGTTTCGCCGAGACTGCGGTTTACCTGACATCCGGAAAGTCGCAGCCCTTCGACCTTTATCAGTCCCTCCGTGCTGTCCCGTTTTCCGATGAACAAAACATACCCTTCATTGTCTATTATGATATTCACGTCCATGTATTCTATAGAAGCCGCTTCCCTGCGCTGCCCGGCTTCAATAACTATCTTCGAGGGATATTCGCGCTCTATTCGGTTGACCTTAAAATACGGATCCGATTCGATAGCCGCTTTTGCTTTTTTAAGGTCAACAGACAATATATGGCTGCCGGTTTCGATTCCGGAAAGCTCGATAATCCTTCGGACAGCATCATCCGAAACTCCCGTAACCAGTACGGAGTCTACCACCATTAAAAAGTAGGCCGCGACTGAAACGGACGCGAAAAACATGACGATGATGATCAGCGCGAGAAGTTTTCCGGACCGCGCTTCGCCTTTTTTCTTCTTTTTATCCGCGCCCCTCAAAAAAACAACACCCGTTGCTTCGCCCTCAAAAAACGGATCGTCAGTCCTGTTATGCGAAGGAGCGTACCTTGTTCCAGGATTCTTTGTTGTAAGACGGCAGGACGGGTCGGCGGCCTTTTTCCGGCTGCGATCCGGAAAGCACTCATAATGCTTGTCCCTCATTGCTGCCCTATCGGCCGTATTTCTTTTGGATATTGTCATGGACAGCCCTCTTTTTCAAAACCTGTCAGTTTTCCCGATATACTTCCGCTCCGAGCGAGTTCAGCATATTCTCGAGCCGCTCATATCCCCTGTCGATATGCTCGGCGGAATTGACTACCGTCGTACCGTCGGCGCAAAGGCCTGCAAGCACCAGCGCCGCTCCGCCCCTCAGGTCCCTTGCGGTAACCTGAGCGCCCGTCAATCTCGGCACGCCTCTTATTATGGCCGTACGATCCTTAAGCATCGAAACCGCGCCCATGCGCGCAAGCTCTGACGCATGCTTAAACCTGTTCTCAAAAACATTTTCCACAATAATGCTCGTTCCGTCTGCTATAGTACAAAGCGCGAATACTTGTGCCTGCATATCAGTCGGAAAACCGGGATGCGGAAGCGTTTCAACCAGCTTTAATTCACGCGGCCTGTGCGGGCCTCTTATGCGCAGTGAATCTGCATAAACGTCTATAGCGCAGCCGGCTTCCCTCAGCTTGCTGACAATGCTCCCGAGATGTGCAGGCCGAATGTTATATAATTGTATATCACCGCCGGTAATGGCTGCCGCGCACATAAGCGTTCCTGTCACTATTCTGTCCGGAATTATGCGGTAGGTCACGGGGCAGGGTTCAAATCCGCCGTTTATGGCAATGGTGGAAGTTCCGGCTCCTGATACCTGGCAGCCCATCAGATTCAGAAAATTCTGAAGATCCTCAATTTCAGGCTCTCTTGCCGCATTAAAGATCATGCTCTGACCCTTCGCGGCGACTGCAGCCATCATCAGGTTCTCCGTTGCGCCCACGCTGGGATAGTCGAGATGGATCGAAGCCCCGGTGAGCTCTTTTCCGTCACAGATAATATGACCGTGTTCCTCGACTATGCGGACGTTCAATGCGCTCAGGCCGTGCAGATGCAAGTCGATGGGACGATGACCGATTTCACACCCTCCCGGATAAGAAAACAGCGCCTTTTTAAATCTGCCGAGCACGGGCCCAAGCATAAAAATAGACGATCTGAGCTCCTTGGCAAGATGATCGGGCATCACGCATTTATCGGCCGAGGCGGCGTTTATAACGAGCGAATCCTGGTCCCACTCCGCGCTGCAGCCCAAATACCTCAATATAAGAAGCATATTATCAACGTCCAACAAATGAGGACAGTGTTCAAGTCTTATAGGTTTTGTTGAGAGCAAGCTGGCCGCTAATATCGGAAGCACCGCATTTTTCGCTCCGGGCACTTCAATGCTTCCTTTTAGCTTTTTTCCGCCCTGAACTACCAGCCTCGACATGTTTTCACCTCCGGAATGCCGCCAAAAAAATTGCTATCAACACATTTTCATGATATGCATTCTCGAATGCAATCGTGTCATATGCGGGCGGTATTCCTGGAGACGTTCAGCAAAACGCCGACAGCGGCAAGAAAAATAAACAGAGAAGTCCCTCCTGCGCTGATAAAAGGCAGGGTCTGGCCCGTAGGCGGGATCGAACTTGTGGCAACACCTATGTTTACCGCTACCTGAATGGCAAGCACTACGGTGATACCGCCGGCCAGAAGGCTTCCGAACCTGTCCTTGCACTTAAGCGCCGTGCGGATTCCGCGATAGATCAAAAAGAAATACGCGGACATAACCAAAACACAGCCGATGAACCCGAGCTCTTCCCCGATTATGGAAAAAATAAAATCGCTTTCTCCGTAAGTCAGGTAAAGAAGCTTCTGCCGGCTGTAATTCAATCCCTGCCCGAAAAGTCCTCCCGAACCCAAAGCATAAAGAGATTGAATAAGCTGATGTCCGCTTCCCAGGGGATCCTTCCACGGATCCGTAAATATTGTGACGCGCGCCCAGCGGTACTCTTCCAGTGACAGCAGGAAAAACATCGGCACCGCTGCAACGGCTAATATGAGCAAATGGCTGATTCGCGCTCCGCCCATAAACAGCAGTACGCCGCCCATCAGCGCAATGCTGACGGCCATGGACATGTTCGGCTGGAGCATAATAAGGCCGCAGATGATGAGTATCATCAACAGAACGGGAACGACGCCGTGCGCGAAATCCTTCATGCGCGAAGGATACTTCGCCATGAATGATACGATATAAAGCATCATTGCGAACTTGCAGAATTCGGACGGCTGGAAGCCTTGACCCGCTATTTCCAGCCAGCGTTTGGCGCCGTTGCGTTCCTCCCCGAAAAGCAGGACCGCGATAAGAAGGGCTATTGAGAGCAGCATGCCCGCTGTTTTTAACTTCTCGAGCTTATGGTAATCGATGCGGGAAAGCACAAGCATGCATATGAATCCAAGCACAAGGTATTGAATCTGTTTTTTTACAAAATAGTAACCGTCGTGCCACTCCGACTGCGCATAGTAATAACTTGCCGAAAACACCATCACAAGCCCGAAAGCGCAAATTAAGAGAACGGCGAAAAATATGGAAAAATCCATATGTCCCAGACTACCTTTTTCGCCCGCGGTTCTCTTCTCCATACCGATCCTCTTCCATGATTTAAAATAACATAAGCCTTTCGCTTACTCTGTGCGGCATATTTCGTGTACGATTTGCTTGAAATGCCGCCCCCGCTCTTCAAAATCGGAATAGATCCCCCAGCTTGCCGCCGCGGGGGAGAGCAATACTGTATCTCCAGGTTCCGCCAAGCATTTGGCAAGCCCTACCATTTCCCTTAATCCTTCGCGGCATTCAAAAAGGTTGGTGAAACCCGCCTTATCGGCCGATTCCTTAATGGCAGGAACATTGACTCCCGAGGCGAGCACCGCTTTCACCTTTCCGCCGAATGCGTTGAAGAGCGGCAAGAAATCGCTGTGCTTATCATATTCACCCACTCCCAGAAGCAGTATGGTCGGGCGCTTCATAGCTTCCACCGCTTTTATCGTGGAGTCGGGATTTGTTCCTTTGGAATCGTTGATATACTGAACCCCTTCATGCTCGCATACGAATTCGATCCGGTGTTCGACGCCCGGGAATTCCTTCAGCGCTTTCTGCACCGCTCCGAGAGGGACTTTTGAGCTTAACGCAAGCGCAGTGCAGGCGAGCGCATTTTCAAGATTGTGCAAACCCGGGATTTGAATCTCATTTGTCTTAAGTACGTCAAGCTCCTTCCCTTCATATCTCCAGATTATCGTATCATCCCTTATAAATACTCCTTCTTCCGGCTGTTCCTTCCTTGAAAAGTACAACACCTTAGCCGAGGTCAATTCCGACATCTTCCTGACTGTCGGATCATCGTAATTCAAAACTGCGAAATCGTCACAGGTCTGATTTTCAAACAAGCGGCACTTCGCGGCGATATATTTATCCATTGACTCCTCGAAGCGGTTGAGATGATCCTCGGTGATGTTCAGCATGGCCGCGGCGTGAGCATGGAACTTTTTGATAGACTCGAGCTGCAGTGCAGCAACCTCCGCCACGATGACGTCGCCGGGTTTTGTCTCCATCGCTTTTTCGGCGATGGGAATGCCGATGTTGCCCAGAACGAACGTATTAAAGTCGCCCTTTCTGAACATTTCGCCCGTCAAAGCGGTAGCGGTAGTCTTTCCGTTCGTGCCGCTCACGCAAATGAATTTTCCTTTGGAATAGCGGTAGCCAAGCTCTATTTCACCGATTACCTCTACTCCTCTTTCTGCGGCTTCTTTCGCAAAAGGCGCAAATATCGGTATTACGGGACTGAGCACCAACAGGTCGATTCCAAAAATCAGCTCTTTCGGGTCAATCCCAAGGGCATCGGTATATTCTATGCCGCTGAGCTGTTCTAAAAGACCGGGAATGTCCCGTTTGATATCATTAATGATCACGTTCCATCCGTTTTTGTACAACAGCTTCGCGCTCGATATGCCGCTGCGTGCCATACCTACTACCAGCGCATTCTTTTTTGTGTTACCGTTCATCGATGCAACCTCCGGCAGATGAAACCACCTATTAAAATCCCGGACGGGCCGATATGCACGCCCGGAAGACTTTTTAAAAAAACCGTTTGATGTCGATGGAGGGGCTTGAGGCAACAGAGCCGCTGCTCTCCCTCAAACTCCTCACCCCTCATTTTCGTGCCAAGCGCCAACAAGTCCACGAAACAGAGGCGTCACCAAACGGCATGAAAGCTTGATTAAGCATACGCCAGCAGGCAAATCAAACACAATACGGCAGTGATTATCATATAAACCGACACTATCCTGGTTTCCGCGACACCCTTCAATTCAAAATGATGATGAAGCGGAGCCATTCGAAATATTCGTTTTTTACGAAGTTTATATGAACCTACCTGGAGGATTACGGAAACCGCGGATGCAACGAAACAGGCGCCCATTACAGGCAAAAGCAGAACAGCCCGGCTGAACAAAGCCATAACCGCTATAGCGCCGCCCAGAGCAAGCGAACCTGTATCGCCCATAAAAACGCGGGCGGGAAACGAATTGAACCTGAGAAAGCCCAAACACGCACCGGCGACGGAACCCGCGAAGATTATCATTCCGGACGCGGCGGCGCTTTGATATACCTTGCCGGCTTGTCCGAGTTCGTTCGAAATAAACAGGAATATCAAGCTCATGGAAACGGAATAGATCATAGTTACGCCGGAGGCAAGGCCGTCCAAACCGTCCGTCAAATTTACCGAATTGACGGCGCCTATAATCACAAACATCGCAAAGGGAATATAAAGAAGGCCAAGCTCCAGCTCAACATCCCAAAAAGGCAAATAAATTTTCGAGCCTATCAGCACGTTTGTGCTTTGAGACAAATCGTTCCAGTTGATATCGTTCAATCCTCCGTAATAACAGTAAAGCGCAACTATCAGAGCTATGCCGAACTGTCCTATTATTTTTTGGTATGCCTTCAGACCCAGAGACCTTTTAAGCTTTACCTTTATGAAGTCATCAAGAAACCCAACCAGTGAAAACGCGAATGTAATGAGCAAAGCCGGTATTGCGAATTCCGATCCCGAAACCGTAAAAACAAGCGTACCGGCCGTCAGCCCTGTTAAAAATATTATTCCGCCCATTGTCGGCGTCCCTTGCTTGGCAAGGTGAGACCGCGGCCCGTCGTTTCGCTCCGTCTGCCCGAATTTCAAACGTTTAAGCAGCGGTATGATAACGGGTCCCAGCAGAATAGTCACTGCCGCAGAAAGCAATGCGGCTAAAATCAACTGCTGCATGATATCCTCCGTATATTAGCCGGAAACCCCGGAGAGCAGTTCAGCAACGATCTCTTTCTCGTCGAAATGATGCTTGACCCCCCGTATCTCCTGGTAACTTTCGTGTCCTTTTCCCGCGAGAACGATTATGTCATCCTTTTGAGCATTTTCCAATGCATACTTTATAGCCTCTTTGCGATTCTCGATAATCACATATCCGCATCCGGATTTTTTGACGCCTTCCTCAATCGATGCGATTATAGCGTACGGGTCTTCGCTGCGCGGATTATCGCTTGTAACGATAAGAAAATCCGAAAACCTTCCCGCCGTTTCACCCATGATAGGCCGCTTTGCCTTATCCCTGTCGCCTCCGCAGCCAAACAGGGTCACGATCCTCGCTTTTGCAAACTCCCGGACGGTTTTCAGAATATTCTCGAGCGCATCGGGAGTATGCGCGTAATCGAGAAGGACCGTAAAGTCCCTGCTGCCGGTCGGGAGCGGCTCCAGCCGCCCGGATACGCTGAGCATATTCTCCATTCCCCGCTTAATTGCTGACATCGGAAGTCCTATCTCCAAAGCGACCGCAACGGCTCCCATCGCATTGAACACACTGAAAAGACCGGGAATGGGAATATGCATCCTTGTGCTCCCCTGAGGCGTATGAATATCAAACTGGACGCCCTTTGCGGTTATCTCGATGTCCGATGCGGTGGTATCGGCTTTGGAAGTAATGCCGAAAGTCGTTACCGGTATGGAAAGTTCCTGCTTGATTTTTGCGCCGTGCGCGTCATCGAGATTGATGACTGCACGTTTGCTCTGAGCGAACAGCATCTTCTTTGCGGCAACGTAATTATCGAACGACTTATGATAATCCAGATGGTCCTGGGTAAGGTTGGTAAAAACTCCGATATCGAATTCGACGCCGTGCACTCTGTACTGAACCAAAGAATGAGACGAAACCTCCATAACGACCAAACCGACAGCCTCATCCTTCATTCGCCTAAGGATAGCCTGCAGATCCACGCTTTCCGGAGTGGTCCTGTCGGTATCGATGCTTTCGTTCCCGATCATGTTATGGATCGTGCCGATCATTCCGACCTTAAGTCCCGCCTGCTCCGCAATGGACTTTATCATATGAGTGGTCGTTGTTTTGCCGTTCGTGCCCGTCACCCCGATAAGTCTCATGCCTTTTGCCGGATGACCGTAATACGCTGCGGCGAGTTCCGCCATTGCGATGCGCGTATTATCGGCTACGATCATGGGAATATCTATCGGAAGCTCTCTCTCGACAAGAAGCGCCGAGGCGCCGGACTCAACGGCCTGCCGCGCAAAATCGTGGCCGTCGGATACCGATCCCACGATGCAGCAAAACAAATCTCCTTTTGAGACTTTGCGCGAATCGTATTCTATTTTATTGATGTCGACATTTTCACCGACAAGCCTGTACCGGTTTTTGTCAACAAGGTCGGACAACAGCATAAATTCGATCCCTCCCCGTTACATGCTGCAGAATACCGCACGATTATAACACATAACGGCGCTTTGTGCATTTATTATGAGCTGCATGCTCAGTCAATCCGCGAAAACTCAACCCTCACCTGTGACCCGTACGGAACTTTTGAGCCCGCTCTGGGGGCCTGTGAAACGGCTTTTCCGTAACGGTCGGGCGGATCGAATACGATGACGAGCCCCAATTCCTTAAGCGCGTCATTTGCCTCCAGCCTGGTCATATCCGATACATCGGGCACCGTTACCATAACCGTCTCCTCCGCCTCGGGGTCGGGAGCTGTAAGCTCGGTATACAATAAAACTTCCGTGCCCTTTTGAACCTGATCCCCCGCTTTCGGTATTTGCGCGATGACCGTATCCTCCGCCTGATAAACCGCCTCAAGTCCGGCATTATAAAGCTTGTTCTTCGCTTGCGCAACCGTTATGCCGGTCACATCCGGGACGGTAACCGTTTGCGGAAGCTCCTCGGGCGTGAACCCGTAATGCCTTAACGTCTGCTCCATAACTTTTTTGAAGAACGGAGCGGCAACAGTGCTTCCGAATACCACTCCCACTTGAGGTTCATCAACGATTATCAGCAAAACCAGCTCCGGGTCGTCAGCCGGCGCAAACCCTATAAACGATGCGACCAGCGCGCTGCTGGAAGGTTTTCCGTTTACGTATTTCTGCGCCGTCCCGGTTTTTCCGCCCACTCTGTAACCGGGGATTGCGGCATTCCTGCCGCTGCCTTCAACAACGACTCCTTCAAGAAGCTCCCGCACCATAGAGGACGTCTCCGGCTTTATAACACGGCGTATCGGAGTCGGTTTGTTCTCCAATATGACCTCGCCGCTTCTTGAAAGTATTCGGTCTATGATATACGGCTGCATCAGATTCCCGCCGTTCACCGCCGCGCAAACTGCCGTCGCCAGCTGAACGGGCGTTACGGCAATGCTCTGGCCGAAACCTATCCTTGCGAGATCCGCCTCCCTGATATACTTTTCATGCGTTACGATTCCCCTGGATTCACCGGTAAGTCCGCTTCCCGTCGTTGATCCGAAACCAAAAGCATATATGTAATCATAAAAGGAGTCGGTGCCCATGCGGAGCGCCATATCCATAAACCCGGGGTTGCAGGAATTTTGAACGGCTTTTGCAAGATCCTGCTGCCCGTGTCCTCCGCTTCTCCAGCACTTGACTTTAGCGCCCGCTATTATCCTGTAACCCGGACAATAAACGGAAGTATGCTTTCCCGCATTCCCGCTGTCAAGAGCGGACGAAAGCGTAACGACTTTAAACGTCGAACCGGGTTCATAAGCGTCTGTCACAACCCTGTTTTTTACCAATTCCCGCAAAAGGTCCAGATCGTCGCGCGGAGGAGCGTTCGGATCGTAATCGGGGATGGATGCGATGGCGATGATTTCCCCCGTTTTGCAGTTCATTAGTATCCCTTGAGCGGAAACGGCACGATTGACGGTATAAGCCTCTTCAAGCGCTTTAACTAGAAAGGACTGAACGACCTTGTCCACGGTCAGCACCAGATCGAAACCGTCAAGCGGTTCTATATACTCCTGAACACCATAAGCCAAAGTGTTTCCTTTTCTGTCCGTTTCGGTGATCATTCTGCCGTTTTTGCCGGCCAGGTATTTATCAAACGTCCTCTCAAGGCCTTCCTGTCCGACTCCGTCAATCGTGGTAAACCCTATCAACTGGGAAAACAATCTGCCGGACGGGTAATACCGTTTTGTATCTACGGCGATGACTACTCCGTTTCCCAGTTTCAAAGCGCTTATCTTGTCGACGGTTTCGCGTTCCACCTGCCTTTTGAGCACGATCTCCTGTTTTGTGACATCGCTTACCTTTTGCAGGACGGAGCCTTCGTCAAGATCCAGAATTTTCGCAAGCTCCGAAGCGATCCGGTTGCGCTCGGTCGGCGAAGCTTTTGCTATCACCTGCGGCCAAAGCAATACCTTATACGCGGTGCCGCTCTGCGCCAAAACCGTGCCTTCCCTGTCGACTATCCTTCCTCTCAATGCCGAAAGCGCCGTATCGCGCGTCCACTGGGACAGCGCCTTTTCCTGGAGCTGTTCGCCCTGGACGATCTGGATGATAAAAAGCCGAACGATCAATGCAAGAAAGATAAACGCGCAAAAACACAATACCGCAAACAAACGCTTTTTGCTGTTGATGCCCGGAGATTTCATGAACCGGCCTCCAGCCTTAATCGGTTTCGTTCAAAGAAGTATCGGCATTTGTTCCGCTCACCCGGACGATCTGCCCGGCGGCGGGATAATCCATACCCAGCTGCAAAGCCGCAGCACTTGCCTTATCCAAACTTACCGCATATTGCAGCGAGACATTCAGCGCTTCCAGGTTAAGGCGGGTTTGTTCGATGTCTGCCTTAAGCGTATTGACCGCCGCATACTCGCCGGCAATCCTCTCATATCCGACCATTACGATCAAAAGTGCGGACAACACCGCCAAAACTCCGCAAACGGAGACAAACCTCATTAAAAGCCGGCGTTTTTTTTGAAGCTGAGCTTTCCTTTCAGTTTTAACCGAAATACCGGGATCGGGAGACGGTTCGCCGGGTATATACGGATCGATAACCGGCTCAGCGTATGCGGCGCTGCGGGAATAAACCCGCGCTGCATAGTATTCCCTTGCTTCCTGTCTTACCGCTACTGCCATACCTATTCATCTCTCCAACAATATATACTTGCCTTTGGGCTTTACAGTTTTTCGATTGCACGAAGTTTGGCGCTTCGTGAACGGGGATTGATTTTTATCTCTTCTTCGCCCGCAGTTACGGGTTTCTTGTTGACAGTCCTGGAAGTCGCCTTTCTGCCGCAAACGCACACGGGAGCATCGGGGCTGCATATGCAAGGATTTTCAAACGAACGAAACGTTTGCTTTACTATCCTGTCCTCAAGCGAATGGAATGTTATGACAACCATTCTTCCGAATCTGTTGAGCAGATGCTCGGAGTCTCTCAGCGCGTTTTCCAATCCGGCCAGCTCATCGTTTACCTCTATCCTGATCGCCTGAAACGTGCGCCTTGCGGGATGCGTTCCGTCCCATCTGCTTGAACCGGGAACGGCGGATTTAATGATATCCGAGAGCTCGGCCGTGCTCTTTATGGGTCTTATTTCGCGCTGTCCGATTATCCTTTCGGCGATTCGCGAAGCAAACCTTTCTTCGCCGTAATTTCTGATAATCCGTATCAACTCGGTCTTCGGATATCCGTTCACGACATCGAAGGCCGAAAACGCTTGGGAAGCATCCATGCGCATATCGAGCGGAGCGTCCGCGTGATACGAGAACCCGCGCTGCGGATTATCCAGCTGATAAGACGATACTCCCAAATCCATAAGGATGCCGTCAACGGATTCTATTTTTAAGCTTTCCATAAGCTTTTTAATGTTAAAGAAATTTCCCCTGACCGGTATGAAGGACGTGCCGAATTTTTTGAGCCTGCAGGATGCGGCTTCTATCGCATCGCGGTCACGGTCAATGCCGATGAGACGGGAACCTTCGGGAAGAACGCTCAATATCGCTTCGGCATGCCCGCCGCCGCCGAGAGTGCAGTCCACAAACAGCCCGCCTTTTTCGGGCTTGAGCAGCTGCAGTACTTCGCCGGGCATTATCGGCGTATGCGAATACTCCGGTTTCATATGCCCAGCCTGGCAAGCCTCTCCAGTTCCTTATCGCACCGCTCTGCTATCAATGCGTTTTTTCGCTCCCAGTTCTTGGAACTCCATATTTCCACTCTGTTATCTACTCCGATAAGCGTCGCTTCGTTTTCAAGCCCCGCAAACTCCCTTAGGTTTGAGGATATAAGCACGCGGCCCTGCTTGTCCAGCTCGCAGTCACAGGCATTCGCAAAAGTTATGCGCCTTATATCCTGAGCGCTTGCATCCGTAATAGGCAATTGCGAAAAGCGCGCCGCATATTCCTTCCAGGATTCAACTGACATCGCAAACAGGCATCTGCTTTCATCACCCATCAGGCCGCGCGTTACGATGATAGTATCCCCCAAATCCTCGCGCCATTTCGCCGGTATAAATATCCTGCCTTTAGCGTCTACATTATGCGTATAGGATCCGATTAACATCAGCAGCCGCCTCCGGTTAAAATTTGAATCGCTGTTTATATATGGATTAGTGACTATTATACACCACTTCACAACACTTGTCACCATTTTAATGAATTTTTTAAACACTTTTTCTTAATTTTTATGCGAATTCTCCACTTTTTTCGCATTGAAGGCATAAAAAACTCCCTCCCGGGAGTTTTTTTGCTGATTTTCGACCATTTTCATATTAAGCGGTCATATTTTATATCCAATATCGATCAATTTTCAAAAACAAGTTTGGGACAGAAATTCAAGTGGTCCGCAGAGCATAATGTATAATTGATTCCGCGCAAGTTGCCCTCAAATGCGTTTTCGCAGGACTTCCCGTGCAGATGAGCGTAGATCACATGCTTTATTCCGTATTCCTCCAGCAAATCGGTAAACCCCGAAGCCTGCTGCCTGTCGTTGAACGGCGGGAAATGCATCATCGCGATCACCTGCCGCCCTTTTTGAGCGCTGTCCAGAGAAAGCCTGAGCCGCTGCACTTCCCTTTTATAAATTCGTTCGTCAGCCGAATCAAATCCCGGCGTACCGGGACAAATCCACCCCCTTGTGCCCGCAAACACCAATCCGTTCACGGATATGCTGTCGTTTTGCAGCACGGAAGCCCTTTTATCAAGCATAACGCGGACTTTACTGACCGAACTCCACCAATAATCGTGATTGCCCCGTAAAAGGATCTTTATTCCGGGCAGCGCCGCAACGGCATCCAGGTCTTCCTTCGCATCTTCAAGGCGCATTGCCCAGCTTATATCGCCGGGTATAAGCACCACATCCTCTGCCCGTACATTCGCTTTCCAATTTGATTGTATTGAGGAAAAATGATTGTCCCACTTTATGCCGAACACATTCATGGGTTTATCGTAATTGCCCGGAAGATGCAAATCACCGATGGCAAATACTCTCATAATGAATATCGTCCCGCTTTTTTGCAATTATTGATCGTCATCGCCGTCCTCCGGTTCATCGCTTTCAAAGTCTTCGAGCCCGGATTCATCTTCCTCCTCGATGCCAAACTCCTTATCGATTTCAATCAATTCGCTTTCGGGTATATCGCTTTCGCTCGGAACCTCGATCTCCTCTATCTCATCAAAGGTATCAATGGAATCCAGCGGCAATTCTTCGTCTTCTTCAATGCTTTCGGCGAGCTTATCCAGCTTTTCCTGGCGCCGCTTTTCCTTTTGGCATGCGCCGCAGAGATCGCTTCCCTTAGCTGCGGGATTCTCGTTGCATTCAATGCATAATCCGGTGAGTTCTTCCGGCTCGGGTTCTCCTTTCATTTGACGGCGGCAAACATTGCACAGTTTTTCGTCGTCCTTTATGTAATTGAGTTCGCATCTGGGACACTTAATAAGCGCCATATAGATATCCTCCGAATTCGTTGATGCAACACTATTATGCGAAAGGCTTTATTCTATGTCAAGCAGCTTTTGGGCAGGGGCACTTCTTTCCGCGTCCGAAAGTATACGGCCGATATGACATAGCAGTTCCTGACGGCCTTGTGCGGTTTTTGCGGAAAAAACCATTGCGAAAGGAGGCGCTCCAAGCTTTTTTGCACAGCTGTCAGCGGCGGGCTGCCTTTTCGCTCTTGGAAGTTTATCCGCTTTGGTTGCTATTAGAGTATGCGGTACGCCGTAGTATATTATCCATTCATACATCCGCTTATCCTCTTCGCTCGGATCATGCCGTATATCCAGCAAAAGAAAAATATGGCTAAGCCTGCCGGAAGACAGATAACCTTCCATCAATCTTCCCCAACTTTCGCGTTCGTTTCCGGAGACTTTGGCAAAGCCGTATCCGGGCAAGTCGACAAAATAAAACCTATTGTTGATAGAATAATAATTGATAAGGCGCGTTTTCCCCGGAACCTTTGATGTGCGCGCGAGTTTATGATTGTTGCACAATGAATTTATCAGGCTTGATTTTCCTACGTTTGATTTGCCCGCCAATGCAATCTCGGCCGGCAGACGCCCGGGATACGAGCCTCCGATACCCACACTGGTTTTAAAAACGGCCTGTTTTATAACAAATCCGCTGATTGCGCACTGCCTCCTTTTTTTTACTATATTCTATATTCATATCAAGCGCGAACGCAAGCGTTTTGCGACAAATACAGAAATGAAACAATGCATTTGTTCTACAAATTCCATGCCTGCCGTATGATATATTGATTCGGGTGATGGGATGTATATCGAATTGTTCCTCCTGGACAATACGCTGATGAACCTGCTCATTTTTCGTCTTGCAAGCGCGCTGTGCAGCAAGCCCGTCAGATTATTAAGGGCAGCGCCGATTTCTCTGTCAGGCGCTGTATATGCGGCTCTTTCCGTTTCATGTTTTCCATTGCTCGGCAGTATGCCGCTTCGGATAGTTCTCGGTTTGCTGATGGCGTTCGCGATACCGTGCTCAAGCATTTCCGATTATTTCAAGAATGTACTGGCGCTTCTGACGGCGGCTTTCATCGCGGGAGGGTCAACACTTGCTCTATCCTGCTTGCTGGGAGGGCGGGCAGTCAACGGAGCTCTGTTGGCGCCGGTGCCGCTGCGCGCAGCCCTAGTCGGCGCGGCGGTGGTATTCTTGTTTGTTACCCCTGTTCGAAACTGGATCGCCAAGCGCTGTTTGCATTCAAACACCTTGAAACTGAGGCTGACCCACCGGAAAGTCATAAAGGAGTACACGGCAGTAATCGACAGCGGTAACAGCTTAACGGACCCATTAACGGGCTTGAGCGCGGTCATACTTTCCGATGCAGAACTCAGGCCGTTCGTTACGCGGCCGATTCCCTGCCTTACCGTCGGCGGTACTATTATGCTGGATGCATTCGTGCCCGAGAAGATGGAGCTGTACGCGGGAACGTGGCAGACTATTCCGGTAATATGCGCCCTTTCGGCTCAAAACCTTAAGGACGCAAAGGCCCTTATCGGACAATCGGCGCTGCCGCCGAATAAAGAACATAAACAATATGATTGCTGAAATCTTTGGGAGGTGAAGTCGTCATGAGGAAACTGCTGTATACAATCCTGAAAAAACTGTATCTGTTTTTGGATATCAAAAAGCTATTGGGATATGTAAGCACAGGAGAAACGCTTCCTCCTCCGCTTTCGCGGCAGGAAGAGGCGGAGCTTATATCCCGCCTTGCTTCAGGAGATGACAAAGTAAGGCAGACTCTTATTGAAAGGAACCTGAGATTGGTAGTATACATAGCAAGGAAGTTTGAAAACACCGGAGTCAGCATTGAAGATCTGATATCCATAGGAACAATCGGCCTTATAAAAGCGGTTAATACATTTGAACCCTCGAAAAGAATCAAGCTCGCTACTTATGCGTCTCGCTGCATTGAAAACGAAATACTTATGTGCCTTCGCAGAAGCTGCCGGCTCAAACTTGAAGTTTCGCTCGATGAGCCGCTCAATATCGATTGGGACGGCAACGAACTGCTGCTGTCCGATATACTCGGAACAGAAAGCGACATCGTGTACAGAGGCGTTGAGGATGAAGTTGACAAAGAACTCCTGGAACTTGCCATGGCAAAACTGGATGAAAGGGAAAAGCGTATTATGGAGCTGCGCTTTGGACTTGGAAGCAATGAGGAATGCACGCAAAAACAAGTCGCGGATATGCTTGGGATCTCTCAAAGCTATATCTCCCGGCTGGAAAAAAGGATAATAAAAATCCTGAAAAAAGAGATGAGCGCGATGATGTAGCCTTTGTGTTGAAGTTTGCCACTAACAAAAAAGAGCGCGCTGCGCTCTTTTTTGCGTACTTGTCGTTTGGGGAGCCGGCAAGCACAAGGATGGTTGGGGGTATGTCATCGCCCTTGGCGTAATGACCTAAGCTCTATTGCGTTCGCCCAGCGTGACTTTGATCTGCTCGGTATCATTGCCCCGCTGTACAGTTAGTGTTACCATATCACCCGCGGCGTATTCATTTATCAGGGATGTAAAATGTGAAGAATTTTCAATTTCGGTATCATTTAGCTTCAAAATATAATCATTCTCCCTGATCCCCGCTTTGTCGGCCGCGCTTTGCTCCTGAACGGCCATTACCTGAACGCGGGTAATATAACGCTGCCCGTTTATGCCGAAAGGATTAAATCTGAACGAATCCGTGTCATCGACTACGACCGTGACATCCTGCAGATTGACTCCGAGGTACGGCCTGCCGCTCACAAAGCCGTTATCCATTAAATCGGCGACAATCCTTGAAGCCGTGCTTACCGGGATTGCAAACCCAAGCCCTTCAACTTCCAGCGCCATGGTTTTGGCGTTGACTATACCGATGAGTTCTCCTTTGCCGTTAAACAAGCCGCCGCCGGAATTACCCGGATTGATGGCAGCATCCGTCTGCAGCAGCGACATCCTCTGCCCTTCAACCGTAATCTCGCGATCAAGGGCGCTGATGATGCCCTGCGTCACCGTGCTTGCCAGTTTGCCCAGCGGATTTCCGACCGCAAGCACCCTGTCGCCCACCATGAGTTTGGTTGAATCCCCGAAGATCGCGGGCTCAAGATCCTTCGCGTTGATTTTTATTACGGCAAGATCCGTTATATTGTCGGCGCCTATCAGCTCCGCCTCAAACTCCTTTCCGTTCATCAGGCTCACCATTATTTTTCCGGCTCCGCTTATTACGTGGTTATTGGTCACGATATAGCCGTCTTTCGTGATAATGACGCCCGATCCGCTGCCCTGAGCAATACTCTGCTGCCCGAAAAAGTCCGTTCCGCGCCTCTCGGTTTGAATGTATACTACCGTCGGCATCACTTCTGCCGCAACGTCTGACATATCCCGCTCCAATGCGTATGGATCGGCATTCAAAAGTCTGGCCGAAGGCTTTGCGGAATCAGTTATTTCTTCCTGGTCCTCATTACCCGAATCAAGCGCCGTGCTTGTGATTCCGGGCGCGTTGTTTTGAGCGAAATAAACTACCAGGCCGCCGGCGCTTCCCGCAAGCAATGCCGTAATCAGAATGCATATTATCAATGTCCCGAGGGTCGCGATTTTACGCTTTTTTTTCGCATCGGCATTATTGCTGTTTTGTATCCCGTTATTATCCGATGCATTTTCATACCAAACGTTATCGTTCATATTACTTACCCCTTTCCTAATATTGTACAAACAGTATAGGATGAAATTTTGGAAATTTAATTACCGTATTGAGCCAACATTGTGGAAAATGGTGAACGAATTGTGGCACGTCTAAATATAAAAATAACGCTTCCCATATTGATATGGAGAAGCGCTATTGACTAAAATCGAATTATCAGCTGAGCACCGTTCCGGTGAGCTTATCCAAGTAGCTGCCGTCGATGCCTTGCCATTCGCCGCGGCCGCCCGACTGCATTTTTTTGGGCAATCCGCACAGCGCATTCTTCAGGACATCCGAAAAATCCTCCGCAAATATTATTTTCAGATGATCCTTTGCACAATCAGGAACATCGCTGAGGTCAGTACGATTCTTTTTCGGTATAATAACAGTCCGGATACCCGCCCTGACTGCCGCGAGCAATTTTTCTCTAAGCCCCCCTATAGGCAGAACACGACCCCTTAAAGTTATCTCGCCGGTCATTGCGAGCTTGGCCTTGACGGGGATGCCTGTTACCGCGCTTACTATCGCAGTCGCGATCGTTATACCGGCGCTAGGCCCGTCTTTAGGCACCGCCCCCTCGGGAACATGCACGTGTACGTCGCATTTCGAATAAAAATCGGGATCCAGACCGTAATCGCCGGCGTGAGCGCGAACATATGTCATAGCCGCTCTGGCGCTTTCCTGCATTACGTCGCCCAGATGGCCCGTAAGGCTTAGCTGACCCGTCCCCTTGACGGAGGTCGCCTCCACCGTAAGCGTATCCCCGCCCGCGCAGGTCCACGCAAGACCGTTTACCATGCCGATCGCAGGCTCCTCATCAGCCGGGTCGACACGGTACTTCGGCTGGCCGAGATACTCATAGAGTTTTTGACGCGTCAAGCGAACCTTTGCCTTCCCTTCGGCGATTTCGACGGCTGCTTTTCTGCATAAAGAGGCCAATACCCTCTCAAGCTCACGCACGCCGGATTCCGAGGTATAGCTCCTGATAATTTCCGCCAAAAGCGATTCCGGGATAACGAACTTGCTTTTCGACAACCCGTTTTTCTTCATTTGTTTCGGGAGCAGATGGCGGAGGGCAATCTGAACCTTTTCGTTCTCAAGATAGCTGTCGACATAGATGACTTCCATACGATCGAGCAAAGGACGCGGTATCCCCTCCTCTGAATTGGCCGTCGTAATAAACATCACGTTTGACAGATCATACGGAATCTCAAGGAAATGGTCCCTGAATTCATGATTCTGAGCGCTGTCCAATACCTCGAGCATGGCCGATGCGGGATCGCCCCTGTAATCGCTGCCCATTTTGTCGATTTCATCGAACAATATCAGGGGATTGACTTTGCCCGCCTGACGCATGGCGGTAATGACGCGCCCCGGCATTGCGCCGATATATGTCCGCCTATGCCCCCTGATTTCCGCTTCATCGCGAATTCCGCCCAAGCTCATCCGCACGAACTCCCTGCCCATCGCTTTTGCGATGGATTTTGTAATTGAAGTTTTCCCGACCCCCGGAGGCCCGACAAAACAAATAATCTGTCCGTTAACGGAGTTCGTAAGCTTTGCGACCGCAAGATGCTCAACAATGCGCTTTTTGACTTTCTCCATGCCGAAATGGTCTTCGTCCAGTATTTTAACCGCATTGACTACGTCAAGATTGTCCGTGCTCGATTCGGTCCAGGGGAGATCCAAAACGCATTCTATATACGCGCGTGCCATCGGGGCCTCATGCGAGCCTGATGGAAGCATGGCCAGACGGTCTATTTCCTTTTTAAGCTTTTCCTGCACATCCGCCGGGAGGTTCTTCTTAGCCATGCGTTCGCGATACTCATCGGAATCATCGGCCTGCGTGTCGCCGAGTTCCGTCCTTATGGCTTTGACCTGTTCGCGAAGATAGTACTCCCGTTGGTTTTTATTCATCTGCTTATGTATCCTTTGAGCGATATTCCTGTCGATTTTCCGGATATCGACTTCGTGAGATACATACTCCAGAACAAGTTCCAATCGTTTGAGAGTATCCTCGCATTCCAAAACGCTTTGCTTATCGGACAGCTTTTGTATCGCATGCTGCGCCACAAAATCCGCCAATTCATTCGCGTCCGCAATCTCCTCCGCGTCGCTGAGTACATCGGAACTTATTCTGCCCGAGAGCGAGCTGTATTCGGAGAACCGCTCCCGAAGCCTTCTCATAAGCGCTTCAGCAAGCATGCGCTCGTAAGGCGTTTCTTCAAAGTCGACAACTTCCGCCTGATAATAAGGCGTTTCAGCTGCAAAACCGTATATTCTTCCCCGAGAAATGCCTTCAACCAAAACCCTGTAGGAATCACCGGGCAGCCTTAAAAGCTGTCTGATTTTACAAATAGTCCCTCTGTCATAAATATCGTTGAATTCGATCTCGTTTTTGTGCGGATCACGTTGTGACGTCATAAATATCAGGCTGCCGTTTTCTACGGCCGCCTGCAATGCTTCTATTGTTTTATCCCTGCCCGCATCGAAATGCAAAAGCTCGCCCGGCAATACCACCAGGCCCCTTAAAGGTACTACAGGAAGCGTTTCAGTTTTTTTATTCTGCATAGGAAGCCTCTTTCCGTGGTTCGATGTTATAAGTATACATAGTTCCGCCGGTTAAGGCAATAAATCTCCCTGTGCAATGTGTGGAAGAGAGGTGAAAGAATAACACGATTGCTATGTGCTGTTAATAAGCAGGTATTAATACTTTAAAACATTTATGCGCTGTGAACAACGGACTGAGAGCTGCTGTCCTCCTGCATTCCAAACGCTGCCTGCATGACCTCGGCGATATCGGAAACGGGAATGATCTCGGCTTTGAGTTCGCTGAAGGTTTCTTCATAATTTGCTTCCGGAATAATGATCCGCTTTGCGCCCGCCTCTATAGCTGCGTTTATTTTCTCCCTGATGCCGCCGACCGGCAGAATATCTCCGCATATGGCGATTTCACCCGTCAGTGCCAAACAGGCTTCGGGCGGACGCGAGGTTATCGCGCTCATGAGCGCTACGGCCAAAGCCGCCCCCGCGCTCGGGCCGTCCATCGGAACGCCTCCGGGTATGTTGACGCATATATCATAATCTCTGCAATCCACCCCGAAGCATTCCCTGAAAGCGCCGACCACATTGTGAAGAGATGAAAACGCCGTGCTTTTGCGCCTCAACTTCCTTCCGCGTATCTCCAATTCTTCCTCTTCAACAGCTCCGTTAAAGGTAAGCGTGCCTTTCCCTTTTTCCGCATGTCTTGCGCTGCATTCGATTTCGAGGACGGATCCCGTCCCTATGCCGGTCACGGCCAAACCTGCTATCCTGCCTATTCGCGGAGTCGGATTGATGTTTTGCTCAACGCGCAAAGAATGGTTGCATGTCCTGGCTACCCATTCAACATCCTGTTTTTCAATGCGGTTCCTTCCCTCCACATAAGCCGTTCCGCACGCAAGCTGCACGATATTTACTACGTCCCTTCCCGACTGCGCATAGGACGCGCAGAGCCGCGCGATATTTTCATCGATTTGATAGCCGCCGCGTTTCGCGGCGCCCAACGCAATCTCCGTCAGCTCAACAATGCCCAAGGGACGAAAGAACAGTTCAATGCACCGTGATCGTATTGCGGGAGACAAGTCCTCCGGACGCCTTGTAGTCGCTCCCACAAGCCTGAAATCCGCGGGCAATCCGTTTTGAAAAATGTCATGGATATGCTGCGGGATCCCCGCATTATCCTTCGAATAATATGCGCTTTCAAAATAAACCTTCCTGTCTTCGAGCACTTTTAAAAGCTTATTCATCTGGATCGGATGCAGTTCGCCTATCTCGTCCAAAAACAAAATACCGCAATGAGCTCTCGTCACCGCGCCCGGTTTCGGCTGCGGAACTCCCTGTGAGCCCAGAGCTCCCGCCCCCTGATAGATGGGATCATGCACGGAGCCTAAAAGCGGGTCGGCAATAGCCCTCTCATCGAACCTGACGCAGGTCGCGTCGATCTCCACAAACTGCGATTGCTCGTTAAAAGGGGAATCCGGACATTTTTTTGCCTCCTCCAAAACAAGCCGCGCGGCACAGGTCTTTCCGATGCCGGGAGGTCCGTAAATGAGCACATGCTGCGGGTTAGGACCGCACAATGCGGCGCGAAGAGCCTTTATCCCCTCCTGCTGTCCGATTATATCCTCGAGCCTTGACGGACGCGTTTTTTCGCTTAGCGGCACATTGAGCGATCGCTCACGCATACGCTTAAGCTGCATCAGCTCCCCGTTTTCTTTTTTAGGCATTGTCCTTTGCACGGGTGAGCCGGTTTTTCTTCTCACGCGATATATCAAAAAAAAGCCCATGCAGACCATGCATAAGGTTTGAAAGACAATCAGCCAAGTCCAATCCATTCAAAACCCTCCGAATATGTTGACATGGTTAGTATGTGTTGCTTGAAAGCAAAAACCATTTGGAAAATTGGCACAAATGAAGAAAATGTTTTCCGTTTCCCCGGCGCAAATCAGCCGTATATTAGTGATTCGTTTTGCACCATTCAAAAAGCGCTCCGCGGGAGCGCTTTTTTATCCTTAGGCAGATGCGATGTAAAACGGCGGCTATTCGGTAAATGCAGACTTATCTTTGAGAATAACGTCATGCGCGCCGCCTTCTACTATACTGACGGGTGAAACAAGAGTAAGCTTCGCCTTTTCGCGAAGCTCCGGAATGCTGAGAGCCCCGCAGTTGCACATGGTAGAACGGATCTTGCTGAGCGTTACGGCTACGTTGTCGTGCAGACTTCCCGCATACGGCACATAAGCGTCAACGCCTTCCTCAAAAGACAGTTTATCGGCCCCACCCATATCGTAGCGCTGCCAGTTTCTCGCTCTCATCGAGCCTTCGCCCCAATATTCTTTCATATAATTGCCGTTTACCATAACCTTGTTGGTCGGACTCTCGTCAAATCCGGCAAAATAGCGGCCGAGCATGCAAAAATCACAACCCATAGCAAGCGCAAGCGTAATATGATAATCCATAACAATGCCGCCGTCCGAGCAAATCGGGACATAACTGCCTGTTTCCTCAATATATTCATCTCTTGCACGAGCGACTTCTGTTACCGCTGTCGCCTGGCCGCGCCCTATACCCTTAGCCTCCCGGGTTATGCATATGGAGCCTCCGCCTATACCGACCTTAATAAAATCCGCGCCCGCATCCGCCAGAAAGCGGAATCCGTCGCGATCGACGATGTTGCCCGCTCCCACTTTCACGCTGTCGCCGTAATTTTTGCGGATAAAGTCCAGCGTTCTCTTTTGCCATTCGGTAAAACCATCCGAAGAGTCGATGCAAAGAATATCCGCTCCCGCCTCAACCAGAGCGGGAACACGCTCTACATAATCCCTGGTGTTTATACCGGCCCCCACGACAAACCGCTTTTGGGAATCCAAAAGTTCAAACGGGTTTTCCTTGTGCGTTTCATAATCCTTGCGGAATACGAACGCAGCCATATTGCCCTGAGAATCAATAATAGGAAGCGCGTTCAGCTTGTGATCCCAGATGATATTATTGGCTTCCTTGAGGCTGATACCCTCATAAGCATAGATAAGATCCTTGAGCGGCGTCATAAACTCTTTGACCTTTAAAGAGCGGTCCATCCTGCTGATCCGATAATCGCGGCTTGTGACGATCCCCAAAAGCTTTCCCGTCGGCGAACCGTCATGGGTGACAGCGACCGTCGAATGGCCGGTTTTCTCTTTAAGCCGCACTATATCATCAAGCGTCTGATCGGGTCTGACCGAAGAATCGCTTACCACAAACCCCGCTTTAAAGTTCTTGACTTTTTTTACCATCGCAGCCTGCTGCTCAATAGTCTGCGACGCATATATGTATGATATCCCTCCCTCGCGAGCCAGGGCCGTAGCCAGTCTATCCCCGGATACCGACTGCATGATTGCCGAAGCAAGCGGTATATTCATTTTAAGCTTTGGCTCCTCATTCCTTTTATACCTGCATACGGGAGTGACCAGCGACACGTTTTGGGGAAGGCAATCTGCGGACGAATAGTTCGGAACCAGTAAATACTCGCTGAATGTACGTGAAGGTTCATCATAAAAAAATGCCATTTAAAACTCCTTGCATTCGGATATAAACAGACCCGCTTGGCTTAACGGCTTATACAACGATATTCTCTGATACTCGAAGCCTTATTATGCTTGCAATCCCGCCGGGTCGCTCAGCAGGCTTTGCTTAAAGATCAGAATCTGCCTCCCGTAAAGCCGGTATCGGTCGCCTTGCCGGTCAACTGTGCTATGCCAGCAACAAGTCACATAGCTCCTCAGGCGGTACCGGCTCGCCGTTTTTGTATGCGCGCATATTGCCCGAAGCGATCTCATCGATAAGTATCACTTTACCGTTATATAGCCCGAATTCAAACTTGATATCATATAATGTGATCCCTTTTTCCGCAAGAGCATCGCTTATCACGCGGGTAATGCGCCGCGTCAATTCCTTTGCGGTTTCGTATTGACCGGAATCCATTATCCCGAGAGCTTCCAGACCGTCGCCGGTTATGAGCGGATCACCCCTTTGATCATCCTTTAGCGTCATTTCGACAAATTCGTTCAGCTGAGCGCCGCTTTCGATATAATCGCCGTATCTTCTGATAAAGCTTCCGACCGCATATTTGCGGCATATGACTTCCAACCCTTTACCGAATGTCTTTGCGGGCAGTACTTCCATAGCCGCCGCTTCCACATCCGCACTGACAAAATGCGTCAGGATGCCCTTTTCCTTAAGGAGCTCAAAAAACATTACGGATGTACGCAAATTTTTTCTGCCGATTCCCTCAATGGAAAGCCCTATCGAGTTTGAGCCGGGGTCAAATACACCGTTTTCACCGGTGCAGTCATCCTTAAACCGGAGCAAATAGTTCCCGTTGTCCAGCGCAAACACGTCTTTTGTTTTACCTTGATAAATCTTCTTCATGGTCCCTCCGAAAGTTAATTTATGAAAAATAGTCGAACGCGGATTTAAATAGCCGCATGTCATAGTCGCCGTCAACGTTTTTATAAAGAAAGCTGCCTATTCGTTCACTGTGTCCCATTTTGCCCAGGACCCGCCCGTCCGGAGAAATGATACCTTCTACCGCAGCCGTTGAGCCGCTCGGGTTGAAACGGACATCCATGGACGGATGTCCGTCATGGTCCACATACTGAGTTATGATCTGACCGTTTTCCGCAAGTTCGGCGAGCAGTGCGGGTGAGCACACAAACCTGCCCTCACCGTGAGAAACGGGCACCGTGTATATTTCACCGACGTTCGAATACATAAGCCACGGAGACTTGTTTGAGGCGACCCGCGTCCTGACCAGCCTCGACTGATGCCGGCCAATGGTATTGTACGTAAGGGCCGGAACCGAATCGCCGGGCTCAACGATTCGCCCGTACGGAACAAGCCCAAGTTTTATGAGCGCCTGGAAACCGTTGCAAATCCCTAAAATCAACCCGTCACGCTGCTGCATCAGCTGGTCGATTCTTTCGCGTACAAGCGGATTCCGAAAAAACGCGGCGATAAATTTCCCCGAGCCGTCGGGCTCGTCGCCGTTCGAGAACCCGCCGGGAATAAACAGTATCTGTGAAGCTGAGAGGAGATTTGAAAACCTTTCTATAGATTCGCTTATACCACCGGTCGACATCGTATTAATTACCATGATCAGGGGTTCTCCGCCTGCCGACTCCACTGCGCGCGAAGACTCATATTCGCAATTTGTGCCCGGAAAAACCGGAATCAGCACCCTCGGCTGGGCAAATGACAGTTTTGAATGCGGATGAGATTTGATTCTGTACTCGAAGCTTTCCGCCTGTCGGGCAGCAGGACTTGTTTGTGCGGGGAAAACACCCTCCAGAACGCTTTCATAAACCCGCTCCATTTCATTGAGATCGAGCTTTTCGCCTCTCCATGAAAACACGCGTTCTTCGGTTGTGAAGCCAAGGAGAACTCCTATGTCCGTGTTTTTATCCAGCTCCAGCACAAAAGAACCGTAACTGTAGCCGAACAGCTGCTGCAATGTGACCGAATCGTCGAATTCGAATCCGAAGCCATCGCCTATCGACATTTTGAATACCGCTTCCGCAACGCCCCCGTATGCAGGCGTATAGACCGATAGAACGCTTTTCGAAACTATCAATTCATGAAGCTTGTCGAAAACCTCTCTTTGCGAGCCGGCATCCGGCAGCCCGTCTTCCAAGTATTCTGGGGAAAGCAGCACCACTTTTGAACGGCTTCGCTTGAATTCGGGCGATAAAACATTGCGGACGTCCGCGGTCGATACGGCAAAAGAAACAAGCGTGGGCGGAACGTCAAGCTGTTCAAAAGAACCGTTCATGGAATCCTTGCCTCCGATTGCGGCAACTTTAAAATCGAGCTGAGCCTGCAATGCTCCGAGCATCGCAGCAGCGGGTTTTCCCCAACGATACGGATCTTGTTTGGGCTTTTCAAAATACTCCTGAAAGCTCAGATAACAATCACCCGGTGCCGCGCCTGCTGCCAAAAGCGTGCTTACCGATTCGACCACCGCAAGATATGCGCCGTGGTAAGGAGATGCTTCCGAGATAAACGGATTGAATCCCCATGACATAACCGAACACGTAGCTGTTTCTCCTTCCTGAACCGGGATTTTTGCAGCCATAGCCTGTACAGGCGTAAGCTGCCGTTTTCCGCCGAAAGGCATCAGTACCGTATTCGCGCCGACGGTTGAATCAAAGCGCTCGCAAAGACCGCGTTTTGAGCAGACATTCAAATCGGCGAGAAGCGCAATGTAATTCTTTGAAAATCCTGAAACAGCTGTCGTTTTCAAAAACCCTCCCGGCGCGCTTATTCGGGCATCCGCATGTCTTTGCCCGCCGCTGCTGTCAATGAACTCACGCGATATATCCACAATACACCGGTTTTGCCAATACATTTCAAGCCGCGCCCGGTCGGTGACCTTCGCGATAACCGTCGCCTGCACGTTCTCGGCGGCTGCAAGCTCGATGCACTTATCGGCGTCTTCGGGGGAAACCACAACGGCCAAGCGTTCCTGAGATTCGCTGATGGCGATCTCGGTGCCGTCCAAGCCTTCGTATTTTTTGGGCACAGCGTCGAGATCGATACGCACGCCGTTCGCGATCTCCCCGACAGCAACGGCAACTCCGCCCGCTCCGAAATCATTGCAGCGCTTGATAAGGCTTGAGAATTCCGCGCTGCGGAATAATCTTTGCAGTTTCCTTTCCTCGAGAGCATTGCCTTTTTGTACTTCAGGCCCGCATTTCTCAAGAGATAACAGCGTATGCGCTTTGGACGAACCGGCAGCGCCGCCGCAGCCGTCGCGCCCGGTACGGCCGCCGAGCAATATGATAACGTCGCCCGGAACAGGTTCCTCGCGCCGAACGTTTTTTCGAGGAGCCGCGGCGATGACAGCTCCTATCTCCATCCGTTTTGCCATGTATCCGTCATGATATACCTCATCGACAAGGCCTGTCGGCAGACCTATCTGGTTTCCGTAGGAGCTGTATCCGGCCGCCGCCTCGGTGACGATTTTCCGCTGCGGAAGTTTTCCCGGGATCGTTTCGCTCAAAGCGCGGCGCGGATCCGCCGCTCCGCTTAACCGCATAGCCTGATATACATACCCCCGCCCGGAAAGCGGATCGCGGATCGCCCCGCCTATGCAGGTAGCCGCCCCGCCAAAGGGCTCTATCTCGGTCGGGTGATTGTGGGTTTCGTTTTTGAACAGCAGAAGCCACGGCTGCTCATTCCCGCCTATGTTCACATTTATTTTCACGGTGCAGGCGTTTACTTCCGCTGAATCATCCAAACCGGGAAGAGAGCCGCGCTTCTTGAAATAGCGCGCGGCAACGGTAGCCATATCCATAAGGGTAACGGGCTTTTCTATGCCCATTTCACGCCGGAGCGCCAGATAACGTTCATAGCTTTTTTGTATTCTTGCGTGTTCGAATTCAATATTGTCAAGTATGGTCCGAAACGTTGTGTGGCGGCAATGGTCCGACCAATAAGCATCAAGCACCAGAAGCTCCGTCAGGGTAGGATCGCGCCGCTCATTTTGGAAATAGTCCCGGCAGCACTTAAGGTCGTTGATATCCATCGCCAAGCCGTAATCTTCCAATATACCTGCAAGCTCCTCGTCATCGCTGCTTTTAAATCCGCTGAGCACAGGTACATCTCGGGGAACGGCACAGCCATCAAAAAGCGTAGTATACGGAAGAAGAGCCGCCTCGCGGCATTCCACGGGATTGATAATATACTTTTTTACGGCAGCCTTGTCCTCACCCCGCAATGCGCCGTAGAGAAGATAAACCCTCGCGGTTCTGACAATGCAGCGCTCCTCCCGTGAAATCAACCGTATGCACTGCTCCGCGGAATCCGAGCGCTGATCAAACATGCCGGGGAGGCTTTCAACGGCCAGCGCGTAATAATCGCCTGCGGGCAGCTCTTCGAAAACCTCGTCCGTCGAGGGGTCGGAAAACACCGTGCTCTTGCACGCAATAAACAGTTCAAGGTTGATATTCTCAACGTCATACCTGTTGATTAAGCGCACTTTCTCAAGCGACGCTATTCTGAGAAAATCCTTCAGATCGGCATATACAGCTGCCGCTTCCCGCGCAAATGCAGGCCTTTTTTCCACATAACATCGATGTACCATTTATCCTAGTCCCTTCTCAGGCTTCTGCCGATGTCCCTTCTGTAATAAGCGTTCTCAAACTCTATACGGTCAACAGCCGCATACGCTTTTTCAACGGCTTCCGCCGCCGAGGCTGCGCGTGCCGTAACGCCCAGCACACGACCGCCCGAAGTGAACAGCCGCCCATTTTCAAGTTTTGTTCCGGCATGGAATATAGTGATTCCGTCCATGCCGGCGGCGTTATTCAAATTTATCGGACAGCCTGTCGAATACTTATCGGGATAACCCTCGGAAGCCATGACAACGCAGCAGACAGAATCACCGCTGAATTTTACCTGCACTTCATCAAGCCGTTCTTCTTCAACGACCAGCATGATCTCAAAAAGATCCGTTTCGAGCAAAGGCAATACCGCCTGTGTTTCGGGATCGCCGAAACGGCAGTTGTACTCGATGACTTTAGGCCCTTGCGCGGTAAGCATGAGCCCGAAGTATATACAACCCTTGAAGCGGCGCGATTCTGAGCGCAGCGCGTCTATCGTGGGCTTGAAAATACGCTCCGTGCATACGGCCGCGATTTCATCCGTATAATACGGGTTAGGCGCGATCGCACCCATACCGCCCGTATTGGGACCGGTATCGCCCTCGCCCGCGCGCTTGTGGTCCATCGCGGATACCATAGGAATGATCGTATTTCCGTCGGTAAAAGCAAGTACGGATACTTCGACGCCGTGCAAGTATTCCTCTATGATGATCCTTTGACCGCTCGCGCCGAATATTTTTTCCTGCATGAGCGCCGCGACAGCCTTTTGAGCCTGCCCCATATCCTCCGCTATGAATACGCCCTTTCCCAGCGCCAATCCGTCTGCTTTGATAACTGCCGGATAATCGTGTATTGAAAGATAATCCAGCGCCTTATCAGCGTCATCAAATGCCTTATGCCGGGCGGTAGGAATGCCGTATTTTTGCATCAAGCCCTTTGCGTATATCTTGCTGCCTTCTATCGCGGCAGCACCTGCCGAAGGGCCGAAGCAGCGCACACCCGCTTCCTGTAAACGGTCCACGGCGCCCGAAACCAACGGATTATCCGGGGCAACGACAGCAAAATCAACATTCCGCGCTTTTGCGAACGACACCATCGCGTCAATGTCCGTCGGAGCTATGTTAATGCATTCGGCTTCGCCCGCCATACCCCCGTTTCCAGGCAAAGCGTACAAATGCGATATGCGGCTGCTTTCAAGCAGCTTTTTTACTATCGCGTGCTCGCGGCCGCCGCCGCCTACTGCCATTACCCTCATAGCCATACCTCGTTCATAATCAATGATGGAACAAACGAAGCGAGGTAAATGACATCACGATACCGTACCTGTCGCACGCCTCAATCACATCCGCATCACGGACGGACCCGCCCGGCTGCGCAATATAGAAAACGCCGCTGCGGCGAGCCCTGTCTATGTTGTCCGAAAACGGGAAAAAGGCGTCGCTTCCGAGCGATACTCCCGTGATACCGCGAAGATAGGACTCTTTGTCGTAAGTTGTCAGCCTTTCGGGCCGCGAAGCAAAAAAACGCGGCCACTCATCCGGGGCAAGGATAGCCCTGTAATCGGTCAGGTAACAATCGATAGCATTGTCCCTTTCGGGCCGGCTGAGCCCGGACAGAAAAGGCAAAGCCAAAACCTTAGGATGAAGGCGCAAATTAAATAGGTCAGCTTTATTCCCCGCAAGCCGTGTGCAGTGGACGCGGGATTGCTGCCCTGCGCCCACGCCTATGGTCTGTCCGCCATAAGCAAAAACTACGGAATTGGACTGAGTATACTTGAGCACTATCATGGAAAGCAAAAGATCACGCCGCGCCCGGTCGGGTATGTTTTTCTGCTTCGTCACAACGTTTGAAAGTATGCTTTCGCTGATATTTGCGTCATTTCGCGCCTGTTCGAACGTTACGCCAAACACCTGCTTTCGCTCGAGCGGATGCGGCCGGTAGCTATCGTCTATGCGAACTATATTGTATTTCCCTTTGCGTTTGCCGCTAAGAATCTTTAACGCTTCTTCGGTGTAACCGGGCGCGATGACTCCGTCCGACACCTCACGCCTGATAACCGAAGCGGTAACGGCATCACAGGTATCGCTGAGCGCGATCCAGTCTCCGAACGAGGATATTCTGTCCGTTCCGCGCGCCCGCGCATAAGCGCAGGCAAGCGGAGAATCGTCAAGACCTTTTATGTCTTCCGCGAAAAAGCTTTTTTTTAAGTCATCGTCCAAACGTATACCTACAGCCGCGCCTGCGGGGCTGACATGCTTAAAAGAAGCGGCAGCGGGCAGTCCGAGCGCCAGCTTCAGCTCCTTGACCAACTGCCAGCCGTTCAGCGCGTCCAGGAAATTGATATAGCCCGGATTCCCGTTAAGAACCTCGACAGGCAGCTCGCCTTGCTCCATATAGAGCCGCGCTAAGTTTTGATTGGGATTGCATCCGTATTTCAACCTTATCTCCTTCATAACCGTTCCTTTAAACTGTTTTTGTTGATAAGAACGTCTTTGTGCTCTCCGCTTGGGACATCGATATACCGGACACAGAGGGATACTTTGTTCTCCGGATGAAGGCTCTCCCAGATTCCCTTCGCAAACTCTTTGATGTCATCGGGTATCGAAACGGACAGCGGCTCCCCCGAAAAACTTTGCAATACGGGTCCGCCGCTTTGATAGGTGTGTATAAAGTGACCGCGGCCGGGCAGCGGCTCATAAGAAAAGACTTGCCTATAACAGCTGACACCGTCCGGGTCGCCCGCTTTCACAATGCCGAGTTTATAAATGAATCCATGCTCGTCCATGGATATCACGCCGCTTATACGCGGCGTATAATGCGGCGCATCGGGTTCAAAACAGCGCGTATCCAGCGCGTCTTCAAATCGATAACCCCGCTTTAAGTGCTCAAATATAGTATCCGTGTGATCGCCGTTGGAAATGACGGTGCTGCCGCCCGCTACGCGAAGCGGCGTATAGACGGTGAGCGGACGCAAAACAGGATCGGACGAACCGCAGGCACGTATCACAAGCGAATCGCCGCATAACTCAAACATGCGTTCCCGGCTTGCAGCGCTTCGCCCCATTATAAAATACACAAGCACGGCACGCCCGCCGGAACTTTGCCCAAGAACAATACCCCGCCCCACGTAGCCGTTTTCCTTCAATATCGCACTCAGTTCTGACATGAATTCATTCTCCTTGTTTTCGCTCTTTAAGGCTTTTGCAGAACAGCTCGGCGGCTTCGGGCAGTATCTTCCATTCGGCCTGTTCCTTCACCCTTTGCTGCAGTGTATACGGCGTATCGTCCGGCATTACTTCCACCGCTTTCTGCATCAGGATTTTTCCGCCGTCCGGTATTTCATTCACCACATGAACTGTCGCTCCGCTCACCTTCACGCCCGCTTTCAGCGCCGCTTCATGTACTTTTAATCCGTAGCAGCCCTTGCCTGAAAACGAAGGTATCAATGACGGATGCACGTTGATGATTCGGCCGGGGTAGTGAGAAATGAACTCGCCGCTCAATATGCAAAAAAAACCCGCAAGCACTATAACATCGATATCGCTGCTCTTTAAGGCTTCAAGCAAGCGTTTTTCAAAAGCAGCCCGGTCATTGAATTGCCGCCTGATTACGGCAACGGCCTTGATTCCGAAGCGCCGCGCCCGGTCCAATGATTCCGAATCTTCCCTTTCGGACAGAACCAAAACGATTCGTCCGCTCTTCAGCCGCCCGTTACGCTCCGCATCAAGCAGAGCCTGCAAACCGGTTCCTTCGCCGGAAGCCATGACCGCGATACGCATCAGCATAATACGATCCCGTCATCCCCTTCGACGATTTCGCCTAAGACATATGCCTCCGCATCATGTTCGCGCAATATGCTCAAGGCATGTTCGGCCTGCGACGAAGAAACGATCGCTATCATCCCTACCCCCATATTAAAGGTATTGAACATATCGCGCTTGCCGATATTGCCCTCCCCTTTGATAAGTTCAAATATCGGCGGTACCCTGACAGCGTTTTCTTCGATTTTAGCGGTAAGCCCGCGCGGAATGCTGCGCGGAATGTTTTCATAAAA
>MWCU01000049.1 GCA_002070205.1 Firmicutes bacterium ADurb.Bin182 | reverse complement strand
CTTCCTGCGACAGCGCCATTGTGATCGCCGCGGTCAGCGTCGTTTTACCATGGTCGACGTGCCCGATCGTCCCGATGTTTACGTGCGGTTTGGTCCTCTCAAATTTTGCCTTTGCCATTAATAACATCCTCCTAAATTCTCGTGATGCCCGCACGTTTTTGTTTAGGTGCAGGGCCTTTATGCTAAGGCTTACTCTGGAGCGGGTGATGGGAATCGAACCCACATAGCCGGCTTGGGAAGCCGGTGCTCTGCCACTGAGCTACACCCGCAGAGCGCAAGATAGCGTTCTTATTCTAATTCAACCAGTAATGTTTGTCAATATTGGAATGCTTATATTTAGGCTGAAATTCAGCTTTTTGCCGAATGTTTTCATGATTTTGCGCGATTTGGCCTCATGGCGCCCGAATGCAATGAAAAATCGGCAGATATTTAAAGCACAGGCTAATTTATACGACGCACTATGATAATAATGCTTGAAAATCCGTATAATAGCTTATATCAACGTTAAGGAGTTTCAAAAATGAAACGATGCAAAGCATGCAAAAGCGAGCTGCCCGACGAAGCAATTATTTGCACGGGGTGTGCAGCGGTGTTAAACGACGCCCTGCCCGCTTCTTCGCCCGAGCTTATGAATATTTATTTGAAGCAGCTGACGCAGGATATGGCGGCGCAAAAAAATTTCGAGAAGAAACAGCTGTGGCACGCGCGGCTGAGATCCTGCCTTTCGGTAGCCGCATTTATTATTTTTATAGCGGTGCTTATTGCGGCTGTTCCTTCCGTGAACAAGATCCTCGTCAATATGAACGATATCAGCGCCGAACTTGCCAAGGTCGAGTTTGTTGAAATGACGGAAAGCGTAACGACTATTGCGGTCCGGGGGACCGAGAGCATCGACTATGCTATGGAAGAGCTGGATACCGCTTTGAGCAGCATGGATGAGGCGCTTAAAACCGTAACAATGATCGATGTGGAAGCGCTCAATAAAAGCATACAGGATCTGTCGGCGATCATCGCGCCGCTCGCCGTATGGTTCGGGGGATAAAGGCAGTTCAATTGCGCCGTTCTGTCGAACAAGCTATTTGGGGATTATTAAGGGGCTGGCGGAAATCTTTGATTTCCGCGGGACCCCTTAATTTTCAATCCGGCTTCAGCGGCATGTACGGTGAAACGGATGAAATCCGTATGGATTTCGTACTTTGCACGCTTTGCCGCCCGGAAATCTCTAATTTTAGGCAAAGTGTGTAAAACTCGAAGAAGTCTGTACAGACTTCTTCGACACGCTGACGCTTTCCTTATTTTCATAGGCAAAGCGTTTCACATTCAGTGACGACTCCTATCCGTCCCATTCCAAATACTTTAAATAACCCGTTATCCCCTTTACGATTCCTTCGGCAAGCTTTTTCTGGTGGTTCTTGTCCTGAAGCAATTTTTCATCCTCCGGGTTGGACAGGAAACCGCATTCTATAAGCACGGAGGGCACGCTGCACTCCCGAAGAACAAAATAGTCTCCGGGATTCGCAAATCTCGAGGGCCTGCCGATTGCAGCGCAAATTTCCTCCATCACAAACTCCGCCAGCTTTTGTCCCTGTTCGGATCCTTTCATATAAAATACCATGGGGCCCGAAACGGAAGGATCGGAGAATTTGTTCATATGGATGCTGGCGACTACGGCAAGCTGCTCCATTTGCAAATAGTCCGCGCGTTTTTGCATATCCTCCCGCTTTGTGCGCCCGAGCGCTTCGCCTGTTTCGCGCGTCATTATTACATTGCAGCCGGACTTTTCCAATCCGTCCCGCACAAGCATCGATACCGCAAGGTTCAAGTCGTCTTCCTCAACCCCGTTTTTGCTTTCGGCGCCCGCGTCGAACCCCCCGTGGCCCGCGTCAATCAGGATCCAAGGGCGGTCGAGTACCGGCTCCTGTAAAAAAACCGGTTCCTTCCGGTCTGATACGAACAAAGCGGCAAGCACTATAAGGAATGTGCATGCGATTACGTCCGCCCACTTCAATAATCGCTTCATAATATATTCACCCCTTATCTTTATCCTATTCGCTCCCGTTACCTCATAACACACGGTTTTCCGGCATAAAATGAAGTTTTTCCAAAAAATACTGCATATCGCGCTGTATATACAATCATACCGTATATACGCAAATGATGCCTGTTCCGCATAACTATCCACACTATCCACAGAGTTATCCACATTGTTTTTCCTGTTTTTATTGGATTAGAAACTTTTTCCACAGAATCAATATACTGTATATACACATAATCATGTGTGAATATCAGATACAACGTTCGCCGGGACGGCTGTAACAGCGCCCTGCAGATATCGGAGAAAATCAACAAAGCTTTGGCGGTCCCGGGTTGTTTACAGATGGTGCGCGACAACTTATAATAGCATTATGGAAAGTATTCATAATTCCGTTATGAAGGCATTTACGGATCTGCCCGCACGCGAAGCCTCTCAGATCGCTCCGCTCGTTCTCGCTTACATCGGGGATACGGTGTATGATTTGTTTGTCCGTTCGCTGCTTATCCATTCGACGGACCTTACCTCGCACGGACTTCACTTGAGGGCGATCGGATTGGTCAGGGCATCCGCCCAGGCGGAGGCTTTTCGAAAAGTCGAATCCCTTTTGACCCCGGAGGAGACAGCCGTTTACAAGCGCGGGCGCAACGCCAACATAAGCACCGTTCCCAAAAATGCGCAGATGACGGATTACAGAACCGCAACCGGTTTTGAAGCGGTGATAGGGTTCCTCTACCTTTCGGGAAGGGATGAGAGGTTAGCTGAGATAATCAAAGCGGCGCTTGCTTAGGGCAATCGGAATACGGAAGTTTCGGTTTGGAGGGTTTGAATGGGCAAATCAAGGCTCAATGTGCGGCTGCTTTCCTGCACAAAAGAACCTATTGTAACTATCGCGCTTTCGGGCAAACTATGCTATAGCCCGTCGGGCATCGGTGAATTGAAGCAAAGCGTTCAAAGCGGTTCACCCGAGGCGTTTTTGGACAAGCTTTTGGATAGCGGCCATCTTTCGCCTATCGAGCACGCATCATTCACTTTTGGCATAGAGGGCGTATCGCGTGCGCTGCTTGCTCAGATCACGAGGCACAGGATTGCAAGCTTTTCGGTTCAGTCGCAGCGCTATGTCAAAATGGATGAGTTCAATTATATAGTACCGCCGTCCATAGGAACTCTCGGCGAGGAAGCGGAGAGGGAATACGGCCGGCAGATGAGGCTGATGCACGAATGGTACCTCGAGTGGATGAAGAAAACAGGGGCCGCGGAGGATGCGAGGTTCGTTCTTCCCAACGCAGCTGAGACCCGGTTCATTGTCACAATGAACGCGCGCGAACTCCTTCACTTTTTTAATCTCAGATGCTGCAATCGGGCTCAGTGGGAAATCAGAAAGCTCGCTTTCGCGATGCTCGCTCTCGCGAGGCGCGAAGCGCCAGCTTTGTTTTGTGAAGCGGGCTCGTCATGCATAAGCGGCTCATGCCCGGAGGGCCGCATGAGCTGCGGAAAGAAAGCTGAGATGCAGCAGGCAAGCAAAAAGCTCAATGAGCTTTTGTCAAACGGCGCAACGGACGAAGAACTCATGGAATGGGCGATAGATTTCGCGTGAAGCGGATTTAGGAAAGGAAATAAAATGGCGGCGAAAAAAACCGGAGGCGGAAGATCGCCCAAAGGAAACAGCGGTGCATATTCCGGCTTGCGGGATAGAAAACCGGCGAGCAGGGCAGGGCAGGGGAAGTACGGAAAAAGCGGCGCGCCGTATTACGCAAAGGACGCGCGGGAACAAAGCAAGCCGCACGGATACGGCGACTCAATCGGTCAATACCGCAGCGACAAGCTTCGCGGCGGATATAATCAGAAAGAGCGCTTTTCAAAAGGTCCCGAAGAGATTGGAAGGTATAAGCCATTCAATGCTAAACCCGGCGGCGATGAAACCCGGCCCGGCGGCTTTGGCGGCTATGATATTCAGTCGGGCAAGGGCGGACGGGTTCGAAGCAAAGGGGGAGAGCCTTACCGCAAAAGCCTTGCGGCAAACGACGCGAGGCAAAAACCGGATGAACGACGGGGCGGAACGTCAAAAAGCTTTGCAAAGGCGCAGACCGGAGTTGACGAAGCGGAGCAGAGAGCGCCTTATATCAAGGACGACGAGCTTCCGTTCCTCATAATGGGACGAAATGCCGTTCGCGAGGCGATAAAAAGCGGGCGCAGCATCGACCGGATACTTGTTATACCCGATCAGGACGGCTCGCTGAGAGAGGTCGTGGGCTTGGCAAGGGACAATAACCTGATCATAAGGGAAACGAACAAGTCAAAGCTGGACGAGCTCTGCATGCCTTTCGGGCACGGCGGGAAAACCGGAAATCACCAGGGCATCGTCGCCATGATTCCGGGCGTTGAGTACTGCGACCTTTCCGACATTCTCGATGTCGCAAAACAGCGGGGGGAACATCCCTTTGTGATTATACTTGACGGTATCGAAGACCCTCAAAACCTCGGCTCCATAATAAGGAGCGCGGAATGCGCAGGCGCGCACGGAGTCGTCATACCCAAGCGAAGATCCGCGTCCGTGACAGCCGCGGTAGCCAAGGCGTCGGCGGGGGCGGTTGAATATATGAAGGTCGCGAGGGTTTCCAACCTGTCTGGCGCCATCGAGCGCCTTAAAGACGCAGGCTTATGGATAATGGGCGCAGACATGGGGGGGACGCCCATGAGCAGCATTGATTTCTCGGGCGCGCTTGCGCTCGTCATAGGTTCCGAGGGAAGCGGACTTTCAAAGCTTGTAAAGGAGAAGTGCGATTTCCTTGTCAGAATACCCGTTTTCGGAAAAATAGACTCATTGAACGCATCGGTAGCGGCAGCGGTGCTCATGTACGCGAAGCGGGGCTTTGGCGTATAAAGAAGTGTGGGCATTGCGTTGTTTGAATAATGCAAACAGGAGGACCCGATGGACGCCGACCTCATAAATTATAATGATCTAACGGATGAACAGATCATCAAGCTTTCGCAGCATTCTGACAGATTTGCGGAAGAAGTTATTTACGAAAGGTATAAAAACTTTGTAAGGTCCAAAGCGCGTTCATATTTCCTTGCGGGGGCGGACAGGGAGGATCTTATCCAGGAGGGCATGATCGGCCTTTATAAGGCGATCCGCGATTTTAACGAAGAAAAGCAGACCACGTTTCGAACATTCGCCGAAATGTGCATATTAAGGCAGATAATTACGGCTATCAAGACCGCGACCCGTCTTAAGCATATGCCCCTTAACAATTATCTTTCGCTCAACAAACCGCTTTACGATGATGAAACGGACCGCACGCTGATGGACACTCTTGCGAGCGTTCATATGGTTAATCCGGAGGAAATCCTCATTAATGAAGAGGAATACAAAAGCATAATGCTCAAAATCGACAACCTGCTTTCGGGGCTTGAGAAACAGACTCTTTATTATTATCTTGAGGGCAGGAGCTATCAGGAAATCGCCAAGAAGCTGAAAAGAAGCACGAAAAGCGTGGATAATGCTCTGCAGCGCATTAAAAAAAAGCTGGAAACCCATTACGAAAGCAAGAATGCCGAATCCGGAGCTTAAAGTAAACCTCTTTTTAAGGAACAACTAAAATTAAGACCACATATATTGTACAGAACGGTCTTATGCTGATCCGGCCGTATTGTGCTTTTTAAAGGATGTGGTCTTTTGGTAATACATACTGTTCAGCGCGGCGACAGCGTATATTCCATCGCCGCCCGGTACGGAGTCCCGGCACAAAGGATCCTTGAAGACAACAATATCTCCGATCCCGGGCGTCTTGTGATAGGACAGGCGCTTGTCGTGATAACGGACAACGTAAACTATACGGTCATGCAGGGCGATTCGCTTTATTCCATCGCGAATGAATTCAATACGACCGTGCAGAATATTCTGGATGCAAATCCCGGTCTTTCACAGGACCTGATGCCGGGGCAGGTCATATCTGTCCCGTCGACCGGACAGGGGCTTCGCGCGATAGATGTCAACGGATATGCATTTCCGACAATCCGGCAGAGCGTTTTGACGGATACTCTTCCCAATTTGACTTTTATCAGCATATTCAGCTATCAGGTAAGGGCGGACGGCAGTCTCATACCCATAGAGGACGCTCCCGTAATCCAGCCCGCGCGCCAGGCAGGCGTCGCTCCGCTTATGGTCATAACCAACATCGTCGAGGGAGGCAGCTTTGACAGCGACCTTGCGAGCAGTATTCTCGGAAACAGGCAAGTGCGGCAAACGGTTATCGAGAATGTCGTAACTACCATGAACACCAAGAACTATTACGGTCTGGACATCGATTTTGAATATGTTTATCCGAGCGACAGGGAAAACTACAACGCCTTTTTGAGGGAGGTGACGGAGCGTCTGCATCCGCTCGGCTATACCGTGACGACCGCGCTTGCGCCCAAAGTCGATTTGAATCAGCGTGGCCTCTTGTATGAAGCGCATGATTATGCTTTTCACGGGCAGTACGCCGATCATATTATTCTGATGACTTACGAATGGGGTTATACTTACGGGCAGCCGCAGGCGGTAGCTCCGCTCAATCTGGTGGAGAGGGTCATCCAGACCGCGCTTCAGGTGATTCCTTCGGAAAAGATTCTCATGGGCATCCCGAACTACGGGTACGACTGGACGCTTCCGTTCAGGCAGGGTACGGCCGCTCGGTCGATCACTCTGAACGGCGCCGTCGAGCTCGCGAGGAATGTGGGAGCCGAGATACGTTTCGACGAGCGGGCACAATCCCCGTTTTTCAATTATTACGACAGCAGCGGAAGGCAGCACGTCGTATGGTTCGAGGACGCGAGAAGCATTGAAGCTAAGCTCAGATTAGTTAACAAGTATAACCTTGCGGGCGTGAGCTACTGGACAATCAATACTTTCTTCCGGCCGAACTGGCTCGTTTTGCGCTCGATGTACAACATAAGCAGAGTGCTTTAAACTATAATCGGTGATTATTAAAAAACAGACCGCCGGAATGCGGCCTGTTCCCGTGTATGCGCCGCGCTCTTTTGTTTTTCAGAACGCTCTGAAAACGGACAGAACGGGATAAAATATCGTTTCGACGATTTTGATGAAAGCCGGTATCTCCCCCGTGACGGGGTCCTGACCCATGATAAGCGTTTCGCCAAAAAAGTTCGTATAGGCATACCAGGGAGCTTTCACAAGGAGCTCGTATAAAGCGATAATACCGCCGAAAACGATATAAAAAACGGGGATCGAAATCAGCAATTGCATCGATTTTGACATTTTCCGCTTTGATTTGCCGGCAGACAGGAGTTTTCCGTATTTGCCGTATTTCACAAGTTCTTTGATGCCCCAAAAGACCTGGAGTACTCCGTAGACGGCAAAAAAGCCGGGGCCCGTACCGGATATTTCAGTTACGGTGCCGATAAAATTCAATATCCCGATAAAGATGAGCGCAATCCCGTTAACAATATACATGCCCCGTTCTTTGACGATAAGGTTTATGATACCCAAGACGATTATGATGACGCCCCATACCGGGTCCAAAAGCTGAGGCAAAGCAACGGACAGTATGCCCATAACGATAAGCCCGATCCCCCAGCCGCGGATATCTTTTTCCATTTTCTCACGAACGGCCGCCGTGTCATCGGAAGGGCCCGGTTTGACCTGCTGCGCCGTTTCGTTTTGAGCGGCGGGTCCCGGTTCGGTTTTCTTTTCATCGCTTGCGGTCGCATCTATGCACGGTTTTGAAACTCCGGACCGGTCTTCCTGCACAAAAGGCACGGCTGCTTCCTGTGTGTCCCCGGAATCGGGAAGCCTTTTCTTATGGCCGCACCTGTAGCAGAACCTGTCCTCATCTTTTATTTCGATGCCGCATTTTTCACAAAACATAAGCATTACCTCCGGATTTCGCGCAGTTTGCGCATGCGCTCATATTACGGCTCTCTTTCTTTCAGGTCTACATCTTCGATAAAGCACGAATTGAAGAATTTCTCGGCCGTATCTTCGTTGTCCTCATGGGCTTCATTCTGGTAGCGCAGTTCATAAATCGAGAAACTGTTTTCATTTCGATAGATGAAAATCAATTTTTCATACTGCTCGTATTGTTTGCCTGATATAGTGTATTCGATTTTGTATCTGACGCCGGCCGATTTACCGAAATCCGTTTTGACCACAAAATCCTTTTTCTGCGTGATTTCGCCGCCGAAATCGCCCGATTCCGCAATGGCGTCAAAATAAATTCTGATATCTTCCGGGGTAAATTTCTCGATCGGCTGCGGAGGAGTATAGTTGAAGCGCCCGATGAGCTGCTTTCCGTTTATAAGGTATTTGCATTGGATGACAACGCCGTCCTCCGTTATGGTTTCGTTGCCTTCGTCCGGTTCAAACTCATTGAAAGTCCCGCCGAAATCTTTGTCAACGGAAGTACAGCGAAGAGATTCACCTGCAAGCGGCCTGTATGCGCGGCCGGTGACGGGTGAAACGGTCAGCTCTCTGACGGGATCGGCTGCCGTGAACAATTTCGGCAGAATAAACAGCAAAGCGATTGCCGCGAGGATACAGGCTGCCGCGATCCTCACCGTCCGGCCGTTTTTCTTTTTCTTCAATTCTTTACAGTTTAAACAGGAACCCTCCGGGGACATTTTATGACCGCAGACGATGCAGCGGTCCGCATCCGGTTCGGGCAGTATTCCATTCGGCTGGGCTTGACCGCAAAAGCTGCAAAAGGAAGCGTTTTCATATAAAGGGTGACCGCATTGTCTGCAATACATGGTTATACCTCATTATCTGTGAAGTATTAGGGGCACGGTAACGGTTCAGGCAAGCAATGAAGAAGCGATGTTTCTTTTTTGAATCGTTTTGTACCGGGTGTTTGTTTAGAATGGGGCGAATAATGCCTGCCGGGACTCGTTATACAGCTATTTAATACACTATATTATACTGCGAAAGTATAAAAATTCCTGCCGCTACCCGGCAGGAAAAAAATTTTCCGGAAGAAAAGCGCTCCGTGCTTTTTCGGAAAGCGGCAATTACGGTCTACTTCTTTTTTACTTTCAGCATAAAAAGCACCAAAAGCGCAAAGTAGACGAGC
>MWCU01000048.1 GCA_002070205.1 Firmicutes bacterium ADurb.Bin182 | reverse complement strand
CGCAGGAGATTTGAGAGGAGCTGTCCTTAGTACGAGAGGACCGGGATGGACGCACCAAGGGTGTATCAGTTGTCGCGCCAGCGGCACAGCTGGGTAGCCACGTGCGGAACGGATAAACGCTGAAGGCATCTAAGCGTGAAGCCAACCTCAAGATAAGATCTCCCATCCTTTATGGAGTAAGGCCCCTTGCAGACTACAAGGTTGATAGGCCGGAGGTGGAAGTGCAGCAATGCACGCAGCTGACCGGTACTAATAGGCCGAGGGCTTGATCAATACGATCAAATTCCGCGATTACGATCCTTTATGCGGTTTTCAAGGTGTTCAGCGACTGGAACTTCGGTTCTCGTCAACAGGTCAAAAACCTTGAAAACTGAATATCTCACCATTTCCGGCGGTTAGGCTGAGGGGATCCACCTGTTCCCATCCCGAACACAGAAGTTAAGCCCTTATACACCGAAGGTACTGGGCCGGAGACAGCCCGGGAGAATAGGCAGCTGCCGGATCCCATTGAAAAACACACAGCAGTTACGCTGTGTGTTTTTGTTTGCGTGATAAGACTGAGAGTGCGAACACATTTCTGCGTCTGTTTTATGACAAGGAACACGCAACATTTAAGAACATGTTCACGTTCAAAAAAATCGTGAACATTATTCACAACAGACGGGAATAAGCAACTGAGCTTACTCAAACACAACGATCATCAAATTGGGATCGTTCTGTACGGAATTGCTGTCCGCTACTGTTTTTGGCAAGAATCCAAGCTTGTTTTTATCCCCGGCCAACTGATCGAAAAACTGATCTATGTTATTGCCCAATCCAATTTCCATTTCGACCCCGGCTGCCGTATTGAATGCCGACATGTCATTCACAGCAGTTTCCAACCCGAAAGTATACATGTCACAATATATTTTTTTACCGTTCAGGTCTTCGAGAGCTTCTATATCTGTATCTATGTTTATAAAGACAGCATACTTGTCATCCCATCTGTCCAGTAATTTCAGCAGATCACCGGTGGCTTTCAGAGTAAGCGTTTTCAGTTCCGGTGTCGGAGCCGGCGTATCGGCAGGCGTAGGCGTGAGTGTGGGAGTTGGCGCCGGCGTCGGTGTTTGCGTTACCGTCGGTTCGATTGGTTGGATCGTTTCGCAACCTGAAATAAGTAAGAACACAACCAAAACAAGTACTGCAGCAATTTGTCGTTTTACATTCATATTTTCTCCTTTCCTTCTGCACTATATCGTGCATACGGCGACTTCTGAAGCGAGTCGTTTGCTGTTATGTGACAACCGGCGGATTTTTAGCTTTGTGGAGGGAAATCTATATTATCACTATTATAAGCGATATAAACGTCATTTGGTGTGCTGCCGGCACACAATCAAGAGTTTTTGATTCAAATATCCCGGCAACTACTTGAATATCAATCCCGTAATCGGCAGAAGAAACGGCAGAACGAACGTCAAAATTACCCCTGTTATGAAAGATACGAGACCTACCTCGTGCCCGAGAAGCTTCGTAATAGGCACAAGCATCGTATCCATCGCGGTAGCACCGGCCGATGCGATGGAAGCGCTTTTATTCAATCTCGCCAACAATGGCATAAACAGAATAGTGCTGAATTCCCGGATCACATTGACCAAAAAACCGTAAGCTCCCGCTTCTATTCCCATCGTTTCGGTCATCCATGCTCCGCAAAGGCTGTAATATCCCATTCCGAGGGAGGACAGAACTGACGTTTGAAATTTTACGTTCAGAATCAACGCAGCCAAAAAGCCGCCGGACAAGCTTCCGGTTATAATTGCGACGCTCAAAAACACTATTCTGTAACCGAGCATTTTAAAATACTTAAATATTTCTCTGTGATATGCCATGTTTATACCGACGCAGACAAACAGGCAGTTCAGCGCAATATTGAGCGAAATATCAATGTAAATGCTCAAGCTGTCCGGCAGCAAAGAATACCCGAGAACTATACCCACAAGAATGCTCGAAGGAATCAGCCAAACCAAAGGAGATACTTTTGCCTTTTCGGGCGGACGATCGATTATACTGCCTTCATCCGGCATTTCGAGCCGTATTTTTAACTTGTCAAGCGGCAGAAAAGTCTTTTCAAGCAAAAACGCAAAGAGAACGGATCCTGCGACTGCCATAGCGCAAATAAGCGCGCATTGAAGCCCGATCTTACCCGCGCTCGTCATCAAATCGCCGTTTATTCCGATTTTAGCGCCAACCGTTATCAACAGAATAATAAGCACAATGGTTGTAATTGCATCTATAGTTTTAATAAACCGCCTGACGAGCGCGGAAAAACCCAATGCGGCGCCTATTCCCAAATACAAGAACGGTCCCAGTGTCATTCGTGTCACTTCTCTTCCGTAAGCAGCTGTTTTTGCCGGTATTTTCCTTAAGTTTATTTTAATGCATATCGGCGAATAATCAAGCGATTGTTCCTCATCGGTATATTTGCATTGATAGAGGGAAAAATCCTAACTGGAGGAATGCTTATGAAAATCACCGATTTTGTCCGCAAACACGGTATTGCCCTTGTATGTTGCGCCGCGACCCTGTCCTGCGGGTTGATTTTGGGTGTACTGATTGCACCCCGCAAAGATATGCCGGCCGACAAAACCCCGGCACCGGAACAGCTGTCCGGCGGTATTGCCACGGAAGAACCGGCCGCGCAAAACGTAAGCCAGTCTCAAGATACCGCTATACTTCCCTCGGCAGAAGTCGTCTGGGCCGTTCGGTTTTTAAAGTGCGATCATGTGGTCGAAATAGCCGGTCAAGGAGACGTAACAGGCTTAACAGGGTCGCAAGTAGCGGAAAAATACACGGGTTTTAAAGTAGTATCTATGACTCCCGAAAGCGTTCAAATAGAGCGCCTGATTGACAGCTATTGCCCGTCTCATTTGCTGTTAAAAACTTCAGGCGAGAATAAGCTGAGCATACTGCAGACGGATCCCGATTCATTCATCGTGATGCAGATCGATGAATTGAGTCTGGATTTTCAGTTGCTGAATGCGGACGAATTGTCTGAACTTCAACATGGCAAAGTATTCGATTCGAAAGAAAAAATCAACGCGTTTATTGAGGATATTGAAAGCTGAGTCAAATGATGCTCATCGAAAGTATTGACCTCTGTTTATTTACGGGCCGATATAGGGCTCCTTTTTATTATGATCCCCCGGTTTTAGGGCTCCCCGGGCCAAATCTTTCCGCAATGATTGTATAAGCGGGATTATTATGTTACAATAAATTACATATATTAAGGTTCGGAGGCAGTATTGATCATACTTGGCATCGACCCCGGTTATGCAATACTCGGATACGGAATCATCGATGCTCGAGGGACAAGCCTTAGCGCTCTTGAGTACGGTATCATCAAAACCGGCGACGAGTATTCGTTTCCCGAGCGCCTTGAGAAGCTGTATTCAGCCGTCAGAGAGCTGGCCAAGACTTATAGGATAGACCACGCTGCATTTGAAGAATTATTTTTTTGCCGTAATTCCGCGACCGCCATTCAGGTCGGAGCGGGAAGGGGCGTTGCGATTCTGGCCATTCAGCAGTTGGGACTCCCTATGTATGAATATACGCCTATGCAGATAAAGCTTGCCGTAACGGGAAACGGGCATGCCGATAAAAAACAGGTCCAGCGGATGGTAAAAATCCTGCTTGGCCTCGATTGCATACCGAGGCCCGATGACGCGGCCGACGCATTGGGCGCAGCATTGTGTCACGCCAATACATCCGGGCCCTGCCGAAATGATTTTATCATAAAATAGAATTCCAGATGAAAGCCCGGGAGGATGGACTTGTACGCGTATATAAAAGGCTCTGTGGAGGAGATATGCCCGGATCGCATAATTGTTGAGGCTTCGGGCGTTGGATATGAGCTTTTGTGCTCATCCAATACTATCAAATGCCTCAATAAAAAGGAACAGGCAAAGCTTTACACCCACTTGGTTGCAGCTCAGGATTCGGTTACGCTTTACGGTTTTGCGGATGTTGAAGAGCGCGCGATGTTTCGCCGTTTGATAGGCGTTAACCGGGTCGGACCGAAACTCGCTCAGTCCATTCTTTCATCCCTGAGCGTTTCCGATATCGCCGCGGCCGTGTTGACTGAAAACGCGGCGGCATTCAAAAGGGTCCCGGGATTGGGAGCAAAAACGGCAGCACGCGTTCTTTTGGAATTGAAGGAGAGAATCAGTCTTGACGAGTTCGCCGGCCGTTCCGGCGGTACATCTTCTCAGCTCGATATGCGCGCCGAAGCGACAGCCGCGCTCGTAGCGCTCGGTTACGACGGAGCGGCGGCGAGCAGAGCGGTAGCTTCGCTTGAGGATTGTAAGCGCGTTGAAGAAATGATAACCAAAGCGCTTAGATCCCTTGCCCGCTGAAGGGCGGCAAGCGTGAAAAACGTTCGGAGGTATAATGAACGAACGAATTATGTCATCCAAATTTGCGGATGGTGACGAACTAATCGAATACAGCCTCAGGCCGCGTTTTCTGAATGAGTATATAGGTCAAAGCGGCGTGAAGGAGCATATGAAGATCTATATCGAAGCGGCGCTCAAAAGAGGCGAGCCGCTTGATCATGCGTTGCTTTACGGACCTCCCGGGTTGGGTAAAACCACTTTGGCTACCATAATAGCGAATGAAATGGGAGGATGCTTAAGGATTACGTCCGGTCCGGCGTTGTCGCATGCGGGAGATTTAGCAGCGCTGCTTACCAATCTCGCGCAGGGCGATGTTTTGTTTATCGATGAGATACACAGGCTCAACGCAACGGTCGAAGAGGTGCTCTATCCCGCGATGGAGGATTTCGCGCTGGACATAGTAATCGGGAAGGGACCGTCCGCCCGCTCGATTCGCCTTGATCTGCCGAAATTCACGTTGGTAGGCGCGACAACGCGCATGGGGCTTTTGACTTCTCCCTTAAGGGACAGATTCGGTATCAAAGAACAGCTTGAAATGTACAAGCCGGAAGATTTACGATGCATCATAACTCGAAGCGCATCTATTTTGAACATCGATATCGATTCCGGAGGAGCTGTCGAAATTGCGTCCCGTTCCCGCGGCACCCCGCGCATAGCAAACAGATTGCTTAAGCGGGTGAGGGACTATGCTCAGGTCAAGGCAAACGGGATAATAGATATTGAAACCGCAAAAGCCGGCCTCGATATGCTTGAAATCGATGATTTGGGATTGGATGCGGTCGACAGGAAAATGCTTGGCACCATGATAGAAAAATTCAGCGGAAGGCCTGTCGGGCTGGACACTATAGCTGCCGCGACCGGCGAGGACGCTGTGACTATAGAAGACGTATACGAGCCGTACCTGCTGCAACTGGGCTTTATCGCCCGCACGCCTCGGGGCCGGGTTGTTTTGCCGGCGGGATACGCCCATATGGGATATACCTATGAAAATCTAACGCTGCAAGAGCGCATGAATATTTGAAGGGAGTCAGTGAGATGGGTAAAAAAGTTCAGGAACTTGAGGAACAATTGGAAGCGCGCACGCTGGAGCTTGAACTTAGCAATGCCGAATTAGAGCGATATAAAGCCGAAATATCCGAGCTTAAAAAGAGGGCGGATGAACTGAGCGAGCAGATCAAAGAGTTCAGAAATAAAGAGCAAGCGATATCTTGGGCTTTAACGGAAGCAAAAGCTGCCGAAAAGCGGATCATTTCCGAAGCGCAATCGAGAATAGCAGCAATGGAGGAGGAAGCCCGGGCAAAAGCCAAATCGATACTGGAAGACGCCGAAGCCGCAGCCGCCCGCACGGTAAAAAAGGCCGAAGCCTCGGTTCTGGAGTATGAAAATAACATAAAGCGGTTGAACAGCGAGCTTGCGAAAGCCGCCTCCGACGCGCGTGAACAGGCTGAAAAATTCGCGGATCTGATATTGCAGATCAAACCGGCAGTGGACTCGGAGATTATCGAAGAGATGAAGGGATACGGTGCGTTTTCGGGAGAAGCGAATGTGGAATTGCCGGATGATTACCGGTCGCCTGCCGAGCTTATGCAGAATATCTATAAGATTCAGGGACGTGAGCTCTCGGTTCAGCAAACCGAGGAAGAAACCGAAGGCGAACAGGCCGACTTTAGCTCCGGCGAACCCGAAAAAGTATGGCGGGTAGAGGATTTGCGCGAATCAGATGAGCTTCCCGCTGGCGGAAATGAGCTGGATCTTGAGCTTAATTCGATTATTGAAGAAGTACTGAAGGAAGGTTGACTTATTATTTTACCGATGGTATGATAATTCAATTAAAAGCGATGAAGGGATCAAAGTTCCAAAGATGCCGTAAAAAGAGAGCGGTTTCGCTGTGCTGAGAGTAACCGTTTACGGAAAATGGTTCGTCCCGCCCCGAAGCTTTCGGGAGGAAATGCCCGAACGTTCCGCTGCGTTAAAGCGATAAAGACCCAAATAAGGTGGTACCGCGAACACACCTCGCCCTTATGACTGCATATAGGCGAGGTTTTGTTATTCGTGATACATAGAATCAAAGAATTTCGGAGGTATCCAATGGCAAAAAACAACCAAGAATTCGTCACGCAGATTGCATCCCGCAGCGAGGATTTCCCGCAGTGGTATACGGACGTGATTAAAAAGACGGATATGGTGGATTATTCGGACGTTAAGGGCTTTATGGTCATTAAGCCTTACGGTTACGGCGTTTGGGAATTGATGCAATCGGAAATGGATGCTCGATTTAAAGCTACGGGGCACAAAAACGCGTATTTCCCGCTGCTGATACCCGAGAGCCTGCTCATCAAAGAGGCGGAGCACGTTGAAGGCTTTGCTCCCGAAGTTGCGTGGGTGACTCACGGAGGAAGCGAGGAGCTGCCTGAACGCTTATGCATTCGTCCTACCAGCGAGACAATAATATGTTCAATGTATTCAAAATGGATACAGTCCTACAGGGACCTGCCCCTGCTCATCAACCAATGGGCGAACGTCGTGCGCTGGGAAAAAAGTACGCGCCCCTTCTTGCGTACAAGCGAATTTTTATGGCAGGAGGGCCATACCGCGCACGCAACGTTTGAGGATGCACAGGAAGAAACCATAAGGATGCTTGAAGTCTACCGGGAGTTTTCCGAAAACGTACTCGCCATTCCGGTTGTCGTAGGCAGGAAAAGCGAGAAGGAAAAATTCGCCGGGGCTTACGCCACCTATACGATGGAAGCAATGATGCAGGACGGAAAAGCGCTTCAAATGGGAACGTCCCACAACCTTTCGGACCATTTTGCGAGAGCATATGACATAACATATCTCAGCAAGGAAGGCAAGCTGGAATATTGCTATACGACCTCATGGGGAACATCGACAAGAATGATAGGCGGAATCATCATGGTGCACGGCGATGACCGCGGGCTTGTGCTTCCCCCGAAAGCGGCGCCCGTTCAGGCAGTCGTATTGCCGATCGCAATGCATAAAGAAGGCGTCAGGGAAAAGGCCGGCGAGCTTTTCGATATGCTGAAAAAGGCAGGCATACGAGCGGAACTGGATGACGGCGACCAGAGCGCGGGCTGGAAATTCAATCAATGGGAAATGAAAGGCGTTCCCCTGCGCATTGAGGTAGGTCCGAAGGATATCGAGAAAAATCAGGCAGTACTTGTGCGAAGAGACAACCTTGAGAAGCTTTTTGTGCCTATGGACGGCATTGCCGGTACTGTCGAAGAATTGCTCAAGGACATTCATGTCGGGCTTTACAAAAAAGCTCTCGCTATGCGCGAATCCAAAACGGTCGAAGCGTCGGATTTTGAAGAGTTCTCACAGGGCGTTAAGAACGGGTTCGTCAAAGCCATGTGGTGCGGGGAGCGGGAATGCGAAACCTCGATAAAGGAGAAAACCGGAGCAACAACAAGATGCATACCCTTTGAGCAGAGGCATATTACGGACAAGTGCGTGCATTGCGGCAAAGAGGCGAAACACATGGTATTTTTTGCCAGGGCCTATTAAGCCGCATTCGAAAGCCGGTGCGTCCCGCTTCGCCCGTTTCCTGTACACTGGCAGCGCAACATGAAGATTATGTAAATAAAGTCATACATATATATCCGTATGATGCATAATTTTGGGAAACGGGTTATAATTGATTATATTACTAATGGGAGGTTGGACGATGCGTCTGCCGGATAAGAAAAAATTGATTCTGGCTGCCTGTTTATTCACTGCGACATTGCTTATTACATGGATACTGAGGATTCCTCTCGATATCAAGCGCGGCGAAGTATCCGCCGGCGCTTATATCAATTTGGGCGATATAGGCGTATTTGCTGCAGCCGTATTGTTGGGCGGTCCTATAGGCGCGTTGACTGCGGCGCTGTCCTCCGCGTTTGCCGACCTGTTCGTCGGAAGCGCCGTTTATGCGCTGCCGACGCTCATTATTAAAGGCGGTATGGCTTTACTGGCGGCAAAACTAATCAAGCGCGATTATGCTTGGAGAAATCTCGCAAAGGCCGTTTGTGTATCCGGCGCCGTCATGATGCTCGGCTATTTCTTTTTTGACCTTGTTATCATGGGCAATTATGAGGTAGCCGCTTTGTCTCTGCCTTATAACGCCCTTCAAGCAATCGCAAACGGATTGATTTCCCTTCCGGTATTAAAGATTATCGGCAGGTTGTCCTGTAATGAGGTCGAATTTAACAGCAGCCGGGTGAAATAAATGAAGCTTACGGTATTGGGAAAATACGGTCCCTTCCCCGCTCCGGGTGGCGCGTGTTCCGGATATCTTTTGGAAGCGGATGATGTAAAGCTTGCATTGGATATGGGCAGCGGGACTTTGAGCCGTTTGTTCCAGCGCGGAGGAATCGCGGGTTTGAATGCCGTTATCCTCTCTCACCTTCACAGCGACCATTATGCTGATCTGCTCATATTAAGATATGCTTTGGAACTTTTGCACGGCCGGGAAAAACGCATTCCGGTGCCGCTTACCGTCGTAGGCCCGGGCGAGCCGGAAAGTATTTTCAGGCAGCTGGCGGCTTTCGGAGTTTATGAAATGGTTGCTTCGATCGACGGGATGAAATTTCGTTTCGGCTCAGTGAGCGTAACCCTTCACAGAATGATTCATCCCGTGCCCTCCTATGCAATGGATATTACGGACGGACGAACAAGATTGTTTTATACCGGCGATACGGGCTGGAGCGACCGCCTTGCGGACTTATGCAAATATGCCGACGTACTGCTTGCCGATACAGGTCTTTTATCATCGGACAAGACGACAAACGCCCCTCATTTGACTGCAAGGGAAGCTGGGATTATCGCCCGGGACGCAATGGTTAAAAGGCTTATATGCACGCATATTTGGGGCGGAGGATATACGGACGAGATGATATTGAAGGAAGCTTCGGAGGCTTTTCCCGATGCAGAGGTTGCGGAAGAATTGTTTGCATATAACGTTTGACTAAAGTCCATCGTTGAAATTCGTGCGGTACGGCAATACTTGACTGCCGTAACCGCACATTTTATAATATTCAGGTATGCGGGTGTGGTGGAACGGCATACACAACGGACTTAAAATCCGTCGGGGAAACCTTGCGAGTTCGAATCTCGCCACCCGCACCAGAAACGTGAACTTTGATTTAAAGTTCACGTCTTTTTAGTTTTTTCGCCTTCGCGGGCGGCATCGCCGGTTTATTCACGGCTTTGCCGGGAGCGATATTTCCTTTGGAAAGGCGCAAAGGCGGGTATAATGCTTGCATAAAAGACACTCCCGACAGGATCCGGGAATATTTTCCTGCATGCGGCTAAGGCGTTTTGTCATGTTATAATCTTTACAGCATATTTGCAAGGAGACTTAAGATGAAAATCTCGGTGGTGGGCTGCGGCAGATGGGGATCTTTTATCGCATGGTATCTGGACAGCCTCGGACACGATGTGCTGCTGTACGGAAGGGAAGATTCCATACATCTGAAGCGGTTTCGCGAAACACGGACAAACGGGCTTGTTACACTCAGCCGGAGAGTCCGCTTGACATCGGATCTATGCGAAAGCATGGAATCTGAGATAATTATCGTTTCAATAAGCGCTCAAAACCTTAGGGAACTGATGGAGCGGATTTCAGGGTATGAACCTATGGGAAAAACATTTGTTCTTTGCATGAAAGGGCTTGAAGCGAAGAGCGGGAAACGTCTGAGCGAGATCGCGGGAGAATACATGGACGGAACAAACAAGGTCGCCGTTTGGCTCGGACCGGGTCACGTGCAGGAATTTTTGAGGGGTATACCCAACTGCATGGTTATCGACTCTTGGGACGAGGAAACGAAGCGAAACCTTGTTGCAGCATTTTCGGGCGAACTCATAAGATTTTACTACGGGAACGATCTTATCGGCAACGAAGTCGGAGCAGCCGCCAAAAATGTCGTAGGGATAGCCGCCGGGATACTGGATGGGCTTAACTTGACCTCATTGAAAGGCGCGTTGATGTCAAGGGCGACCTGGGAAATCGCGAAGCTCATCAAGGCGATGGGAGGAAATGAGTTGTCCGCATACGGACTGTGCCATCTGGGTGACTATGAAGCGACCGTGTTTTCCGAATTCAGCCATAACAGAAGATTCGGCGAAATGTTTGTGAAAGGGGAGCGCTTTTCAGAACTTGCCGAAGGATATACAACTATTTTGGCTCTGATGGAATTATCCTCAGCGTATGAGGTCGAATTGCCGATATGCCGCGCCGTTTATGATGTTCTTCATCAGGGCAAAAGCGCGAACGACGCACTCAACGAGCTGTTTTTAAGAAGCGTCAAGCAGGAGTTTTAGCGTTTTTGAGAAAACTGCTTCGAGGCGAAAAAGAATAAGGGTGTTTCGCATGCTCCGTTGCGAACACCCTTAACGGTCGGGTGCCGGTTGAACACGGTCGGCTTATTTTGAATAAGCGCTGCGGCTGTACGGCGCAGCGGCATTACTCATTGCGTGTTTGTTGCACATGATCTGCTGGACTATGCTGAGGCACTCCCCGAACCTTTGAAAATGTACGACTTCCCGTTGGCGCAGGAATCTCAAAGGATCGATGATATCGGGATTATCCGTCATATTGATCAGATGCTCATAGGTCGCACGCGCCTTTTGCTCCGCGGCAAGGTCCTCGTGCAAGTCTGCGATTGGATCGCCCGTGCATTGTATATAAGCAGTCGTGAACGGAACTCCGTTCGCGTCGACGGGGAATACGCCGCAGTCATGTATCGTATAGTAACCATCCAGCCCCGCGGCTTTGATGTCTTCCCTGCTTGCACCTCTCATGCATTGATAAATCATTGTGCCGATCATTTCCCAATGAGCCAATTCCTCAGTCCCGATATCGTTCACGGTGGCTCTTACCCTGTCATCCGGCATTGAAAACCTTTGCGTCAGATACCGAGTACCCGCCGCAAGCTCGGAATCCGGTCCGCCATATTGGGTCATCAGCAATTTTGCCATGCGCGTATCCGGTTTGCAGATTCTCACAGGGTATTGAAGTTTTTTTTCATATATCCACATATTCGTTCCTCCTTATACTTCCCACGGCCATCTAGATCGTGCCCATTCACCGGTCATGGTGGGAGAATGCCCGAAGTTCTTTAACGGGCCGTACGCCTCTTCGTACCTTTCGATAAGGTTCCTTAGTTTCACGGAATAGCTGTAGTAATCCGCTTGCGCGTCTTCATCATCGGGATGCGTGTTAAGATACAGGTTGAGTTCGACGCATACGAACTCGGCTTCGCTGATTTTCATTAACAGCGCGTTTTGAGTCATGTCCATAACGTACCTCCTTACCTGTACGGCCGCACGAGCTCGGGGAACAGCGTGCCGTGTTCCAATGCCTCATCGGGGCAGAATCCCGCTCGATAGTCCTGGAAAGGCATGTATGCCGTGGCTAACAGACAATCTTCGTACTCTTCGCCGAGGACATCTTCCTCATCGCAAAGGTCCTCGTATGCGGAACCGGCCGGAACGGTATTGGCAACGCTCAGCGGGTTAATGCCTTCGCCATGCCCCTCAATGCAGCAGACTCCGCCGCAAGACGGATGGGCATTTGGTCTTTTATACATGGTCAAATTCCTCCTTGGCTAGGCAGAGGCGTATGAAAACAATACGCATAGCCTATTTGCTTTGTGTATATTATGCAAATGCCGGCAGTATGGTGAGCGTTCCATTATATTGATAAGCTGTGCTGAGATGTTTGATTTTTGGACAGGACGATATATACGATACAATTGCGGTTATGACAGTCCGGGCGGGTTGGTGAAAGACGATCCGGAGCGGCTTTATCGGCCGCCGAACAGTTCATAAGGCCAGCTTTCGATGCCGCCAAGATCAAGCGCTTTTGAGTATCCTAACTTTCGCAGTAATTTTACTGCCCCGGCGCTTTCATCGGCGGATGATCCCAACACGAAAACGAATTTATCTTTTTCGCCGACTACCCTTTCGGCTTCATCTTCAAGCCTGGGGGCCGGAAGACATACTGAATCGGGCAAATGTCCTTTATCGAATTCTTCAAAGCTTCTGACGTCCAGTAATATATACCGGGTTTTCCGTTCTATCTCCTCTTTTGCCTTTGAAGGCGAAATATTAAGATTCCCGATAAGTTCTTTTATATCATTTAACGCTTTCTCGGCGTCGTCGTTTCGGTCACCGCTGTTGATTTGCAGCATTGCTTTATCCGCGGCTTCCAATATAGCCTTTTCGGTTTCGCTCAGGTTTTCCGTGCCGCTTCGCTCTATAAAGGAAAGAACTGCGAGAAGTGCGAACCCGATGAACAATATGAGCAGAATGGATTTTATAAGCTTTTTCATATCAAAGCAAGCGCAGCAAAGCGCTGTTTCCGCCGAGAAGGTGCTCGATATCGCTGAGCGGGATGAAGAACTGGGGCGTTCCGGCGGCATATGTCGTTATTTCGTAAGGGTTGAAAATAAGCACGAGCATGCTTTCTCCCGAGTCGTCATAGAGATAATAACTCTGCTCGTCTTTCACGGGGAGCAAATCCGAAAGCAGCGTAATGCCCCTGCGCTTTGCTTGTGCTTCCACTATATCCGGCAGTACATACCTCCACCTTTCGTCTTTGGCGTCAAAAAAGCCGGATAATTTGCAGGCGTCTCCGGTGGCGCTGTCAAATGTCAGCGGCAGTATCGCAAGCTGGCGGTTGTCCTTCAAAGAAAACAACTGCACAAGGACTGACAGTATCCCGCTGCTGTTTATTTTGATCGAATATTCTGACCATACGGGTTCGTCGATTTTTTTTACGCATTCCTTTATTTGCAGCTCTATTGCCTCGTTGATTTGATCTTCCTCGCTGCACCCGGATACCTCAGGTACAATGATGCGCGATTTCTCATCCGGAATGACCTGGGGTTCAATCGAAAGCGGCCCGTAAATCGTTTCGCTGACGGCGGGCGAGGGGGAGGCGGACAAATTTTGAATGAGCGTTTCCGCTTCATCGGATTCTATTTCCGCAAGTTCAATCGGCTGTGCGGCGCAGCCGTACAGCATAAGGCTCAACACTAAAATATAAAGCAGTTTCTTCATATTCAATTGAATTATATCATTGTTGAGGACGGCTTGTGTAAATAAATCGTTAAGGTGTCAGCCAATGTTCAGGATTTCTCTTTCAGCGAGAGCATGAACGTTCAAATCCTCAAAATCCGCCGCACTTTCGCTTGCCCTGACAGAATCGACGGAAGGTCTGGTGACCGGATGGCGCGGTACGAAAACAGTGCAGCAATCCTCATACGGCAATATGGATGTTTCATAAGTTCCGATTTTGCGCGCCAAATCCATGATATCATCCTTATCGAAACCGATTAGCGGCCTGAAGACAGGGATCTTAACGGCATCGTCCGTTGCCGCAAGGCTTTCGAGGGTCTGGCTTGCCACCTGGCCCAGAGATTCGCCCGTTACAAGCGCTTTTGCGCCATCCTCATGCGCTATCATTTCGGCAATTTTCATCATTTGCCTGCGCATCAAAACCGTAGTCTCCTTTGAAGGGCATTTTTCGTAAACGGCGGTTTGTATTTCCGTAAAAGGCACCAGGTGGAGCTTGATGGTGCCGGCATACAGAGACAGCAGCCGGGTCAGCTCGATGACCTTGTCCTTTGCGCGTTCGCTTGTATACGGAAAGCTGTAAAAGTGAACGGCGCTGAGTTCCGCGCCTCGCTTTGCGAGCATGAATCCCGCCGCCGGACTGTCTATGCCGCCGGAAATCAACAGTACAACCCGCCCTGCCGTGCCTGTCGGCATACCACCGCTGCATCCGGTTTCGCCGGTATACACGTATACTTCGTCCCGGACTTCGACGCCTATAATAAAATCCGGATCGTGAACATCGACTTTCAGTTTTGAAAAGCGCGACAAAAGCAGTTCTCCCAGTTTTCTGTTGATTTGATCGGAATTGAGGGGAAACTGCTTGTCCGACCTTCGGGCAGCTACTTTGAACGTCGCGCAATCCCGCTCATTAAGCAGTCGTTCAACCATCCCGGTCACGCCGGCGCAGATAGTATCCCAATCCTTTTTGAAAACCTTTGCGCGGCTTACCGAATGTATCCCGAAAACGCGCTTTAATTTATCGATCGCCTCGTCTGTTTCGCATTGCCGGAGGCCTTTTACATATATGCGCCCCTGCTCCCTTATAACATATACCTTATGGTTGTTAAGAGCGCGCTTTATTCCTTCTATGAGTTTGCGCTCAAAAAAAGGCCTGTTCAGTCCTTTCAAATGGATTTCCGAGTACCTTATCAGCAATACATCCTCCATAAGCATCCTTTACCTTCTTTTGAATTTTCTTAAATACTTCACTTGCTCTTTAATGACAAGCGCGGTTTCGTCCATTTCGGCCAGTGTGTTGAAAGGACACAGACTGAATCTGATCGCGCCTTCCTGCCGCGGCCCTTTTATCCCCATTGACTCAAGTACCCGGTTTTTGCCTTTTTTATGCGCAGAGCATGCGGATCCGGTCGAAACATATATTTTGAACTCCTCCAGCGCATGAAGCAATACTTCGCCCTTGACGCCCATAAAGGATACGTTGAGTATATGGGGCGCGCCCTCGTCCGGCATAGGTCCGTTTATGACAGCCTCGTCGACTTCCATCAAATTTTTTGCCAGTCTCAATTTGCATGCACGCATTTTGGCAATTGCATCCTGCTGATAATCGCGGTAGAATGAAAGCGCCGCGTCCATGCCCATGATTCCCGGCGTGTTTGTTGTACCCGACCTTAAATTGCGCTCCTGACCGCCGCCTGCCAGAGAGCCGGTAAACCGGGTGCCTTTCCGAATATAAAGCGCGCCGATGCCCTTCGGGCCGTGAAATTTATGACCGCTTATCGAATACAGATCGCATTCGGGATTTTTGAACGGCATTTTGCAAAAAGCCTGCACCCCGTCCGCGTGAAAAACCGCGCGCGGCGCCCGGGACTTAATCAGTTTATAAATTGCGCCGAGGTCGTTGACCGCTCCCGTTTCATTGTTTATATGCATCAGGCTCACAAGCGCCGTATCATTTTTAAGGACGCTTTCCAGATATGCCATATCGACGCTTCCCGAATCGGTTACAGGCACAAAGTCCACTTCGGCTCCTTTTTGCCGCAGTGAATTCGCAACCTCATATACCGAAGGATGTTCGGTTATGCCGGCAACAAGCCTGCCCCCCCTGCGAGCGTTCAAAACGCCGTACACGGCCATATTGTTGCTTTCGGTTCCTCCGGATGTATAGATGATTTCATCCTTGTCTGCCTGTAAGCATTCCGCCAGCCGGGCTCTTGCGGCCTGTACGTCCCTGTCAGCCTCCACTGCAGGCTGATAAGCGCTTGACGTGTTGAAAAACCTCGCGCACATATACAGTTTGGCGGTGTCCGCAGCCTCATCCAGCGTGCAGGTGGTAGCGCTGTTATCCAAATAGATCATTATTTCCACTCCGTTTTCAGCATATCAGGATAACCGGTCCTGATTCTATTATCATATATATGATAACCCGAAGAACTGCGCCAACAATCATTTTAGCATATTTTGAGGTGTATTTTCACCTTGTTTTCACAAACTATCCTAAGTGTACACGCGGCTTTCGTTGCATAATCACGCAGCAATGCCTATAATATCAATTGGAGGAATAATTTATGTTATGCGAAAGCTGCAAAAAGAACCCGGCAACGGTCCATTCGGTTGTCATAAAAAACGGGCAAAAGCGCGAGCAGTATTTGTGTGCCGAGTGCGCAAGGCAAGTCGGGTTCAAGTTTGATTCGTTTCCCGCATTGCTGGGAATGCTTTTCGGCAAGGAAAACGACATCATATCCGCTCACAAATGCTCTTGCGGAACCGATATGGTACAGTTTTATGAATCGGGTTTATTGGGCTGCCCGAATTGCTACAATGAGCATAGGGAAGAATTGCTCGGAATAATAAAAAGAGCGCAGGGCGGGAGGACCGAACATACGGGAAGGATCCCGTCCAAACGCGAGCCGAAAGAACCGGATATAATCGCCCGGCTCAAGGCCGAGCTTGCGCAAGCCGTAAACAATGAGGAATACGAGCGCGCGGCCGAGCTGCGCGATCAGATAAAATCTCTGTCGGAAAGGAAGACGGGTCCTGATGCCCTTAACCAATGAAACCATCAGCTGCAGAGTCAGGCTGGCCCGAAATGTAAAGGATTTGCCCTTTGTGCATAATATGAGCCTGGAACAGGCCGATCTGCTCATCAACAGAGTAAACGAAGCAATTAACTCAAACGGCGAATATAAACTGCTTCGTATGGTGGATGTGGGCGATAATGACCGGCTGCTGCTTGTTGAAAGGCATTTATGCAGCATCGATCTTGCCAAAAGCGCAAAAGGCGCTTTGCTTTTGAATGAAGACGAAAGTATATCGATAATGGTAAATGAAGAAGACCACATCAGGATCCAATGCATACTGCCGGGGCTGGACCTTGAACGGGCGGATGAATTGAGTTCAGGCGTGGATTCGATTATATCAAAAAAACTTGAATATGCGTTCGATGCCCAATTAGGCTTTTTGACCGCCTGCCCGACTAATGTCGGAACCGGCATGAGGGCCTCTGCGATGGTTCACTTGCCCGCGCTCTCGCTCGCTAAGCAGTCGGAGCAGATATTGGCGGCACTCAGCAAATTCGGTATCGCCGTCAGAGGCTTTTACGGTGAAGGAAGCGCGGCGCCGGGCCATATATACCAGCTTTCCAACCAAATGACGCTCGGCCTTTCCGAGAATGAGATAATCGCAAATCTGACGGATACGATAAGCAGGCTTTGCGAACAGGAGGAACAAGTAAGGAATAAAATAAACGAAAAAGGTCCCGTTGAATTGGCGGATTTGGTGTCCCGCTCGTTCGGTTTGTGCCGTTATGCGCGCAGAATGGCACTCCCTGAATTTATGGAACATATGTCCAACTTGAAATTAGGCGTCAGCTGCGGGATTATCGAAGGAATTTCGCATGAGGAACTGAACGCGCTGATAACGGCGGGACAAAGCGCATCGCTGCGCGCCCGGGAGGGCAAGCTTTTAAGTGAGGCACAAGAGAACATAGCGCGAGCAAACCTTGTTCGCGAAAAAGTTGCGAGGTAAAAAATGGATCTGTTCGAGAAATTTACTGAAGGCGCCCGCCGGGCGCTTGCTTTGGCTCAGGAGTCCGCTAAATCCCTGGGGCATAATTATGTGGGCAGCGAACACCTTCTTCTGGGGTTGATCCGCGAAAGGGACGGCGCTGCCAACAAGGCTTTGCAGCGTTTCGGAATCACCGAAAAGGACGTTCTTCTCAAAGCGGAAGCTTTGGTCGGAAGAGGGGATTATCACTTTACGGACAGCTTCGGATATACGCCGCGTACGAAAAAAATCATTGAGCTGAGCCTATATGAAGCTAAAACTTTGAAGAATAATTATATCGGCACCGAACATCTCCTTCTCGCTTTGATAAGAGAGCAGGAGGGCGTGGCCGCAAGAATTCTTATCGAATCTGGAATCGATCTTCAGCAGATGCGTAAAAGCATCGTTGAAATGCTCTCGGGCGAAAGTTCCGCAGCCGAAGGAGCCCGGGGCGGAGCACAGCAGGATACGCCCGTGTTGGACCAATACAGCACGGACCTTACAAAAATGGCAAAAGCGGGCGATCTGGATCCGGTCATCGGCAGAACGAAGGAGATCGAGAGGATCGTACAGATTCTGAGCCGCCGAACAAAGAATAATCCCGTACTTATAGGCGATCCGGGCGTCGGCAAAAGCGCTATTATCGAAGGGCTCGCCCAAAAGATAGCCGCGGGAGAAATCCCCGATTTGCTTAAGGGGAAGAGAGTGGTTGCGCTTGACCTCGGCGGAATGCTTGCCGGTACAAAATACCGCGGCGAGTTTGAGGAAAGGGTCAAAACCGCAATGAATGAGCTTTCGCAAAACAAAAACACCATACTGTTCATCGATGAGCTGCACACGATTGTCGGCGCGGGTGCGGCGGAAGGAAGCGTCGATGCATCCAATATACTTAAGCCCGCATTGGCAAGAGGGGAGATACAGGTCGTCGGCGCCACGACGCTTGATGAGTATCGAAAGCATATCGAAAAGGACGCGGCGTTTGAGCGCCGTTTTCAGCCGGTCATGGTGGGGGAGCCGACTAAGGAAGAAGCGAAGCAAATCCTTTTCGGTCTGCGCGACCGTTATGAGGCGCACCATAAAGCCCGCATAACGGATGAAGCGATAAATGCGGCAGTCGAACTTTCGGATCGGTATATATCGGACAGGTTTTTGCCGGATAAAGCTATCGATCTCATGGATGAGGCCGCAAGCCGCGTAAAGCTTCAGGCTTATGTTTCTCCGCCGGATATGAAGGAGATAGAAGCCCGCATCGAAGCGCTGAGAAAAGAAAAGGAAGAAGCGGTCACAAATCAGAATTTCGAAAAAGCCGCAACCGTAAGGGATGAGGAACTGAAACTGAAAGCCGAAATGGAAAGGCTGAGGACCGCATGGGAACAGGAACGCACGGACAAAGAAAGCATCGTTACTGAAGAAGATATCGCTCAGATCGTAAACCTGTGGACAGGCATACCCGTAAAGCAGCTTACGGAGGATGAATCCGAAAAGCTTCTCAAACTGGAAGAGACCCTTCACAAGCGGGTGATCGGACAGGATGAAGCCGTGCATGCCGTCGCGCGCGCCATAAGGCGTGCAAGGGCAGGGCTGAAGGATCCCAGGCGTCCCATAGGCTCCTACATATTTCTCGGACCGACGGGCGTCGGTAAAACGGAGCTTTCAAAAGCGCTCGCTGAAGCAATGTTTTCCGATGAGGACGCAATGATACGCCTCGATATGTCTGAGTATATGGAATCCCACTCCGTATCCAAACTGACCGGGTCCCCTCCGGGATACGTCGGGTACGATGAGGGCGGGCAGTTGACGGAGCGGGTGCGCCGCAAGCCATACAGCGTATTGTTGTTCGATGAAATCGAAAAGGCGCATCCCGATGTTTTCAATATACTTCTTCAGGTGCTCGAGGACGGGCGGCTGACCGACTCCAAGGGCAGGACCGTGGATTTTCGAAACACTATAATAATCATGACGTCCAACGTCGGCGCGATGCGGATCATGAAAAACAAGGTAATGGGTTTCGGCGCTCAAAGCGGAGAGCTTACTTATGAAAGAATGAAGGAAAGCATGCTGGATGAGCTGAAAAAAACATTCAGGCCGGAATTTTTAAATCGCCTTGACGAGATCATCATTTTCCATCCGCTTGAACCCGAGCATACGCATAAGATCGTAACCTTGATGCTGGGCAGCGTTATCCAAAGGCTTAAAGAGCGCGGCATCGAGTTGGTTGTCAATGATGAAGCCGCAAAGCATCTTTCCAAAGAGGGGTTTGACCCTCAATACGGAGCGAGGCCGCTAAGGCGCGCAATACAGCAGCAGGTCGAAGATTCACTCAGCGAGGAGCTGCTGGCGGGCCGGGTGAAAATCGGTGATAAGGTTCAGATAATTATCGAGGACGGAGTTTTACAATTCAAAAAACTACAAAATCAAAAGGGGTAAAAATGGGGAAGCAGCAATTTTATACCAGCCTCAATAACGAATCGATGGTTCGCAAGGATGATAAAAGAATTGTCTTCAGAGGATTGCTGGACGGCGTAATGGCGGATATCTGCTTTTGCGCCGCCCTTGCTTACAATGAAGGCAACGCGATGCTGTGTTCCCGGTTGCAGGAACTCAACGAATGCTGCAAGGCGGTCATGAGCGCGCATGTAAAGGGCACGGAACCCGTTTTGCCGAAGATAGGCGGCAAGGATTTAAAAACGCTGCACGAAATGTCGCACGATCCCGGGAAATTTTTCGGGTGCGGACATTTTCTGCCGGAGCCTGAGCAGGGGCTCGCGCTGGCATGGCTCAACGTTTTAAGAACCGGAATAAGGGACGCGGAACGCGCATGCGAGGAGGAAAATCAGGGGATACAGAACGCAATGAATTGGATGTCAGGCGCCGTGTTCGTTATGATGTGTGAGCAAATCAGCTTGAGAAAGTAGAATCCGGCTTCAATTAACAAATTGTTTATCAACATTATCTTATCAATGCCCTCGGATAATGATAGAATTATATGGAATTGTACGGGAGGCATAATGAAAACCAGATTTTTGGCGGCAGCAATTTCATTCATACTTTTATTGGCAAGCTTTCAGCCGTGCGGCTCCGGCGCTCTCGCGTTGACAGAGCTCCATGTCGGCAGCCTGTATCCCGGAGCTTACGGAGATGACGTGAAAGCGCTTCAAAGCATGCTGAAAGAAGCCGGCTTATATGATGACCTTGTGGACGGGATCTACGGACCGGCAACGGTTGCTTCCGTGAAAAAACTTCAGAAATACCTTGGCGTAAAAGCTGACGGCAAGTTTGGGCCGAAGACTTTGGAGGCCTATAACTCGGTTGTGACAGAAGCAAAAAATATTCAGTCCGGTCTTGAAACCCAATTTGAAAGAACCGGTTTGTTAAGCGGCAGGATAATCGGCATCGATGCGGGGCATCAGGAATATAAAGACGATGAACACGAAGCGATCGGTCCGGAAAGCGCAAGAACGAAAGCTCGAATGAGCGAAGGGTCGAAAGGCGTTAAGACGGGGAACGAAGAATATAAGATTACTCTTGCGGTTGCGCTGAAGCTTGCCGATCTTTTGAGGGATTCCGGTGCGGAAGTGGTTATGACAAGGGTTTCAAATCACGTTCGCCTGTCAAACAGGGAACGCGCGCAAATGATGAATAATGCGGGAGCCGATGTTTGGCTGAGGCTGCATTGCGACTATTCGAATTCGGGCCGATTCAGCGGAGCGAGGGTGGTTTCTCCTTCCAAAAGATCGAATCCCGGAATCCATTATAAAAGCAAAGCTTTGGGCGAAGCGGTGCTCGATTCCTTCTGTGAAGCTACGAATGCCAAAAACAATTCGCTTTGGTATCGGTCTGACCAGACAGGCTTTAATTGGTCGCGAGTCCCCGTCATCACCCTTGAAATGGGATACCTGTCCAACATCGGGGACGATTTAAAGCTGAATCGCGACTCATACCAGAATGAATGCGCGAGAGGGATTTTTAACGGCATAGTAAAGTTCTTTGACGACAGCGACCAGTACTAAACCTTTCAATCCGCTTATGACAACAGCGCTTCCATACGGATGATTCGCGCTGCTTGAAGGCAAGCGCGGCTTGCGGCGAGAAGCGTCTCAGTCCCGTTAATTAAAACCCGCCGGCACGGAATAGCCTGTGAGCAAAATGGGAATATTCTGCGAGGGGTATGCACCGGCTTTGACGAATTTTAGCGGAACGGAATAATATACTTCTAAACAAGGAGGTAAAGCTTATGGAAGAAGATAACAGGGAAAACCAGCCTTCTCAGCTTGTTAAGGCTAAGCCGGTATACAGCCCCGTTCCTACCGCTTTGGTCCCACCCGTATTTAACGGTCCGGAATTTGTTCCTTCTGAAGAGGAACTTGCTACCGTTCCTGAGGAGATCCCAGAGGATCAGTGGAATGTACCCGGTGAAGAGGTTGAGTATATGCCGCTGCTGGGAAGCGGGAAAATCCCCGGATAGCAATAATACGCCGAGATTGATACTTGAATTCGGATGGTTCCCGCATCCGAATCAGCTGTTATAAAGCACACGGACCAGTTATAAAATACGAACAATTGACCTTGATTCATTGTAATCGGCCGGATATATGTTTATAATTAAATATATATCCGGCTTATTTTTACGGGAAAATCGGATGAGCGAATATTATCGGCGGGTTTTGGGCCGCGCAGGACTTAAATTATAAGGAGCATGGAATTCCGGGTGGGCGTATCGGAGAAGGCTAAACGCTGCGGAACAAGTCCGCAACATTTGAAGAATGCCGAACTATTACCTGCTGAGCCGGTTTTGCATATTTAGAATTCCGGGTTGGAGTATCGGAGAAGGCTTAACGCTGCGAACAAGTCCGCAACGTTTGAAGAATGCCGAACTATTACCTGCTGAGCCGGTTTTGTAGAATGCGGGGTGAGAGTATTGGAGAAGGATAAACGCTGCGGAACAAGTCCGCAACGTTTGAAGAATGTCGAACTATTACCTGCTGAGCCGGTTTTGCATATTTAGAATGCGGGGTGAGAGTATTGGAGAAGGCTAAACGCTGCGAACGCGTGGCGGCCATTATGAGGGAATTATGCGCCCGTCCGAACAGGCTTATTTCTCTCGGCGAATTTGCTGAGCAGTTCGGATGCGCGAAATCTTCTTTAAGCGAAGACATTGCGATTTTGCGGGGAGTGACATCCCGCTACGGGCGGGGTATTGTTGAGACGGTCAACGGCTCGGCGGGGGGCGTCAGGTTCCTTCCTTTTTACAGTGATGAAGCGGACAGGGCTTTTATCGGCCGCATATGCACCGTCCTTCGCGTACCGGAGCGCAAATTGCCCGGCGGCTTTTTGTATATCGCGGATTTGCTTTCAAAGCCGGAGATCATGTCGCGAATGGGTGAGATATTTGCCAAGCAATTTTATAAGCTTTCGGTGGATGTGGTTGTAACAGTCGAGTCGATGGGAGTTCCCATCGCGCTTATGACTGCGCAGGCATTGGGCGTGCCTTTAATTACTGCGCGCAGGAATCATACAGCGGCGGAGGGATCGTCGGTCACCATAAATTACGCGTCTTCATCAAACAGGATGCAAACTATGTCCCTTTCCCGCCGCCTCATGGAAAAAGGGCAGCGGGCACTTATTATAGATGATTTTATGAAAGGGGGCGGGACCGCAAAGGGGCTTGAGGAATTAATGGCCGAATTCGGAGTATTCGTCTCGGGCGCGGGAGTCATTTTCTCAACATCTAATCCTGAGAAAAAAAGGGTGGAGCGTTATCTGCCGCTGATGGTGCTGAACAACTCCGAAGGCTGCGACACTGGGACGGCTGATATTTATCCCGCTTCCTGGCTGTAAGGCATAATGATGACAAGAATAAAACCGCCTGTCCCATCATACCTATATATATAATCGGGTCACAAGGGGGCGTTTATATGGAGTACCGAAGGCGAAGGAGCAGGCGGCGCTCAAATACAGGCGGCGGGGCGGGACGTGTTGTAGCGGTTCTTTTGATTGCCGCTGCGGTCATTTATATCGTGAGCGCTTCCGCTGCGGGGACCTGGATAGCAAAAAACATTATGGCTCCGCTGTTTACGGCAATCGATAATTTAGGTAAAAAAAGCGAGGAAACCCCTCCGCAGACGACTCCGGCAGCAGAGGTGACCATTCCGGGGGATACGAATGCCAAGGCAGAGCAAGTCATACTGCCGGGAATAGATTCCTATATGCTGCAAATGGGAGTGTTTTCCTCAATGGAAAATGCGAAAGCCCAGGCGGATGAACTGAAAGCCCGGGGAGCCGGAGGCTACATAATTGAGGATGCGGGCAAATACCGCGTAATAGCTTCCTGTTACAAGGACAGGAACAGTTTGCAAACGGTTCGCGACCAGCTGGCTAAGGATGGGCTTGACACCGCCGTATATGAACTCCATGCGCCCGAGACTCCTTTTGAGGTAACTGCGGGAGAGGATCAGCTTGCAAGGGTCAAAGCCGGGTTCAGGGGGCTCAGCGAGGCGCAGGCAAAGATGAACGACTTTGTGATACTGTTTGACAAAGAGCAGCAAACGCCGGAGCAGGGCAGAACTGCCGCGGGTGAGATACTCTCGGAACTGAGAAGCGCCGGGGAATATATTCTGGCTTCAAAGGCGGACGGGGCCGTGCTCGGTCTTGTTAAAAAATGCTACGAGAAATACATAGCGTCTTTGGAGGAACTTGAAAAATACGATACGGAAAGTTTTATAGATTTTTCTTCTCAGATGAAGTACACTCACCTTGATATCACATACGAGTACGCAGAGCTTGTCAAGGAGGTATCCGCAGCGGGCTGAAGAACCGTGAAAGCATTGATATAAAGCCACAGGCAAATACGGTTGTGCCGTTTTCCTTTGTCTGATAAAATAATACAGAGGAGAAATATGAACGATTTAAAATTGAGCCGGTTCCCCGGCATTAAATTATGATTGCGTTGCGCCCGCGACTGGAAGCCGCAGCCTCCATGTTAGCGGGCGCCGATTGCATAGCGGATATAGGGTGCGATCATGGGCGGCTCGGTATAGCGCTCTTGCAGCGCGGATTGTGCAAAAGGGTCATAGCGTCCGACGTCAGCGGCGATTCGCTGCAGAAAGCAATGCAGCTTTCGCAAAAATGCGGGATGGACGGCAGGCTGTTATTTCGTTTGGGAGAAGGGCTTAAAGTGTTGAAGCCGGGGGAAGCGGATGCCATTGCGATAGCCGGAATGGGCGGAAGCTTGATTACGGATATACTAATCAGGGACGAGCTGGTTGCAAGGGCCGCGAACAGGATCGTCATGCAGCCGATGCGCGGTGAAGAGCAGCTCAGATATTACCTTAATAATAACGGTTATCGTATTATGGATGAAACTCTCATCCGGGATGCGGGAAGATTTTATCAGCTGCTGTGCGCGTCAAGCGGTGAACCCGAAAGAAAACCCGCGGGCTGGCCGGACAAGCTGTACAAGGTCGGTTGGGTAACGTATGAAAAGGAGGATCCGCTTCTTTCTGCGTATATTAAGAAATTGCTGGCCGGAAACAAAAGGCGGCTTGAAACTGCTCCTGATTCCGCCGGGTATCTCAGAGAACAAACAGTATGTCTCGAGGAATTATTGACGTTGATTGAGGAGGGAGAATATGAAACTTCTTGATTTTGTCGCCTTAATGGAGGAGTACGCGCCTCCTTCTCTTGCGCTTGAATATGATAACGTAGGTCTGCTGATCGGGACAAAGCGGCGGGAGATCAAAAACGTGCTTGTGGCTCTCGACTGCACGGAAAAAGTCGCTCAGGAAGCGGCGGACACGGGAGCGGATTTGGTTTTAACGCACCACCCGTTATTTTTTAAGGGGATTAAGAGAATTTTGCCGGACAGTCCCGAAACCAAAGCCGCCTATATTTTGATTCAAAACGGGATCGCCTTATATTGCGCGCATACCAATCTGGACCGAGCGCAAGGGGGCGTAAACGACGTACTTGCCGGGCGGCTGGGATTAAGCGGCACCCGTATGCTTCCTCCCGAAAACATCGGAAGGGTCGGGGACCTTCCCGAAGTACGCCTTCACGAATTTGCGGAGCTGGTCGCGCAAAAGCTGGAAACATCCGTTCGCATAGTCGGTGACACGAATTCTGTTGTGCGAACTGCGGCGGTCATCGGAGGCGGGGGGGACGGCGATATCCAGGCTGCTGCGGACGCCGGCGCAAACGTGCTTGTTACCGGCGAAATCAGGCATCACAGGGCGCTGGAAGCTCTGTCTTTGGGTATATCTGTAATCGATGCGGGTCATTATGAAACGGAGCGCATCATATTGATGCCCCTCATTGAATATTTACAAGCCCATTCATCTGGTATAGAATATAATTTGACACTTGCGGAAACAGCGCCTATTTGGTGTGTATGATGCCTTTTGTGTATTAGGAATGACGGAGGTTGTAATGGGAAATCTCGATAAGCTATGGGAGTATCAGGAGGCGGAATTGGCGCTCGACAAGCTCGAGGCCGAAATCAAATCCACCCCGGCGAGGATAAAATTAAATAAACTGCATAAGTTCCTGAAGAAGCAGCAGAGCACTCTGTCTCATATGCAGAAGGACATCGAAGCGCATAAAGAGATCGTGGAAAAGATATCGGAACAGTTTGAGGCGCTTGAAAAACAATACGAGATAGAGCTTGCTGAGTTTAGCATAATGGAAAGCGATCCTGAATGCACGGCCGAAGAAATCAGGGAATCAAGGCGTGAATTCGAATCCCTTCTCGAGCAGGTTACCGGTTCACGCAGGGAATTGTATGACACTCTCATTTGGCTGGAAAAGGCGGAGGAGAATTTCAAGGAGACCTGGAGCAAAGCCGGTAAAGCTAAAAAAGAATACGACGAAGCGCGCGCCGTATGCGAAAAGGAACTGGAAGAGAGGCGGGAAGCTCTGGACAAGGCCAAAGCGGAAATCAAAAACCGGCAAAAAGACGTGCCTTCTGAATTGCTGGCAAGATATAAACAGGTAAAATTAAACCATGCAATACCCATTGCGAGGGTTGAAAACAATCAGTGCAGCGGCTGCAATATGTCATTGCCTACCGCCGTGATAAGAAAAATCACCACGGGCGGCAATTTGGTAGAATGTGAAAATTGCGGCAGGATATTGTATTCGTAAAAAAGGCGATCAGAAAGGTGCGAACGGCACCTTTTTTCGTTGTGTTTTGGAGCAATTCCCTGCATATAAGCATAAAAATGCCCGATTAAGGGAGCATTGCATATTGCCTAAAAACCTGCTTTGGGATTATTAAGGGGTCGCAACCCCTTGATTATAAATCCGGCTTCAGCGGCACGTACGGTGAAACGGATGAAATCCGTATGGATTTCGTACTTTGCGCGCTTTGCCGCTCGGAAATCTTAGATTTTAGGCAAAGCGTGTAGAATTCGAAGAAGTCTATTCAGACTTCTTCGACACTTTCAAATGCCCCCGGCGAAGGGGGCATTGATCCTTATGTTATCAGACTGAGTTGAACACGACTGCCGCAATCCTGTCAAGCGGAATAACTATGACCGAGCCTACGGAACGCACAAAACCTCTGTCAAAGCGGTCATGGAATCTTCTGTTGAACCTGTCGCAGCAAGCGTTTCCGAGCGCGCAGCCCGGCGGAGGCCCGATTCGGGTTACGAGACGCACGAAGTCATCATTCACATTGATGATCACTCCCGTGAAACCGCTGCCTGACTCTCCTCCGCTTGTAGTGAATATCGTTACGGTTTCGCCGATATGATCTTCTAGATCATGACCGCGTTGTAAAAAATCCGAATTTTGACTCATTGACATCCATCTCCTTTATAGATTGTGTATACACCGGTTTTTTGGTATATGTTGTTTCTATAATATATGAATGGGCGGATTTTGTTGTGAATAACGCATGGATAGCTTATAACCGCCGGTACCGATACACAATCATGAAAGGATATGCTTTTATCGCTTTATACTGTAAATCGTAACCTCCTCGTTTTCATATGCCTTGATGAAATGACGGCTGAAATAGGATTCGTTGACGTCGAATTCCTGCCGTTCATAACTTCCTACATAAATATAATCCACATCATATTTTTCAAACAGCTCTTGTGAAGAGTCCGGCCGGGCAAACATATCGTTGACATCCGCGCGGCGCTTTGCGGTATCCAAGCCGTGAAAATATAAAAAAGTGTCCGTGCCGCAGACGATATTTCGGCCGGTAAGCGACGCCACCGCGTTATTGTGGTTGAACGCTGTGAGCACAGTCGCGTCCTTTTCCGCATTCTCATTGATGTAGGCTGCCGCTTCTACCTGATTCGCTCCGAACAGTTCATAATCGGAAACAATCTCCCTGCCGAGCGTCAAAAGACCCGAAATGAATACGGGAATAAGCACGGTAGCGCATAGAACGGCAAGTCCGCGAAGGCCTTTGAGCTTTTCTTCGATAACGCACAGCTCTTTTGCAATCAATCCACAGGTAAACGCAAACCAGACGAAAAGGAGCTTATTGTTATCGTAAGGGTTCGGCTGGAATTGAATAAGTTCCGCCGCCGCAAACACAAAAAGCGCGCCGATGTAAATCCGCTTATCCTTATTATCCGCCATGATAAATGCGGCGGGCAAAAACAGAAATATCAATCCAAGGTTTTTAATGTAAAACCAAAGGTAACTGTCGGTGTCGTTTGCCCAGTTGAAATGGAATTTCAAAAAGCTTTGCGCCTGCCTGAACGTGAATGCAAAAAGTTGAGGAGAAGCCAATACCGCAACAATAACAGCGTAAATAACCCATCCTTTAAATCTTTGCCTGCCAATATGCCACAGCGAATCGAAAAGGTACACGGCGCTTACTATGCCGAGCGAGAGAAAGGAATGAGTATGGATTAAAGGCAGGCTCCCTGCAAGGACGCCCAGCACCGCAAAATAGCGCCGGGAATCTCCGTCATCGAATGCAGCGCGGCGAAGGAGGAAAAGGCACGGGAACAATACTGTCCAACCGAAAAGCGTTGCGCGCTGGGGAACGAGCATATCGGCAATCGGGTTTACCCAGCGCAGCCCGATGCTCGGAATGTTGGTCGGCGTCTGATAAAATCCCGTAAATATACGCTCAAGGCTGAGGTGACCGCTTTTTGCAAGATCGAAAAAGTAAGCGAAACCGAAACCTCCGCCGATAAAGAAAAAAAGCAGCGCAAGTATAGCAGCGTTTCCTTTTTTGAGCCAGTCATTAAAGAAATTCCACACGCCGATAAGCACAAGCGCGTATGCGGCTACGGACGGCAGAAGCATGGAAAACCTCAATGACGCTCCCAATGCCAAAAAAGTGGCGCTGACGCTGTCGCAAAGAAAAGGATAACCGACCAAAGTATCCGGAAAAATCGAATATACCGGGGGGAATGTACCCTGACCACTAAGGCTGGTCACGAGGCCGAGATGCAGGCTGAGGTCTCCGAATGTAGACTGGCCGACATGGAGCGATCCGTCGCCCGCGGGCTCTATAGTATGCGTCAGGAATAAATAGAAACCGACCAAAAAGAGGGGTATCAAAACATACGCGGCTTTTTTGTCATTGCGGTCAAACTCGGGTTTTTCGAATGCTTTTGTGCCTTTAATAAAGCTTAAGCCGCCGATAAGAAGGACTGGACCCAGTGCAAGCAGCTGCGCAGCCGGAGTAAAGCCCACAACGAAGGCAAAAAGGGCAGGGAGCCACATCAGCATGACAAGTCCGAACACGCCGCCGAACCATATAAGGACAAGCAGCTTTTGACCCGAAAAAAGCAGCTTTGATAAATAATATCCGCAAAGCAAAAATACCGAGAAAAATAAAACCGAAAGAATATTCATCAGCATATCCGGATCCTCTGAAAAACCCGATTATACATATTATACCACAACGTCATACCGATTGAAACGAAACGTTATCCGAACCTGTTCCGGAAAGCCGGCTGTAAATCGATACCGTTCACTTTGCACGCCCACGCTAAAACCTTTTCGCTCGGGCCGCCTGGAATGATTTTAGGTCGAGTGAAACCTTTGTTTGACGGGACGTGTAGAACTCGAAGAAGTCTGTACAGACTACTTCGATACGCTGAAAAGTCCCGAAGGGACTTTTTAAATGACAAATCGATCATCCTTCCAGATCGTTGACGATCGCGGTAAACATAACGGCTCCCGTATCAGAATGGATTATTTGCATAGCATACGGCCTGTCGCAGCGCATTATAAACGCATTTTCGGGCGGCATAACTGCGCTCTCTGTAACGATTTCAACAGCCGTCGCGGCGGACGCTTTGGTGCCTTCCTCGCCGACCGTCAGCCTTGCCGCGTGAACGACCTGGCCGATGCGCGCGGGATCTCCGCTCTTAACGCTCAAGAGCCCGGGGAAGCTGCCCCTCCCACCGAGAAAAGCGTCGCTCATCCCCATCGCTTTGAGCGCGTCCACCGCGCTGAATTTTGTTTCGATGTCCGCTTTCGGAAGATACAGCGTTCCTTCGCGTTCTTCAAGCTCTTCCCATAGGAAATCTGAGTTTATGAGATATTCCGCCGGGGATAGGCCTTCTTTTGGCAAATAGACCGCCATGAAGTATTCGTTGTTTTCATAAGGGAGCATCAAGACCTGGCCGCCGTCTTTTTTAAGATAGCGGAAGCTTCCGTCCATACTCATAAGGTCCGCTTTTACGGTTGCCTTCAAGCCGAAGAAGTCAGATTCGGCAGTTCTGTGCGATTGAAACGCATTCTGCCATTTCAGATCCATATCCAAAGCGTTCAGCAGTATCATCTGCGCATCCGGATTAAGATCGGTCAAAAGCTCCTTGATCCTTCCGGAGGTATTCTCGCTTACCCAGTCATTTACGGTTTTCAACACTTTATCCTTATCGTCGAAATCCAGTCTGCCCGCCGCCGCCCGGTAATAATCGGCGGCCGCTTTTATAAATTCTTCCTTCACTTCGCAATCGTCGCTGGCAAATACAGCGTTCACGACGGATACACCCTTCGTGTCATTCAATATGGATAGGAGTTTGCCGTTTCCGGAATCGATTTCGGGCTGGTCAAGGCTGATGCCCATCGCTTGCCGCATGGCAGCCCTCGCCGTGTCGTCGGCTCCGTACATGGTCAGCTGAAGCGCCATTGCAAGCGATGCGGGAGAATATGCACCCGTCCAGTCGTCTCCGAGCTGATCAAGGAGTTTCAGTCCGAATGCGTTGTTGCTTTTTATCAGAGAATCATCCGGAATCCCTTTCGGAAGCTCGGCGGCTTTTACGTCGATTATCCCGAGTCCGGAATCGTAATCGTCATTTTGTACGCGAGCGCACCCGGTCAAAAAAACAACCGATAGAAACAGAGCGATCATAATCCTCATTACTCTCAACATTTTTTGCACCTCCCCGGTCATTAAATAAACGGACGGAATGCGAAAGCGGTTCCCGCGTGTTATAATGGATGCATGAATGAAAAGATCAAGGACAAGTTAAAACTTCTGCCGGACGCGCCGGGCGTTTATAAAATGTATAATGCCCTTAATGAGATAATCTATGTCGGCAAAGCGGTCAGTTTAAAAAACCGGGTGCGTCAGTATTTTAATTCCGCAAAAAATCAGCTTCCGAAAGTCCGGGCAATGGTCGCCCATATAGAGGACTTTGAATATGTGCTTACCGCCAATGAGGCGGAAGCGTTGACGCTCGAGTGCAATCTCATCAAGGAATTCAAACCCAGGTACAACATTCTTCTAAAGGATGACAAGCATTTTCCGTACATCCGTGTTGATTTGAAGCAGGATTTTCCGCGCTTTGAGGTAGTCAGGAGAATCAAGGACGACGGGGCAAGGTATCTCGGTCCGTACTTATCGGCAATTGCGCTTCGGGATGCTCTCGGAGTGGTGCGGGAGCATTTTCCCGTTCGTCACTGCAAAAAAGACATCCGAAAAGCGATTGTTAAGCGGGAGCGGCCCTGCTTGATGTATCATATAGGCAGGTGCTGCGCGCCGTGCACCGGAAGCGTAAAGCGTGAAGAATATCACCGGCTGCTTGACTGTATATGTTCCTTTTTGGAAGGGGATACCGGTCAAGTCCTCGCTGATTTGACGGAACAAATGCAGACCGCTTCGGACAATTTGGATTTCAAGCGGGCAGCGAAGCTTCGCGACAGAATATACTCCATAAAAGCCATAGGTGAAAAACAGCAGGTCATCGCCCCTTCTTATGCCGAGCGCGACGTATTTGCGCTTGCGAGAGATGAGACGTCGGTTCTTGTGTTCGCGCTTTTTATGAGAGGCGGTAAAGTTATCGGAACGGAGCATTACGAAATGGCCGCCGAAGGCGAACCGGACGGCGATGTGCTCGAGTCGTTCATAAAGCAATATTATTCGGACATTGGATTCATTCCCAAAGAAATACTTGTTCGCACCGAAATACCCGAGGCCGAACAGATCGCTCAATGGCTGTCGTGTAAAAGGGGCTCGAAGGTACGCCTTGTCGTGCCGCTCCGCGGAGATAAAAGACAGCTGACCGAGATGGCATACCGCAACGGCATGGATTACCTGTCAAAAGCGAGCGAACTCAAGCGCCGTGAATGGGAACGGACAGGGGGCGCTCTGGCACAAATCGGATCGATAGTGGGCAGCGAGAACTATCTTGGCCGCATAGAATGCTATGACAATTCTCATATTCACGGAACGGACACGGTTGGCTGCATGGTCGTTTTTTCCGAAGGGAAGCCGGATCCTAAAAATTACAGAAGATTCCGGATAAAAACGCAGACGGAGGGCGACGATTTGGCCGCCATGGAGGAAATGCTGACAAGGAGGTTCGAAAAGGCGCGTGAAGGAGACGACAAGTTTTCAGAGCTTCCTGACCTTCTGGTGGTGGACGGCGGGCGCGGGCAGCTGAATATCGCCCTTTCGGTACTTGAGAAATTCGGCATTCCGGATATTCCGGCAATCGGTCTCGCCGAGCGCAATGAGCATATCATTCTCCCGAACAGTCCCGAACCGCTGGTTCTTTCCCGAAGCGATCCCGCATTGCACCTTTTGCAGCGGCTCAGAGACGAAGCGCATCGCTTCGCAATTATGTATCATCGCAGCATAAGAGCGAAAAGCGCACTGTTTTCAAGGCTTGACGGGATAGAGGGCATCGGCGGCAGCCGAAAGCGCGCATTGTTTGACGCATTTCTGACCATTGACAAAATAAAAGCGGCAAGCGTTGAAGAGCTCGCCGCCGTAAAAGGAATGACGCGGCCCGCTGCGAAAGCCGTGTACGATCATTTCCGCATGATTGACAGTTGAAAATCGCTGTGATAGGCTTTTTATATTTGGTTGGCAGAGGGGTATTATGAAATATAAAATTCTGGCGATGGATATAGACGATACGCTGCTCAGCGGCACATCCGAAATTTCTGCCTGCAATATGCAGGCAATACGAAAAGCTCAGGAAGCAGGAGTATTCGTGACGATAGCGACGGGACGCAATCCGCTGGGATCCCAAAATATATGGAAGGCGCTTAACATTAAAGGCCCTATTATAAATTTCGGCGGGGCTATGATCACCGATACCCGAACGGGCAAAATATTACATACAACGAGCATTGAAAACGAGCAGGTGCAGGAAATACTGGAAATGGCTGTAAGCCTGTCTTTGCATGCTCAAATCTATCAGGGCAGCGGTATAGTATATGAGCGGGAGAACGCGGTCGCTATTTCTTACGCGGAAGCTCTTAAGATCCCGCACACGGTCGATCCTGACATACGAAAAAAGAAATGGGACAATGTGCCGAAGGTGCTGATGTTCGCCGAACCCGGGAGGGTAGAAAAACTTATCCCGGAGCTTCAAAAGCACTTTGACGGACGCATAAAGGTAAGCGCATCCAAGCCTACTTTTATTGAATTTAACCATATAAGCTCGAACAAAGGCACAGCCCTCGCAAAGCTCTGCGAGATCATGGATGTCCGCCGGGACGAAACGGCTGCCATCGGTGATAATACTCTGGATGAGGAAATGATCGAATGGGCGGGGCTCGGCGCCGCCGTCGGAAACGCACAGCCGAGAATAAAGGCGATCGCGGACGTGATTACCCCCGGTTGCGATGACGACGGCGTTGCGTGGCTTATAAACAACTGCTTGCTGGGAGGGACAGAATGAGCGTTACTATCAAAAATGATGAGTTTTTGCACAAGTTGGATCTTGAGTGCCTTGTTCCCGGCAGGGGCTTTCTCACGATACAAAGCAGCGATACCTATCGTCCCGGACTTCAGTTTACGGGATATTTTACGCATTTCGCGCATGAGCGCGTCCAGTTGATAGGCAATGCCGAGATGAACTATCTTTGGGAGCTATCGGAGGATACGCTGTCTGAACGGATGAGCAAATACATGAGCTACCAACCGCCCTGCGTTATTTGCACGCGCAGCCTTCGCCCGCCGGAAGCTTTTCTCCTTTGTGCGAAAGAACACGGCGTTCCTGTTTTTTTAAGCAGCAAAACCGCCACTCATATCATAAGAGAGGCTTCCAACTATATGTACCGAAAACTCGCTCCGACCATAACGTGCCACGGAGTGCTGCTGGACGTATACGGCGTGGGCGTTATGCTTATGGGCGACAGCGGTTTGGGTAAAAGCGAAACTTCGCTTGAACTCGTAAAAAGAGGGCACAGGCTTGTTGCCGACGACGTGGTTGAGATAACGCGAGTCGCAGATGACAGGATATCGGGAAGCGCTCCCGAACAGACGAGATACTTGACGGAAATCAGGGGCATAGGCATAATCGACGTTCGGCATATGTTCGGTGCGGGAGCTATCATACTCGAAAAATCCGTTGACCTTGTTATTGAAATGGAGCTTTGGCAGGACGGAAAGGCGTATGACAGGCTCGGACTTGAAGAGCAAAAGATAAATATTCTGAGTGTTGATATACCGAAAATATTGATGCCGGTCAGACCCGGCCGCAACATGGCTATCGTGGTGGAAGTCGCGGCGAGAAACTTCAGGCTTAAAACAATGGGTTATGACTCCGCAAAAGAGTTCAGCAAGCGCTTGAGCGACTACCTTTCTGAATGAGGGACAGCTTTTGGCATCGAATTCTAAAAAATAGAAAATCCGGTGACAGATATAATTGCCCCCGGATTTTGTTATCGTTGTTATTAAGGTTTTATCTGTAGAAGCGTATCCGGTCCGCAAAAACCCTGAGCAGCGCTTCGCTCAGCCCTTCTCCTTTTCCGCCTGACAGGTCATATACGATGATCCGTTCCGGAGCCAATCCCACCAAAACGCTCACAACGCCGTCGCCGGCGCAGGAGGAATAATCGATCCTGGATTTTTCATCATCGATGAGCGTGCAGCTTCCGTCAGGATTGAGACATAAAGAGATCTCTTTTATCCTCGGCGGCTGCATCCGGACAAACGCGCTCAGTATGCCCATCAGTTCATAGTATTCCTTCTTCAGCATCCATTCTTCCGCAGCACGGTCCACACAGAGCTCCCATGCGGCAAGTACATCTTTCATACGAAAACGCATGAATCCTTCAAGATTTAAATGCGGGTTTTCTTTAAAATGCTCCACCAGCATACGGGTCACCCCGAAGTTCCGCTCGGCTTTATGTGCGTTATTGATTGCCTCGGGCAGAATCATATGTTTTTCCGAAAGTGAAACCGGAAGTTCGTTGACCATACGGGCCACTTCAAGATGTGCAAGATCCCTCAGCAGCAGCTGTGCGATAGACCCGCACCATTTTTCAAGCTCCTCGTCGTTTTCGATGGTTGCGCTGATTCTTCCGTTTTCTTCACTGTTCAGTTTGATTTTCTCTGAGCCTGCGATTTTAAGCCTGCGTTCCAGCAGCCTTTTTATGTCGGCTTCGTATTCTAAAGTACCTACAGAGCGCACAAGCATGCTTTTCACTCTCCTCGCGTCCGATATGGGGCGGCAAAGCGCCACCCCGTATTACCAACTGTTGACTTCGCTTATTACCGCCGGCAGCGAAGCAGGAGCCCATCTCCTATTGCATGATATGCTTTCGCCGTTACCGCCGTGCGATAATATAGTATGTGTCGAGAGGTGAAAACTCATCGTGTTAAATATTTGCTTTTATGCTTGCTCCTTCCTTATATATGGTGTCACAGTTAAAACAGGCAGCCATCCGGTCGTAAGGAGGCTTATTTTCCTCTTAAAGCAAAAAGTACAGTATTTACGGCAATCGGCGCTACTAACGTAATCGTTATGATACCGATGCTGAGCGGACCGGATAATACGGGTAAACGAAGCCGGCCTGTACATATGCGGCTAAACGATGGTTCATCCTTGTAACGCATATATAACATAACATAAATTGAAAAGCCGCAAAGTCCTCCCGCGAAGTTTGTTACAACATCGCTGACGTCGGCTACACGGCCGATGAAATACTGCATGGCTTCAATCATTACCGTAACGGTGAGCACGACTGCGCAAATGCGTGAAAAGCTGTTCATTTTTTTTGGAAAAACGACAGGCAATAAGAATCCAAAGGGGAGGAACATCAGAATATTCAACATGATCTGAATGGATGAGATTTTATTGCCTTCATAATAAGCTTCACGAAAGGTCTTGAACAGATCCAAATTGACAAAATGCTCTTTGGGAACAGGTGAAACCGTCGCCCAGCCAAACACGACCTGTGACAGCATGGCGCAGCATCCCAAAAAAATATAGTCCGCCGCGTGCCGCGCTAATAAGAACACAGGGTTTCGCTTGCGTCTTATAAAAAATATGGGCAAATATACCAGAGCTGCCGCCAGCATCGCAGCCGGAAGCATGACAACAGCGCTGTTTAGATGATCGTTTATCAAAATCACCTCTCAATTTGCTGCCGCAATCCATAACAATATCCTTTACATTTCAAAGGATTTTTTGATTGGTAACTATTTCTTGTTGAGGTCAAATGCTTGTCAAAAATTGCTTGATTTTGTTATAAGAAAGTCTATAATGAAAAATATGGATCTTTTGGATTGAATGCAATTCACCATGGACAGAATATATTTTTTGTTTGGAGTGGTCAATCAATTAGTATATATCGATTACTATATGGAGCATTTGAAGCAACAATCCGATAGATCCTGTGAGTTATTTAAAATACTTCCCCATGCTATAAGAGTCCGGTAGAATTCAGACTTGCTCGGACAGCTTGAAGCAGCACCTTGAAAACTCAATATTCAAGGCGTTTACAATATTTTGTGAGCCGTAAACAATGTTTTGGCCCGGTATCTGTATGAGTATCAACGGGTCGTATTAGAACAGGATGCGTTTGGTGATCAGAAAGCATGGAATGTTTACGGCATCAACCTGATATCACGGCAAGTCGATGAACTGACGCTCACTTATATGTACAACGGCCATGCGGACGTGACAGCACTGCTTGACAGCAACGGCAATCTGGTGGCAACCTATTACTACGATGCGTTTGGCAATATACTCGAAAAAACCGGTACTGTGGATAACAACATACTCTACGGCGGATATCAGTATGACGAGGAAACGGGGCTTTACTATCTCAACGCGAGAATGTATGATCCCATCACAGCCCGCTTCCTGCAGGAGGACACGTATAAAGGGCAATACAATGATCCTTTAAGCCTGAATCTCTATACTTACTGCCATAACGAACCGCTGATGTACAGTGATCCCACGGGGCATGCCAGATTTTCCTTAAAAGATATTATAAACGCCTTTCTAGAGAAGGCCAAGTCTCTATTAAGAAAAGCAGATGATTTTATTAAGGAAACCGCGAAAAGTCTTTCACAGGCAGTCAGTGAGTATGAGGCGATGCTAATAAAGGCAGAGAATGCACTCACTATTGTGGCAGTCGCTACTGTATTTGTAGCAGCTTTAGTAGTGTCCATACCGGCCGTTGCTTTTATCGGAGGTATGGTTACTACTGGTCTTGGCCTGGGATCTGTGATTGGTTCCGCTATTGGAGCGGCCGGAGTAGTAGCTGTCGCTGGAATGGCGATAGCTATAGCTGAAAGTAATATAGAAGAAATCTATACCGGAACAAATCCAATACGTGATAACCTATTGGGGGGAAACCAAGAGCTGTATGATGGCGTACAGGGAACTGTTGCAGCTTTAGGATTTTGGGCTATAAGTATTGCGGCGACTTATCCGGCTCCTAGGAATTCGCAGGAACAAACGAATACTGGGTCAGGTGAGGGAGGCTCTGACTCTACTATAGTTTATAGAGCACTTAATCAAAAGGATTATGATAGACTTGGTCAAGGATTAGGTCTAGAAGCTAAAAATCCTAATGGTAATTGGGCACTTGATGAACATTTGGTTAATGGTTCAAGCAAGAACTCATGGGCAAATGACCCATTTATATCAACCACATCTGATATAAATGTAGCAAAAGGTTTTAACCAAGCAGGTAGTAACTTAGGAATTGTTGAAATAGATATGAGTAAAGTTTCATCTTCTTCATATAAGGGATTTGAAATATATCCTAGAGTAAATTGAGCCGAAGGATTACCATATCATTATTCAATATGGCAACAAGAAACATCGGTATTTCAAAGTATACCGTACGAAGCGATTAAGAGGATAAAATGATGGAAAAAGAAATGGATATTATATTAACAGAAATTGATAATATTGTACAGAGACTTTTAGTTCCTGTACGAACAGAAAAGAAAGTAGATAGGGAAGCCTTTGATTTGTTTTATAATTATTTAGATGATATTTTAGTTTTAGTCAAGGGAAAAGAGATGATTCCAAGAAGAATTACAGGCATATTATTCTTTATTTATACGTCATTATCTGGAGACATTCAAAATAATGATTACAGAGACCCAGTATTTATGGAGGTAGCAAAGTTAGAAGGATATCTCAGTAAAATATATTGGGATTCACCATTTGGTAATTATTAAGGAGATTAAGAATGACTATTTACTTTTATAAAATTAATGAAGAATACGGATGCTTTTCTAATTTCTCACACCACGGATTTCTAATTGATGGGAAATGGTGGATGACTAGTGAACACTATTTTCAAGCAAAGAAGTTTGAAGGAACAGAATACGAGGAAAAGATTAGATTATTGGATAATCCAATGAAAGCAGCAGATATGGGGAGAGACCATACGCTTCCGTTAAGAAAAGATTGGGAAAATGTGAAAGATGATATTATGAAAAAAGCAGTAATTGAAAAATTCACACAAAATCAAGATATTAAAAAGATATTAATTCAAACAGGTGAGCAAGATATAGTTGAAAAAACAACCACAGATTACTACTGGGGATGTGGAGCTAATGGTTCTGGCAAGAATATGTTGGGATTAATATTAATGGAAACAAGAGAAAAGTTAACAAACTAAAAAGCAAAGGGGACGGTTCTTTCGCTTGCATAACATGGTTCTTTATGGTAGTATATCGTCGAGGTGTGTGTTATGCCCAGAACAGCGAGAAAGAAAAGCGCGAGCGGGATCTATCATATCATTCTTAGAGGAATAAACAGACAAACGATATTCAGTGATGAAGAGGATAACGATGAATTCATCAAGATCTTATCCGAATGTAAAAAACTAAGCGGTTTTGATTTATACGGGTATTGCCTTATGGGAAACCATGTTCATTTGCTGATAAAAGAGAAGTCAGAAACCATTGAACAAATCATGAAAAGGATAGGCACAAGGTATGTCATTCGATACAATCGAAAATACCGGCGTTGTGGTCATCTATTCCAAGATAGATTTAAGAGCGAAGCGGTTGAAGACGACAGTTACTTTTTGACGGTATTGAGGTATATCCATCAAAATCCGCAAAAGGCAGAATTGTGTAAAGAACCGGATCAATATCCGTGGAGCAGCTATCGAGATTATATAAGCAAAAAGGGAATAACTGATGTTGACTTTGCCCTTGACATTATCCGAGAAAATCGGTTCGTTGAGTTTATGAATGAACAAAGCAGCGACAAAGTTCTAGAATATGACGAAGAAAGAATACGTCTGACAGACATGCAGCTAAGCGAGAAAATCGAACTTGATTATAACATCAAAGCGATCATGATTCAGAATGAGCCTAAAGATAAAATGATGAAGATACTAAGACAAATTCTAAAATATGATGGAGTTTCAACGCGACAGTTGTCCCGGGTCACGGGTATACCTACTCATATTATTTGGAAAATGTGAAGCGCAAGAACCGTCCCTGTGCTTCTGGCCTGTGCTTCTGGTAAGAAACACAGGAGGTGCATTGATGTCCACAGAGAAGGATAGTATATTACGGGTAAGGCTTACACAAAGGCAGTCAGATGAATTGGATGCGATTATTGGTGAGATTCAAGCAGAAATGCCGGAGGCGAGTGTTACCACATCAAGCATAGCAAGATACGCTCTGGAGAAGTATGTGAGCGACCATATCGCCAAGCGTGACGGTACCAAGATTTTCATTGAAATCAACACTGCTGGTGCCACAGACGAAGAAATAAAGAATCTCTACGACCTAATTTCCAGGCTGTTTGATGAAACAAAGGAGAATTATTCACCAATGGTTCATTATATGGTTGGAGAGATTTTAGAGCCTGTGATGATGAAAATGGCAAGACTTATGAAGCTAAAGAAGCCGGGGGTGAAGGCAAGTGAGTAAGAAAAAGTACGTTGTTCGCTGTCCTTCGGCTGGTCGCAAGCAAAGCTTGCTGCTCGCCCATGCATCCTGACTGCAATTACGGAGTATTTGATGCTGACTGAGCTGATGTTGAATCAATTGTCCGGGGTAAGCACAGGGACGGGTAAAAACGAATTACGCCTTGAATTCCATATTAGATAATCATATAATAGGTACATCCTGTGAGTTGATTTTAATACTCATTTATTAACTTTTAAATAAATGCGGATGGGAAATATGTTTCAGAGACATTCGTTGATTTTATGGGCAAATGCTGCTAATGAAGACTTTCAAGTAAGTCTAAATAAAGCACATAACCTTTTATTAGCTTTAAAAGAATTTGGACCAGAAGTAAGTCCAAATTATATAACAGCTAAAAGAAAGAAAGATGCCTCAAATTTTGATTGGAGTTTAGAGACGTTACAAAAACTATTAAAAAAAGGTATTAATAAAGAAGGGAAGACTATTTTCCCTGATTTAGGATACAGAGTAAGTTTCTTTTCTTCATTAAAGGATGATGACTCAGCAGGAATTAGTATGTTGATAGGGGCAAGTAATTCAAGTATCACAAATAATTTTATAGTGAACTTGCCATTATCATTACCTATTTATACAAGTAATAAAGTTAGAAGCAAACTGATTTTTGTTTTCAAAGAATGTATTAGAGCTTTTGAACCTTTCTGGGGTTGTATTGGTAATAACGTGAATATTAGGAGATATGATGGTTACTGGGGTGATAAATTACCCACGACGATTCATTGGGTAAATTATTTTGACAGTCAAGTATCAGAAGTATTAGGCGAAGCTAAGATTATATCATCACCTACGTACATTATTGAAAAGTTTCATTCTGGTGCTCTTATACTATTAAAAGATGAGCCAATAAATGATGAACTTGAAGAAGATGTAAAAATACAGCAAAAAGCTAATTTACATTTCGGTTTGTAAAGTATTTGTTATAAGACTGTTGAAATCAATGTTCGGGGTAAGCGCAGGGACGGGTAAATACGAATTGCGCCTTGAATTTCATATTAGATGATCATATAATAGGCACATCTTATGAATTGGTTTAATACTCCATATGCTATAAGTCGGTCGAATTCAGGCGTACTCGGACAGCTTGAAGCAGCACCTTGAAAACTCAATATTCAAGGCGTTTACAATATTTTGTGAGCCGTAAACAATGTTTTGGCCCGGTATCTGTATGAGTATCAACGGGTCGTATTAGAACAGGATGCGTTTGGTGATCAGAAAGCATGGAATGTTTACGGCATCAACCTGATATCACGGCAAGTCGATGAACTGACGCTCACTTATATGTACAACGGCCATGCGGACGTGACAGCACTGCTTGACAGCAACGGCAATCTGGTGGCAACCTATTACTACGATGCGTTTGGCAATATACTCGAAAAGACCGGTACTGTGGATAACAACATACTCTACGGCGGATATCAGTACGACGAGGAAACGGGGCTTTATTACCTCAACGCGAGAATGTATGATCCCATCACAGCCCGCTTCCTGCAGGAGGACACATATAAAGGGCAATATAACGATCCTTTAAGCCTGAATCTGTACACTTACTGCTATAATGAACCGTTGATGGATTTGGATCCATCGGGGCATATCGGCCTTTCGAATATTATCAAGATGTTTCAGGAAATGGCCGAGGCTCTAAGGAAAAAAGCAGAGTTAATTAAAGAAAAAGCAAAAAATCTTTTAGACGCTGCCGGCAGCTTCGTTACAAATTTAATAAAAAATGAGTCTGCAAAACAAAACCAGTTCGGAATTGAAAATGCAAAAAGTCTAGCGGACGATATTGGCAGTACCTTCGCGGCGATAGTGACAGGAGCAGTAGCAGGAGCACTTATTATAGCAGGCGCAATAATGAATCTTGGAGCACCTGGCTTGGGCAGCGGCTTGGTGGGTGCCGGTATCGGATTGGCTGCAACAGAGATTGCTGATTTTTTAGATGACGGGGTCTATAATAGATCAAAAGCGAATATTTCGAAGCATTTACTATGGGGCTTTTCACAGGCGCACTACTGCCTTTCGGAAGTGAGTTGTCTGTAGCAGGAAAAATCGCATATAACGCAGTCGCAACAGCATTTAGCTCAGGTTTTAGTCAATTTAGCGCTTATGGTAAAATTGACGTAAAGAAAACTCTTCAAGCCGGTGCAACTGCAGCATTATTTACAGCTGTTTTTGAAGCTGGCTCGTATCTTTTTAGAGCCTTTAGAGCCAATGCAGTTGATTTAGCGGATGAGTCAGGGTATATTGAGTTTGGAGGGAAGAGTGGTGTAAGTGGAAATGAGGGTGCGGGGAATTATCTTGAAGGTGGAAAAGGTTTTAATACCTTTAGTGATGTAAAAAAAGCCTTAGGACCAGCAGGAGATGGAAAAGCATGGCATCACATAGTAGAGAAGAATCAAATTAGTAGGTCTGTTTTTAGTGCCACAGATGTACACAATACTAGAAATTTAGTATCTGTGGAATCTGGCTTCTCAGGAAGCATCCATAATAAACTCAGTGGTCACTATTCATCCATCCAACCATACACAAATGGGCAAATAGTTAGACAATGGCTATCAAACCTAAGTTTTCAACAACAATTTGAGTACGGGCTAAACCAATTGCATCAATATGGTACAATGGCATCTACTAATACTGGATGGGTATTTACACCATTTAAATAAGGAGCATGTATAATGAAAAATGAAATTGATAAATTTGTAAATGCCTGCATTGAAAAGGGAAGATTCGAAGAGTTAGGAGATAGTAAGTCTGGTAATAAGTGTTATAAAATAATACGATCTGTTTATGAACAATTAAGAGATAGTGGCAGGCTTAATGAATTAACGACATTGCTCGAGCATGAAAATCCATATGTAAGATTATGGGCATCATCCTATGCCTTACAAATAGTACCAAAGCAAGCAGAGGAAACTTTGGAAAAGTTATCAGCTATAAAATCTGTTATGGCTGGATTTAGTGCAAAAATAACTTTACAGGAATGGAAAAAAGGAAATCTGAAGTTTTAGTACAGGTAACAGTAACTCCTAAACAGGTTGTTCTTGAATCAGTTCTACCACATTGTGATTATGGTGTCCCGTTGGAATAGTACTGTTCAATGGGATATGGGTCATAAAAACCTCGATTCTTGCGGTCTTATACTGAATCGCAATGAGGTAGAATGCACTCAATGAGTGATGTATAAGAAAAGGCGGTATGTATGGGTGAATATTTTGAATTAACTTTTTCCCTTGACAAAAGAAGTTCGGAGCGACATACCACCGGATAACAACTGATTTATAGGTTTCTATTGACAGCTTAGAATAATTGAGCATATAATGCATAATAATAAAATCCGCATTGGATGAGCGGGATCAAGTACCGCGGTGATTTGAAGCAAAGAGAGAAACGCCTTAGGCTGTAAGCGTTTATTCAAAACCGACAGGGAAAACCGGCCCGGGACTTTGCCGTTTAAGGCGCGATACAGCCTTTTTAAGTGGGTATATCCAAGTAGGGTGGAACCGCGGGAAATTCCCGTCCCTTAGCTTTTGCTGAGGGGCGTTTTTTATTAAGATTTTAATTTGAGGAGCAGATAATATGAATATCACATTTCCGGACGGATCGGTACGGCAATATAAGGACGGACTGACGGCGCTTGAGATCGCTGAGTCGATAAGTCCAAGATTAAAAAAAGCGACTCTTGCAGCGGAAATAGACGGAGTGCGCAAAGACGCATTTTCGCCTATTAATAATGACCATTCGCTGAGGCTTTTAACGTTCGATGATGAAGGCGGGCGCCTGACATACCGCCATACGGCCTCGCACATGCTTGCACAGGCTGTGAAACGCCTTTATCCAAACGCAAAGCTTGCCATCGGGCCCGCTATCGAGAACGGCTTTTATTATGATTTCGATACGGAGCACAGTTTCATTCCTTCGGACCTTGAGGCGATAGAAAAAGAGATCAATAAGATCGCTTCCGAGGATCTTAAGATTGAAAGATTTGAACTTCCGAGGAACGAAGCTATTGAGTATATGAGAAAGCTTGATGAACCGTACAAAGTCGAGCTTATCGAAGATCTGCCCGAGGACGCCGTTATAAGCTTTTACAGGCAGGGCGAGTTCGTGGACCTGTGCGCGGGGCCTCATGTCGAGTCCACGTCAAAAGTCAAAAATATCAAGCTGATGCAGGTCGCGGGCGCGTACTGGCGCGGGAGCGAGAAAAATAAAATGCTTCAGCGAATTTACGGCACGGCGTTTCAGAAGAAGGAAGAACTTGACGATTATATCAGCCGCATCGAAGAAGCAAAAAAGCGCGACCATAATAAACTCGGCCGTGAGCTTGAGCTGTTTACGACGGTGGACATCATCGGCCAGGGCTTGCCAATATTGCTTCCCAAGGGCGCCCGCGTGATACAACTGCTGCAGCGCTTTGTGGAGGATGAGGAGCAAAAACGCGGATACCAGCTTACAAAGACGCCGTTCTTTGCAAAGAGTGATCTTTACAAGATTTCAGGGCACTGGTATCACTACAGGGACGGAATGTTTGTGATGGGGGATGAAAAAGAAGAAGGCGCGGAGGTATTTGCGCTTCGGCCCATGACCTGTCCGTTCCAGTTCATGGCATATCTCAACCGTTCGCGGTCTTACCGGGATCTGCCGCTTCGTTATAATGAAACCTCGACGTTATTCCGCAACGAATCTTCCGGAGAAATGCACGGCCTTATCAGGGTGCGTCAATTCACGATATCCGAGGGGCATATCGCATGCGCGCCGGATCAGGTAGAGGATGAGTTCAAGGGCTGCCTTGACCTTGCGAATTTCATGCTGGAAACGCTTGGCTTTGATACGGACGTTTCCTACCAGTTTTCCAAGTGGGATGAAAACAACAAGGAAAAATACATAGGTTCCAAGGAAAGCTGGGAAAAAACGCAGGACATGATGCGTAATATACTCAACGACCTTAAAGTCGATTATATTGAAAAAGACGGAGAAGCCGCGTTCTACGGACCTAAGCTGGATATTCAGATAAAAAACGTGCACGGCAAAGAGGACACGCTGATCACTATCCAAATCGATTTCCAGCTTGCTGAGCGGTTCGGGATGACGTATACGGACAGCAGCGGAGAAAAACAGTATCCTATAGTTCTGCACCGAACGTCCATCGGATGCTATGAACGCACGCTTGCGCTCCTTATTGAAAAGTATGCGGGCGCGCTGCCGGTTTGGCTTTCTCCCGTACAGGTCAAAGTGCTTGCTATGACCGACCGTAACCATAATAAAACAATTGAGATCAAGACCGAGCTGGAAAAGCGCGGCATCAGGACTGAGAGCGATCTTCGCAGTGAGAAAATCGGTTTTAAGATCAGGGAAGCGCAAATGCAGAAGGTTCCTTATATGCTGATCATCGGCGATAAGGAGGAAGAGAACAACGTTGTTGCGGTGCGTTCACGCAAAGCTGGCGATATAGGCGTTATGCCTTTGGCGGATTTTATTGAAAAAATAAAAGAGGAAATCGATACAAAAGCTCACGATTGAATCGATCTTGCCTGAGACGTCAAACGGCTCAGGCGAGATTTTTTTAGCTGCCCGGATGGCTGTTATTGAACTCTTGCCAAATATTACAGTATGCATTAAGATAAACATATAAATAAGAAGAGCACTTTGACATTTAATTTGGGCTTAGCCCAGATCAAAGCGGCGTGCATTTACTCCACTATGCTAAATGCATGAACGCTATAAAAAAGGAGGGTTAAAAAACCGCGCCGGTATGCGGTGCTGCAGTGTGGAGACCTGCAGCAATGCGAGGCTTTTTGGGAGAAAAGCTCGCGAGGCGGCAGTTGCGGAGGCTCTGACGCCAATGCCGGGGAATATGGCAAAAGTAACGCTCAAAAACATCAAGAAGGTCTATGACAAAACGGTGACGGCGGTCGACGATTTCAATCTCGAAATCAGGGATAAGGAATTCGTCGTACTGGTAGGTCCTTCGGGCTGCGGAAAGTCAACGACTTTGCGCATGGTCGCGGGACTTGAGGACATCACGGAAGGTGAACTCTATATCCAGGACAGACTCGTAAACGACGTGCCGCCCAAGGACAGGGATATCGCAATGGTATTCCAAAACTATGCGTTGTATCCTCATATGACCGCATATGAGAATATGGCCTTCGCGCTAAAACTGCGCAAAGAAAAAAGGGAAGTTATCGATGCAAAGGTCAAGCAGGCGGCTGAGATATTAGGCATTACCGAGCTTTTGCCGAGGAAGCCCAAAGCTTTGTCCGGCGGACAGAAGCAGCGCGTTGCGATAGGCCGTGCCATCGTCAGGGAGCCGCAGGTGTTTTTGATGGATGAGCCGCTCTCGAATCTTGACGCAAAGCTCAGGAATCAAATGAGGGCCGAGATCATCAAGCTGCGCCAGAGAATCAATACGACGTTCATATATGTTACGCACGACCAGACCGAAGCCATGACTCTCGGCGACCGCATCGTCATAATGAAGGACGGTCTTATACAGCAGATCGGAACCCCGCATGAAGTATTCAATCTGCCCGCAAATTTGTTTGTAGCGGGTTTCATCGGAACTCCTCAGATGAATTTCTTTGACGCAAGGCTGGAATCCGAATCCGGAAAATACGTCGTGAAGGCATACGGCATTTCGGTTGAATTCCCGCTGGATAAGCAGCATATTCTGGACGGCCGCAGGCAGCAGGCCGTTGACGTTACGCTCGGCGTAAGACCCGAACATATCGAAATCGTCAATGACGGAACGCCGAACAGCATAAAGGCGAAGGTTGACGTATCCGAGATGATGGGCAGTGAAATGTTCATGCATGTGAATGTGGAGGGAAAGGATACGGTAATAAAAGTTCAGGATTCAGAGCTGCTTGAATCTTATTCTTTTGACTTGAACAGGGAGAATTACGTGAACTTTACTTTCAACCCCATGAGGATCCATGTTTTTGATAAGGATACGGGGAATAACCTGTTTGCATGATTTTCATTAACCCTTTATGCCGCTCTTTCGGGAGCGGCTTTTTCTTTATGAGTCCTTTTTTTGGCGCCAACCGTCATACAAATTTCGCGCTTAGAATATATTTCCAGCATAAACTGTTTTGGGGGGCGGTATCATGGAAGGATTGTTTACTTGGGCCATATTGGCAACCTATGCGGGCGCTACGCTTGCGACGGCGTTGATAACCGAAATCTTTAAAGGCGTCGGGTTTATCGATCGCATACCGACAAGGATTTTCTCTTACTTTGTTGCGCTGCTCGTTCTTATTGCCGCAAATTTCTTTACGGATCAACTGACATGGGCAACCGCTTTGCTTAGCCTTGTGAACGCCGTCGTCGTTTCGCTGGCGTCCAACGGCGCGTATGATTTCGTGAATATGAAAAAAAAGTAACCTGTTTCCGGCATGCAAAAAGAGAAAAAAGTCCGGAAACGCTCCGGGCTTTTTTTGATATTTTATGATATAATATTTTTTGTCTTTATTTGACACATGAAATATTGAGGGGTAATCGCATGGAAGCATTCGCCTTGGCGGAGTATATGAGCAAATCGGTTGAAAGGCTTATCAAGGAAGCGCTTGGATCGGCATTCGGCAACCCGTCGCAGGCTGCTTTTTTTATGAGGTTTGCGGGGCGCTGCAAAAAAGCTTCAAGGATCAGAATGAAGCATGAAAGACACGGCAGGCACATCCCGCCTTTTTTGATTGCAAGCGTAACTTCCGTGTGCAACCTGTATTGTAAAGGCTGCTATGCGAGAGCGAACAATTCCCGTAAAGAATCAAATTCCGGACTGCTTCCTGCCGAAAGGTGGAAGTCCGTTTTTCGCGAAGCGGAAAAACTCGGCATCTCGTTCATTCTGCTTGCGGGGGGCGAACCGCTTTTAAGAAAGGACGTTATTGAAGCCGCGGCTGAACACAAGAACATATGCTTCCCGATTTTTACCAACGGCACGATGATCGACGGGGATTTTCTTCGTCTTCTGGAAAAGCACAGAAATCTTATACCAGTAATAAGCATCGAAGGGACCCGGGAGCAGACGGATGAGCGAAGGGGGAAAGGCGTTTATCAAACGATCATAAAGAGCATGGAGACGCTTAATGATCATCGCGTCTTTTTCGGAGCATCCGTTACCCTTACAACAAAAAACATCGCCTCCGTCACGGATGATGAGTTTATAAACGGGCTTATCAAGTCGGGCTGCAGGCTTTTATTCTATGTGGAGTATGTGCCTGTAACGGAAGCGACCGGCGATCTTGCACCGTCAAATCGTGAGCGGCGTATTCTGGAGGAAAGGCTGGTTTCGTTGAGAAGCCGGTTTAATAAGCTGTTGTTTTTTTCCTTCCCCGGAGATGAAAAAAGCACAGGAGGTTGTCTTGCCGCGGGAAGGGGTTTTTTACACATCAACTCGAACGGAAGCGCAGAACCGTGCCCGTTTTCTCCCTTCTCCGACACCGATATCAAAACAAACGGCTTGCTCGAGGCGCTTGAATCACCGCTGTTTTCGCGGCTTGCGGCCTCAGGCATGCTAAGCGAAGAGCATACCGGGGGGTGCGTGCTGTTTGACAAGCAGAGAGAAGTGTCGGCTTTTTTGAATCCCGGCGCAAGCGATTGACGCCGCTTTAAAGAGGTTAATAATATGGAGCATTGCGAGATGAACTGCGGGAGCTGTATTGGAAAACTTTGCACAAAACGGGTGCCGATCTTTTCGGGTCTGGAGGAAAATCAACTCATTGAAGTGGCAAAACGTATTGTCCATAAGTCATATGAGAAGGGCTCGATAATTCTGTCGGAGAACGATAATCCGGATTTTCTCGCGATTATCAACGAGGGCAGCGTAAAGGCATTCAAGCTTACGCCTGAAGGCCGCGAGCAGATACTTTATGTGTTTACCGAAGGCGACTTTTTCGCCGAGCATGCGCTTTTATTCAACCGTCCGGCTTTTTACAGCATCGCAGCGCTCGAAAGGGTGATGCTTTGTTTTTTGTACAAAAAGGATTTTCAAAGGTTATTGCGCGACAACCCGGACATAAGTATAAAAATCATATCGGAGCTGGGGGAAAGGCTTTTCCGCCTTGAAAATGCAGTGCAGAATATGGATGTGCGCAGCGTCGAATCCCGTATAAGCATGGTGCTGTCGGAATGGGCCGATAAATTCGGAGTGCCGCAAAGAGAAGGTATCCTCGTTAAAATGCCGCTTAGCAGGGAAGGTCTTGCCAACTATATAGGTATTGCGAGAGAAACCCTCAGCCGCAAGCTCGGTTCAATGGAATCGGAAGGTCTCGTTCGCTCCGTCGGGAACAAATCTATATTGATTCTCAATAAAAAAGCGCTGGAGAAAAACTTCGGCTCGGATTTTTAAATTTTCATAATTTGATTATAATCACATAATTTTTCCACCTGCCTTGATAGAATAAGTCATGAAATAAATCAAGGAGGGAAAGAAGAATGAAGAATGACTGGGGAACCGGCTCAATAGGCGATATTGTTGCAAAACTTCCCGCAGCCTCTGAGGTTTTTAAAAAATTCGGAGTGGATTTTTGCTGCGGAGGGCATCGCATACTCTCGGAAGTGATAAAGGAACAGGGAATTGACGGCGTCTTGCTTTATAAAGAGCTTGATGCAGAGGCGAATAAAGCGCAAGAAAGAAGTAATGTCGATTTTTCGGCAATGAGCGCAGATGAGCTTTCCTCCCATATTCAAGCGCGGCATCACTCTTATCTTCGCGAAGCGCTGCCGAGGTTGTCGGAATTATCAAACACTGTCCTGAAGGCGCACGGGAAGAACCATCCGGAGTTGTTTCGCGTTCACGGGTTGTTCGGGACGCTCAGAATCGAGCTTGAACAGCATTTAGCAAAAGAAGAAACGTTGCTGTTTCCGGCAATCGGCGACATAAACGAACAGGTGCGAAAACTTGCGCGGGAAATTAAAGAGGAGCATGAAAGCGCGGGGAAAATACTTAAGGAACTTCGGCTTATTACGGATGGATATACGGTTCCGCTGGACGGCTGCCCCACTTTCCGGAAGCTGTATGAGTCTCTCATTGAGTTTGAATCGGACTTGTTCGAGCATATCCATCTTGAGAACAACATTTTGCTTCGGGAGGTTTGAAAATGGGCAGCATAGAAATTGATATCGGCAGATCCGTTTATGAGCTGTGCGGCGAATATCCCGAAATAAAGGAGGCAATGCGGCAGTCAGGCTTTACGGATATCGTAAAGCCGGGCATGCTCGAAACGGCCGGGCGATTCATGACGATACGAAAAGGCGCGGCTATGAAAAAAATCGATATGGAAAATATAAAGAAAGTGTTTTCGGAATACGGTTTTACGATAAAGGAGGAAATCAAATGAGCGAAATGATCAACAACCGCGAGTACAGGCGTAAAGTGCTGAAGGATTTGATTACCGACCTTCATAACGGAAAAAGCGTTGATGAGGTCAAGCAAAGGTTTGAGGATACTTTCTCGGGCGTGTCGGCGGCTGAGATATCGGAGGTGGAGCAAGCCCTTATCATGGACGGAATGCCTGTAGCGGAGGTCCAAAGGCTGTGCGACGTTCACGCCGCGGTGTTCAAAGGTTCGATTGAGGATATACATCGTCCGAAGGAAGCGTCGGAAGTTCCGGGACATCCCGTCCATACCCTCAAAAACGAAAACCGTGCCCTTGAAAGGCTTATCGAAAAAAATATCAAGCCGCATCTTGAGAAGCTGAGCAACGATCGCGCCGAAGCGGTAAAGCTTTTAAGGAAGGACCTGGAACTGTTGTCCGCTGTCGATATCCATTATAAAAGAAAAGAGAACATACTCTTTCCGTACCTAGAGAAATACGGTATTACGGCTCCTCCGAAGGTTATGTGGGGAGTGGATGACGAGATCCGCGCTCTTATCAAAAAGGCCGAAACGGCGCTTGACGATACCCCCGCCGTCGCTGCCGCGGCCATCCGCGAGGCGACGGATAAAATCAATGAAATGATATTTAAAGAGGAAAATATACTTATTCCCATGATGCTTGAACAGCTTACCGAGGATGAATGGGAAAAAATCTATAATGACAGCGACGAGATAGGATACTGTCTTATAGATAAACCCGTTGCCTGGAAACCTCAGGGAAAAGAGGCGGCGGCCCGTAAAAAGGAGAATGCCGGTCAGGAAGGAGCGCTGGTCTTTCCTTCGGGAGTATTGACTCTTTCGGAAACAAGATGCATTCTGAACACGCTGCCGTTCGATATTACATTCGTAGACAAGGATGATACGGTGAAGTACTTCTCGGAGGGCAGGGACAGGATATTCGCGAGAACAAAAGCGGTAATCGGCAGAAAAGTCACAAACTGCCATCCGCCCGCAAGCGTTCATATAGTTGAAAAGATCATAAAGGATTTTAAGGACGGGAAGAAGGATCATGAAGATTTTTGGATAAAGATGGGTAAACGATATGTTTTTATCCGCTATTTCGCGGTCCGGTCCGAGGAGGGCGAGTTTTTGGGAACGCTGGAGGTAACTCAGGATATTGCTCCGATAGTATCTATCGGGGGCGAAAAGAGGCTGGTTGAGCCGTAATCAAGCGCTGCGGCGGCTCCCGTAAAAACTCGTATTGTGTTGAGGTACAATACATAGGTAACAGAAGAAGAAGCAAGGGAAGCTCCGAGATGGTATATTGGAGTTAGTAAAA
>MWCU01000047.1 GCA_002070205.1 Firmicutes bacterium ADurb.Bin182 | reverse complement strand
CAAAAGCCCCGCAGCCGATGGAGCCGCGGGACTTTTTGTACGGATATTCGCTATGGAGTTACAGCCGTCAGGCTGTTTCGGCTCTTACAGGAAGGTGTAATTCATGTAGGCCTGAATCGCCGGAATCACAAACACCGCGGAGTTGAGCAGCGCGCCGGGTATGGACGAGCCGGTCTTCAGGTAGAGCTTGCGCGTGAAGATAGCCGAAACGAAAAGCGTAACTATCAGCACGGCAATGCTGTACAGAACAGCTGACGAGCCCGGAGGCGCCTTGAATACCACGCTGCCCGTCCTTGCAAGGCCGATGAAGAATTGCGTGAGCAGCAGCAACAGCATGCCGGAACAGTTGATGAAGGCGAACAACAACGTATTTGCCTTCTCGCTCATTCCCTTGAGTCGCGAGGAGTTCACAATCATGCTGTTCACAAGGTAGAACGGCAGGAAGAGAATCGCATACAGCAGGCAGCTGTAGTACTGTCCGGTGGAGAGCGTCTGGAACACCGTTGCGCCGATGACCGTGATCTTGAGGTTGCCAAAGGCGAACAGGTTGTAGTACACCGCAAGCAGCACCGCGACGCACGCAAAAACGGAAAGCGCCAGAACGATGGATTTGCCGATGTTCTTCCTGCTGTATTTCAGCCCGTACATCTCGAAGTAGCCGACGCCCTTCTTCTTGTCGAAGAGGAAGTACTTGACTACGGTCAAGGCCAGAAGCGCAAGCGCGATGATAATCGACCAGAACGAGATCCTTGTCGCTACGACAACCGTTGCGAGCAGGCTCGGTCCCGTGGAGGGAACCCAGCCGACGCCGGCGCAATAGGTAAGCGGCGGGCCAAGGACACAGATGAGCATGAAGATCCAGAATACTGGCGATTTCTTGTCTTGAATCGGCGCAATCGGCTCCGCCTTCATGGATTCGAAGAACGACAGCTTCATGATCGCCTTAACCAGATAGATCACGAGGACAAGCAGCGCGATCGCACCCAGCGCGCTAAACACGTCCTTCGTAAGGAAGGTCGTGCCGTTCAGCGCAACGCCGTTGTTATAGTCCATCGTCGTTCTGAAGAACTGAACCGCGGCCTTTACGGTCGGTACATTGAAGTAAGCGATGCCGTGCCAGCCCCAAGGCGTGTCAAGCATGCGCAGGCTGTTGCCCTCCGCCGCCTTGCGGATCGCGTCCGTCGGCTCGCCGAAGAAATCGCTCAGCTTGGTGCTCAGCACCCGCTCCTGCGTGCCGGATAGGTTGATTTCATACCACATGTCCCGCTCCACGGCGCCGTCCGCGGACATGGCTTTCTTGGTCGCGTCGTTGGAGATGTGCGCGTCCGGGTTCTTGGTGCCGCCGGCGCCGTTGCCGCCTATGTAAGCGATTCGTCCGAAATTCGCCTGCAGATCGCGCCAAACGGGAATCCCGGCCACTTCGACCACCTTGGGATCCGTGGCTGCGCCGCCGTCAATCAGGAAGATATCGCGTACAGCGCGGTCATATTCCTCCGTGATCGCCGCTTTCTTCGTTTCGTAGTGCTCCAGCTGCGCTGCGTCGAGCGCCTTGGCCGCGATCGCGTCGGCGTCCTGCGCGGCGACGTCCTCCGCAGTAACAGCTACGCCGAAGGTCTCGTTGAGCATGATGATGAGTTTATCCTGCAGCGTGTAGAAGCCGGCAGTATTGACCGAGACGTTGCCAGCTGCGCCCGCGCCCAGCGAGTGTCCTGTCGCGCCGATGCGCGTCTGGTCCACGAAACCGAGGGTACGCAGATACGCGAGCGCGTCGGTGGTTCCGATCTGGGACGTGTCGCTCATCGGAGACGGCTCTACGCCGTAGCCGCGAATATGCGTCGCCTCGCTCTTGTGATGACCGTACTGGTCGATGTTCATAACCACAAAGCCGGCGCGTGAAAGCTCGATGGCGACGTTGTCCAGGAACGTCCTGCTGTTCGTAAAGCCGGCACAGACGATCACCGCAGGCGCCTGATTTTTAAAGTTCCCCTGCTCGTCTGTTTCGAGCGCCCATCTCGGGATGTACATTGTCGCCGCGAGATCGGAACCGTACGGCGATATCACGACCTCCTTGACGACGACGTTGCCGTTGTTGGTGCAGACGGCCACGTTCACAAGACCCGCGACCATGATAACCGCAAGACAGATTGCGATCACCAAGGTAATTTTGCCCTTGCAACCTAACTTCATATATAATATCCTCCTATCATACAAAGCCTCGATGCAGAGATATAACGCTTCCCATGATACTTACGGTTCTCATTCTCTCGATAATTACTGCTGCCTCCCTTCTACCGGCCGTTTTTCGCATGGAAGCTATATACTCGCATGTTGGCAATTTGGCTCCTCTGATTTGATTTAACTTTCAGAGTAATGACACGGATAGAAAATTCATTATCCTTTAACTTAAACTACAGCTTAATTTTTGGGTCCCAGTCAGTCTCAACCCGAATCAACAGAAAAAAAGCAAAGCACAAAAAGCAAACCTGACAGGTATAACTTCTCATACTTTACTCATATCTCTTGTATGAAACGATATTAATTTAATAATATTTTACAATATATAAATATTTTTGTCAATACAATTCCCAGTCAACAGGGTCGCAGTTGTCATATACTTAGGCATAACAGTTACATCACATTGCTCTTACCGATTTAAAAATGATCTTCCCAGTCAAGACTCCGCCCTACTGCCTTCCGCCAGCCTTTCAGTAAACCTTCACGTTTTGATACATCCATCTTAGGTGTAAAACAGGCATCACAACTCCACAGCTTTTTTATCTCCTCCCTGCTGTCCCATATACCTGTGGCAAGGCCGGCAAGATACGCGACGCCGAGCGCTGTCGTTTCCCTGATCCTCGGGCGATGGACCGGTTTGCCCAAGATATCTGCTTGAAACTGCATAAGAAATTGATCCCTGCTCGCACCTCCGTCTGCATTAAGTACACTAAGAGAGATGCCGCTGTCCTTTTCCATTGCCTCAACCAGTTCAAAGCTCTGGTAGGCTATAGACTCCTGCGCTGCGCGTATGATATGCTCGCGCTTGGTGCCTCGCGTTATTCCGACTATGCAGCCGCGCGCATACATATCCCAATATGGCGCACCGAGTCCGGTGAACGCCGGAACAAGGTAGACCTTATTCGTATCATCCACCTTTTGCGCATAATATTCGGCATCGCGACTTTCCGTAATTAACCGCATTTCATCTCGCAACCATTGTATAACGGCTCCTCCGATAAATACGCTGCCCTCCAGCGCATACTGTACCTTGCCGTTCAACCCGATCGCGATGGTGGTCAACAGCCCGTTCTTGCTGTCAACCGGCTTATCTCCGGTATTCATGAGAAGAAAACATCCGGTACCATAGGTGTTTTTCGCCTCGCCACGCTCAAAACAGGTCTGCCCGAATAGCGCTGCCTGCTGATCGCCCGCGATACCGGCGATCGGGATTTTTGTGCCCTGTATTGTAACATAGCCGTAAATCTCGCTGCTGCTGCGTACATCAGGCAACATCTTTCGTGGGATATCAAGTTCACTAAGCAGTTTATCATCCCAGTCAAGCGTCTTGATATTATAAATCATTGTTCGCGAAGCGTTTGTATAATCCGTAATATGTTTTGTTCCATTCGTCAGCTTCCAAACTATCCAAGTATCGACAGTTCCAAATAATATTTCTCCCCTCTTTGCCCTATCTCTTGCCCCTTCCACATGGTCGAGTATCCATTTTATTTTTGTTCCGGAGAAGTATGCGTCAGCTACGAGCCCAGTGGACTCTCCTATATATCTTTCCAGCCCGCGCTCCTTTAACGATTCGACGATATCCGCGGTTCTGCGACACTGCCACACTATCGCGTTATAGATGGGTTGTCCAGTATTCTTATCCCATAAAATCGTAGTCTCACGCTGATTTGCTATACCTATAGCAATAATATCCTTTATGTCAATGCCGCTCTTCGTTATAACTTCCATCATAACAGCGTATTGGGAAGAATAGATCTCCATCGGATCGTGTTCCACCCACCCCTGCTTCGGATAGAGCTGTGTGAATTCCTTCTGTGCTGTTTCGATTATGTTCTGTTCAATGTCAAAAAGGATTGCGCGCGAACTTGTCGTCCCCTGATCTAACGCCAATAAGTATTTTGCCATGCTGCCTTCTCCTCTCGAAATATTAATATCTCGTAGCTCTCGCCTTGTTAATACTAATGATATAATAAACCAAAGCCTTTTTCATAAAATGCTTATCTATTTTTTTATGTACATTTTTTGAATCAAACGTCCCACTTTGATAAAGAAACGGCAAATGCCCCGGCATTGAGCGCATTTACGATATCTTCCCTATCACTTATTAAACCTCCTGCGATTATTGGTTTTTTTACGCTGTTGCTGAGCCTTTTTATAATTTTCGGCATTACACCGGGTAGTATCTCTATTGCATCGACAGTCTGCGAAATCTGCTTTTCGATGTTATTAAACGCGATAGAATCAAGAACAAAAAACCGCTGTACTGCTAAAAGGCCATTATCTTTTGCGCGTTTTATAATATTAGGTCTGGTTGATATTATACCGTCGGCACAAGTATTCTGTGCTATATAATCTACCGAAACATCCCTTGCAGCTAACCCGTCAACTAAATCTATATGGACAAAAACGGTCTTGCCGCTGCCCTTTATCTTAAAAAGAATATCAGGCAGAATTACAATATCACCAAATAATACAAAGACAATTTGGCAATTACTCGTGAGGATCCTCTTAAGACCGTCTTCATCCTTAACTGCTGCTATTATTCTGTTTTCCTTTAATAGTTCGACAAACTCTTCATGCTTCATAAAACATCCTAACCGATCAATTAACTCTTGATAACAGTATTTCTTATCATAAAACTTACTTTTTAACCTGCTACATGAACAAATCCACGAAGCTTATCATCCGATAAAGCCTGACAAAATTTATACCGCTATGTTTTATGGCCGCGTCCAATTACTTTTTTTATCAGATCACTCGATATCGCTATACTTTCCCTCTCTCCAGGAACTACCCTTAACAGTTTTTTGAATATAGTCTTGAATTCTTTCTTTACTTCTAAAAAATATCTTACTCTTCTTTTGAATATATTCCAACGTATACTATGAGGAACAACGTATGAAACGTCGTTTAACCCATTAACAATCTCCATATAAATCATGCTTTTCTCCGATTATATTCAAATAAAAAAGTTAAGCAATTAGGACTAAGGACCTCTCTTAGTCTAGTTATCGCTTAACTCAAGTCTCAAAACGATTTATATATTCTGTTTTATTCATTTTTTAGAATATATCCTCTGTGAGTATTTGTCAATAAAATTGAACATAATTGATGCAAATTTTAACCGGGATATTTGATGGTACGGGCTCTGATAACAGTTAACACCTTGCTTGTATAAATTTTCGTGATATGCTTTATGCTTGGAAATATACCCTTATCACAAAAGCGGAATCGTAATACCGATAACAATTTACAATAAAATTGCCGTGGCGGCAGATGCAATCATTCAGTTCAAGGAGAATTATCAAATGGATCTTACAGTCCGGCAACTTGACAAGAGCAAAATACAAATTTACCTTGATATGCTAATGGAAAGGGCACTATGGCTGGAAAGTATAAATAAACCTATGTGGAATATCGATAATTTAAACCCTGTAAATTTCGAGGGGATGTACCTGGATTATATACCTTATTTAATATATCTCGAAGATCATATTGTCGGTGGTTTCGTTCTTCTGACGCATGACAGGTTTCTCTGGAATGAGGAAGAAAATAATCAAAGAGCTTTATATATTCATAAGCTTGTTATCAAACCGGAATATGCAGGTAAAGGATATGCTCAAAAAAGTATTTCACTCATAAATGAAATAGCTTTAAAGGAAGGTATATCATATTTACGATTAGATTGCTACGGAGACAGGGTCGTATCTTATGAAACTTTATGAGGATTGCGGTTTTAATAGAAAACGCAAAACGGTAATGGATGACGGCACGGCACTTCAATCATATGAGTTAATTTTAAGCAAATGAAACCATTTAATGTTGCAACTTAAGTCAATGACACAGAAGTGTTTTTAAGCGCTTTCTCCAGCGTGTCGACCTTCTTGCGCTGCTGGTTTATCTCTTTATTTAGCACTTTATTCCGGGCGGTTACTGCTCCGATGGAATTATCCTGTTTATCAAACTGCGAGGTGACCAGCTTCATTTCGGAGCCCAGCACTTTGAAATTCTGATTGATCTCTCGTAGTGCTTGTTTAAACTCGCGCTCGCCTTCGATTCCGATCTTTAATCCGAAGTCATTTGCCATATAATCATCACCTTTAATATTGTAAAATAATACAGAATTAGATATAATTAGATACAAGGATTTATCGGATTTGCATATAATGTAATAAGGTTTTTGTTTTTACTTGTGTACTATGTGTTGACATTACCACCTTTTAGTATTATAATTAGTAAAAACATAAAGCCAGTTTGTCCTCCGGTGTCCTTCGGGCCCGGGGGCTTTTTAATAAGATTGACAAGGTGACAGTATGGCAGAAAAAGTCTTTAAAACCTATCGCCAACTAATAACAATTCTTCGCCGTCGCGGTCTAAAAATAAAAACTGGATCTGGTGGAAGCCGAGCAATACGAATATTTGAAAAAGAAAATTTCTATAACGTAATTAACGGTTATAAAGATTTATTTATTGATATTACATCATCTGCAGAGGATGAAAAATACAAGCCAAACACAGATTTTAATGAAGTTTTTGCTTTATACTCTTTTGATAGAGAAATTCGCATTATATTCCTTAAATATCTCCTTCAAATTGAAAATGAATTTAAATCTGTTCTATCTCACCATTTTTCCGAAAAATATGGTTATGATAACTACCTTAGACTTGAAAATTTCTGTTATACAGCTTCCACAGAACCTCGTATTCTAAAAGATGTAGCTAAGCGACATAAACTTGACTATCCTCATGATATAGAAGAAATAAAGAGGATAAGTGCTGCAGAAAATGCTGCTTGCGTTACAAAGCTTTTTGGAGAAATACAACAGGTAATAGCACGTCAGCTTAATAAACACAATCCTATGGTATCACACTATATGACCAAATACGGATATATCCCCCTTTGGGTACTTGTCAACGTATTAACTTTCGGAAAAGTGGCTACATTCTTTTTACACATGAAAGAGATTGATAAAGTAAACGTAGCAAGGCATTTTAAACTTCCTTATAGGGAACTGCATAAATATATGAGTATGCTCGGTTATGCAAGAAACAAGTGTGCCCATGATGAACGTTTCTATGATATTCGTTTTACTTCACGTTTACACACAAAAAGTATTCCATACTTTTCCCTTATTGGACTTCCTACCGATAAAAGTGGCTCATGCTACATGGGAACAAATGATTGTTTTGCCATAGCCATTATTTTTAAGCAAATTCTAAGCAAAAGCGACTTTAAGGAATTTGTTTCAGCGATTGATAGAGCATTTAAAAAGCTTTCAAGCCAGTTAAAAACCATAACCATAGAAAACGTTCAACGAAAAATGGGATATCCCAGTAATTGGACAAATTTAGTAAGGTTATAATAATGCTCTATATACCAAAAGGAATAACATCATCAATAAAACGTTTCTGCCTTGATTTAGCTAATCCATTCCACTGTTTATAAACCTCCCATTGATCCAACAGGTGTCCGATCGGCATCAACCATACCTCCTGCTCTGGTCGATGCAACAGACTTACACCGTAAAATATGAGTCGGCCAAACAACTCCCCGTCTTAGAAAGCACGCACAACAGTTCCTAGCGTTATGTCTAATAATTAAAAGGCACCCTGCTTTCAGAGCGGCCTATCCGTATGGTTACCAAACCAAACCCGGATGAAAAAATTATTATTATTCATAGCGTCTGCCAACATGAATTCCGCCGGATATGTGGACTTGGCGGAGGCTCTCGCGATAGCCACGAAACCATCCTCAAGCGGCCGGCATAATAGCACAGGAACACCTTTTGAAATTTAAAAGCCATCCTCAAAAAAACTTCGCATGGCACAACACATAGAGAATTAACGCCCGTTTTTATTCCGCCTGTCTGAACACAAAAATTTTGTTGCCCCAAAAATTGACAACTGCCGAGGTCGGAGCGGCGATGAACTTACGGATAAGCTCGCTGTGTATACCGAACCATTCCTCCGTGACATACAAAACCAGCTGAGAGACGCCGAGCGAAACCAGGTTGACCAGCAGAAACAGTAAAGTTTCTTTAGTTGTGTGCTTGCTTTCCTGTTTAAATGTCCAGTGCGAATTTACGGTATAGCTGAATATGACCCCGCAGGTATAAGAGATTACGTTAGCTACATACTCGTTCATCCGAAGCAGCACCGCAAGAAGCCAGAAAACAAACATATCAAGGCCGGTATTCAAAATACCTACGGCATTGAATTTAATAAATTGTATGATGTTGTTTTTTGTAAACCTCATGCGAACCTCCTATGACCCGGCAACAAAATACCAGCTTGGCAGCCACTGCAGCATTTGTACGTATTCGCGCGGAAATTCCAATCCTGAGAGCGCCGGATAGAATACTATGAACAACAGCAGAACAAGCCCCATCCAAGCCCATTTTATCCAAGCGGCGCGCTTGATCTTTTCCTCGAAATTCATAAGCACATACACCGAGCAGATGATGATAAAGGGAACGGTCGCAAAAAAGTGATAAATGAACGTGCAGCGAGTCACCAGAACCCACGGCAGGAAATTAGCGCCTATCCCGACGAGTGCGACGAAAATGCCCTTATGCTTTTTTATCTTTTCGGCTAGCAGTTCATATATTAGCACAACGGTGCCTACGGTGCATATCCACCATACAGCCGGGCTTCCGAAAGAAACTATCGTTGACGCTTTTTCAGCCGGAAGGAAGCTGTTCCAGAAATACCATATAGGCCTAATGGTAAAAGGCCAGGCCCACCAGGACGATTGAAAAACATGTGTAGCTTCAAGCCTGCTGTGATACTCGTACATGAAAACCTGAACATCCCAAATCCCCTTAAGATCGTAATGCGATTCGCTCAGAACATAAGGGATATAAGAAGCGAGATAAACAAGCGCGGGAATAACGATAAAAAACAGGCAGCAATACAATAAAGTAAATACGGTGTATCTCCGGAAAGTCTTTACGTCTCCTGCGCCCTGCCTGAGCTCCGAATATCTTTTGAAAAGCGAAGTGAACAGGATTACCGCAAGACCTGCGCCGGCATAAAAACCTATCCACTTGCTGGCCGCTCCCAGGCCGAAGAACAGGCCGGCAAAGCCGAGAGGCTTCAAAGTTTTCTTCAAACCGTCCGTAAAAAAGTTCATGCAGTAGTACCGGTACATAAAATAATACATGAGTATTATAAAGAATACGCCATAGACGTCGATAGTGGCTATGCGCGTCTGCGCGAAATGCATGAAATCAAACGCGAACAGAAACGCCGTCAACAGCGCATATTCGGATTTTTTAAAAAGCCTTTTGCCGAAAACGTACATAATGGGTACCATGCTTATCCCGAAAAGCGTGCCCACGATCCTCCAACCGAACGGATTCATTCCGAAAACGGCAATCCCCAGCATTATAAATATTTTCCCGAGCGGGGGATGCGAATTTTCGTATGGCTTAAGCCCTTTCAGATGCTCGAATGCCGTCCTGGCGTGGTACAGTTCGTCGAAATACATGCCGTTGAGATAAGACGGCAGCGCCGGCACCTGATCGGGTTCATCCATTACTTTTCCGCCGTCTGGCCCACCTTCGGCGGTTCCTCCGATATACCTGCCGCTTCCGTCGAAAAACGCGATCTCATTGATCCATATCTCGCCCCCGACAGCGCTCAAAACGACTTCTTTCGCGCTGAATCCGCCGTCGATGCTGATCCAGCGGAACATATCCGTATTGACCTGCTCATATGTGACCTCTGTCCCGTCATCGGCAATCATCCTGAGCGTACCTTCGGCAATTCCGCCGAACAGCCTGATCTCATCTACTGCGGCGGGTTCATCGAAAACTATTCGTATATCGCTTTTGTCAATCCCGGAGCGCCAGTAAGTTACGGGCGCTTGAAGTGAACCGAGATTAAGCAAAGCAATGAGCGCATATGCTGCTGTCAATACCCAGCAGTATATAAAATCCCGCTTTTCAAAACGCGCGTTATGGTTATCATCCGAAGGGGTTCCCTCATCAGAAGCTGCGGACAGATTCTCAATCTCTGTTTGAAACGCGGGGCGGATGTTGTTTCTCACAAGAATATCAGTGCATACATACGCAAAGTATGCAAACCCTAACACCTCGAGGAGCGAAACCGTAAAGGTAATAAAATCGTACTGTATGCCCCGCGCTTCCGCATGATCCACTATCACGAACGCGCTCAGCGTATTTATAAGCAGCGTAACGCTGAATATTGACAAAGCAAAGAACAGCCTTTTATCGCGATAGAATATAAAAGATAAAAGGATCATAGAAAGCGCCGGGAACAAATACCGCTCGTGCATGTATTGCCCGAGGGTAAACAGAGCGGTCAGTAAAAACGCGGCAGTCAATATCAAAGAGTAAGGATTGTTTTTGCGGCTTTTGATATAAAGAAATCCGGTATAGATGAGCGAAGCCGCTATGAATATCGTCCCCCATGTCCCGTGAGAGAAGAAAAGCAGAGTTTCTTCCACGGGTTTCCAGTTCCCGCCGAAAAGAGAATGGAAATTAAAAGCTTCTATGCTCGCGAACGGATAGGAGGTCGCGGTTGAAAAATACTTGTCAAGAAGCCACAAAGGCTCTTGCCCTTTGAAAAACGGAAGAGAAAGCAGAATGATAACCGCAAACGCGCTGACGACGGCAAAAACAGTCCTTATAATCGTTGTTTTTTTGTCCTTGACGGCAAGAACGTACGCAAGCGCAAGAAGAGGGCCCGCCATCAAAGCCTGAGGCTTTATCAGGATCGCAAGGCCGTAAACAGCGCCCGCAAGTACGGTTTTACCGTTCAGGAAAAGAAGCATGCAGCCAACGAGCAGCAAAGTCAAAAGCGAATCGATCTGGCCCCATCCGCCCGAAATGAAAACGGCGACGGGATTAAAAGCCATGACCAGCATCAGAATAAAAGCGCTGCTCTCCGGCATCTTCTTCAAAGCGATTTTGTAAACCAAATACGCTGACGCGAGGTCTGCAGCTATGGCGGGCAACTTTAAAATAAAATTGAACGTATTTGAATTTAAGGCAATTTTAAAAACGGAAGCCAGCTCTCCGGCCAGCCATAAAAAATACATATAGCCGGGAGGATAATCCGCGAATATGCCGGATGTATAGAACCCTGACGGACCGGTTTGCGCCATTGCGCTAGCCCACCCGCTGAAACATCTTATATCCGTGGAATGCCCGACAAATATAAATGAAAAAATAAAACGAACAATAAACGCAACCGCTAATGAGATTACGACTTTAAACATCGTATCGGATGATTGTACAGGCTTCGGCACTTTGCCGATATTTTTAATCAGCAGAATAAATATCAAGGCCGTTAAAAAGCCCGATAAAAGGATCGCCCCGAAATACGGCATCTCTCCGGGCTCATCCGTTCCGCTGACCGGGGTTTCGGCCTTCGTAAAATCGGCGATTGAACCCTGGGGCTTTTCTGTAAGCTCGGTTACGCTGAAATTATCGAACCACGCTTCCCCCAGGGACAATGCCCCGTAACCGCCGAGGCGCACCGCGACGGTTAACTCGTTTTGACCGCTTCCGGTTTTTCCGACGAGTTCAACTCTCTGCCAGTCATTCGTGCCCAGAACGGCTTTGGATGTGGCGAGGCTGTCCTCTACGGATACATTGGCCCCGACTCCTCCCGCCGCGTTTTTTGTTTTAACGTCACAAGATATCCGGTAATAAGAATCGGGTTCACATTTAATGGGAAGGCATAGACGCGAATCATTTTCAACGTAATTCACTATATGAACGGTGTTCCCTCTTCCGGGCTGTTCCTCTGATTCAACAAGCGTCTCAAAATCCTCCGCAAGCCATGCGTCAAAATACCAGCCTAAGGGGAGGCGCCCTTCTTCCGTTAAAAGCTCAAAATCCCCGTTGGCAGCCAGTTCGGCCGAATCAGCGGAAGCAAAATTGAACGCACCCAGGCAAAGGGCCAATATAATAAACAGAGCAGCGGTTTTTTTCATCTGTACAACCCCATATCATATTGTTTCATTGAGCATCATAACATAATCTGACAATTTCGCAAATACTTTGCGACGCTCATTCACTCAGAAGCTAAAAAAGCGCCTTCAATGTGTTCTATTTTACCCGTCTCCAGGTCGACCTCAACAACATCAAAGCGCATCGGCTCTTGAAAGCAGTCATGCTGTTTGCAAAAGAACTTCGCCGCGGTAATTATGTTATGCTGCTTGAACTTGTCCACCGCTTCCCTGCCGAGGCCGAAAGAACCGGGATGGCGGGACTTGACTTCCACGAAAACTAGGACTTCCCGGTGGCGCATAATGAGGTCTATCTCATACCGCCCCGCCCTGTAATTCCTTTCGACCGGCTTATACTTTTTCGCAGTGAGGTATTTTAAGGCCAGATCCTCTCCCGATCGGCCGGTCTCGGAAGTTTTCATAAACCGCTCCCTGAAATCTTTTTTATGAAGCTCCGTCTGTGGATCGGGCAGGGGCCGAACCGCTCAATTGCCTTTATATGTTCAAATGTACCGTAGCCCTTGTTTCTTTCAAAACCGTATTGAGGATAGGTTTTTGCGTACTCGCACATTATCTTGTCCCTTGTGACTTTTGCCACGATGGAGGCCGCCCCGATAAGATAACTTATTGCGTCGCCCTTGATAAACGAATGCTGCCTTGCTGGTATATCAAGATCCTTGAGCGCGTCTACAAGAATATCGCTGACGGGTTTGTTCATATCCGCGTAAGCTTCTTTATAAGCAAGCTTTACGGCATTGTGAATATTGATGCTGTCGATGATTTTCTCGCTTACGATTCCGACGCCGTATCCCGGAGAAAGCTCGAGTATCCTTTCAAAAAGCATTTCGCGCTTTCGGGGAGAGAGCTTTTTGGAATCGTTTATTCCTTCGATAAGGATTTCCGGCGTCAGAATGACGCAACCCGCGACAACAGGTCCCGCGAGGGGGCCTCTTCCGGCCTCATCCATGCCCGCGGGCAATATCGCGCTTTCCCAAAAGCTTCGTTCTATTTGCGTCAATTCCGACAGCCGTTCAGCTTCATTGGTTTTTGCCATTTTTAAGCTCCGTTTTTTCATGTTCGGGCTTTTCCAATGTGACCCTGGCGATTTTGCCGGCGCGAAACTCATCCAAGACGACCCTAGCCCCTCTATCCAGATCAGGCTCCCGACCCGGGAGCAAAAAACCCCTGCTGCCGCACACAGCCGCGAGCAGTTCCGCCGGCTCCATTCCGACCTCAGCGAGTTTATAACGGGCTGTTGTCTCCTCCGGGCATATCCGCATCAATTCAGATAAAAGTCCGCCCGCAAGCTGCTCGATATCCATTATGTCATCCTTGATTGAGCCGATATACGCCAAATGCAAAGCATGGGTTTCATCCTCGAGCTTCGGCCACAGAAGTCCCGGCGTATCCAGCAATTCAAGATATGCGCTTACCCTTACCCATTGTTTTCCCTTTGTAACTCCCGGCTTGTCGCCCGATTTCGCGCGCGAGCTTTGCGCAATGCAATTTATGAATGTGGATTTGCCGACATTCGGTATTCCGACAACCATCGCCCGGACAGTTTTTGCGATGCCTTTTGCCCGCATTCGTTTAACCTTTTCCCTTGCTGCAGATTCGATAAGGCTTATCGCCGCGGCCCTTTTTGACGTACTAGTGGAAACAAAATCTATTGAAAGTATATTTTGATTTTTATAATGCTCCGTCCATTGCTTTGTGATGTGGGAAGACGCAAGATCGCTTTTGTTCAGAATCACGATCCTTTCCTTATTCGCAAAAAGAGAATCGAAATCCGGATTGCGTGTCGCTTCCGGAGCCCTTGCATCCGCTATTTCAACAACAACGTCAATAAGCTTCAGATTCTCCGTCAACAACCGTCTGGCTTTTGCCATGTGACCCGGGTACCACTGGATTATCATAAAACATCGGCCTTTCAATGCGACAAACCCCCAGTTGCCGTTGCTCAGCGGCTCTGGGGGCATTAAGCTTTGAATTTTTACTTGTCGGATTCGATTCGCTCGACTATTTTCGCGGCTTTGCCGGCCCTCCCGCGCAGGTAGAACAGCTTTGCCCTGCGAACTTTACCGTGCCGGACAACATCTATGCTTCCGATGCGGGGACTGTTGTACGGGAACGTCCTTTCCACTCCGACGCCGTAAGAGACTCTGCGCACCGTAAATGACCTGCGGATTCCGCCGCCCTGGATCTTGATGACCGTACCTTCAAAATTCTGTAAACGTTCGCGAGTACCCTCGATAACCTTCACATATACGCGTACCTGATCACCGACCTGAAGCTCGGGAAGATCCGTGCGCAATTGTTCCTTTTCCAATTCTTTAATCAATTCAGACATTTCATGTCTCTCCTTCCTCATAGACGTTCATGCCTAAAGGCAGAGGACCGCCCGTTGTCACAAACGCCATTATAACATAGCAGATTTTTCAATGCAAGGATTGTATCGCCCGCGAAACAACCCTTGAGTCCTATTCTTCGGCCTGCTCCAAAAAAAGCATATCTTCGGCTGTCAGGCTTGCTTTTGCAAGAAGGTCCGGCCTGCACTTTTTTGTTTTGAGCAGAGCCTGCTTCCTGCGCCAATCGGATATTTTCGCATGATTTCCGTTAAGCAGCACTTCGGGCACATTAAGGCCTCTGAATTGAGCGGGTCTCGTATACTGCGGGTATTCCAAAAGTCCGCCGGTGAAAGATTCATCCTTAGCCGACTCCGAGCTCCCAAGCACGCCGGGAATGAGCCTGCTCACGCAATCAATAAGAACCATCGCAGGCAGTTCTCCTCCCGTGACCACATAGTCCCCTATGGAGATTTCATCATCGAGTATGACGGATACCCGCTCATCCACGCCTTCATAATGACCGCATACGATGACCAGACGCGTCTCTTTTGCGTATTCGCCCGCTATATCCTGCGTTAAAAGCCTTCCCCGCGGGGACATAAGCACCCTTTTCGCATAGGTTGCGTCCTCTTTGAATACCGCCTCCATGCAATCGAATATCGGCTGCGCCATCATTACCATGCCCGCACCGCCGCCGAAAGGATAATCGTCGGTATTTTTATGCTTTGAGTCCGAATATTCCCTGATATTGTGAACATGGAACTCAATAAGGCCGTTTTGCACCGCTCTTGAAAGAATGCTGCTCCCCATGACGGAATCAAACATCTGCGGGAACAATGTCAAAACGTCAATCCTCAAAAAGCCCTACCTCCTCCAGCACATGCGCATCGAACAATATGGATTTTTTCCCGGTATCCACCTGAAGCAGCAGTTTTTTCAGCGCGGGGACCATCAGCTTTTGTCTGCCCTCGATGACATACACATCGTTGGCGCCGGTTTTAAGGACATCCGTAAGTGTTCCGTACTCCCTGCCGGACGAATCCTTTACGCTACAGCCGACAAGGTCCGCAATGAAATAAGTATTTTCGGGCAGTTTGACCGCATGAGCTCTGTCCACGCACAAATAAAGGTCCCGGAGCCTTTCCGCTTCATCCCTTGTAGTTGTGCCCTTCAGCTCCAAATACACGGCGTCGGGTTGTACGCTCACGCTCTTGATTGAAACGCGCTCGTAGCTTTCGCCTTTTTCAAGATACGCATGCTCTATACCGATAAACCGCCCGTTATCATCGGTAAGCGGAAGCACTTTTACGGCTCCGTGTATGCCATGAGGCCGAAGTATAAGGCCTATTCGAAAAAAATCCATAGCGATCAGACGATTTCAACAATATATTTTTTATTGTCCTTGACGGACGCAGCCTTAACGACTGTCCTTATCGCCCTCGCAATCCTGCCTTGCTTGCCGATGACTTTGCCCATATCGTCCGGAGCGACGCTGAGCTCGATGATTGTCGAATGATCGCTCTCTTTGAGAGTAACCTTTACTTTATCAGGATGATCCACCAGATTTTCAGCGATGTATTTTACAAGCGCTCCCATGGTTCCTCCTTCCGTAACCGGTTTGCTCACTGCAGAGCCCCGCTTTTCTTGAGCAGCGCACGGACCGTTTCGGTAGGTTGCGCGCCCTTTTTGATCCATTCACTCGCTTTTTGACCGTCGACTTTTATTTCGGCGGGGTCTTTCAATGGATTATAGAACCCGAGTTCCTCGATAAACGCACCGTCGCGGGGCGCGCGTGAATCCGCGACCACGATCCTGTAAAAAGGCGATTTTTTTGCGCCCATCCTGCGCAGTCTGATTTTTACCATAGCAATGCTTCCTCCAATATTGTTTAATCTTATCGAAAACGGCAACCCGTTTATCGCCTTAAAAACCGAACGGAAACCTCATTTTGCCCTTTTTCATTTTTCCGCCCGAGAACTGCTTCATCAGCTTCCTTGTGCTTTCAAACTGGTTCAGCAAACGATTGACATCCTGAATGGTCGTACCGCTGCCTTTCGCGATCCTTTTGCGTCTGCTTGCATTCAATATATCGGGATCGCGCCTTTCCTGAACGGTCATGGACTTTATTATCGCTTCCATTCTTGATATCTGCTTTTCGTCCACCGATACCCCCTGAAGCTTATTCTTGCTGACTCCGGGCATCATGCCGAGGATGTCCTCAATTGAGCCCATTTTTTTTATCTGAGCAAACTGCTCAAGAAAATCGTCCAGCGTAAAGGCATCCTTGCGCAGCTTTTCTTCAAGCTCCTGAGCCTTTTTGCTGTCAAACGCCGTCTGCGCTTTTTCAATAAGCGAGAGCATGTCGCCCATTCCGAGGATCCTAGAAGCCATACGGTCCGGATGGAACGGCTCTATATCCGTCAGCTTTTCACCCGTACCCGAGAATTTAATGGGCCTGCCTGTAACCGCACGCACGCTTATCGCCGCTCCGCCGCGCGTGTCGCCGTCCAGTTTTGTGAGTATAACGCCGGTCAATCCGAGCTTTTCGTGAAAAGCTTTTGCCGCATTCACGGCATCCTGCCCGGTCATTGCGTCAACAACCAACAGTATCTCCGCGGGTTTGACCCTTGCTTTGATTTTTTCCAACTCGTCCATCATATCCTGATCGATATGAAGGCGTCCGGCCGTATCGACGATGACGACATCAAGCATATTTTTGCGGGCAAACGTCACGGCTTCGGCAGCCGTTTCGGCGGGATCGCCCGTTCCGCGTTCAAAAACCGGAATACCGAGCTTTTCACCGACTACCTGCAGCTGCTTGACGGCAGCTGGCCGATAAATATCGCATGCGGCAAGAAGCGGCGACTTTCCGTTGTGCTTTTTAATATATTGCGCAAGCTTCCCGGCCATCGTGGTTTTTCCTGCGCCCTGAAGTCCCGCCAGCAACAAAACGGAAGGGGACACGGAACCGTATTCCAGCTTTTCTCCCGCTCCTCCCATTAAAGCAGTCAGCTCTTCGTTTACGATTTTGATGACTTGCTGCGCGGGAGTCAGGCTCTCCATAACCTCAAAGCCGACAGCCCGGTCGGTTACGCTTTTGATGAAATCCTTTACAACTGTAAAGCTGACGTCGGCCTCCAACAGCGCAAGCTTCACCTCTCGCATCGCTTCCCTGACGTCCTTTTCGCTCAGCTTTCCCCTGCCGGTTAATCTATTGAATATGTTCTGAAGTTTTGAAGACAGTCCTTCAAACGCCATGAACTTCCTCCCAAATGTTTATCAGTTTATCGATCTCTTCGCCTATTAGCTCTTTATGCCGTTCCTGCCCCGGATAGGAAGCTGAAGCATTCAGGTGTTCCTTAATGATTTTAAGGCCTTTAATTGTCTGCTCCGCGCGGCGCAGCAGCTTCATTCTCTCTTCCAATTCCAAAAGGCGCTGCTCGGCCCTCTTAAGCGAATCGTGGACTCCCTGCCGGGAAATGCCTTCCTTTTCGGCAATCTCTGCGAGAGAAAAGTCTTCGTTAACATGCATATCAAGCAGCCGCGCCTGATGCTTAGTCAAAAACTCGCCGTAGAAGTCCAGAAGATATCCAAGTTCAATATTCTTTTCCATGAACTCACCGCTTTCGGTGTAAAGGTTTTAAACTTGACACCATTAATCATTATACATCAAACCGCCGTACAGTCAAGCCCGTTCAACGGAGAATTTTCCGCAAAAAAAAGACCGGCCGCATGCGGCCGGCAAAGGAGGATTTGGGTACAGAAAAAACCTTCGGCTTTATCAGGAAATTAACTTTTATCAATGCCGGATGACACGAAATTCTATTCGATGAACCCCGGGATCGACAAATACCGCTCGCCCGTGTCCGGAAATACTGCGATAATTGTTTTCCCCTCGCTGGTCGGGCGTTTAGCCAATTCACAAGCCGCCCAGGCGGCTGCGCCTGAAGATATGCCGACCAGCAGCCCTTCGGTCCGAGCCAGTTCACCGGCTGTTTTAAAGGCATCCTCATTTTTAACCTGAATTATCTCATCGTAAATTGCCGTGTTCAAAACAGGCGGCACAAACCCCGCACCGATGCCCTGTATCCTATGGGGACCAGCCTTCCCTCCGGAAAGCACAGGCGAATCTGCCGGCTCCGCCGCAATGACTTTTAATCCCGGGTTCTTTGACTTCAAATATTCTCCCGCGCCCGTAATCGTACCCCCCGTACCGACTCCGGCCACAAGGAAATCGATGCTGCCGTCAGTATCGTCCCAGATCTCGGGCCCGGTGGTTTCCCGGTGAACAGCGGAGTTAGCGGGATTGGAAAACTGCCCCGGAATAAACGCGTTAGGAATCTGCTTTGCAAGCTCCTCGGCGCGCTCGATCGCTCCCTTCATGCCTTTGGCGCCTTCGGTCAGCACAAGCTCCGCTCCGTATGCTTTAAGCAGGTTCCTTCTCTCGACGCTCATGGTATCCGGCATTGTGAGAATGATCCGGTATCCCTTCGCCGCGGCTACCGAAGCAAGGCCGATGCCCGTATTCCCGCTCGTCGGCTCTATAATGACGGAATCCCGGGTCAAAAGACCTTTTTTTTCGGCGTCGGCGATCATCGCATTTGCGATTCTGTCCTTAACGCTTCCGGCGGGATTGAAGTATTCCAGCTTTCCGATAAGCTTTGCGCTAAGGTTATGCTTTTCCCCGAAATTTGAAAGCTCAAGCAGTGGAGTCCTGCCTATAAGCTCTGTCAGGGAACGATATATTTTGGACATGACGATTACCTCCGTATCGATCTGACTGATTTATTATGAAAAATACTGCTCATCGGATACTCTGCCCTAACCGACATCGTACCCCTGGTCCTCGATTTCGTTTTTTATTGTGTCAAGGCTGATTTTACCTTCGTCGTATTCCACCTTTACGATTTTATTGTTCAGGTCAACCATGACTCCCCTGACCCCGTCCAGCGCGCCGACTGCCTTATTGATTGCGTTTACGCAGTGTCTGCAGGACATTCCGTTGACATTCAGGACTGTTTCCATTTCTTATTCCTCCATTCGTTAAATGATTTTTTAAAGTTTATTCCGAAAACAGTGCGGCTTTGTTTTTGCGTTTAAACCGCCTTATTTCAGGCGCGGTCCGCCGAAATATCGGGGCGCATCGGGAGACGAATCGGAAGCGTTTGCTTCGCTGCGATTATTCCGGCTGTCTTTTCTGTTCTTTGCACGCACTCACAAGTCATTCCGCAGATTTCCAGTATTTATTATTCATATTTTTCACGCAATTACATGCGGTTAAACAAAGCAATCGTGTTTTTTGCAAGTTGAACACTCATGTTTTCGATGGTCCGTCTAAAGCAGTTTTCCTATCGTAACCAGCAATTCGTCAACGATTTCGTCCTCTCCGTTTCGGATTTTTTCAACAAGGCAGCCTTTGATATGGTTCTCAAGCACCAGTTTGCTGACGGAATCCAGCGCAGCCCTTGCGGCCGCTATCTGGTGGAGGATATCATCGCAATAATTATCCTTTTCTATCATGCCTTTAATGCCCCGTATCTGCCCTTCCACCCTGTTCAATCTTGTCAGCAATCCGGATTTCAGCTTTTCCCCCCGCAAAGTCATTTTTTCGCAATGGGAGCACTGCGTTTTATCCGACATTTCCACCATAATCCCTCCAGTCATGTACTATACCCGAGTAGGGTATATTATTATTCTAGTTCAAAGCCTCCTCTTTGTCAATACTATATATTATTGCCGTCCCGCTCGTCCGCAGTCGGAAAAATCGGTTTTTGCCGGCGGTCAGGTTTTTATCCCTATTCCGCAAGCGTCGTCAGCATCCACAAACGGGTGCTATTTTATCGGCAGCTCAACCGTAAAAACAGTTCCTCTGCCCTCTTCGCTTTTGACCGTGATGGAGCCTTTGTGCGCAAGCACTATGGCTTTCGCGATTGCGAGGCCGATACCCGATCTGCCCGTCGTACGGCTCCGCGACGGATCCGCCCTGTAAAACCGCTCGAAAATATACGGCAGATCCTTTTCCGAAATGCCCTGTCCAGTATCGCTGACCGAAACCTCCGCGGTTTCTTCTTTTTTAGTCAATGTTATTTTCACCTCGCCGCCTCTGCCCGTGAATTTTTGCGCGTTTGCTATCAAATTGACAAGCACCTGACTTATCTTATCCTCGTCGGCGGTTATTTCAAGCGGTTCGGTGAAATATTTAAGGCTTATGCCGTCCGCCAAAAAAACGCTCTGAAAATTTGTTACGATCCGTTTGATCAGCTGCGCCAAATCGAATCCCTTCTTTTCCAGTATCATTTTTTCTGAATCGTAACGCGCGAGCTTCTCAAGGTCGTAAGTAAGCTTATTAAGCCTTAAAGTTTCTTCATGCAGACTTGCAAGCCTTTCTTTATCGGGTTCCCATACTCCGTCGATCATCGCTTCCAAATGGCTTTGTAAAGTAGCAAGAGGCGTGCGGAGCTCGTGCGCGATATCGCCTGTGAGACGCTTCCTTATAATTTCCTGCCGCTCCAGGGATTCCGCCAGCAAGTTTATCGATCCCGTCAATTCCGAGATTTCGACGGTTCCTGATTTTTCCCGGATACGGTCCGCATATTCGCCTTTGGCTATTTTCTTCGCAGCCTTAATCACATGTCCGATAGGCGTTGTAAGGCGCCTTGCCATGCCGGCGCCAAGCAGCATCGCAAACAATGCGCAGGCAGCGGCCGTCCAGACAAGAAGGACATTAAGGGCTCTTAAATACCGTACGTCGCTGTCGCTGTAATAATACGGTCCGTAAAACCCGATATCGACGCTCCCTATGACGGCATTCCCGGAGCTTAGCGTATAGCTCCGCTCCGTATACCCGCCTTTGAACCCGGGTCTTATCCTTTGCATGTTTTTAGCCATATCCTCCAGCATGGCGGTACAAAAGCCCATGTTATGCGCCATCGCGTCCCAGAGCATATTCCCTTTCGCGTCCCTGACCCTAAGTATCAGTCCCTCCGAAAGCATGCTGACACCGATGCTTTCAAGGTCGCTTTCGTTCCAGCCGCTCAGGCTTTTATACCTTGACTGCAGAAGATTGACGAGCTCCCCGTTTTTTCTTTCCTGGTCTTCTATTACGTATTTCCTGAATTGTCTTTCCAGCACAAGATTTGCCAAAACTCCGAACGCCGCGAACCAAAACGATGTTACTACCAAAAAGGAAGCCGTAAGCTTGACGCCGAGGCTCAGCTTCATAGGATGTCACCGCCAAACCTATAACCCAACCCGTGTACGGTTATTATGTACTTCGGCGATTTCGGGTCGGTCTCGATTTTTTGCCGGATGTTTTTTACGTGCGTATCGATCACGCGGTCAAAGCCCGCGAACTCGCTGCCCAATGCGAAGTCGATAAGTTCATCCCGTGTAAATGCCTTCGTGGGATACCTTGCCATAGTCATCAGTATATTATATTCCTTTGGTGTCAGCCGGACATTGACGCCGTTTTTTCTGACTTCGTGCCGAAGGTTATCAAGCACCAGCTCGCCGTCGTTGTATGAGATCTCATCCGCGACGGGCACAGCATCGGCGGACGCTCTTCGAAGCACCGCATCCGCCCGCGCCAACAGCTGCCTCGGGCTGAACGGTTTGGGTACATAATCGTCCGCGCCGATTCCGAACCCTTGAAGTACGCTCTCCTCCTCCGACTTCGCCGTAAGCATGATTATAGGCACGCATGACCTTTTGCGGATAGTTTTGCAAACTTCCTCTCCGCTCATTCCCGGCATCATAAGGTCCAGTACTATCAAAGAAGGCGTGCGGTGCTCAAAAGCATTTATCGCTTCGGTTCCGCTGTGCGCGATTTCGACATCGTAACCTGCATTTTCAAAATAAGACCGCATGACTTCTGCGATTTTCTTTTCATCGTCAACGATAAGCACGGACTTTTTGGCGGACATCGTATCCCTCTCTTTTATTCGGCATCATTAAAAACCCGTTACTATTTTCGCGCATATTGCAAAAAATAAATATTAAAATACCTGAGCCCCGTTATTATGCCCGCAGACAAGCGCGGGACGGCCTAACTTTAAAAGCCCGGCAAACCGCCGAAGCGTCGCCGCGGTTTTACCTTGCCAAGTTCTTTACAAACTTTTCATAAAACCTATGTTAAACGCTCAATGTGTAGAAATTATGAAGAACGAGCTTTGTCATTATGACAAACGGCCCGGATGGCTGAGAAGCATGCATGCCGTCTTCGGACTTTTGACGCGCCGCCCTCCGGCCGGCGCTTAATCAAAAAAACGCCCGTCTAAAAGCGCAGGCGTTTGCGTGAATGGCATTATACGAGCGCTTTTGCGAAAGCCTCCGGATCGAACGGCTGCAAATCGTCGATCCCTTCGCCGACTCCCGCAAACCGGACCGGCAAGCCGAGTTCCTCCCTGACCGCCACCGCAACTCCGCCCTTTGCGGTCCCGTCAAGCTTTGTCAAAATGATGCCCGTAAGGCCCGAATATTCAGAAAACACCTTCGCCTGCGCTATCGCATTCTGCCCGGTCGTCGCATCCAAAACCAGCAGCACCTCAAAACGCGCATCGGGCAATTCGCGCTCAATGATTCTTTTTATCTTTCCCAATTCATCCATCAGGTTCTTTTTGTTATGCAGCCGTCCCGCCGTATCGCACAAGAGAATATTCCCTCCTTTTGCTTTGAATGAAGCAATTGCGTCGAACACGACGGCCGCGGGGTCCGCCCCTTCCATATGCTTCACTATAGGAACACCTGAGCGCTGCGCCCAAATCGCAAGCTGCTCCGCCGCTGCAGCCCTGAAAGTATCGGCCGCAGCGATCAGGGGTTTTCTGCCAGTCTCCACAAAATAATGAGCAAGCTTCCCGATGGAGGTCGTTTTCCCAACGCCGTTTACGCCCACTATGAGAAGCGCCGCGCTTTCGACTCCGGCTAAAAACTCATCACCGGGCCTCATAATATCGGTCAATATGGAAATCAGCTTTTCCCTCGCATCATCTATTTCGCGTATCTTTAAAGATTCCAATGTCTTTTTAAGTCTGTCAAGTATCGCTTCGGTCGTTTTCATGCCGACGTCCGCAACTATCAAAGCTTCCTCAAGTTCTTCGTAAAACGCCGCATCAACCTTGCGCCCCGCGGAAAAAACGTTGGCAAGAAAACTGTTCCTGGTTTTAGACAAACCCTGTCTCAGTTTATTAAAAAAGTTCTGCTTCTCCGTCATCATGCACCTTCGGCCGAAATTATCTGCTCGTTATAGAATTTCGCGGATACGATTTTTGATACGCCTTTTTCCTCCATGGAAACGCCGTAGAGGGTATTGCACACCTCCATGCTGCCCTTTCTGTGCGTAATAAGTATGAACTGAGTATCCTCGGAATAACGCTTCAGATAATTCGCAAAATTATACACGTTGAGTTCATCCAGCGAGGACTCGATTTCATCCAGAAGGCAAAACGCCGCTGGCTTCAGCTTCAGTATAGCGAACAGCAATGCGATTGCTGTAAGGGCGCGCTCGCCTCCCGATAAAAGCGAAAGGAGCTGCAGTTTTTTCCCTGGCGGCTGCGCGATGATATCGATGTCACAGCCAAGCACGTCGTTTGCGTCCGTAAGTATCAATTCGGCCCTTCCGCCTCCGAACAGCTCCCTGAAAACGTTCGAGAAGTTTTCTTTGATAAGCGCGAATTGCGACTTGAATTCTTTTTCCATTGTATCCGTGAGTTCGCGTATCAGCTTATGCAGGTCGTTCTGGGCTTTTTTAAGATCCTCGCACTGCAGCAGCAATGATTCATACCGCTGCTTTACTATCTTGTAGTCCTCTATAGCGTTGATATTTATGTTTCCCAATTCCAAAATGGCATTCTTTATTTCATCCGACCTTACGTGAGCGGCGGTAATGCCTATTTGTTTTTGCAAAGGCAGCGCGTTTTCATAAGTAAGTTTATACTCCTCCCAGATCCGGTCCTGCATTGCGGTGAGCTCCATCTGCAGCTTGTTAAGATTGAGCTCCAGCTTATGCATCCTCTCTATTTTATCGTTGATGTCCGCCTTTATTGCTTCCCTGCGTTCGCGCATTTCATCAAGAGCCCGCTCACGGCTCGTTCTCTCACCCTCCAGGCGCGCTATTTCATCCGTCAATCCGTTTATATCCTCGCGCCGCGCGTCAATCGTGCTCAATAATTCCTTCTGCTGTAAAATCAAGCCCGATAAAGCGCGCTCGCTCTCCTCAAGAGCCGCTCTGTCGATAACGGACTGCCGTTCAAGGGATTGGACCTCCGCGTTGAGCCTTTTGAGTTCGCCCTGCTTCGCGCTGTCCTCCTTTTGCAACGCGGTCAACCGGATTTTGTGCTGTGTTGCCTTCTCGTTGATTTCGTCCCTCTTTGCCCTTAGGAGGCTCACCTCGCGCTGCGCCTCTCTTATATCCTCCTGTGAAATAATTTGGCCGCTGCTCAGATTGTCCTGCTGAGTTTCGATTTCGGCGCGCTGGACCTCTATATCTTCGATATGATCCTTGACCTGACTGTATTCAAGCTCCGCCCTGTCGATCTGCCCGCGGGTCTTTTCAATATCGCGAAGTATCATCTCGATTTTATCTTTCTGCTTGGCAAGTTCGATATCAAAATCATGAGCGGCCGTGACGATCCGTTCAAGCTCGGTTGTTATCGCGTCCGACTCATTTTTCATAAGCTCGCATCTTTTTCGGCACGCGATGATATTCTCTTCGATCGATTTGCCGCTCTCATACAATTCCTTAATTTCACGCTCGCGTCCCAACAGGCTGAATTCTCTCTTTTGAACGCTTCCGCCGGTCATTGATCCGCCCTGATTTATTATATCGCCGTCCAAGGTCGCTATCCGAAACTCGGCATGCGCCTGCCTGTTTACCGCGATACCGGTATCGAGATCTTTTACTATCAGCGTCCTTCCGAGCAGGTTTTGCATTATGCCGCGGTATCTTATGTCGCATTTCACAAGATCGGACGCTACGCCGATAACATTTAAGCCGTCGACGTGAAACAGGCTGCGTTCCCTTTCGTTTAAAAGCCTCGGCTTGATTTCGGATACGGGGAGCAGAGTAGCCCGGCCGTACTGATTTCGCCTTAAATGCTCGATAACGAATTTTGCGCTTTCCGCATCGGGCGTTACGATGTTTTGGAGCGCCGGGCCGAGCGACATTTCAACGGCCGTCTCAAGATGGCCGGGCACTTTGACGAGTTCCGCGACGACGCCTTCCACGCATTTCTTCAGCGCGGGATCCTTCTCGCAGTCCTTTAAAACCTTCCGGACGCTGTTGTAGTAGCCCTCATGTTCTTTTTTCATTTCGGCAAGCACTTTTAAGCGCGACTGGACGGATTGGAGCGACTTTTCAGTCCTCTGAAGTTCTTCAAGACCGTTTTTCAGCAGAAAGTTTTTTTCGTTGAGCTTTTTGACCGCCTGATTTTTCGACTCTTCAACCGCTGCGCGTTCGCTCTCGGATTTTTCAAGCTGCAAAGCCGCGGCCTTGTATTCATCGTTTAAGCCCTCCATCTCCTTTATCAGGCTTTGTTTTTCCTCATCGAGCTTAACAAGCCTTTCGCCGAGCGAACTCACCATTGCGTCCGCCCTTGACATTCGGCTTTTCGCGTCCGATATGCGGTTTAGCGCTTCTATCATTTCCGTTTTTTTGATTTCGAGCAATTCTTCCTTAGCTTCGATTTCGCTTTCGCAAAGCGACAACTCTTCTTCCAATTCCAGCAAAGCGGCGTTTATGGATTCCAGAATATCCGCCCCTTTTCCCATCTCGCCCTCAATGAAGGATACGGTTTTAAAAAGCTCGGCCTGTTTTGCCTGATATTGTGATAAAGCTTCCGAGAGCCGCTCACGCTCTTTTTTGATATTGGTCATCCGCTCATCCAGTACCTTCGCTTCTCCCGAATGCGCCTCAAGGTTGCCCGAAAGCACAAGCAGCTTGTTCTTTAAATCGCTTATGGTCTGACCGAGCTTGCGCTCCAGTTCCTCTTCAGTTCCGCAGCTCCTTTTAAGGTCCTCATCAAGAGTTCCGGCAGAGGCTATTTCTTCCTCAATCTGCGAAAGCGCTTCATTCAGGCTGGCGATGCGCTCGTTCGTTTTATTGTATTGATATAAAAATATATTGACTTCGATTTCCTTCAGCTCTTCGCGAAGGCGCAGGTATTCGCGCGCGGCGCTGTTTTGCAGGCTCAGCGGTTCCAGCTGATTTTCCAGCTCGGACAGTATATCCTCGAGCCTCGTCAGGTTCTTTTTCGTACTTTCAAGCTTCCGTTCCGCTTCTTCCTTGCGGATGCGATACTTCATGACTCCGGCGGCTTCCTCGAAAGCCGCTCTTCGCTCATTGGATTTGTTTGAGAGTATCTCATCCACTCTCCCCTGACCGATGATTGAATAGCCGTCTTTTCCTATTCCGGTGCCGCTTAAAAGCTCGCTAATATCCTTCAGCCTGCAAGCGCTGCGGTTTATATAATATTCGCTCTCGCCGGAACGGTAAACCCTGCGCATGATATTGACCTCGCTGAAGTCCACAGGCAGTTCGCCGTCCGAATTATCCAATGTGAGCGCCACTTCGCAATAAGAATGTGCCCGGCGCTCCTGAGTGCCGTTGAATATCACATCATCCATCCGCGATCCCCTGAGCGTTTTGGCGCTTTGCTCGCCCAAGACCCACCGTACGGCGTCCGCGATATTGCTTTTCCCGCTTCCGTTGGGTCCGATTATCGCCGTGATCCCGTCATCAAAATTGATTACGGTTTTCTGCGGAAAGGATTTAAACCCCTGAATTTCCAGTTTTGTAAGACGCAAATTAAATACTCCCAACCATTCGTGCTGTTTTTCTTTTGATTTACCGGTTATCAGCTTATTTGCCCGAATTTTTCCAAAGCCATCTTCGCTGCGAGCTGGCTCGCTTCCTGCTTGGACTTGCCTGTGCCGGTGCCTATAATTTCCCCGTTCAACTCCGCCTGCATTGTAAATACCTTTTTATGGTCAGGCCCGCTGATATCCTTGATGTTGTATTGAATACTGCCCATGTGATCGCTTTGCACGTACTCCTGCAGCATCGTCTTATAATCTTTTACGAGCGCGCCGGAAACGGCGTCCTCGATAACCTTTGACGTAAAATCCGTTATCAACTTCTTCGCCGTTTCCATTCCCAAATCAAGGAACATCGCACCAATCAAAGCCTCCAGAGTATCGGAAAGTATCGAAGCCTTCTTTCTGCCGCCGGTATGTTCCTCGCCGAAGCTTAAAAGCAGATAATCCCCGATGTTTAATTTAAGGGCCACATCCAAAAGCGCGGTTTCATTGACGGCAAGCGACCTTGCTTTAGTCATCTGGCCTTCGTTCATATCCGGATACTTTTTATACAGATACTCGCTTACGCACACCTCGAGCACGGCGTCTCCCAAAAACTCCAGCCTCTCGTTGTGATCCTGCCCCTTGCCTTCGCCCTTTACATATGAAGAATGAGTAAGTGCAGTGTTCAGCAGTTCAATATCCCTAAACGTATACCCAAGCTCCCGCTGAAACGCGTTCAGTTTTTCCTGTCGATTCTTGTCCATCGCTTTTCCTTTTGACGCCCAAGTCAAAAGCCCGCATCACAGGATGCGGGCATCTGATGCCTGAGCTTACTTATTGTTAATATAACCTACAATATCGCCGACTGTACGGATTTTGGGCAGCTCGTCGTCGGGTATCTCAATGCCGAATTCCTGCTCCAGATCCATAATCAGCTCTACCACGTCCAGCGAATCCGCCTTGAGGTCCTCAATAAGCCTTGATTCCGGAGTAATGGTTCCTTTATCGATATCCAATTGTTTTGATATGATTGCGCTGACCCTGTCAAACATATAAAATACCGCCTTTCAAATATATAAGTGCTTTGGTCAATTCATAGTTTATCCCGATTTTCAATCTTTTGTCAATCCTCCGGAGTCTGCACGCAAGCTATCGCATTTCTTATAGTATCGTTCACTCCGGCGGACGCATAGCGCCTCGCCTGATTTATCGCGGAACAGATGGCTTTCGCATCGGAGCTTCCGTGAGCTTTGATTATTCCTCCGTCGATCCCCAAAAGCGGAGCTCCGCCGTATTCGGTATAATCAAGTTTCTTTTTAATGCTTCTAAACGCGGGCTTCGATATCGCCGCGCCTATTTTTACCCGCAGCCCCTTTGTCAGCTCTTCCTTTAGTATGCCAAATAACGTTCCCGCAAAACCCTCCATAAATTTAAGCACGATATTGCCCACAAAGCCGTCGCAAACAAGAACGTCAAAATCTCCGGATAAAATGTCCCTCGCTTCGCAGTTGCCCAGGAAATTCACAGGCGTTTGCTTAAGAAGCTTATACGCTTCTTTTGTCAGTTCATTCCCCTTTTCCGCCTCTGTGCCGTTGTTAATAAGTCCTATCCTCGGATTCTCTATGTTCATTACTCCCTGCATATACGCTTTGCCCATCAACGCGAACTGCTGTAGGTAAAGAGGTTTACAATCCGTATTTGCGCCTACATCCAGAAGCAGTACGCAGCCTTTCAAAGCAGGAAGTACCGGAGCGAGCGCGGGACGCTTTACGCCTTTCATGCGTCCGACCAGAAGGGTTGCGCCCGTAAGCATTGCGCCTGTGCTTCCGGCCGAAACGAAGCACTCGGCTTCTTTATCCCTGACAAGCTCAAGCGCCTTTACCATCGACGAGTTTTTCTTGTGCTTGATTGCGAGGGATGGCTTATCCTCCATAGATATGATTTCAGGCGCATGGATTATCTCGATTCTCGAGTTGTCCAAATCGTATTTGGAAAGCTCCCTTTTGATGATTTCTTTGTCTCCCGTCAATATCAAAGAAAAATCATCGTAACACCCGAGAGCCATAGCGCAGCCTTCAATAATCGCCCCGGGGGAATTATCGCCTCCGAATGCGTCCACCGCGAATTTCATATAAGCACCTGCCTTCCACTATTTGCATATCCGGATGTGTTAAGTATATATATGAAAAAACAACTTTGCAATAATCATAAAAAAACGCAACCGGGTCGGATTGCGCCTTTTATACAGAACTTTTTACACATGACGTCGGGTCAGGACTTTGCCTTTTTATTATCGGAATCAATGTTTACGACCTGCTTGCCGTCATAATATCCGCATTTTTTACATACTCTGTGCGCGAGCTTAGTCTGGTGGCATTGAGGGCACTCAACTATGCCGGGGATCGACAGCTTCCAGTTGGCCCTTCGCGAGTCTCGCCTTGCCTTTGAAGTTTTTCTCTTGGGGACCGCCATGATTACACCTCCTTCATTCATCAGCCGTTCCTGCATGCGGTTTTTGTTCAACCGCCATTAGAGCAGGAACACTGTCCGGTATTTAAATTGATGCCGCAAACCCCGCATATCCCTTTGCAATCCTCGGAACACGTGCCGGCTATCGGCATATTAAGAAGTATATTGTCAATGACCATATCGGATAGATCTATGACGTCCGTGCTGAACATGTAGCAATCATCCCGGCAGTCCTCGGCGCTTTTTACGAACCGTTCCGAAAAATTGGCTTCAAAAGGCTCCGTAAACTCCTCGCCGCATCTCGCGCAGACCGAAACAAAAGCTGTTTCTATACTGCCGCGCACATCTATGCCGATACCGTCATATACATAACGCGCCTTTACAGTCACTGGAGCGGCGAATTCAATTCTGCGTCCCGCAAATTCGAATCCGTCAAACTGTGACCGCAAAGCGCATTCGCCCGCTTTGCCCGGCGACCTCAGCTCATTTGCGATGTTCAGCTTCATCGGTACTCCTCAAAATTCAACCATCGTTTATTTTATAGAGCGGTTCGTTTTTTGTCAATATAATTATTTGTTCTCAGCGCTTTGCCAAAGCGGCGGTATCCCTCGCGATGACCATTTCTTCATCGGTCGGTATCACAAAAACCTTAACCTTGCTGCCGGGCTTCGTAATAACGGCTTCCTTGCCCCTCGGACAATTCCTGTTGAGTTCAAAGTCTGTGTCGACGCCGAGAAAATCAAGCCCCGCAAGTATTTTTTCCCTGACCTCCCTGTCGTTTTCTCCGACTCCTGCGGTAAACACTATGGCGTCCAGGCCGTTCATCGCGGCGGAATACGCACCGATGTATTTCTTAACGTGGTAGCAGAACAAATCGACCGCTATTTTAGCCCGCTCATTCCCCGACTCCGAGGCGGCGCTCAAATCCCGAAAATCGCTCGATACGCCGGATATTCCAAGCATTCCGCTTTTTTTATTCATATATTCTTTGACTTTTTTTATATCCCAGTTCTTTTTATCCATAAGATACATAACGATGGCGGGATCTATATTTCCGCACCTTGTTCCCATAGGTACACCCTCGAGCGGGGTAAAGCCCATGGACGTGTCGATCGATTTTCCGCCCTTTACGGCGGTAATGCTGGACCCGTTGCCCAAGTGGCAGGTCACGATGCGCGTTTCATGCTCCGGTTTTCCCAAAAGTTCGATCGCCCTCCGGGATACATAATAATGGGAGGTCCCGTGGAATCCGTAGCGCCTTATCATCATTTCCCTGTACGCGTCGTATGACAGTCCGTAAAGATACGCTTCGGGCGGCATGGTCTGATGAAACGCGGTATCGAATACGCCAACCATCGGTACGTCCGGCATTATTTCCTTGCACGCCCTGATGCCCATCAAGTTTGCCGGGTTATGAAGCGGCGCAAGCTCCGAGAGTTCTTCAATAGTTTTAATGATTTCATCGGTTATCAAAACGGAGCTTGAGAACCTTTCTCCTCCGTGCACAATACGGTGCCCGACTGCGCCTATCTCGCTCATGCTTTTTATTACGCCAGTATCGGGAGCGATCAGCGCGTCCAAAACCATTTTGACCGCGTCCGTATGGTTTTTCATGTCCTTTTTTACTTCGATAGGGTCTTTTCCGGTAGGTTTATAGCAAAGTACGGACCCGCCGATTGCTATGCGCTCGCATATCCCTTTTGCGATGACATACTCGTTTTCCGTGTCAATAAGCTGATATTTCAGCGAAGAGCTCCCCGCGTTGATTACAAGTACCTTCATTATAAATACCCCCTTCTTCTTATGCCTGCGCCTGAACCGCAGTTATTGCAACAACGGAAACTATGTCCTCAACGCTGCATCCGCGGGAAAGGTCATTGACGGGTTTTGCAAAACCCTGACATATCGGCCCCGTAGCCTCCGCTCCGGCCAGCCGCTGCACCAGCTTGTACCCGATATTGCCCGACTGCAGATCCGGGAATATCAGCACATTCGCTTGTCCCGCAACGGGGCTGCCCGGGCATTTCAGCTTTCCGACCTTTTCGACAAGCGCCGCATCCGCCTGCAGCTCGCCGTCCAGGCAAAGCTCGGGGGCGAGTCTTTTGACGATCTCAGTCGCTTCAACCACTTTATCCACAAGTTCATGTTTCGCGCTGCCTTTGGTTGAAAAGGACAGCATGGCCACCTTCGGCTCTATACCGCAAAGCGCTTTTCCCGTTGCGGCGGACGAGATCGCGATTGCGGCAAGCTGATCGGCGGTAGGGTTAGGATTGACGGCGCAGTCCGCGAATATCAGCACACCGTTATGCCCGAATTCTTTCTTGGGAACTTCCATGATAAAGCAGCTCGATACGATGCTTATGCCCTTTGCCATTTTTATTATCTGCAGGCCCGGCCGCAGCGTGTTTCCCGTCGTATTTATAGCGCCCGCCACCATACCGTCCGCCAAATTTTCCCTGACCATCATCGCGGCAAAAAAAAGAGGATCCTTCATTGTTTCAAAGGCCTTTTCTTTCGTTACTCCCTTTTCTTTGCGCATTTCATAAAATTTCTCGACGAACCCGGAAAGTTCCTTTGAAGCTGACGGATCGACTATATCGATGCCGTCAAGGGATACTCCCTGCTTCTTCGCTTCGCTCAGCACCTCTTCCCTTTCGCCGAGAAGCGTAACCTTGGCTATTCCTTCTTTGTTGATTTTTACGGACGCTTGTATCGTTCTCGGTTCCGGTCCCTCGGGAAGCAGGATATGCTTTTTGTCTGCTTCTGCTTTTGCCTTGATTTGTTCAATAACTGCCATTCTCAATACCTCTTTAGAAAATCATATAACTCATCGTTTTGTATTTAACAAACAAAATTATAACACACATTAAAGTGAAGTTAAACATGAAAGTCCCATTTTGTTGACATTTAACCGTTTGTGATATACTAAATCGGGAGGCGGTGAATATGCGCTGCGCCGGTATCGTTGCCGAATATAATCCTTTTCATAACGGCCACCAATACCATATCGAACAGACGAAAAAACTTACCGGATGCGACTATGTGATCGCCGTCATGAGCGGCAATTACGTACAGCGCGGAGAGCCTGCGATGTTCGACAAGCGAATGAGGGCCAAGTGGGCGCTTAAAGGAGGAGCGGATCTCGTTTTGCAGCTGCCGTCCGCGCTCTCACTGTCAAGCGCCGAGCGGTTCGCAAAGGGAAGCGTCGGAATACTCGAAGGAACGGGCGTTCTTAACTATTTGAGCTTTGGAAGCGAGGTCACGGAGGCCGATATTTTGCACAGAGCTGCCCATATTACTTCATTTGAGACGGAAAAAATAAAGGAAACGATAAAGACCCAATTGGAACTCGGCCGTTCCTTCCCGAGAGCCCGCCATAACGCGCTGGCCGAGTCGGGAATACAAAGCGAAGTCGTTCATGCATTGAGCAGGCCCAACAGCACTCTGGGGATCGAGTACATCAAAGCGCTGAAGCAGTTCGGTTCGAAAGCGGAGCCTGTAATTATTAAAAGAATGCACGCGATGCACGACAGCAGCGAGCTTAAAGGAAGCTTTGCCAGCGCTTCTGCGATACGCCGCGCCGTAGAGTGCGAAGATGCCGAGACCTTAAAAAGCTTCCTGCCCGAACAGGTATTTTCGGATATTGCCGCCACGCAAAGCTTGGGACAATCGCCTGCCGGGCATAAGGATTTTTCGAAAATAATACTTTACGCCGTTCGCAGCATGTCCGAACAGGACCTTAAAAACCTGCCCGACGTCTCGGAAGGGTTTGAGAACGTTCTGCACAGCGCGGCGAGAAGCTGCGCAAACTATGAAGATTTTCTGAGAGCTGCGAAGAGCAAGCGCTATACATTGGCCCGCATAAGACGGATCTCGATGTGCGCCCTTTTGCGCATCAGCCGCGAATTGCAGCAAAGCGCATTGGATATTAGCGGCTCGCTCTATCTGCGCGTTTTGGGCGTAAGGAGCGGCGCGAGAGAGCTTTTAAGCGCGATAGCAAAAAACGCCAGACTCCCTTTGATCATCAAGGCTTCCGACCTTAAATACCTGCCCCCTGCGGCAATGAAGCTTTTCCGAAACGATGTTTTTTGCGATGAAGTATACGCGCTGGGCGCCGGTATACCCGCGGTCGGCGATCTTTCGTATCGGCTTTTGGTCGTTTGAAGAATCGCACGGCTGTTCGTTTATTCCTCCAATAGGCCGCATAAAGATTATTATATGCGATTCGTGGGAGGGCAGCGATGAAACGGTTCCTTTCCGTCTTTTTCATTCTCCTGTGCGTATTCCTTGTGATCTATTCAAAAGAAGCGATGCTCGCCGCAAAAACCGGTTTTGTCCTGTGGCGGGATGCCGTTTTGCCCGCGCTGTTCCCGTTTTTTGTAGGCTCCGGCATGTTGTTTAAGACCGGGCTTTTCGACTTTAAGCAAAAAAGACGGGGCAAGTCGAAGCGCTTCTTTTTACCCAAAGCCGCCATCCCTGTTTTCCTTATATGCTCAGTTTCCGGAACGCCGAGCGGAGCGCGCATGTCCTCTCTCCTTTTAAAGAATAACAGCCTGTCCCCGGAAGAGGCCTACAGGCTGACTGCGATTTGCAACCTTGCGAGCCCGATGTTCATAACGGGGTCTGTAAGCTTCGCAATGCTCGGTTCGGCGGCATTCGGTCTCCCGATCGCCATAGGTCATTATGCGGGAGCGCTTATACTTCTGCTCGCTTCGTTTTTTATATTTCCGCCTCGCGCAGAGCCCGGATCAAACGCGATTCAAAACGCGGAAACGAATATGTGGAAAGCGTTCACCGAATCCCTATATGACGGAATGCTTGGGATGATACGCATAGGCGCTGCCATAATTTTTTTTATGGTGCTCATCCGATTGGCGGATGCGGCAGGCATACTTGACAAAATCGCTGAGCCTCTGGCGGTTCTTTTTAAAGCCGCGGGCATCGATCCGGACCTCTCTTTCGGATTTGTAACGGGTTTGTTTGAAATGACGCAAGGCTGCGCAATAGTTTCGGCGACGGGTGCATCCATAAGGATGCGCGTTACGATCTGCTCGTTTTTAACAGCCTTCGGCGGATTCTGTGTCCTCGCGCAATCGAAAACATTCCTTGATTTTAAAACGCCTGTTTATGTTGCGCTCAAGCTTTTGCACGCTTTTATTGCTTCAGTCATCACCTATTTTGTGATGCCTTTTCTCCCGCTGCGGTACGAGCAGGCATTCGTGCCGTTTCAGCAGGGGCAGTGGCAGTACAACGCCGTTTCCGCTCTCCTAATTCTTGCGTCCGCGGCGCTCGGATTTTCTGCTGTCTCCATATATTGCGTTGTGCTGAAAAGAAAAAGAACTATTTGATCATTCACTAACACTTGCGCTGTATTCTTTAGAAATTATCGCTGATAAAACAAAAATCCCGCATCACACCGTGCAGGATTTTTATATTCATCGTATTTACTTTTCGTCCAAGTCTACGTCCAGTTCCCTGTTCCAGCGGCCTTTTTGCCTTTTGATCCTTTTATCGGGCACCATGTCGCCGGCTTCTTCTTCCTCAAACTCTTCTTCGAAGCCTTCTTCGCGTTCGCCTTTGAAGCGGCTCCACCATGATTGTTTGGGCTTTCTTTCCTCGTCGACCTGTACATTCTCCTCCTCATCGGCGGTTACCGGCCGGACGGGGGCGGTTCGGATAAAATCAGCCTGCGACTGACTTTGCTGTGCGGTGCGGATATAGGACTGCTGAGTAATAACGGGCCCCTGATCCGAAGCGGATTGAACCGGCCTTTGGGAAGCGCCGAGTTCTCTGCGGTTCGCCGAGATGAGCCTCTGGTAGTTGTCCAAAAATTTCTGAACGTCTTCAAGCACTTCGTCCGCATACTGCTTTGCGCTGTCGTACACGAAAACAGCGTTTGCCTCGGCCTTTTTCTCAAGCAGCTGCGCCCTTCTCTCCGCCTCAAGCGTGATCTCGTGCTCACTGACCCTGCGTTCGAACTCCTCGTCGGCCTCCCGCAATATCCTCTCCGCCTGCTCGCTGGCGCTTCTTATTATGGAGTCCGCTTCCTTGCCGGCGTTTTCGACCAGCTCGGCCGCGTTCTCCCTGGCATTGTCAAGAATCGTTTCGGAATCCACAATCAAGCTGTTAGCTCTGCGCAGGTCTTCCGGAATCGTTACTTTCAAATCGCCGAGAACGTCGAGGATTGCGTCCATATCCACAACCCGTTTGTTGCCGCCTCCCAATTTGGGGCGAGGACTTTCCTCGACCATCTGCTCGATTTGAGATATTATCCCGTATATCTGCATCGACTGCTCTGAATTGCTCATCGCTTTAACAACCTTTCTGCAATCAAATTTTGGTTTGCTTTCGGTACCAGGCCCTCTATGCTTCCTCCGAAATATCCAACTTCTTTCACCATGCTTGAGCTTAAGAAAGAATATTCGGGTTTTGCCATAAAATAAACGGTTTCTATTTCGGGGGCAAGTTTACGGTTCATTGCGTAGATTTGGATCTCATATTCAAAATCCGTCATTGCCCGCAATCCCCTGACTATAAAAGAAGCTTTTATCCGCTTTGCGTAATCCGCGAGCAGTCCGTCAAAGCAGCTCACCTCGACATTATTCAGGTTCTCCGCCTTGACCGCGGCTTCTATCTGGCAGATCCTCTCCTCGGTTGAGAAAAACGGCTGTTTTGACTTGTTTATCAGCACGGCTGCGTACAGTTTGTCAAATATAGCCGAAGCCCTTACAAGAACGTCCATATGCCCCGAGGTAAAAGGGTCGAAACTGCCGGGATATACGCCGATCTTCATTTTTCCCCGTCCCTTTCCAAAAGAGATAACGCACAGTCCCCATAATTTCTTGTGCTCTTGACTTTGAAAATTCCCGGGGCGCGTTCAAACGGAGTTTTGGCGGCATGCTCCGCGACTACTACGGCGGAATCGGTCAAAAGTCCCTTTTCAAAAAGCATCAAAGCCGCATCGAAAGCCGCATTCGAAGCATAAGGCGGATCCAAAAACGCTATATCGAACCTCTTATTCAGCGCCGCGAACCGGTCCAGCGCGGATCTGAAATCCAGCCTGTATACTTCCGCCCTGTCCCAATACCCGAGTTTCTTCAAGTTTTCGGCAATGATTTTTCCGCACTCGGCGGATCTGTCATTAAATACCGCAAACCGCGCGCCTCGCGAAAGCGCTTCTATTCCGAGGCTGCCTGAGCCTGCAAACAGATCAAGCACAACGCTGCCCGGGACTTCAAACTGAATGATTCCGAACAATGATTCCTTGACCCTGTCCAAGGTCGGTCTTGTATCCCGTCCGCGGGGCGCCGCGATCCTATGCCCTTTCCCGTCTCCCGCGATAACGCGCACCGGTCCCTCCCTTATTTTTGCTCCGAAGATCGAATTATTAACCTTATTGTAACAAATGAGGATACAATGTACAAGCTTTATCCTTTCCTTATGACGCCTGAAGGGACGGCAACAGCATCCATTAAAACATCATGGAGCATATAAGGAATGCGCTCAAGGAGCTGCACCTCGTGAGCGAAGCCGAGCTTATACGCCGATATTCCCTCCAAAAAGCGGTCATAATAGCCGGCGCCCCTGCCCAATCTTCCGCAGTTCCCGTCAAAAGCGAGGCCGGGCACTATCACGAGGTCGATCTCGTTTGGAGTAAGGCATTTTGACCTTTCGATATCGGGTTCCGTTATGCCGTACTCGCTTTTGACAAAGCAGCTTTCATCATGAGGGATGCATGCAAAAAGCATATTCCCCGGGATGCATACGGGGTACGCGACTTGTTTCCCGTCCCGCAAAGCAGCTTCAACGGCAACGGAAGGGTCGCATTCGCTGCCGAATGCCTTATATGCCATAATAACGGAAGCCTTTTTGAATTCGGGAGTTTCGATGACCGTTTTGCACGCGGCGGAAGATGAAGCTAAAACGTCTTCCGATTTCATCCGCTTCAAAATATGGCGCATGGCGTTTCGCAGGTTTCTTTTT
>MWCU01000046.1 GCA_002070205.1 Firmicutes bacterium ADurb.Bin182 | reverse complement strand
GCATAGAATAGTTTTAATGTAAAGGCCGGCGGAAGACCGGTTCGGGAAAGGAGTTGGATCATGCGTATTTCAATTTCCGGAAAGAACATTGAAGTATCCGATTACCTGCGCGACCTTGTGAAAAAAAAGGTATCCAAACTGGACAGATATTTTCCGAAAGATACCGAAGCGCAGGTCACTATGGCGGTTGAACGAAGCCGCCACATCGTGGAGGTGACTATTCCGTACTCGGGAGGAATCATCCGCGGCGAGGAAGTAACCGGCGACATGTATGCATCCATCGATAATGTGCTCGACAAGCTGGAAAAGCAGATCATCAAACACAGGACAAAACTGGAGAAAAACCTTAAAGCGGAAGCCTTTAAATATGAATCTCCTCTGTTCGGAGGGTCATATGAAGATCAGGAAGAGGAAGGTCCCGCGCTGGTCAGGACAAAACGCTTCGATATCAAGCCCATGTCCGTTGAAGAAGCCATGCTCCAAATCGAGCTTTTGGGTCATTCCTTTTATGTATTCAAAAACTCCAGGACGGGAGCCGTCAATGTGCTCTATGTTCGCAAGGACGGCAATTACGGACTGATCGAAACCGAATGATTCCCTAAGCCTTTAAAAATGCCGCCCGGTTAACCGGACGGCATTTTGCGTTATGACCGCTTTACCATGTAATAGCTTTCATCGTATTCCAATACGTCGATGCTGCCGTAGAGCAAAGACAAGCGTTCCCGTATTTGGGGCAAGGGCGTGCGCTCAGGCAATATCTCGCCCGCGATCACGCCTTTATCGATGAGAAGCACACGGTCGCAGTAATAAAGGGCAAGGTTCGGGTCATGCAGCGTGATGAGCCCCGCCCGCTTATTCTCGCGGATAATATCCCGGATAAGCCGGAGCACATGATGGCAGTTGACAAAGTCAAGGGAGCTTACGGGCTCGTCAAACAGCATAACCGGGCTTTCCTGAACTATCGCGCGAGCCAAAATAACAAGCTGCTTTTGCCCTTCGCTCAGCTCATCGAATCCCGTGCCGTCCATGCCGATGAATCCGACTCTCTCAAGCGCCGCGGACGCTGAAAGCCTTTCACGCCTTCCGGGGGAGGAGAGAAGCGGAAGGTACGGATTATAACCCATCAGCACGGCGTCGAGAAGAGTCGTTCCCGAAATCACGCTGTGGCGCTGGGGGGTATAAGAAATGAGCCGGGACCTTTTGCGCTCGTTAAATTCGAGATAAGGCTTCCCGTCGATGCGGCAGCATCCCTCTTTTGCGGGAATAAGGCCGCATAAGGCTTTTAAAAGAGTCGTTTTTCCGGACCCGTTAAGACCGAGCAGCGCGCAAAACTCTCCTTCTCCCATCGATATGTCAATGCCGCGCAGCACCTCTTTTTTGCCGTAACCGGCTTTCAGCCCTTTCGCGTCAAGTTTGTTCAAAGCCTTTTGCCCTCCTTCCTTCTGCTCATAAACAACACGAGGAAGGGAACTCCGATAAGCGTAGTAAGTATGCTTATCGGAAGTTCGGCGCTTGCGAGGGTCCTCGCAAGGCAATCCGCAATAAGCAAAACCAGGCTTCCTGTGAGGCCCGAAAGCACGCAGACCGGGAAGCTGTTCCTTTTTGCGGCAAGCTTTGCGATATGCGGGGCGATGAGGCCGATAAACGATATGAGGCCCGTTACGGAAACGACTGAGGCTACCGCAAGGGTTGAAAAGCTCAGCAGAACGACTCGAATCAGTTTGACGCGCACTCCCAGCATCCTCGCCTCATCCTCATCGAGTGAAAGCAAAAACACCTGTCTTCGAAAAAGTATCATTCCCGCGACGCCGAAAAGGCAGATAGGCATGACAGCCAAAAACTTTGTGTCCGTAACGCCTCCGAAGCTGCCCATGGCCCAAAAATCCATGGCGGCAAGCTCGTTTTCGGCATCGGCAAAAAATTTGAGGAGCATAATCGCCGCCTGCGCGCAGGCTGATATTATGATCCCTGAAAGGACATACGTTGCGGTGCTGTTTGCCCTTGTCGCCCGGACAAGCAGCATAACAAGTGTCACAGCCAAAATGCCGCCCGCGAACGCTCCGCCCGCCACCGCCGCCATTGAGCCTCCGACAAGCATAATGGCGGAAGCCGCTCCGAGGTTGGCGCCGCTCGCGACTCCGATTATATCCGGCGAAGCGAGCGGATTTTTAAAAAGTATCTGGAAAACGGAGCCCGCAAGACCCAGACTGAACCCCGAAAGCATTGCCATTGCCGTGCGGGGAAGGCGCAGAGTGAAGAACACATTGCGCGTCATTTCGCTGACATTGTCCGCTCCCGAAAGTATATTCAATATCTCATTGACCGTTATCGGATACTTCCCGACGCAGACCGACAGCACAAACGCGCCGCTCAATAAAGCGAGGGCGGCAAAAAACAGTATTTCCGTTCTTTCTCCAAAAGCCGAACGCATTTTTTTATTTCGTAATGAGCGCGGTGTCAACGGTAAAACCGTAGAACCTGCCGTAAAAATCCGCAACGTCGCCGGTAAAGTCATCGAATGAGTAAAGGTCTTCATGCAGCACGGACGTCAGCCACATAGTGCCGAGAATACCGGAAGGAACGGGGGAATCCCAGGGCTCGAACGAGGAGGGCATTACGAACACGTTGTTATTTTTAACGGCTTTTACGCCTGCAAGAGCGGGATCGCCGATAAGTTCTTGCGCGGTATATGAAGCTTCCGCAGGGATCACGATCACTTCGGGGTCCATGGATAAAAGCTGCTCGTAGGAAACCTCCGTCCAGTTATCGCCTTCGATTGAGTCGGCCGCGTTTTGACCGCCTGCCGCGCGTATCAAAGAGGCCTGATACATATCCTTGGGCGCTGTGCTGAGATAACTCGAATTTCCCGCAATATAAACAACGGGCTTTTGCGCGCCTTCCGTAAGCGATTTCATATTCGCTTCGGCATCGGAATAATAGGATATCAGCTCCCGGGCGCGCTGCTCCGTGCCCGTCGACGCCGCGATAAGGCTTACGGCTTCTATTAAATCTTCATGGCTTTCGGGACTTACCAAAAGTACCGGGATACCGAGCCCGGAAATTATTTCGGCGCTGTCTTGAAGCTTTTTGGGCAATATGACGAGGTCGGGCTCGAGGGCGATGCATCCCTCCAGATCGAACTCTTTTGCGGTGCCCACATTGGGAAGCTCAAGAAGTCCGGGCGCCGCGAGCTTATAAATATTGCGTTCGCCTGCCTTCGCCTCGATTCCCGCCAAACGGTCCTCCAGGCCGAGCGCGATACACGCGGAAGTGGATATGAAATAACCCGATACGATCCTATCAGGTTCCTTTTCAACAGTAACCGTCCTGCCCGCCTGATCGATAAGCGTGACCGGCTCAACGGCAGGCTCTTCGGGTACGGGCTTTTGAGCGCAAGCCGCAAATGCAAACAAAAAAAACACGGAAATAAGAACAGCCGCGATCTTTTTCATGTTTTCTCTTCTCCTTATATCGTTATTCTCGGTCTAGTATAACGGTATCTTACAAGCATGTCAAGAGGGGCCGCTTCACGAGTGCTCCGGTTAGTGTTATAATCCTTATATGATTAAAAACAATAAAAAAGTCAGAATGCGGACAGTTATCGCGCTTGTCCTTCTCCTTTTGATCGTTCTTGCCCCGTTTGTCATCAACGGGCTCATGATCGTGAGCGCAAAGCCGTATATACTTTCACCGTCCGAAGCGGAAGGGCTCGGCGCAGACTGCATACTGGTCTTGGGCGCAAGGGTATGGAGCAGCGGAACGCTTTCCGCAATGCTGGAGGACCGCGTTCTCCAGGGCATACGGCTTTATGAAGCGGGCGTATCCGAGAGGCTTTTGATGAGCGGGGATCACGGCAGGAAAAATTACGACGAAGTCAATCACATGAAGCAATACGCCGTCGATAAGGGCGTAAAGCCCGAGCATGTTTTTATGGACCACGCAGGTTTTTCTACTTATGAATCCATGTACCGCGCCCGCGATATTTTTAAAGCGGAAAAAATCGTGATCGTCACGCAGGAATTTCATATTTACAGGGCGGTATACGTCGCAAGGGCTCTCGGGATAGACGCGTACGGCGTCCCCACGGAGCCGCGAATCTACAAAAACGAAGCGTATAACGGATTTCGCGAGTTTTTGGCGCGCGTGAAGGATTTTATTATGGTGATTCTGGGTCCTGAACCTACTTATCTCGGCGAAGCGATTCCGATCAGCGGAAGCGGGACGCTTACGGATGACTGAAAAGACTATTCAAACATGTCGCGGGTCATCGGCTTTATATTCTTCGGATAGACTGAGAACTCGTTGTTATAATCGCAGGTAGCAAGAAAAACTTCAGATGCGGAGATATTTTTTTCGGCGAGCTTCCTCTCAAGCCAAGCAAGGTCGTTGCCCGTATATTCGAGATTATCGTGGAGTATCTCTCCGTCCAGTATGATATTGACAAGCGGCTTCTCGATCTTCGGGTAGATGTTAAGATCTTTCGGCTCGACCGGCCGGTACTCAGGCTTTTGAAGGAAGCTGATTTTACCGTTGGATTCCAAAATGGCTGCCTGAAGCTTGTTCAGATCAAAATATCCGCTGTTTCGGCACTGCGTTAAAAACTCGCTCAGTTCGATTTTCGCTTTTTTAAAATTCGCGAAATACAGATTGCCGTCATAAAAGAGTATCAGAGCTTCTCCGTTCACAAGCCTTCTGATTTTCTGCGACTTGGCGGCGACAAAATAGAGCAGCAGAGTCATCAGAGTATAAACGGCAAGGGCTATCAAAGGCTTCATGAAACTTCCTTCCAGAGTTGTAGCCATTTCTGCTGCAATGGAACCGATTGTGATGCCCGAAATATAGTCGAACATGCTCAGCTGCGACATTTGCCTGTTGCCTGTCAGCCGGGTAAAAAGGAACAGCGTCGCAAACGAACCGAACGCTGCAAGAATAACACTCAGATACTCCATTATTTCCCCTCCGCTTTTGTCATTGTCCTTATTATCTGCAGCAAAGCGGGAGCCATTCAAATAAGGTTTTCGGACTGAGGAAACCCTTCGGAATAAAAAAGCGGTTTCGGCGGACACTCCGCCGAAAACCGCTTAAACAACGGAAAGCGAAAGGCATATTATATAAACAGCGACATATCGGATTCCTCGGCATTGGCGAGCATGGCCGCGGCTCCTCCCAGCTTGACTCCGTCTATAAGTTCCTCGGGTTTTAAACCCATAACGTCAAGACTCATCGAGCAGGCCACAAGCTCCACTCCGTTTTCCATAGAGGCCTTTATGAGCTCCTCAAGGCTGTCTACATTCTTGTTTTTCATTACCTTTTTGATCATCGCCGCGCCCATGCCCCCATGTTCATTTTGGAA
>MWCU01000045.1 GCA_002070205.1 Firmicutes bacterium ADurb.Bin182 | reverse complement strand
ACCGTGCTCCATTAGCGTCGGAACGATGCGTAGCCACAGATGAAATCTGTGTTAAAGGGGTTCGGGGATGTTTCCCAGACAAGCGATTTATATGCCTCTGCTTCGGCAGGGGCATATAAATTTTTGCACGAGTGGGTACCGCCGTGCCCTGCTTGCCAAGTATGTTTCCCTCGCTTTGCTCAGTCTAAGACTTTGAAAATCTCACTCTCTATCGAATAGACGTCATCCATCGGAATCTTCGTTCCGTCGTTCATTGTGATGAGCCGTTCGTAATCATCAACCTTTTTCACACTCCCTATCGCCGTCACATAAGCTCCACCGGCTTTCGTTTCATCGGGCTTGAAGTATGTGAAGCTGACCTCTTGGTTCTCATCCAGAGCGTCAACGAGCAGTTGAAATTTCATATTGAGCATATTCAAGCTCTCCTCGTCCATTTCAATCCTCTCGTCCGTAAGCCGTCCTGTTTCTTTGATAGCGGCATCGTAACCCGTGAGAGCTGCGAAAGGAGCGAACTGTGCCGCACGGTCAAGCATTGACATCTGCGGTCTCTTGGTAGAAACGTGATGAGGCAGATTTATAATATCGTCGTACATTCGCACCCCTCCTTCATGCAGAAATTTCACGACTATAGATTTATTATTTCCTCAACAACATCTTGAACGGATTTATTGCAAGTGTCTATTTTAATGCTATCAAGTTTTTGATACAAAGGAATCCGTTCCGTGCTTCGTTCAATAACATCAGCATTACGAATACCTTTTTTGACATCCGCCATCAAGCGTTCCTGGAGACAGGCTACATCTGTCATCAAAGAAATCACCTTTACATCGCAGTTTGTTGTGTTTAATTTCTGCATAATTGAGTCAATGATTTCTTGCTGATGCATTACCCAGCAGAAGATTACATTTTCATAGGCTGTGCAACGGAGAAAGTTGTTGAGTAAATAACAAATATTATCCGTAACCATAGTTTTTGTTTCTTCCGTTACTTGGAAAGGATTGGAATCCCAACACCAATCACCATCCAAAAAAACGCTATTTTTTAATTCTATTTTCAGCCGTTGGCATACTGTTGACTTTCCAACTCCCATTGTGCCGCCAATCAAATATAATCGTTTCATCGTGAACCTCGTGAATTTTAAGTGTTAAGCCTTATGACCGCCGATTTGTTCGTTGCGGTCTTTAGCGGTCGCTCCTTCTTCAAGGTTCATACCCTTCAGAATGGCGTTCTTTCCAAACTTCTTTTTAATGTCGAGCATAGCTCGTTGCATTTTCTTTTCACGTTCAAGCTCGGCTTTCTCTTTTTCTTGCTTCTCCTGCAGAGCAGCATAATCGGTGAATAAGTCGAGCTGTTCGTAGCCTTCGTTTTTCTTCGGAGCAGATGCTTCGTCCATAACACGAGCTGCCGTGATGTTGAGCCTGCGAACCAAGAGGTTCTTATCTACAATTCGGTCGTACAGCTCCGACACAGCTTCAAGGATTTTCTTCGTAGAAGAAGTGTAGCCGTCAAGGTTTGCCGTGCCGTGAGCGTGTTTAGGAATTTGCCGTCCGTAGTGGTCGGTCGTAATCTCTCCGTGATACTTACTCTTAATTTTAGGGTCGGTCAGATTTTCAATATCGTAACCGACAGTAATCACGATTTGGTCGGTGGCAAGCCCCTTGCTCACCAAGTCCAGCACGAGCAGGTCAGCCATTTCTCGCAACACGAGCTTTGCATTATCTGCCTTGTACGGACAATGGAGAACCTGTCCCGAACCCAGGCTGTTTGTGCTTGGTTTGTATGCTTTGATTGCTTCAATGGTGCAAGGCTCCCAGCCCCAAGCGTGGTCGATAAGAAGCTCTGCATTTTTCCCAAAGAGCTTATATAACAAGTCCTCGTTCTTAATGGAGCAACGAGCAACATCGCCCATCGTGAACATTCCGTTCGCTTCAAGTTTATTTGCGTAACCTTTGCCGACTTTCCAGAAATCTGTGAGAGGGCGGTGTGACCACAGATTTTTTCGGAAGCTCATTTCATCAAGCTCGGCAATACGAACTCCGTTCTCGTCGGCTGGAATGTGTTTTGCCATAATGTCCATAGCGACCTTGCATAAGAACAAATTTGTCCCGATGCCTGCGGTCGCAGTAATACCGGTCGTGTCGAGCACATCCAGAATAATTTTCATGGCAAGGTCGTGAGCAGAGAGTTTATAGGTGTTCAGATAATCTGTAACATCCATAAATACTTCGTCGATAGAGTACACCACAATGTCCTCCGGTGCGATGTGCTTCATATAGACCTCGTATATGCGGGTGCTGTATTCCATGTAGTACGCCATTCTCGGAGGTGCAATGATGAAATCTATGGCCAGCTCCGGCTTAGTCTGCAGTTCGGAAAAGAGATACGATGAGCCTACGAGCCGTCGCCCCGGTGCATCGTGCTGCCTTCCTGCGTTCGCCTCCTTGACGTGTTGCTTCACTTCAAAAAGTCGTCCACGTCCGGAAATTCCATAGTTTTTAAGCGACGGGGTAACAGCAAGGCAAATAGTTTTGTCCGTTCGGCTTTCATCCGCCACAACGAGGTTTGTATCCATTGGGTCAAGCCCTCGTTCACGGCACTCAACAGAGGCATAGAACGATTTAAGGTCGATTGCGATATAGGTTCTTTGCTTCATCGTCTATGCCTCCTTTCGGCGTTAAATGATAATTTACAGCAGATGGCATACGACACATATATGCACCTGTTTTTTAAGAAACAGATGAACGGAACGCTTGGTCAAATCATCGTCGAGAACAATAAATCGACCGTCCAAGTGGGCGAAGCCAAGGGTTCAAGTGGGAAGTTGCCGTTTTTTACAAGTGGCGATGCAATTTTGGAATGGAACGAACCTATGATTGACGGTCGTAATTGCTACCTCAATACCGGCGGCAACGCTGGCGTTAAGTTTTATATCGGAGCAGCAGCCTACTCAACAGATACTTGGTGCATCACTGCAAATCGAAACCTTGAAGATTATCTCTATCTGTTGTTGCTGTCAATCAAACCGGAGCTGAACCAGAAATTCTTCCAAGGAACGGGATTGAAGCATCTACAAAAGCCCTTACTCAAAGATAGAAGAATTTATATTCCGTCTGATGAAGAAATTCGTGAGTTCAATTCCAAGATTCAGCCGCTTATGGATATGATTTCTGCCAACACAAGAGAAAACAAGCGGTTAATTGGTCTCCGTGACTGGCTCTTGCCGATGCTGATGAATGGGCAAGCCACCGTCAACGATTAAGCCGCTAAATTATCATTTATATGACTGTTGCTTGCAATTTTTTTGTCTATTGAGGTCAGCACATTAGATACAGCATCTTGGACTTTCTTAGACGGAACCGGAACAAGAACTTCCTCAAATGTGCTTTTGCTTAAAATAGGAGTTCGTGTCACGGAGGCGATGGAAAACAAATATTCTTTCTTTGTTTTCAGCCAATAATACAAATACATTGGGTTGTATTCGGGAGCAATATCGGTAACAGAATTTATCTGTTGATTTGTAGCGCAGGTTTCTTTGCATACAGCGACGTTTCCCATATCCCATCCGATACAACCGACCATCACGCTTGTTCCAGATATTGTATTACTCCTTATACTGTCAAACCCTTTCTGCGATATTGTCTTTTCTGATTTTGTGACAACATAATCAGAGTGAAGCTCCGTAGGGGTAATGAACATAATGTCACCATCATAGTATTCGGAAATTGAAGTAGATGGAGTTTTTCCTGTTACGACTTTTCCTATTTTGTTAATTGGAGTATTGGTATAGTTCATAGCTGGTCTCCTATCCAATGTATTTTCGGTGAGCAATCTTGACATTGCTCTGCTTGACCATTGCGTATTGCAAGGTCGTATCTATTCGTTGATGTCCGAGAAGTCGCTGAAGTTGTTCCACGGGCATCCCTTTATCTATCGCCATCGTTGCCAAGGTTCGCCTAAATTTATGTGGATGAACTTTAGGCAAATTCAGCTTTTTACCAAGCTCTCTCAGACGAACTTCAACACCGCCGATTTTCAAACGGTTGTACGGTGCTTTCAGCGAAACAAAGAGAGCAGGATTGTCGTCGTTTCTTGCATTCAAGTAGTTTTGCAGATGTATTTTGGCACGAGCATCAAAGTACACAATTCGTTCCTTGCTGCCTTTGCCGAATACAACACATTCTCGCTCCTCAAAGTTTACATCGTCACGGTTGAGCAGTACAAGCTCACCCACACGCATACCTGTTGAGGCAAGAATATCAATCAATGCTAAATCTCGCAGATTTTCGCAGCTATCACGCATCGTCTCCAAAGCCTCGTCAGAATAGGTTTCCTTAATGGTTGATGCAGACTTCACTTTATGGATTCTGCGAACCGGACTTTTCAAAATATAGTCCTCATCTTCAAGCCAAGAGAAGAAGCTGGACAGTATTCTGCGGATATTGTCTATCGTCACCTTGCTTGAATTTTTTTCGGCTTGATAGCCGGTGAGATAGGAACGGAGGTCATCAGTTGTAATATGCGACACTCCTTTTCCTATCGCCACCAACATAGCATCAATCGTTTTCTTATAGTACGTCAAGGACTTTTCTGAACAGCCCTCGATTCTTTTTGCTGACAAAAAGCCGTTTACTAAATCTTCGTTCGTTGGCTCGTGCGGAGTGTGAAAGGAGCTTTCAGCTATCTCGTAGTTTTCCATCACGATAAACAAAGTCTGTCGAAGTTTGTCAGCCTGAGCGTTGTCGATGTACGGCAACATTCTCTGAATGATGTCATTTGCTAATTGGTTTTTCATAGTCATATCTCCTTACTAATTTGTAGAGAATGACTACGGAGTGGCAGTCCCTTTGATTAACTCTTGCCACTCACAAGAGCTATTGGTAGTAGCGTAAATGATAATTTAGCGGCTTAATTGTTGACGGTGGCTTGCCCATTCATCAGCATCGGCAATAACCAATCTCGCAAAGCCGTGAGCTTTCGGTTTTCACAGATGTTCTTGCTGATTTGAGCATACATACCTCGTGTGGCTTCGTGATATTTCGTAAGGATATTGTCTGTAGGAACTGCAAAGCGAATAGCGTCCATATCTTCATTATTGACAGCTTCTTGCGTAGCTCCGTGAGCAAGAATATCTTTAATGGTTTCAAAGTAGCTGCTTTCAATGAAGGAAGCAATGAACTCAAAGGACAACTCGGTGCATTGAATACCACAAAAACCAGTTGACAAAATCGTACTGTCAATCAATGGTTGCATTTCTGCGTTGAGATACAGATGCTTCACGCTGTTTTTCATCTTGGCAAACCAAACGCTATTCACGGTAGGTTGCATATTAGCTCGGCTTTCTCTTGTGGCGTATTCAACAATGCTACCGGTAGATATGCTTGTTCCGTTTACTTCGGCTGTTGCGAGATATTCCTTCCGACCAAAAAAGTCTACGCCAGGCTTTATCACAGTTGAAAGAGAATTTTTCACAATGGATGCAGATGACCACCCGACAGGGATTTCACGTTTCAGCTCGTCGTTCCACACCATTTGACCGCCAGAGGAACGGTAAGGCTTGCCGTCCTCGTTCGGAAAGTCAAATTGTGTGAACCAATAATCGTAGATGGTCTTTGCCATCTGCTGTAAATTATCATTTATACGATTATTGACACGCATTTTTCTTTCGATGTTATAAAGCATATCTCCAATCTTTACCTGTTCCTCATAATCTGGAAGATAGAGGGTCAAGAAAGAGAACATATCCTCATTGAAACTTGCTCTCAAAGTCATAATCGTATTATTGTTGATGACCTTGCGGAAATATTTGCTTCGCAGAAAGAATGCCATATATTTATCATAGGCGATACCTTCGGTCTTGGGACGAAGCCTTTTCACAAAGCCACTATATGTTGCCTTGGGATAATCTTTCAATGCAACACAGCTCATAGCAAGCTCATCTACGGTTTCGCTTGTTCGGGTGATAAGAATGTCGCCCTTCTTAATGGAATAAACCTCTTGCTCACGCTCGGAAGTATCCATTAAATCCGTTAATTCATCGGGCAAAAAATAATTATTGAAAACCGTGCTGAACGAAACGAAAGGTGCTCCGTGACCAGCCTGCTCTTTTGTTGATGAAATACCGGAGGTCATATCGTAAAGGTCTGAAAAGGCATAGCGATGTAACTTACTCATACTTCACCTTCTTCAACTGCTCCATAATCTCTTTTTGGAGTGCGTTGCCTTCGTCAAAGAAAGTCTGAAGGTTCGCCGTGTACTCAGCCATCTTCGCTTCAAACTCTTCCTGTGTCAGCTCAACATAGTCGATTTTGACGTCGAAATACTGACCTGCAGCAAGAGAGTATTTCTTCGCTTTGATTTCATCGTAAGTGACGGCTACGGAGAAGTCCTCAACAGCCTCCTTATTCTGGAAGGTGGAGACAATCTGCTCAATCTCAAAGTCACGCAGACGGCGTTTTTGATTATTTCCGTCCTTGTATTCCTCACCCATCTTGGAGGCATCAATCAGAACAACCTTTTCGGTTTTTCTGGAGTTGTCAAAGAACAGGACAGAGACGTTTGTGCCGGTCGTCGCAAAGACATTGGACGGCATACTTACGCAACCGTAAACAATCTTCTCGTCAACGATGTGCTTGAGGATTTTATTCTCAACGCCACTCTTTGATGTGATGAAGCCGGTCGGAATAACGATTGCACCCTTGCCGTTCTTCTTCAAGGAGTTAATAACGTGCTGAATGAAACAAGTGTAAATTGCCATGCTTTCCTTTTTCTTTGCAGGGACGTTCGGAACGCCAGCCCAAAAACGAGCAGGCATAGCGGCGATTTTATCTCTTGTATCAGAAAAGTCCATTTTGAACGGCGGGTTAGAAACAACGAAATCAAAGGTTCTCAACGACTGCCCGTCATCGCTTTTGTGGTAAGGAGCTACCAAGGTGTCGCCCTGAATAGCGTGGTCGAGAGAGGATACCAAGCCGTTCAAAATCAAATTCAGCTTTAACATCTTATTGCTTCGCTGAGAAATATCCTGTGCAAAGATGGTGCAACGGTCTTCACCAATCTGATGACTTAGAGCCATAAGCAGAGTTCCTGTACCTGCAGAGGGGTCGTAACACTCGATGTTATGCAAGTCGGCATTCTCTCCAACAAGCAGACGAGCCATAATAGTTGCGATGGAGTGCGGAGTATAATATTCCGCATATTTGCCGCCGCCTGCGGTGTTATAGTCCTTGATGAGATATTCAAAGATAGCGGCAAAGAAGTCATAGTGCTGGGTGAATGCCTCCTCAAAAGAAAAGTTTACGAGCTTATCAACCAATGCACGAGCAAAAGGGGCACGTTGTGCTTCGTCGGTGACATACTGTGTCAGTTTCTCAAAAAGAGGGATTTTGGTATTCTGCGTAGTCTGCGTTGCAAAGATAGCCATATTCTTGTCGGCAATATCCGTCATCGTGCTATCAAAGATGAGGTCAAAATCGCCCTTTGCCTGTTGATTCCAGAGGTTGGCAATCAGGTATTCCGGGTAGAGTTGCGGAACATCGGCGGACAATTCATCTAAAATGTCAAGGCGTTCATCCTCGGTCATTTCAGCGTAGGCAATTTCCCACTTAGGTGCATTAGCGAGCTTGGAATTGATTCGTTTAACCTCATAACCAAACTTGTCGTTTATGAATTTGTAGAGGAACACCTGGGTGATGATTTTGTACTCGTTTCCGTCATTGCCCATGCCATAGGTCTGGCAAGTGGATTTAAGAGCGTCAATCAGCTCGATGGTCTTTTCCTTTATTGTCTTAGTGTTTGCTATAACCATATATGTTTTCTCCTTTTATGCCGCAGGGTAGGTAGCGTTGTACTGGTTGAGATACTGGCGTGTGATACGGCTCTGGATAAACAAGCGGTCCTCACGGTCGCTCGCAAGGTGGAGCCTGTCCATACCTTCTTTTATCTGCGTCATAACTGTTTTCTCAAAGTAGGCATCCTTTTTCAAGATGTCGTTTCGGTCATAAACCTTTTGGTCAATATCTGTCTTAATGGCAAGAAGAACATCCATGATTGATTCATCATACAGTGAAACAATCGGGGTTTTTCCGGTGCCTTGTCGCTTCGCATTTTCCTCACGGATTCGTTTATGAACTCTTGCGAATTTCTCGTCACCTTTGTACTTCCTCAAAAGGGCGTTGTTGCGTTTCTGAAGTTCAGCCAGCTTTTTCAAAACTTCGTCAAGAGCCTTGGAGTGTTCTTCAAACTCGTGAATTGTGTTGACCACAAAACCGTGCTCCTTGAAGCGCTGCATAAACGCTTCTCGTAGAGTAATAAATTCGGGGTCATCTTGGTCAATGTTCTGCGTAAAACTGCGAATAGTCCGTTGCCATTTTTCCTGAAGCTCAACGCCACCGGAAATTAGCTTCATTTCTTCTTCGCCAATCTTGCTGAAGTTGAAAGTGATGTCCTGCATAGCTTCGTTTACTAATTGCTTTGTCGTGTCATCGCTACTGAACGCTTCCTTCTGATTGATAGCATCAATATGATGCTGAACCTCGGAAATCATTTGGGTAAGTTTAGGAAGTTCTAAGGCAGCAAATGCAGCTTTAAGTTCCTCGTCACCAAAAGTGCGAACCATATTGCAACAATCACGAGCCGAAATAAGAGCCTTCTTCAGTTTGAGCAGTTCGGTTTTATCTTCAATGGTGGAGATCTCGGAACTGAATTCTTCAGCATTGTCCGTACTGTACTCAAACAAAGTCTGTCGGACCTCTCTCATCTGGGCAATCAATGCGGCAGGGTCTTCAATTACCTGTTGGAACGTATCAGTCTCATTTCCTTCGCCCACTTCATTAGGGTCGTTGAAACGATTGAGTTCTCGCAGGTATTCTTCGTTGGTATCTTGGAAGTTCTGTTTTATATCTGCAAAGTCAATCACATAGCCATAGCGATTATCTTTATAAGGGCGATTAACACGGGTGATTGCTTGCAGCAGATTGTGGTCTTTCAACTTACGACCGAAATACAGGCGTTTGAGGCGAGGAGCATCAAAGCCGGTGAGCAACATATTGAAAACAATAAGAATATCAATGGTCATATTCTTCTTGAAATCTTTAATAATCTGCTTACGGGTTTCTTTGTCGTCGCTGTCGTGCAGAATTAGTCCTGCCCTAAAATGGCTTTTCAAAGAGGCATCTGCGTTTAGCTCGTTTTGTATTTCGTCGAAATATGCGTACAGCTTGCGAGCCTGCTCACTTGTTTCGCAGATAACCATACCTCCGAGAGTGTCGTCGCCGTGGAGCTGCCGGAACTGTTTAAGGTCAGTTATGATGTAACGAAGCAGCTCCTTTACATACCGGTCGTGCTCAATGATTTCGTTCTTCTTGATGTCCTTTTTCTGGACGAGCGTTTCGAGTTTTTCGTAAATCTCAGACAGTTTTTCACGGTAAGATGTTTCAATATCTTCTCTGATGATTTTGAGCGTATATCCATCTTGTATGGATTTATCGTAATAGTAAGTGTGGAAGTAGTTACCGAACACTTTCCATGAGGCTCTTTCTGCTTTCAACAGAGGTGTACCTGTCAATGCAATTTTGATTGCGTTTTGGTCGGCATCAAAAAGGTTTGCAAGGAAAGAACCAGTAGGATTGTATCCTCGGTGGGCTTCATCCATAATGAAAATCCTCTGCAAATTGGTAGCGTAGGCAGGCAAATCAACCTTATGCTTGTCCTCTGCAAAACGCTGTATATTTACAACTGTGATTTCTTGATTTCCGCTTGAGCCTTCAAGAGCTTGGTTGTTTCTGAACTGCTCCATAAGTTCCTGTCGGGAATTTGCTGTCTTTACGACCAAACCACGGGCTTCAAACTCCTGCGAAGCTTGTTCAAGCAGGTCAAGACGGTCAACGATAAAGTAGAACTTTGCCACCTTATTGTTCTTTGCAAAATAGTCCGAAAGCACACGGACAAGGTGATAGGATAATGCGGTTTTTCCACTTCCTTGTGTGTGCCAGACGACACCGGAAGTCACACCCTCACTTAACTTTTGGCGAATAGCCAATGCAGCGAACATCTGTTGATAACGCATAATGTGTTTTTGGTCGGTAGATTCGATTTTACCGTCCACTTCACGCTCTGACTTCACATACGCAATGCCGTATTTGATTAAGAACAGCAGCCGTTCGGGGGAACACATCGAAGTGATGATTCTGTTAGTGGGCGTGTTGATGTTCAGATTTGTCTGATACTCCGGTGCAGTATGTATAACTTGACAGTTAAAGTCCGTGAGAATTTTCTTTTCTACCGTAGCATCAATATCCTTGTACGGATAATCGTTGATGAAGGGAGCGATTTTAGCTCCAGTGGGATTTTCTTCACGAAAACAGTTGAATGGAGCCTTGTCACGAGCTGCAGTACAATAGAACGCACCTTGAATCGGCACAATGCCACCCATTGCGTCATACTCCATATTGTTGGAGAAAATCATAAGCTGCGTAATATTGATAAATCTTCGGAACTTCTTATTCGGGAAACGCTGTTTATTCATACGAGTGCTTTCCGCAACCATACCGCCGTGATTATTAGGTTTTTTGACCTCAATAAAAACAAGGGGCAGACCGTTCACAAAAAGAGTGATGTCTGGTCTGAATTCATCCTGGTCACGCTTGCAAGTAAATTCTGCCGTACAATGATAGACGTTGTTCTTCGGATTATCGAAGTCAACAAGTCTAACCGGAGATACGGTTGTCAAACGTTTATAGAAGCTACGTCCCAAATCATCATTATCGAGTTCTTGGCGAATGGTTCTTAAAACTTGCTCGGCATCGCCGGAGTAGTCTGGGTTAAGTATTGCAAATTGTTTTTTGAACACATCAATCAAAATGTTTGTTTCCGGGTCATAGACAGTATTCGCCATGTCCTCAGATATCTTACCAAAATAGTTATATCCCAAACGGTCCAAGTGAACCAAGGCAGGCATTTGAACTCGTGTCGCTTCGTTAAATTTATCATGGGTAGCCACAGCGATTACCTCCTATCGTTCATAGTTACAATTTATTCGGAAGCAGCCAGCTTTTCTTCGGCAGGCTCTTTTTTATATTCCATAATATCTCCGAAATCACAATCCAGCACATCACAGATGCGTCCAAGGATAGCCAAATTTACCGCTTCATCTCGCCTGAGTTTTGTCATTGTATTCGGAGCAATATCCGCAGCCTTTCTCAAATCTGCTTTACTCATTTTTTTATCTATAAGCAGTTTCCACATACGGTTATAAGATAAAGCCATACCTATTCTCCTTTTTCCTTTATCCAATAAGAGTCAGTTTGTTTCAAAAACGTCGAACAAGACCACGCAATTCGACATCTTAACTTCTATTATACCACAAAACATCAAGAAAATCAATATGTTTTCGCAATTTCATGCGAAAGATTGCTGTAAATTATTATTCGGTGAGTGCGATTTAACTTTGAGATTTATATGAAAAAAGCACACGTCGGATATACCGATGTGTGCTTTAATGCTTTCCGTTATTCGGTGGACGCAATCATTATCACCACCACAAGTGTTCTTTATCTTAAAAAGTCACTTCGATGCTCAATTCTGCGAAGGTTATAGCCTGTCTCTGCAAGATGGGCAATTTTCAAAGCAACCAGGTTAATATCGGTTTCCATGACCCTTGCAATCTGCTCGGACGTGTAATCATAGTGATATATGTACTCCAGTATCTCGTCTGTATCGAGCAGGATTTCGGATGCGACAATATTTGCCTCGTATTCAGGTGTTGACCTCATATCGTAAAGCATAAATTCTTGGATGGCATTGTTTTTTGCCAGAGAACGGTGCAGTTGGTCATGTCCCAGTTCGTGGGCACAGACAATTCTCTGCATCTGCTCACTCATATCTTGATTGATGAAGATAAAACGGTTTCGTTTAACCACCCTGTACATTCCTTTTAGTGGTCCGAAGTCCTCGCAAAACAAGACCTCAATACCAAGCTCTTTGGCAATCTTAAAAGGGTCTCGTGTGCCGCAGCGTCTTACAAGTGCGCTGCCGACTTTGGAAAGATATTCAGCGGTCATAATTCCACCTCCAATCGTGGAACAGTATATCAAATATAACGACCATTAAAACGGACTTACTTTGAATCTGCTTCTTTTCGATGCTTTTTGGGCGTATATTTTTTGTTCTTTTCTTTGGCAATCCAGTACGCATCATTGAGTGCTTTCATTGCACCCTCCAGAGCTTCCTCGCTAAGAGAACCACCGGCGAACATACCGGTTACTTCGCTTACAAGCTCGTCAATGTCTCTGGCTGCTTTCGCACCGCCTTTTTCGTGTGCTTCGGCAACCATGATACCGCTGCTCCCCAAAAGGTACTCTGTTGTTGTGGAAAGTGCATCTGCAATTTTTTGAACAACTTCAATTTGATATGGCTTACGAGTACCAAGCTCGTAATTTTGGATAGTGCGGGTAGATACACCGGCTTTCTTTGCGAGTTCCGCCTGCGTTAGATTTGCTTCATGTCTTTTTTCTTTCAGTCGTTCTTTGAAAAGCATAAGGCACCTCTTTCTTAAATTTTTTATGAACACGAACACTTTTTCGTTCTCGCTTATTGACACGAAAGTATGTTCGTGCTAAAATATACTCACGAACACGAAATACTGTTCGTACTATTATCATACCACGCGAAATTGCGTGTGTCAATATTTACACGAAAGATTGTTCGTGTAAAAGTTTAACTTTTTTGTGAACGGAGGTCAATTATGCTTAGTGTTAGTTGCCGAAAGGCTTATGTGTCGGTCAATGTTGACATCGACGAGGAGGGAAGCCTTCATCCTCGGTTTATTCGATGGGAGGGCGGTCTGATATTTCAGATTGACCAGGTGTTGTATAAATGCCGTGCTGCTTCAAAGAAGGTCGGCGGTGGTGGCATTCGTTATACCGTCATGATTAGAGGAAAGGAGTCCTACTTGTTTCATGAAGGTGATAAATGGTTTGTAGAAGCAAAGGAGGCTTGCCGATGATTTTATCCCACGCAAAAATCGAAGAAATTGCCGCAGCAGTTATCAAAGACTTTAATCTGTTTTTCTTTGGCGAAAAAGCGAGCGAAGCAAGGTCAATGCCGCAGGGAACTCCGATTGACCAGTTTGCCAGCGAATATCTCCGCTTGAAAATCTCTTTTGAAAAATTGTCTGCGGATGGAAGCCTGTGCGGACTGACTTCGTATGAAGATACCGAGTACGCTATAGAGGAAAACGGCGTATCTCGAACAATTCCATTGAAAAGGAATCAAGTTCTTCTGGACAGCAGTTTTATAGCACCGGGTAATGTGAGAAAGCTGTGTGGTAAACGCAGATTTACATTAGCTCACGAATGTGCGCACCAGCTCTTGTTTCATCTTGAATCCGAGGATACGAAAGCCGCTTGCAGAAAGCTCTATGCGGAACGCCGTACATATTCGTTGAGGGATTTGAAGTCAAACGAGGATTGGAATGAGTGGCAAGCAAATGTTCTCGGTGCAGCTATTCTGATGCCGCAAGAGGAAGTTGAACTTGCCATGTGGCGTTTTGCCTCTATGAACCCAATTCAGAATTTTGAGGGATGGCTTCTGCAAAGAGACAAGATGATTGTAAACATGATGTGCGAAACATTCGGGGTATCCAAAGCCGCCCTTTTAATCCGCCTGCGCCACTTAGGATATTTAGTAGACCTGCCCTACTCGGAATACAAGGAGCCTTGGGAGGTGTGGGCATGAAAAAGAATATCCGAATCCAGGAACCATCACAGGAGATGCAGCAAAAAATCGTCCGGGCACGAATGGCAATCGCATCTCAAAAAGAAAGAACCATAAAATGCCCATATTGCTTTCATAACGCAATCACCGTGTATGAGGATACAAGAGGTCATGTGGAAGCCAAATGTAAGAAATGCGGAAGAATAACCGTTTTCAATGTTCTCAGTATGAGAAGGCTTCGTCATCACTTGTCCAAATAAAAGAATCAAAAATTGAATAAATCATAGCTGAGCTGTGGAGCCGCCTGATTGGTGTAGTCATCCCAAGAGCCGCATGAGACAGAAGTACCCCTGTATTTCTGTTTTATCGGCACGGGAACTGTGACCACCAATCATGCGGCTCTTTTTTTACCTTTCTGCTGCTTCTGCCAGCGGAAAGGTTTTTTTATGTTTTATCCCCGTTATCGCCGTACAGTACACCGCTGTCGTGGTCCTCCGCTTGGATTTTTGACTTTCACTCAAAATCAAAAATTCAAAAAACGGAGGAACCAATATGTCCAGCAGATTTAACAGAATAAGCATTTATGCCCTTAACAAGAAAGACCCGGATGCCATCGTTTACCCGACCGCCGATGGAAAGACTGTCCGTGTTACCCGTGAGGACTTTCCAAGTGAGGATGCTTTTCTTGCGTTCAAGGCTTGGTCTGACGAGAACTTCCACGAGGAAGAAAACCTCGACCATAGAGAGTCCAATCACACGCTTTCAATGGATGATTTATCCGAGGCGGCTCTCGCCGTGCCTGCGGTCGATGTTGCTGTGGCTCGCCGCCAGGAGCGTATGGAGAAACGCCGCAAAGAAAAAGAACTCGTTGTTCAGATGAAGGATAAGCTGACGGAGGTACAGTTCCGCAGATTATGGATGTATTTCGTTGAAGAAAACACTTTGGAAGAAATCGCAGACAAAGAGGGTGTGTCTCCGGTTGCGGTTTTCTACTCAATCGAGGCAGCTCAAAAGAAAATTTCAAAAAATTTTTGCAATAAGCCAAAAACACCTTAAAAAAACGCCCCCAAAACGGCGATAGGTGAAGGAACAGTTTTCTGAGTCCTTCCCCGCAACGAACGATGTTACTTAAACCCGTTCTTGCAACGGTTCCTTGACAACTGAATAGTCACTCATCAGATACGTTCCTGTGTACCACGAGCTACGGCAGGGTGAGCGCCACGACCCTCTACTGAGGTGAGCGATATATCACCGCAACCTGCGAGATTCGGATTGCTACCGAACCGGCGACGACGGACACAGGGCTAACGATACTTCTGTAACTCGCAGCCCGGCCACAAAGAAGGCGGGGAGGTTCGATTCCTATGGAACAGCTTCGCAAGCTGTCGTCTGGTGAGTCCCACTACCGGGGGATGAGATAAATACGGTAATGAATGTATTCAAGGAAGCGAGCTGCTTCGGCGGTTCGCTTCTGTACATAGCGTGCAAGGAGGACACTATGCAATTAAGAATAGACCCGGAATTTGAAAGCCGGATTCCACCACTTACCGACGATGAGTTCATTCAGCTTGAAGAAAACATTTTAGCTGACGGCGTTATCATCAGCCCCATCATCGTGTGGGGCGAGGTAATCATCGACGGACACAATCGTTTCCGCATTGCGGAAAAACATCCGCACCTTAAATTTGCCACCTGTGAGCGTGACTTCAATGACCGCTACGAAGCTCTTGCCTGGATTTGCAAAAATCAGCTCGGACGTAGAAACCTTACCTTTCAGCAGAAAAAATACTTAATCGGTAAGCGTTACGAGTCGGAAAAAGCATCCTATGGCGGCGACCGAAAAAGTAGTGAAGTGAAATCAAGTTCCCAAGTTGGTAACTTGATTCCCACGGAAAAAACCTGCGACAGAATTGCAAACGAATACGGTATCAGCAGGAACTCGGTTCTTCGTGCCGAGAAATTTTCAAAGGCAGTAGATATTGCCGATGAGATTGACCCAGGTATTCGTTCAGGGATTTTTGCAGGCAAAATCAAACCCACACAAGATGATGTGGAGGCTCTTACAAAAGCCACCCACGAGGAACGACCGGCATTGGTTGAGGACTTACGAAAACCACCGGAGGAAAGACGAAAGGTTCTCCCCGAAAGGCATCTGCTGACATTGGAGCAGATTGCCGCAGAGCTGCCGAGCGAAACCTGCCGAGGAACACCGGAAAGTATGCTCTACGAATTAGAGGATGCTCTGGACACCTTTTTCTTCCGTTGGTCTGTATGCCTCAGCCACAACAAGGATTACTTCTTAGCAAAAAAGCATAATCCCAAAGTCAATAAGCTCGCACAGAACGGGCTTGCCTATCTTAATCGAATACTTAAAGGAGAGATTCCATTATGACAACTAAGACAAATAAGTACAACTACAAAACCATCATTATTCCTGCCTCTCAGCTCATCAGCCCCAGAGAGACCTATCAAAGAGAACTTGTTTCTCCACGTGCCAAGGAAATCGCCGGTAAGTTTGACGAACGTATCGCCAACGAACCCAAGGTCAGCTACCGTGACGGCAAATATTATGTCTTTGACGGACAGCATACCATCGGTGCTCGTATTCTCGTCTCCGGCAATAAGGACGTTCCCATCAAGTGCAAGGTGTACTACGGCATGGACGAACAGGAAGAAGCTCTGCTCTTTGCACAGCAGAACGGCGTCTCTGCTCCGCTGACTGCCGGTGCTCGTATGAGAGCAAAGATTTTCGGCAAGGACTCCGAAGCAACCTCTTTCTACATGGCAAATCTTTCTGTCGGACTGGCGCTCGATTTCGACCACAACCGTGGGCTTGACCGCATCGGCTGTATCAAAACTGCGTTCAACGCCTATAAGCGTATTGGGGAGGAACGCTATATGGAGGCAATGAAGATTTTGAAAGCGGCGTGGAACGGCAACCCCGATTCCTTCCGAACGGAAAATATCATCGCTATCACTTACTTCGTTGACCGCTACCACGACGAGTATTGCCCCCAAAGGCTTGTGACTCAGCTCCGGTCTACTGACCCCTTGAAAATCTACAGAGACGGACGAGCTGTTGGCGTAAATCTGACGGGCTACAAAAAGTACCTGTTTCCGCTGCTCTGCATTTACAACGAAAACGCCGGCAAGAACGAACTCCCGATGAAATTCTAATATATCCCCCCGTGGCGACTGCAAGCTGATTGCGGTCGCTTTTACATATCCATTTTTGGAATGTAGAAAGGACTTAGCCTATGAAAGAAAACTGGATTTACCGCCGTGGTGATATTTACCTCGTTGACCTCGGCAAGAACATTGGCTCCGAGCAAGGTGGCTGTCGTCCGGTGCTGTTGCTTCAAAATAACGTGGGCAATCACTATGCACCGACCCTTATTGTAGCTCCCATATCTTCCCGTTACTGGAAGAAAACCAAGCAGCCGACCCATTCTCTCATTGAGGGAATTGAAAATCTCAGCAGCCCCTCGGTGGTTCTTGCAGAACAGCTTATCACCATCGACAAGGTGCGTGTAAAGAAATACCTCGGCAAAGTACCAGAGGTTCAGATGCAGGGCATCAACAAAGCGGTAAGCATCAGCCTCGGTCTGGAGCAGCCCGATATTACACGCATTTTGGCTTGATTTTTCACATAGTTATGAACGAGACCGTAAAGGAGGGTTGTATGCAATCTTCATCTATTATAAATATGAAAAATATCGACCTTAACACAGTTGACCGTGATGCGCTGGTGGACATCCGGGATGTGAAGGTCAACACGGCACTTCCCAAACGGGAACGTGCCATTGATTTTATCCGCCAGATTGGAAATCCCTACTGTTATAAGCATGGCAAATATGTCGTAAAGGTCGGTTTCTCGGATACAGAGGTATCTTTGGAGGAACGCCTTGCGGGGTACATTCGCTCCAAGTGCTGACATCCTCGACAGAATGGGACAGAAACCGTAAAATATAAGCAGGACTAAAGCGACGCTCCGTCTCGGTAGTTTTGCTCATTACAGAGAAAAGGAGTGTGCCATTATGCAGAATACGCAAAATAAGATTTGGAACGCCACCCTTTATCTCCGTCTGTCCCGTGACGATGGCGATAAGGAGGAATCCAACAGCATCACCGGGCAGCGTGAGCTGCTCCGTGATTACATATCGCAGAGACCCGAATTTCGGGAGTATGCGGTGAGAGTTGACGACGGTTTTTCGGGTTCAACCTTTGAAAGACCAAGTTTCCAAAAGATGATTGAGGACGTTAAGGCAGGACGAACGGACTGCATTATCGTAAAAGACCTCTCTCGTTTTGGACGTAATTATCTGGACGCCGGTGAGTATATCGAAAAGATATTCCCATTCCTCGGTGTTCGTTTCATTGCCGTCAACGACAATTACGATAGCCTCGGAGACAAGAAAGCCTCCGACGACCTTATCATTCCGTTCAAAAACCTCATAAACGAAGCCTATTGCCGTGATATTTCGGTAAAGATTCGTTCTCAGCTTGAAATCAAGCGTAAGAACGGACAGTTCCTCGGCTCCTTTGCCGCTTTCGGGTATCTGAAAGACGAGCAGAACAAAAACAAGCTGGTGGTTGACCAGTATGCCGCCGATATTGTCCGTGACATTTTTAAGTGGAAATTAGAGGGTGTCAGCCCACAGGACATCGCTGACGCTCTGAACAAGCTCGGTGTTCTTTCCCCGATGGAGTACAAACGCTCCCTTGGGATGAAGTTCACCACATCCTTTAAGACCAATTCAAAAGCATTGTGGTCGGCAGGTACGGTCATTCGTGTTCTGAAGAACCCTATCTATACCGGAGTTCTTATCCAGGGCAAGGAGACCACGCCCAGCTATAAGGTACACAAGCGTGTTACCAAGGATGAAAGTGAGTGGACCGTCATAGAGGACAGCCACGAAGCGATTATCTCAAAGATTGATTTTGACAGCGTTCAAAAGGTGCTGAAATGCGATACCCGCCGCAGTCCCGGTGGCAAAGCGGTCGGTCTGTTCAGCGGAATGATTTTCTGCGGCGATTGCGGTGCCAGTATGGTTCGTAAGACCGTTCCTGCAGGCGAAAAGAAATATGTGTATTACGTCTGCTCCGCACACAAGCAGGATAAGAGCTGTTCGCCCCATCGCATCAGAGATAACGCCTTGGAAGAAATCGTGCTCGACAGCTTGAAGCAGCATATCAGCGAAGTCGTGGATATGAGCGAATTGCTCACGATTACCGACACAGCACCTCTGAGAACTGCACAGGCTCAAAAGGTGCAGAGACAACTCGACAAGAAACACGAGGAATATGAGAAGCTCCAAAAGCTGCTGATGTCTCTGTATGAAAATCTTACGGACGGCATCATCGACCGTGAGGAATATACACGGCTGAAAGCGAGCTTTACGGCTCGTGCCGATGAAGCCGAAAAGCAGATGGATGCTCTCAGAGGACAGCTTGAAGATATACACAACCACGGAACGGAAAACGCCTGGATGAATGAGTTCATCAAAAGGCAAGGACTTACAGCCCTTGACCGTGCCGTTGTGGTCGCACTGATAGATAAAATACTGATTCATTCAAACGATGTGGTGGAAATCATCTATCGTTGGCAGGATGAATTTGCTTGGCAGCTTGACATTCTTCGGAGTGCCAGATTGCAGGAGGTAGTATAAATGGCAAGGACAAAACGAAAGACAAATCCTCTTGTGCAGGAAGTGGAATCCTCTGCTCCTGCGAGGAAAGCATATAAGACAGCCGCTTACGTTCGCCTATCCGTAGAGGACAGCGGCAAGCCCGGTGCGGATACCATTGAGGGACAGAAAGCCCTGCTGACTTCCTTTATCGAGAGTAAATCGGATATGGAGCTTGTTTCCCTGTTCTGTGACAACGGGCGAACCGGCACGGACTTCGACCGTCCTCAGTTTGAAAAGATGATGGAGGAAGTCAGAAAGGGTCGTGTGAACTGCATCGTCGTCAAAGACCTATCCCGTTTCGGTCGTAACTACAAGGAGACCGGAAACTATCTGGAGCGAATCTTCCCATTCCTCGGCGTTCGCTTCATTGCAGTCAACGATAACTTCGATACGCTGACCGCAGAGAGAACCCAGGATGGATATATTGTTCCGCTGAAAAATCTCATCAACGAGGTTTACAGCAAGGACATCTCCAAGAAATCCGCTTCTGCACTTCATGTTAAACAGCAGCGTGGCGAGTTCATCGGAGCATGGGCACCGTATGGGTACAGCAAAGGCCCTAATGATAAACACCACCTTGTTATCAATAAGGAAACGGCTCCCACCGTCCGTCAGATTTTCAAATGGCGTTCCGAGGGTATCAGCGTGGTACAGATTGGCCGCAGACTCAACGATGCCGGTATTCTTTCTCCCTCCGCTTATCTCTATGAAACAGGTGAAGTCAAGACGGAGAAATACAAGGGTGTGCTGTGGCATACGCAGATTATCAAAAGCATTTTGGCACATCCCGTTTACATAGGTCATATGGTTCAAGGCAGAAAAAAGCAATCCTTTTATGAAGGAAAGCGACAGACCTATGTGGACGAAGCCAACTGGATTATCGTCCGTAACACCCACGAACCGATTATTGACGAGGAGACCTTTGAAAAGGTACAACAAATCGCCAATCAGAGAAAGAGCGAGTATCACGAACGCCTCGGCAAGTTTGCTCATTTGAAACATAGCGAAAACATTCTGCAAGGGCTTGTGTGGTGTCCGAATTGCCAAAGACCGTTGGTACGATATAAGAACGTGAGCCACGGCAAAAAGCTGTGGTACACCTATATCTGCCCCGGTCACGCAGACGACCCCAATCGTTGTTCCTTTGTGAGTATCCGAGAGGATGAACTAAATGAGGTTCTGTTCACGGCAATTCAGTCTCAAATACAGATTGCCGCTGATTTGCAGGAGGTTATCAAGCGGTTGAACGCAGAACCGGAATACCGCCGTCAGCGTTCCGATGCGGCATCCAAACTGGAAACGGCAAGGCGCACTCTGAAGCGCAGCCAATCTCTGTATGACAGCCTGTATCAGAACTATGTGGAACAGCTTATGACCGAGCAGGAATATGTTACGCTCAAAGCAAGGTACAAGGCAGAAACAGAAAAAGCCGAACAGCTTATCGCCGCTTTAGAGCAGGAACAGAAAGAAAGCAAGGTTTATACCGCAGAGAACCGTTTTCTCACAGAGTTCCGCTCTTTTATGGGAACAGACAAGCTGACAAAAGAAATGGCGTCGGCACTTGTGGAACGCATCTATGTGGATGCAGACCGAAACATTGATATTCGCCTGCGTTATCGGGATGAATATATGGCACTACTGAAATTTATCGAAGGGAGGGCTGCTGTGTGAGAGTAGCAATGTATCTTCGCTTGTCCAGCGAGGACGGCGACTTAAAGGATACCGGCAAATCGGAATCCGAAAGTATATCCAATCAGCGAGGTCTGTTGCAGCATTTCATCAGCAGCAGACCGGAGTTCAGCGGTTGGGAAATCTCCGAGTTTTGTGATGACGGTTGGAGTGGTAAGAACTTTGAAAGACCGGATTTTCTCAGAATGATGGAGCAGGTAAAGCAGGGACAAATTCATTGCATCGTAGTAAAAGACCTATCCCGCTTCGGGCGTGATTATCTCGTGGTCGGTAACTACATCAGCCGTGTGTTTCCGTTTTTGGGCGTTCGCTTCATCGCCGTCAACGACGGTTTTGACAGTTCCAGACCGCAGGACATCGACAGCCTTGATACCTCGTTCAAAACGCTGATTTACGACCTTTACAGCCGTGAGCTTTCCGGCAAGGTCAAAAATGCAAAGCGTATGAGAGCCGAGAAAGGATTGTTCCTCAGTCCGTTCGCTCCGTATGGGTATGTGAAAGCCCCCGAAGATAAAAACCGCCTCATCATTGATGATGAAGCGGCAGACATTGTTCGGAAGATATTCACCTTGACGGCAGACGGAGTAAAGCCTGTTGAGATTGCTGCTATGTTCAATCGTGAGGGAGTTCCGACACCGATGCTGTACAAACGGGCGGCGGGATGTTCCCGTGACCGTTGGCCGAGCATCCACGAAGAAAACTTCTGGACAACAGGCGTTATCTGCAAGGTGCTCCGTGACGAACGCTATATTGGAAAATGCGTATATGGCAAGCGTGAGCGTGATATGGTCGGAAACGTGCATACGATAAAGAAAAGCAAGTCCGATTGGATTGTTGTTGACGAGACCCACGAGGGCATCGTCTCAAAGAAGCTGTTTCAGAAAGCGGCAAGCCGTATGAAGGAGTACAAGGAATTTATTCCAAGTGCATCCGAAAGAAATCCGCTTCGCCGTAAAGTGATATGCGGAACCTGCGGCTTCGCTATGTCGCTATCGAACACCAAGAACGCAAAATACCATTGTCGCAACGTTCATCTGGAAACAGGTTTTGATTGTGCCACGGAAGGTATTCTGCAAGCGGATATTCACGAAATGGTCGTGACACTCATTCGCACCTATGCCGCCTATGCGGTCAGCTTGGAGCATCTTCTGTTGTTGCAGAAGGAACGCATACAGGCAGAAAAAAAGCAAGCCCGTCGTGAGCTTGCAGTATTACAGAGCCGAAGAAATCAGCTTGAAAAATCTCTCCAGGATTTATATGAAAAGCTGATTGACGGAACTATCGACAAGGAGACCTACTTATCACAAAAGGCAAGCAACCTGACACAGATGCAGGAGCTTACCGAAAAGATGGTGTGTTTGGAAAAGTCCTCGCAGACCACTACCGAGCAAGGCGGAGCCTTTATTGAAAAATACAAGGAATACACCGAGCTTGAAACCCTTACCGCTGAAATTGCAAACGATGTGGTAAAGCGAGTGACGGTTTATAAGGACGGCGGCATTGAAATCGAGCTTGCCCTGCGTGATGAACTGGAGGAGCTGCTGAACTGCCTTGAAACGGTGGATGCAGCTTCTTGACCCTCTGAATTGTAAACAAATTTCAAAATTCTTTAGTCCTTACTTGACAGCGGCTGACGATGGATACAGCGGGACGAACTTCGAAAGACCGGATTTCCAGCGTATGTTAGCTGAGGTGAATGAAGGC
>MWCU01000044.1 GCA_002070205.1 Firmicutes bacterium ADurb.Bin182 | reverse complement strand
ATGACGGACGACGGGTCGAACGGGCACAAGGGATTTGTAACGGCCGCGCTTGAGGAGCAATTAAAAGCGGGCGTTGAATACGATGCGGTGATAGCCATTGGCCCGCTCGCAATGATGCGCGCCGTATGCAGCATCACCAGGGAATACGGAATCAGGACCATAGTCAGCATGAACCCTATTATGATAGACGGAACGGGAATGTGCGGCTGCTGCCGCGTTACGGTCGGCGGCGAAACCAAATTCGCATGCGTGGACGGACCGGACTTTGACGGGCATTTGGTCGATTTCGATGAGGCTATAATCCGCTCGCGCATGTATGCGCGCGAGGAAGCGGAAAGCATGTCGCGCCACATCTGCAGAATTACCGGAGGTATAAGATAATGCCTAATATGAATCCCAAAAAACTTCCTGCGAGGGAGCAGGATCCTATAGAGCGCAGCAAGAATTTTTACGAGGTTTCTCAGGGCTACGATGCGGCCATGGCCATGGAAGAGGCGAAGCGCTGCCTGAACTGCAAGCACAAGCCCTGCGTTTCGGGATGCCCTGTGAACGTTAGGATACCTGAGTTCATTCAGCTTGTCGCAGACGGGGAATTTATAAAGGCGTATGAGGTCGTCCGTTCAACCAATGCGCTGCCCGCGATCTGCGGAAGGGTCTGCCCCCAGGAAACCCAGTGCGAGATCAAATGCGTCCGCGGCATAAAGGGCGAGCCGGTCGCGATCGGAAGGCTTGAACGCTTTGTCGCCGATTACGCTTTGAACGAGAAAAAAAAGCAGAGAGCGCAGGAAATTGCGCAGAAGGAAGCCGATAAAGAAAACAGGCGCAAAAAAGTAGCTGTCGTAGGCTCAGGCCCCGCAGGGCTCACATGCGCGGGCGACCTTGCAAAGCTCGGGTACGACGTAACGGTGTTCGAAGCGCTCCACACGCCGGGCGGCGTGCTTGTTTACGGAATACCCGAATTCCGTCTGCCCAAAGAGCTTGTCCGTGAGGAAATCGAGACCGTTAAAAAGCTTGGCGTCAAAATCGTGACAAATATGGCGATAGGACGGACATCCACCGTAAAAGAGCTTATGCAGAAAGAGGGCTTTGAGGCCGTGTTCATAGGAAGCGGCGCAGGGCTTCCGAATTTTCAAAAGATCCCGGGAGAAAACCTCAACGGCGTCTACTCCGCCAACGAGTTCCTCACAAGAATAAATTTGATGAAAGCATACGATTTCCCCAATCACGATACTCCCGTGAGGGTGGGAAGCGCCGTCGCGGTTGTGGGAGGCGGCAACGTTGCGATGGACGCCGCGCGGTGCGCGAAGCGCCTCGGCGCAAAAGACGTCTACATAGTTTACAGGCGGAGCGAAGCCGAAATGCCGGCGCGCGTCGAAGAAGTCCATCATGCCAAAGAGGAGGGCATTCAATTCCGGCTTTTGTGCAATCCCGTACGCATAAACGGCGACGAAAAAGGCTCCGTAAAATCAGTCGAATGCATCGAAATGGAGCTTGGCGAACCCGACTCGTCCGGCAGAAGAAGACCCATACCGAAAGCGGGGAGCGAGTTTACGCTGAATGTTGAAACGGTGATAATAGCTATCGGAAATTCGCCGAATCCGCTTATAAAAGATACGACTCCCGGACTCGATACGCACAAATGGGGAGGTATCATCGTTGACGAGGAAACGATGGCCACATCCATTCCCGGCGTATACGCGGGGGGCGACGCGGTTACGGGCGCCGCAACCGTGATACTGGCAATGGGCGCGGGCAAAAAGGCGGCGGCGGCTATCGATGAGTATTTAAAAAACCGCGCATAGATTTTTTATATGCGATAAGCACGGCCCGCACGGCCGAGAATAAATATAATAGGCAGCCCCGTGAATTAATCGGGCTGTTTTTCTTCTATATTGTGAACAATCCAGCCTACGCTTTTGCCGGAAACCAATTCTGCGTTTTATTCGCTATTTTGACCAGCATAAGCATAACGGGGACCTCGGTCAAAACACCGACTATCGTTGCCAAAGCCGCGGGAGAATCCATACCGAAGCATGCGATCGCCACAGCGACGGCAAGCTCAAAAAAATTGGAAGCGCCTATCATCCCGGCAGGCGCCGCGATATCGTGAGTCAATTTAAGCTTTCTGCCTGCCGTATATGCAATAAAGAAAATCAGAAACGTCTGGATTATGAGCGGGATCGCGATAAGCACTATATGCAGCGGATTGTTTATAATGATTTCTCCCTGGAAAGAGAATATCAGAACCAGTGTCAGCAAAAGCCCGGCGACAGTGATGCCGTTGAATTTTTGGACGAACGTTCCTTCAAAATAATCCATCCCTCTTTTTCTGATGACAAGCGTCCTCGTCAGCGCGCCCCCGCCGAGCGGGATGGCGACAAAAAGCACGACCGATAAAGCGAGAGTCATCCACGGCACGGTGATGTTGCTGATGCCGAGAAGGAATTTGACTATCGGTATGAACGCAACGAGTATGATAAGATCGTTCGTCGCGACCTGAACTACCGTATACGCGGGATTTCCTTTTGTCAGCAGGCTCCACACAAACACCATTGCAGTGCACGGCGCCGCGCCCAGCAAAACTGCGCCCGCGAGGTATTCGGCCGCAAGCTCGGGCGCTATAAGCGCTTTAAAGACAATAAAAAAGAACAGCGCCGCAAGCCCGTACATTGTAAAGGGCTTTATCAGCCAGTTAACGACCCATGTCACATATAGGCCCTTCGGGTTTTTCCGGATATTTTTAATGCTTTTGAAGTCCACTTTCATCATCATCGGGTATATCATCACCCAAATCAGTACGGCGATGGGAATCGAAATTTCAGCATACCGGAACCGCCCCAAAAACTCCGGGATTTTTGGCAGGAACCTGCCGATAAGAATACCCGCGGCCATGCAAAGCAGCACCCACACCGTCAAATACTTTTCAAAAAAACCTATGCCCTGTTCATTCTCTTTTTTCATGAGTCATTCCCCCCGATCCAACTGTTGTTTTTCTCTCTAAGCTTTTATTGCTTCAATAAAATATGAAGCGACGTATTCCTCAACGCCCTTGCCCGGCGTCCATGAGCTGATGATTTCCCTGCTGTTATCCTTCGGTGTCATTTTTATATGCTTAAATCCGGCGTTTTCAAGCATTGTTCTTATGTTTTCTGCATATTCGGCTCCCGCGACGCAGCCCGCAAGCATAGAAAGATCCGCTTTTATTTGAGCGGGCAGATCTGCAGTCGCCACAACGTCGGATATCGACAGCCGGCCGCCGGGCCTTAAAACGCGGTAAGCCTCCTTGAACACCTGTTCTTTATCGGGCGACAAGTTGATCACGCAATTGGAAAGTATCACATCCACGGAATTGTCCGCGACCGGCAAATGCTCGATCTCTCCCAGCCTGAATTCCACATTGCCGTATCCGCTTTTTCTTGCGTTTTCTCTTGCGAGGTCGATCATGTCAGGCGTCATATCCACCCCGATGACACGTCCAGAAGCTCCCACTCTCAGCCTTGCCAAAAAACAGTCGAATCCCCCGCCGCTGCCGAGATCCAGAACGGTTTCCCCTTCCTTCAATGACGCGAGCGCTACCGGATTTCCGCAGCCGAGTCCCATATTGGATTCCGCCGGGACATTTTTAAGGTCCTCCTCCGTATAGCCCAGTTGTGCGGAAGCCTGTTTAATATCTGCCACTCCGCAGCAGCCCGGACCGCAGGAGCAACCCTGCTTTTTCAGCGCGACTTTGGAATAGCTGCTCCTTACAAACCTTCTGGTTTTTTCTTTTTCGACCATCAATCTTTCCTCCTTGCATCGCTTCGGCTTATTTTACTTTTTTCGATAATAAGGGTGATGCCCACGGGCTTGAACGCCTTGACGAGACAGCATTTTCATTTGCCGGAAATTGAATGAAAACCGCTGCATTTTGCTGTTTCGGCGTAACAGCCGCCCTTTGTTCAGCCGCTGCGCTCCATCCGCCTGATTCTCTATTTTCGGTATGTAAGATTCAATAGGAAGGACAGCATTGGCTTGAGAATTTTTCCTTGTCCGAAAGATTTTTCCGGTCCTCCGCGAGCTGCGGGTAAGCGTCTATATTTTCAACGATGTTTTTTATTATGCCAAGCAGCGCCCGGTCTTCCGATTTGAGCGAATAATATACGAACTTCTCCTTCCTCTCGTCCGCTACAATACCGAGATCTTTGAGTTTGGAAAGGCCTTTGGATATTTTGGGCTGAGAGACGTTCAATACACCGCAAAGCTCGCAAACGCAGCATCTTTCCTGAAATAAAAGCACAAGTATCCTGAGCCTCGTTTCGTCGGACAGTATTTTAAACAAATTTGTCAGCCGGTTCACTTTACGCTACCCTCCTCACTTATAAATATATGCGCATATGAGAATATGTAAATATTAGGCTTTTTATTCCTCTCTGTCAATAATAAAATACCCGATAAGCTGCCGTAAACTAAGCATGCCGAAGCCCGATAAGCGGGCGGGCTTTTAAATGGCTCCGAACCGGCCGCCGTCCCGCCGTCAAGTTGCTTATTTTAAACGCATCTGGTAAAATCCGTATACGGTCTTTTATAAACAAAAGGAGACTCTCCGGAAATGAAATTTTATATCCGCCTTCTGTCCGCCGCCGTATTCGCTGTTTTTATTTTTACTCTGCCGCCTCAGATAGCTTTGGCGAATTCCGCGGAACCGCCTGCGGTCATAGTCATCG
>MWCU01000043.1 GCA_002070205.1 Firmicutes bacterium ADurb.Bin182 | reverse complement strand
CTGATATCCTCCGGCATTTACGGATATCCGAAGGACAAGGCGATCCATATAGCAGTCACGGCCATCGGCGAATTTTTGCTGAGACATGAAATGACGGTCTATCTTGTTGTGTTCGACAAGTCCGCCTTTACTCTAAGCGAAAAGCTTTTTTCTGCGATCACCCAATATATCGATGATAACTATGCCGAGGAACACGGCGAAGGGTACCCGGGCCGGAGCGAGCGGTCATATTCAAATACTCCGTTTATCCGGTTCAGTATTGAAAATCAAGATTATTCTGCATGTGCCCCCGCGCCTTCCGTTCGCGCAGGAAAGCGTCTTGCGGACGTTGTTTCACGCCTCGATGAATCGTTTTCGCAAATGCTGCTCCGGCTTATCGATGAAAAGGGAATGACGGACGCCGAAACATACAAAAAAGCGAACATCGACAGAAAGTTGTTTTCAAAAATACGAAGCAATAAAGATTACAGCCCGAGCAAAGCGACCGCGATAGCGTTTGCGATCGCCCTGGAACTGAACATCGACGAAACGCGGGATCTTTTGATGAAGGCGGGGTATTCGCTGTCCCGCAGCAGCAAGCTCGACGTAATAATCGAATATTTCATTACGGAAGGCAACTATAATATTTTCGAAATCAACGAAGCGCTTTTTGCTTTCGACCAAAAACTTCTTGGAGCTTAAGCAAAGCGTCACTCCCTTTGGCGCTAAGCACCGGAGAGAGAGATTGTTCCCGCGAAGCGTTTCACAATTGGTGCTTGGGGTTTTATTTTAAGTTAGCGAGTATACAGGTTTATATTATCAACCAACAAAGTTGTAAATTCTTGGCGTTTACTAAGTGTGTCCCATAAATGGTATCGCGTATGGAAAACCTCCCTGTTAATGGCAAGTGTACCATAAATGGGGTTGCAGAAATGAGTATACAGGTTTATAGTATAGATAAGAAAAATGTAAATTCTTAGCAGTCCGATTTTATAATTAAAAAACACGTGAAGGATGTTACTAACATCCTTCACGGCGCAACATTGCATTATATATAACTTATTTTTCTTCAATCCACGGATAACCCGGCTTTATTAGTATAATTAGAATTTTCATAAAAGTCAAAACTTACAATAGATCATACTTGACTTAAAATAAGTTTAATATAATGTCTTGACATTGAATCAGCGAAATGGTATGGTAAATAAAATCTCACATGGAAGGTGCGCATAGAAAATGAATAATATCCCATACGCCCGCATAGACAAGGCCGGTAAACGCAGGCAACCGCTTGCCGAGCATGGTCGCAACGTCGCGGCTTTTATGCGCAATACCTGCGAAAGCGCCGGGCTGTCCGCCATAGGTGAGTTAACAGGGCTTGTCCATGACTTGGGAAAGGCATGCTCTCGCTGGCAAATTTATCTCTTTGACCCTGATCCACCGGAGACCGTACCGCACGCGCGTGCCGCCGCCCAATGGTTCTGGATCAGATATCGGTCGCAGACGGACTATTTCGGGCAGGTCACAGCGAGAATCATCACTATAGCCATATACGGCCACCATGCCGGATTGCCGGATATCATCTCACCCGACGGACAAAGACAATTTTTTCTTTCACTTCTCGAAGACAGCCCTGCACAAGATGCGATAGTTAACATGGAACAGTTCCTGAAAGATGCCGTAGGACTTGAACACATAGATGCCCTGTTTGATGAAGCCATAATACAATGGAAGAGTCTTTTTGACCGTCTGATGGCGGGCGTTCCCCTGTCTACTCAGCTAAATGCGAAAGCGAATTATCTTATGATGCTCGTCGGCCTGACAGCACGGTATCTGTACGCTTGCCTCATCGACGCCGATCGTTTTGACGCAGCCTGCTGGGAAGAGGAAAAAAAGGCAGACTATCCCGAACCGTACACGGATCTATGGGACGCATTGATTCCGATTTTTGAGGCGAATCTCGAAAAAAAATCCGTGGAACAGGCAAAGCGCGCCGCGCCGGGCATCCATAACTATCGGCGAAAAATCTCCGAACAATGCCGGGAATTTGCGGCACACGGCAGCGGCGTTTACCGCCTATATGCGCCCACCGGCTCAGGCAAATGCCTTTCAAGCTTGCGCTACGCGCTGCATCATGCCGCTTTGCATAAAAAGAAGAGAATACTATTCGTGATACCCTACTTAACAGTGTTGGATCAGAACGCAAAAGAAATTCGCGGAATATTGGGGGATCCGGATGATCTGATTCTTGAATTACATTCCAATATCATTCCGGATGAAGAGAACGATAAAAGCAAAGAGGAAAAATTGCCAAAACTGCGCACGGAACGATTAGAATCGCCGATTGTCATTACAACGGTAGTGCAGCTTCTCAATACGCTTTTTCTTGGCAGAGCCCAGTCAGCACGGCGCTTGCAAGCGCTCGCGGATGCGGTATTGATTATCGACGAAGCGCAAGCGCTGCCCGCTTATTGCATTTCCTTGTTCAATGTCGCCATGACGTTTCTGTCCATGGCATGTAATACCACGGTGCTCCTTTGCACAGCCACGCAGCCGACTTTTGCCCAAACGGCATATCCTTTGCGTTTAAGCGAACCGACAGATCTCGTAGAGGATTACGAGGAGGCTTTTCACGCTTTTTCACGCACGCAGATAATCAACCTTTGCAAGCCGGGTGGGCACACTTGTGCCGAGATCGCAGCACTCGCCGCAGAGCAGTGCGCAACGCATGGCAGCGCACTCGTTGTAATGAACACCAAACGCGGCGTCAGGCGGGTATACGAAGCGCTTTCTGCTATGGAAACGGGGTATACGCTTTATTATCTGACCACAGAACTATGCGCCGCGCACCGCCTTGAAACGGTGGAGAAGATAAGGTGTGGCTTAGACGGTGACCCGCCCGTACCTTTGATCGTAATAAGCACCTCGCTGATAGAGTTCGGCATGGATCTATCCTTTGGCTGCGCCATAAGATCGTTCGCTGGGGAAGATAGCCTAGTGCAGGTAAGCGGTCGCTGCAACCGCCATGGTGAGCAGGTACGGAGGCCCGTTATCCTGCTTCGGTGCAGCGAAGAAAACATCGGTCGTCTGTCGGAACTCATACGCGCCACAACGAGTATGGACCGCGTGCTGTCGGATTGGAAAGGCAGGGAGGAGGAACTGCTCTCGCCCGAGGCCATACAGCAATATTACCTCAGCTACTTCAAGGAATCCGAGAGGGTACTGAATTGGCCTGTCTCAGAAGCTCCGCTGCAGGGTCAGACTCTCTGCGACTATCTGGGTGTTAACAGAAAGGCGCTTGACGAAAAACCAATATTAGAGCCTCCCATGCTTCCGCATCAGTCCTTTCGCACGGCGGGTGAGAAATTTTACGTGATCCACGATAACACAACCGGCGTGATCGTGCCTTGGGAAAAGGGTGAGTCCCTTATCGTTGAACTAGGCGGCGCAAGCGAGGTGGAAAAAAAGAAGAAGCTTCTCCGGCAGGCACAGCGGTATACAGTCAGCCTGTACCAAAACAAGTTTGCGGAGCTTTTAGAAAGAAAAGCAATATTTTTGATAGAGGAGGTTGACGCTTATGCATTAAGACCGGAGTTATATCATGAGGTTTTCGGCGTGACACTTTCGCCGAATGGTAATCCTGATGATTATATGTTTTAGATAGGA
>MWCU01000042.1 GCA_002070205.1 Firmicutes bacterium ADurb.Bin182 | reverse complement strand
CCGCAATGGCAGGAAATAGTACAACCCGCTCTCGTCTCAATGATTTCTTTAAAATCAGCGTATTTTTTGATTTCGGCTTTTACCTTTTCAACGGTCTGCTCCGGGCACATGGGATGCGTCACGAAAATCCTCGAACAGTCAATATCCGTTCTGTCCTTCAGCCTGTCCTTGACATACTCGGCAAGGCATCTGTCAAAGCTTCCCTGAAATTTCCTTCCCACCGACATTTTCCCGTCGATGACCTCAATGCAAGGCTTCAAGCGCAATAGCTTCGCGCCTTGTGCCTGCAGCGCGGAACATCTTCCGCCCTTTGCCAAATAATCCAGGCGGTCTATAACAAAGCTTGCCTCAACTTTTTGAGTAAGCTCTTTGAGGGCCGCCATGATCTTATCGGGTTCCATTCCTTTTTGGGCCATCATCGCGGCTTCCAAAACGATATGGCCGCTGCCCGAGGACAGATTTCGCGAATCGAGCACATATACGTTTTTAAAATTCTCTGCCGCAGTACAAGCGTTCTGATGACAGGCTGAAAATTCCGAGCTTATATTGATATGAATAAGTGCGTCGCATTGCCCGGATAATTCCTCAAACCGTTTTTGGTATTCATAGATGTTGACTGCGGAGGTTTTGCATGATTTCCCTTCTTCATCAACGAAACGGAAAACATCCGCAGGCGTTATATCGACTCCGTCACGATACTCCCGATCATCCACCAATACCGCAAGAGGTATTATTTTTATATCGTATTGATTTATGATCTGCGGGCTAAGGTCACATGTGCTGTCAGCGCTTATCTTGATCATAATATCCCTCCAGTCCGACAATAAATTTCTTTCTTAAGCGCGAATGAAACAGATGAATATTGCGTAATCGGGTATGGCTCTTATTCTCACCTCCTGTTAAATGCCGGTATATTATCATCATTTTATGCTATGAATGTCAATTTTTCAAGAATTGTGTTTTAAGGAAGGCTAAAATAGGAAGTACCAAAGCTTTAGTCGGCGGCGCAGATAACGCGCGGTCCTGTGCCTGGACCGCGCTTTCTGAATTGTATTGTAATTGCTGTATATTACCGTACTTTCAAATTAAATAATGCGTCCGGCCCCGGATATTCCGATACCGTACCCAATTCCTCCTCGATCCTGAGCAGCTGATTGTATTTTGCGACCCTGTCCGTTCTGGACGGCGCGCCTGTTTTTATTTGTCCCGCGTTGAGCGCAACAGAGAGATCCGCAATGGTTACATCCTCCGTTTCCCCCGACCTGTGACTTATGACAGCCGTATAGCCTGCCCTGTTTGCCATGGCTATTGCTTCCAGCGTTTCCGTCAGCGTGCCTATTTGATTCAGCTTGATAAGAATGCTGTTTGCGGTATGTTCTTCTATGCCCCTTTGAAGCCTTTCGGTGTTTGTAACGAACAGATCATCGCCGACCAGCTGTACTCTTTTCCCCAATACTTCGGTGAGTTTTCTCCATCCTGACCAGTCCTCCTCGGCAAGGCCGTCCTCCAGAGAAATTATCGGGTATTTTTCGCAGAGCCGCTCCCAGAAAGCGATCATTTCATCCGCGGATTTAAGCATGCCGCTTTTCCAGAAGAGGTATTTGCCTTCTTCGCCCTTGAGCTTAGCTTCCTCATACATTTCGGTCGCCGCTGCGTCGATAGCTATTTTAATGTCCGCTCCCGCTTTATATCCCGATTTTTCAACCGCTTCCAAAATAACCTGTATTGCCTCTTCGTCCGATTTAAGGTTCGGCGCAAATCCGCCCTCGTCCCCGACAGAGGTAGAGTACTTATTCGTTTTTAAAACCGCTTTCAGATTATGAAATACCTCGGCGCACATCCTGAGGGCTTCCTTAAAGCTCGGAGCGCCAAACGGCATTATCATAAACTCCTGGATATTAATGCTGTTGTCCGCGTGCTTTCCGCCGTTTACGATGTTCATCATCGGCACCGGCAGCCGCTTTGCGTTGCACCCTCCGATGTATTTATATAAGGGAAGCGATGCCTGAAAGGCCGACGCTTTCGCTGCCGCAAGCGATACGGCGAGAATGGCGTTCGCGCCAAGCTTTGATTTATTGGGCGTGCCGTCCAGTTCGATCATCGTTTTATCCAAAAGAGGCTGATCCGAAGCGTCCAAGCCTATTAAATATTCGGAAATGACGGAATTCACATTCTCCGCCGCGCTGAGCACGCCGCGCCCGAGATAGCGGCTTTTATCGCCGTCGCGCTTTTCAACAGCCTCAAACGAGCCCGTTGAAGCACCCGACGGCACGGACGCCCGTGCCCTTGCGCCTCCCGAGAGCTCGATCTGCGCTTCTATCGTCGGATTTCCCCTGCTGTCCAATATTTCCCGAGCAAATACATCTGTGATCGTAAACATAATCTTTTCCTTTCAATCAAATTCTTGTCAAGCGGATATAATTGTATTTTTGCCTTAGCCGTGTTTTCGATACCAAAAAACCGGAGGTGTTCGATCTTATGATAGAATTCTTTATTAATTGCGGAATATCCTGCAAAATCAAAGCATCTGCAAAATACAGATGCCTCTTATTCTGACTGTCGCTTTATTTTTACTCGTCGATGCCAACGCCGTCAGATGCCTAAAAGAAAAACCTTCTTCGCCTTCTCCTAAAGCGCGGACGCAGCCCGAAGCCCCTCAGAACCGCATTCCTCAATATCCGCCTTCTTAGCCACGGCGGAAAATCAAAAGGACTGCGAAACGGGAAAAACCCAATGAACGGCGGCACAGCTTTCACCTCCTTGCTATATAGTATTCTTTTAAGGAAATTGCGCGACTGTAATTAAAAAGATATGAAAAGAATACAAGCATGGGATTATCGCATTCAAAATCCATAAACACCGATGCCGGATCCTTTTTGTCATCAAGCTCTAGAAGGTAAAAGAGATCATCCGTAGAATATAATTCGTATGATTTAATCGGAGGAACATCACAATGGATTACCGCGAAATTAAAACGCCCGCATTCATTTTGGACCTTGACATACTGGAACAAAATATCAACGCATATCAAGAGTCAGCGCATAAGCACAACAAGCGGCTTTGGCCGATGATAAAAACACATAAAAGCACCGAGATCGCACAGATGCAATCAAATGCCGGAGCATCGGGATTCCTTGCGGGAACGCTGGACGAGTGCGAATCGCTGCAAAAAACCGGCACAAAAAACATTATGTACGCCTATCCCGTCGCGGACAAACACAACATTTCCCGCGTGATTGAGCTTTCAAAAAACTGCAATTTTTCTATATGCCTGGATTCCGCGGATGCTGCCTGTCTCATTGACGAAGCCGCCGTGAATTCCGGCGTTGCGGTACAGTATCTCATAATTATCGACAGCGGCCTTCACCGGTTCGGAGTACAACCTCAAAACGCCGCGGAGCTTGCGAAAGCGCTTGCATGCAAAAAAGGATTAAAGCTTATCGGGATAACTACGCATCCGGGCCATGTTTACGCAGGGTCAGATCCCGAGCATGTCCGAAAATGCGCGCTTGATGAATGCTCTGCGCTTAAAACCGCTTATGAGGCTTTAAAAAATACGGGTTTCGCATGCGAGATAGTCTCTTCGGGCTCCACACCCACATTCAATAATGAAGTCGGCGATGACCTTATCAACATGGTCCACCCCGGCAATTATGTTTTCAATGACGTGATACAAATCGCGAACGGGACCGCACAACAGAGCGAATGCGCTCTTTCGGTGCTCGCGACCGTTATTTCCCATCCGAGCGAGGATATTTATATCTGCAACGCAGGTTCGAAATGTCTCGGCCTCGACGCGGGCGCGCACGGAAACGACAGCATAAAGGGTTTCGGATTAGTAAAAAGCCATCAGGAGCTTTCGCTAATAGGCCTGTCCGAAGAGGTTGGCAAGCTTAAAGCGGGCGGTTTGACAAAGCTCAAAATCGGCGATAAAATCGAAATCATTCCAAACCACGCATGCTCTGCCGCGAATATGACCGGTTACATGTACGGAATTCGAAAGGGATGCTTTGAACGCTTTATAACGGTCGACATGCGCAATAACTCCGGGAAACCTTTGACGAATTTCGGGTAAGAAGCTCAATCTGCGGCAAAAAACATGGCGCGGGCAAGCGAAATCCATTATTTTGGCTGTTTATAAGGTATTATCAAGCATGTGCTATTGACTTAATATAGTCCGTTTGGTATTATTTACACAGATTTATATAGGAGTACGACTTTTGGTGGACGATTCGCCTTATCCTGAACGATGTAGATTTTATAAGTTCTGTATTTTCCACGCGGCACGGTTTCATGACAGAAAGTATACTCTGTTTTGTATTTCGAGCCGTTTTCGTTTGCCTGAAAGATTATAACGGATCGCGTTTCGGAAAAAAGAAAGCGATGTTCGGTTATAATCGATAATTGGAGGTTATTTATGTCCGGTGAGGGCTCGATCCTTGGAAGGCTGCTGCTGCAGCTGATGCTGATTATACTGAACGCGATTTTTGCTTGTGCGGAAATTGCGGTCATTTCCATGAATGACAATAAGCTTGCAAAACTGACAGCCTCGGGCGACAAGCGCGCAAAAAGGCTTACGAAGCTCACAAGTCAGCCGGCGCGGTTTTTGGCGACGATTCAGGTTGGCATAACGCTTGCCGGCTTTTTGGCAAGCGCGTTTGCCGCGGAAAACTTCTCCGATCTGCTTGTTGATTCCTTAATAAAAACGGGCGTGAACATTCCTTCCGCAACTCTCAACACCATTTCGGTAATACTTATTACTTTGATATTATCCTACTTTACGCTTGTTCTGGGAGAGCTTGTCCCAAAGCGCATCGCAATGCGGAATTCGGAAAAAGTTGCGCTCGGATTATCCGGGCTGATACATTTGATTTCAAAAATATTCGCCCCGCCCGTATGGCTGCTTACAGCGTCGACGAACGGAATGCTTCGTTTATTGGGCATAGATCCTCACGCTGAAGACGAAGAGATCACCGAGGAAGAAATCCGGATGATGGTTGACGCGGGAAGCGAAAAAGGCGCTATCAACAACAGCGAAAAGGAAATGATCCAAAACATTTTTGAGTTTGACAATAAAACGGCCGAAGAGGTCATGACGCACAGGACGGAGGTCTCCCTGCTGTGGCTGGATGAAAGCGTCGAGCAATGGGAGCAGACTATCAGGGAATCGAGGTACTCCAATTACCCCGTCTGCGATGAAAGCGCTGATAACATAATAGGCGTGCTGAACGCAAAGGACTATTTCAGGCTAACGGATAAAACGCGCGAAAACATTTTGAACAATGCCGTTAAGCCCGCTTATTTTGTTCCCGAATCCGTTCGGACGGACATCCTGTTCAGAAATATGAAAACAAGCCGCAATCACTTTGCCGTAGTGCTTGACGAGTACGGAGGCATGAACGGAATAATTACGATGAACGACCTTTTGGAAGAACTCGTAGGCGACCTTGAAGACGACGCGACGATACCCGCTGAACCTCCCATGATAGAAAGGATCGACTCAAACACATGGAAAATCGCAGGACTTGCTCCATTGGATGAAGTCATGGAGCAGATAGGAGTAATCCTCCCCGAAGAGGATTATGAAACATTCGGCGGATTGGTTTTCGGTCTGCTCGGCTATATACCCGAAGACGGAAGCACGCCGGAGTTGGAAGAGTTCGGCCTGACAATAAAAGTTACAGAAATCGTTGACCATCATATGGAAAAGGCGATCGTGACGGTAAATAAGAACGACGAACAAATTCCTTCGGAAAGCTAAATTAAAATATGCATGTTGCCGCAGTAAACGTTTTTTAGGTGCTTTTTAGCGACATTTATTAGTTCAAACATCCTCTTCCGGCTCATGAAGCCGGGCTTTTTCATTTTATAGTCAGGATGATATGCTGTAAGATGCAACGTTATATTTTGAGACACTTCCGCCAGCCACGAAGAGAGCGCACTCACCTCTTCTTCGGAATCATTTTCCCCCGGAATCAAAAGATTTGTAACTTCCACATGGCAGGCCTCCGCGCACAGCCTTATCGTATTCATTACAAAATCGATTTCACCTTTGCATATGCTTTTATAAAAATCTGAAGAAAAGGCCTTAAGGTCGATATTCATTGCGTCAACAAACGGCAAAAGCTTTTCCATCGGTTCTTTTTGTATGTAGCCGTTTGTTACAAGAACGTTAAGCAATCCGTTTTCGTGCGCCAATAGCGAACAATCACGGACAAATTCATACCATATCAAAGGCTCGTTATAAGTGTATGCGATTCCGATATTCCCCCGAGGAAGCAAACCGACCGCTTTTTCGACAAGCGCTTCGGGCGTCATGTCGGCGCTTTGAGACTCAGCTTGAGAAATCCGCCAATTCTGGCAAAACGAACATTTCAGATTACAACCGAAGCTTCCGGCGGATAATATATAAGATCCTGGATGAAAATTAACAAGTGGTTTCTTTTCGATCGGATCCAGCGCAAGGGAAGTCATTTTACCGTAGTTTATCGAGTAAAGCTCGCCTTCAATATTTTTCCTTGCACGGCATATGCCGGTCTGCCCGGGCTTTAAGAAACAGCCGTGAGGACAAAGCATGCATCGGACATCCGTATCGTTTGCTTTTTCATAATACATTGCAGCTTTCATATTCCGCCGCCCGCTACTCGTATCTTGTAACCGTAAACTTCTTTATATCGTATTTGCCGTTCGGATCGATTCCGGCTTTTAAGCACGCAATCCGCAACTGCTCGCCTATTGTGTCAACGCCTTCAAGGTCGGGAAGAAGCAGGCCTTTTCGCCATCCTTTTTCAACGATAACGCCGAATACCTTGGGATCCAATTCATCCGTTACGGCGGGAACGGGCGTGCTGAGCACGTCCACGCTGTAAGTAAGCCTGTCAAGTTCCTCTTCTGTTACCGGCGCGAAGCGCGGATCCTGAGTTCCTGCTGCGATCGCGTTATGAATAATCTCTTCGGCTATGCATTTCGTAACCGGGAAAATGGTGCCGATACATCCTCTTAATCTGCCTGAAATTTTCAAAGATACGAAAACCCCCGCCGCCCTGTCCAAAAGAGAATGGTCGATATCCGGGTTGATGGTTTCAAGCGTCAACACGTTTCTGTTTTTTACATATGCTTCCAGGGTTTCCCGTGCAATTTTGACATGAATGCTTTCTTTATTTCCGGGCGGATAGACTGCAGCTATGCAATAACCTATACCGAAAGGCGCTTCATATGAAAAGACTTTTGTTTTTACGGATGCTAAATCAAATGCGCCGCAAAGTATCGACAGCGGTTTATACCCGCATTCGGCGGCCTTTTCAATCAAATCGTCATTGATAGTCAGAAGCTGCCTTAAGTCGCCTTTTGAAAAAGACTCAACTACCGCTTTATCGAACTCGCCGCCTTCAGGGCAGGAACCGTATGGACTCTCGCGGTTTACTTTATGTGACAGATCGCCGCTTGCGACAATAATTATCCGCCTTTTGAGACTTGCCGCCGCTTCGGATATCGTCTGCCCGATTCTGCGAAGGGTGTCCGCGTCCATTCCGGAAGGCGAAAGAACAACAAGCCTGAACCCGTCGTATTTCGCGCTCAAATAAACAAGCGACACAATTGCGCCGTGGTCAAGAGGCTGATCGGCGTATTCTGCAAAGCCTGCCGGTATTCTTTTTTCAATCAAGCTTTGTTCTATTCTGTTTCTCAGCTCATCGTCCTGTTTAAATGCTTTATTGATATTTGCCCCGAATTGATGCAGGTTCCCCTTCAATTCCTTGCTCATGTAAATAAAAACGTAATCGCGGAACAAAGGAGCATGAGGGGAGATGAGCACCACGGTTTCAGGCCGCAGATTTTCCACCTGCTCTGAAATTTGCTCCATGGCCTTTATAGTCCCTAAGGCCTTTAACTCCTGTCCTTTCCCGACCTGAAGCACAATAACCGGAGGATGAGGAAGAAGAAAACCGGCAGCTACATATGGAGTTCTGTTCATATCCGCTCCCCTTGTTACGTTTATTTACCTTTAGTTTATCAGCGCGCAGCTTTAATATCCAGATTTATAGAAAAATTTTACATTTCATATGAAAAGGCGGGAAATCCCGCCTTTCCCCGCCATACGGTTAACAGCAGTGCATAACCGGCCGATTAGAAATCGAAACGGTTTCGGTTATTATTATCCCGATCGTTGTTCCGGTTTCTGTTTGAAGGATTGTAGCTTTGGTTCTGCTGCTGATTCTGCTGTGACCTTTGTCTGGACTGCTGATTCAGCTGCTGAGTCTGGCTGTTGTTGCGGTTCTGCAGAGGATTTTGGTTGTTAAAATTGTACATAGGGCCTCAGGTCTCCTTTTGTAAAATTTACGAAGTCAAATCGCCTTCGCAATATTATTATCTGTTGATGAAACTCAATTATCCTCAACACATTTCACCTTTTTATATACATAATTCCGAATTAAAATTTAAAAAAAAAGAATATATAAACTCCCGTTATGATTAACCCGCCGGATGATGACTTCATAAAATAGAAAGAAGTTCATTTCGGGAGTGAACGGATGGCGACAGTAAAATATGCCGAAAAATTCCAGCAAATCATTGAAAATCATGTCGGAGAAACCGCAACCATCTACACCTGCGCCGCGCGATGCCGGGGATTTACGGGAGTTATTCTCTATGTTAACAACGAATACGCGCGACTGTTGATAAAAGCCGGCCCGAATCCTGTCCGCGGCATTCCCGGCCGTTCTGAGGCTAATAAAAAAACACTCCGGACGTTTGATCCGCCCGTAAGCACAATAGCCGATATTCCGCTCGATAAAATAGCTTGTTTTGTACATAACAGCATATAGCTTAAAAGGAATAACCGGAAGTACATTAAACCAAACTAAACAAAAATACCGGGGTGAGATTTTAAATGGGCGTTGCCGCAGATTCTCTTTGTATAAATCAGGCATGTATAAATGCGCTGAATCGATGCGCTCAAGGCTGTCTGGAATGCTTTGCCAAATGCCTTGACGAAGACGAGGCCCGAAACCGTACAGATCTTATCAAAGTCCTTTGCGACTGCTCTAAAATTTGTCAACTGGCATCCATGCTGCTTATGGAAAACAGCAAATTCAGCAAACAGTTTTGCGAGTTTTGTGCCGATATCCTGGAAAGCTGCGCATTATCCTGTTCACGGTTCGAAGACAAATATTGCGTAAAATGCGCCGAGGAATGCAATATCTGCGCTATCGAGTGCCGCAGTCTGTAAATAAAAGCTGCATTAAATTCAAAAATATTCCGCTTCTGAGAGACAATATCAAGATCGGAATATTTTTAAAATAAAAAAAATACCGGTTGATTTTGATTTTTGATGCGATGCTCTGATCCTCCTGCCTTCAAACCAATTCATCGGCTGCAGGAAGAGTATCTGCAATATGCATATTACTTCTTCCGCCGAATAGAGTTTATTATTCAGCAATCAGCAAATCAAAGGAGCAGCTCATGAGAACGGGCAGACTATTCGCTTATTTTTACTTGATCATTTTATCGCAGCTTATTATGGGTTGCAGCCCCGTAATGCAGATCCGCACGGAAAACACTGCGGACATTGTTCCTTTTGTCAGCGGCAAAACGTATTATCTTATGGAGGACGGAAGAATCGCGACCAGAGAGCTTGCAGGATTTGAAGAATTCGAGGCAAAGCCCTCATTGACGGAACCTGACGCGATCCCGTTTGAGCATTACGCGCCGACGATCAAAATGAGCATCGAGGAATTGATAGGAGACAACGGCGACTACGAAAAGCCGAAAGGTTTGCCGGAGCCCGGTACATACAGGATAATTATAGACCTCGCGCACCAGGTCGTCATGGTTTATAAAAAGGGGAGCGGGGGCGATTATACGGAACCAGTAAGATACATGCTTTGCTCTTCCGGGAAGCGCGGCGCAACACCGACGGGCGTTTTTAAAATGGGAGGCCACCGCGTGCGATTCGGGAGATTCTCAATAGGCGGATGCGCTCAATATTGGAGCCAGATAACAAGAAGGATATACTTTCACTCCATATTGTATAATAAAAAAACAGCCGAAAGCTATATAAAATCCGCATATAACAGCCTTGGGACTCCCGTTTCGCACGGCTGTGTCCGGCTCACCGTTCCGGACGCCCGCTGGATATATTATCATATAGCTCCCGATACGGAAATTGAGATAAGAAAAGGCTCCGAAGAGGACGCATTGACCTCTTCGATAAGAGACCGGCTTACGCTCGCAAAACTGCCAGACGAGCGGCAGAAACTCGTAAAGGGCGGGATTCCCAATACCGACAATTGGATCATTGATGAAGTTCCGCATGAAGTCGATTTTGAAAAAGGAAAACCATACGGAAAATAGCGCTTCGATCCGGAATTTTTCGTTAAGTCCTGTCCGTTTGGCTGCCTGCTGCTTTTCCGTTTAATTAACGCATTTTATTCGGGTGAGCCGGAGGCAGGTCCGGAAAAATGCGCGCCGCACATGCGGTATTCTATTCCGGCAGGCTGGCCGCAGCGACGGACTGCCCTATCCGCCTTGTTTTTTCATCCGGAAGCATGACTTTCATTCGCTTGGAAAGCTCGGGGTACTCTTCTTTCAGTATGCGGCAGCATTCCGAGACAATGATATCTCCGCCCCTGCCTGATAGAACCCGCCCCAATACCAAAAGATACCGGATATCATAAAACTTTGAGTAGAGCGGAATCGTATGCGCCAGATAAGCACCTATCGTTTTAAAAATCCTTATCGCACCGGTATTTCCGCCTTCCGCAAGCTTTTGCACCTCAAGTAATTTCTGAGCGGGCGTCAAAGAATCCGAAAGGAGTATTCCGGCTTTCTGCGCCAGCCTGATAACGGCATCCTGCGAAAAGTATTTACACCCGGCGCCCCTGTCTCCCGACCATTCATCAACGGGCGCCGTTTCATTCAGGTCCACGGGCGCAAAAGCCAGTTCATTCAGCCAGCCGAGGATTTTGCCGTCTTCATTTACGTAGCCGACCGCCTCGCTTGTTCCCATCGCAATGCCCATGACCGCTCCTTCGCCTAAGCTCATGGCGCCGGCAAGGGCCGTTACATCCCCGTCGTTTGCTGCTGCCAGCGGGACATCTCCGATCTGCTTTGCCGCGTTTTGAAATATATCGATAACGAATTCCCGTTTTTCCCGCGGGACCTTCATAAACAGCGACGATACCATCGGCTTGTTTTTTATAATGACTCCCGCTGAGGATATGCCGATAGCATCCACCCGAGGCATTTTGGATGCGGCCGTCCTGAACGCAGCTACTATCTCATTATAGTGATACTGCGGATCGGTTTGCTCTTTTGGGTTCCAAGCCACCTCCTCCGAATAAACCGGTTCGCCGTTTATTACTGCGGATACCTTTCTATCGCTTCCTCCTGCGTCAAACCCTATTCGGCATCCGTCCAAATGACCGCCGACAGATACCGGGCTAGTGCGCTCTTTCGGGCACTCGCCGTATCCGCATACGATGACTTCAAAATCCTTCCCGTAAACGTCCTTCATGAGCTGCGCGTCAAACTGCCGTTCGCCTGCCTGTGCATAACTTTTTGATATCCTTTCGGCATTTTCGGGCGCTCCGCACAAATACACGCGAAAACCGCCCGCGCTCCACAAAAGGAACTTTACGAGCCGGTCCATATAAACATAATCGGCCTCAGCGTGCTCTTTGCCGCCTATGATACTTGAGCGATGAACAACAATTCTTCCGTCCGCCGCTTCCACCGCGACTGCAAACGGCTTGCACGCCCGTTTTTCGTATTCATCCATCCACGCGCCGAACGGAATAAAATCCGGATCAAGTTCCGGAACGTTTTTGATGCAATATTCGATGCCTTGATACCGCATGCGCATAACCTTAATTTTTATATCCCACAAGATCCGCAAGCTCTTTATCAATAATGACCACAGCATCCGGATGCAGCTTGATAAAAGTTGAAGGATTGCGGGTCGTCACTTCATCGCCAATTATAAGACCTCTTACGGCTTCCGCTTTCTGGGCTCCCGTCGCGACAAGAACCAGCCGCTTTGCGCGCATAATGTCGCCCATACCCATGGTGTACGCCTTTATGGGAACCTCGTCTCGATTATTAAAAAATCTGGAATTCGCTTCTATTGTGCTGTTGGTCAACTCCTCGGCATGCGCGTCGCAGTAAAGGACATTACCGGGCTCATTAAATCCGATATGACCGTCGACTCCGATGCCGAGAAGCTGGATGTCGATAGGCGCTTTTTTGAGCTGTGCGCGAAATTCGCCGATGATCTTTTCGGGATCACCGATGCCCGAAGCCACGAATGTATTGCTTTTATCGATGTTCACATGGTCAAAAAGGTTTGTGTCCATAAAATAACGGTAACTTTGAGTATGATCGGGAGGCAGTCCCGCGTACTCGTCAAGATTTATGGTGCTTACCTTTGAAAAGTCAATCTTCTTTTCCTTATTGGCTTTGATAAGATAAGGATATACCCCGCCCGCGCTGCTCCCCGTCGCAAGGCCTAGCCGCGCATCCGGCTTATTTGCTATCACGCCTGAAATGAGGTTTGCCGCTGTCTCGCAGGTCTGCTCAAAATTCCCGGTTACGATCACCTTCATTAATCATTCCTCCGATTTGATTATTTTTAGGACTTTAAACTGCCGTAAGTTCCGTTCATTGTTTCCGGCCCCGGCCGTTAACGAAGTTTACGAACTTAAGGCCGCTCTACCAAAAAACCGTTGATATAAACCTTTTTTAAGTTAAATGCGTCATCCAGCACGAGAAAATCCGCGCTTTTGCCGTTTTCGACAGTGCCGATTTCCTTATCCGCCCCTATGACGCGGGCGGGATTGAAGGAAGCCATGCGCACCGCATCCTCCCGCGGAATGCCGAAACTTATGGCAAGGCGCATAATGCCGAACAAATTGTTCGCGGAGCCCGCAATGGTTCCGTCTTCAAGCCTTGCTATCGTTCCATCCAGACGTATTTTTTGCCCGCCCAACATGTGCTTGCCGCCGGGCATTCCGCAGCAGGAAAGCGCATCGCTGATAAGGCACAGCCGCTCGGGGCCGAACAGCTTATATGCAGCCCGCACCGCACTTTCGTGAACATGGACGCCGTCTGATATCAATTCGGCGCTGACGCTGTCCGCTTCCGCCGCCGCTCCTATGACTCCGGGAGCGCGGTGGAGCAGCGGGAGCATCGCGTTGAACAAATGCGTAATGTGTCCCGCGCCCGCTCTGATTGCCGCAGCCGCTTCCTCATAGCCTGCATCGGTATGCGCAACAGAAACAACGCACCTCTTGCTGACTTTTTCGATATACTCAAGCGCTCCGGGCAGCTCGGGAGCTACGTCGGCGATTTTTATCAATCCTTCTGCCGCTTCGTTCAGCCGCTCAAACATATCGAAGTCCGGGTTTTTCAGATACGCCCCGTTTTGAGCGCCTTTCTTCGCCGCTGAAAAGAAAGGCCCTTCCATATGTATGCCTCGAAGGACGGACAAGCCCCTATGCATTTCCCTGCTGAACCGCGCCGCGGTCCTGTATGCTTTCTCAAGCACTTGTTCGGGAAGTGTCATTGATGCCGGCGTAAACGACGTTACGCCGTTTTGGGCAAGATAAGCGGCCATCGTCTCAAGACCGGCGGGGTTGCCGTCGGAAAAATCATATCCTGAATTGCCGTGATTATGAATATCCACAAGTCCGGGAATGACATACGCGCCTTCCAAATCGATCGCATCATCACCACTGCAGCTCAAAACGTTGGCAAAGCGGCCGTTCTTCACTTCAAAGCCGCCCCGGACGAATTTGAATTCCTTTCCGTATACCCTCGCGTTTTTAAATTTCATGCAAGCCTCCAAAGCCTTCGCAAGCATTTCGTCATCCTTTCAGCATATCAAGCTCAGCCGTAACCCCGGCTCAATACGGTCCATATACGGTTAATTTACCATAAACGATTTCTGCGCGCATTGTACCTGTTTGTCATTATCGGTTTCATTTTGCCGGCGCGGTTAACCGCTGCCACAATTTAGCCAGCAAGGCAGAAAGCCCGAAAACTTACATTCGCGCAAGCGTATCGCGCTCAACAAAACCGTTGTACAAAGCTGTCAGCGCTTCCATTATATAGTATATTAACAGCTGCTGATTTTCAATCGAACGGACAGGGTTTTGCAATTGAATCATAGTTTCACCGTCTGTATAAATTGCGGTCCAGGCTCAGGGCTTGCCAAAAACAGCTTGCCAAACAGGCTGTTTTGAGTTAAAATCAAAATTGCGATTCGGGGATGTGGCTCAGCCGGTTAGAGCGCTTCGTTCACATCGAAGAGGCCGGGGGTTCGAATCCCTCCATCCCCACCACAATTTGTCCGAAAAGTCCGATTTTATCGGGCTTTTCGGCGTTCTGGGACTAAGTTTTTGGCTGATTCTGATCGCTCCCCTCACTTTAAAAAGAAAGAGGGCACTTTACCCCCGGATGGCGGCTAAGATTTCTTTTTGTATTCTTATTTATTATTTTTTTTCTTATCTTTTTTCTTTGAAACCGTCGATTCCAAATAAGAAATAATAAAGAGAAAAGAAAAATGGGTTGCTTTATTTGCGTTGAACCTACTCAATTTCAACCTTCTTCCGACTAATTCGCCTTAATAGTGTAGACTTGAGTTTTTAAAGAAAACAGCCTTGCGGATAGAAAAAGAGGGTCTCCCCTCTTTTCCGTATGCCGTATGCCCTAAGACGCGAGCACGAACAGCACTACCGCTCCTGCAAGAGCGAGTATTCCGGCCGCATAGCACACTATGACCGCCGTCTTGTCCGTAGTTTTCTTTCCAAACTTTTTTCGCACGATGCTCAGCAGTTCAGGCGGTTTCGCGATAGCGATATACAGTGAAAACATCGCATACAACAAACAGGCAATACCCCCAATGACCATATAAATCCCTCCTTTTTTGAATTAGGTTTATTGCAAACCTTTTTTGATTCTCGGCAGCATCAGCGCATAAGCTGTTATGCATATTGCCGCGATTATCGCCGTATAAAGAAGCAGTTCGCCGGCCGACCCTTCCTTTCCGAGAATGATGTTGTTCGCACGGTACGACCAGTAAAACGGCGACCACCAGAAAAACGCCTGCCAGCCGCCGGATAGCAATTCATAACCGGCGACCGAACCCGCAAGGGGAAGAAAAACAAGCTTCATGCTTCCGACAGCCTCCATAACGTCGTCATTGTTTATTCCCTGAATAAACCCGATCGTCATAGCAAGAACAGTCGACGCGGCCGCAACCAGCAGAAGCAGCAAAATATTAACATTATAAAATCCTGTAATAAGTATGCACACGACTGTGGTCACAAGCGAAATCATCATGCCCGTCAAGCTTTTGCCCAGTATAAAAGCAGTCCGCGAGGTCGGGCTCAAATTTATGGCGCTTATCGTTTTGTCCGCTTTCTCCTCCACGATATTGAGCGTAATCAACATTCCCGAAAGCATGGGTATCATCAAAAGCAAAATGTTGACAAGCATTTTTTTAACGGGCGGTACCGTTTCTCCAAACTCCACTATGCTGGCTTTTGAGTTTTCAATATCCACTCCGGATTCGAAGAACACATTCAGCAGCTTGGCATACTCAACGACAGATTCGGGCTCGTTTCCCTGCGCCAGAATATAGTATCCGTTATCGCCTGGCAAAATGCCAATCAGGCTGTCTCTCTCCTTAACGCGCGAGAGAACCTCGGCTTCACCGGGGAAAGTCTCGACATGCGCAAACTCATTAAGGCACTGCTCCTGTGCCGGGTTTTCGCCTTCGATCAACGCTATGTTTACCGTAGTGTCATTGATGCCGGGAGTAATGAGGTTTATGCCAATCGCCAGCATCAGAGGCGCAAGCATGATGTAGAGGGGCATAACTTCGCGAAAGTTCACCTTAACGTCTCTTTTGAATATAGTCCATATCTTATTCAACATGTATACCCCCTTATACGGTGAGCGTTTTTCGAAACCTGTTGTTCGTGATGAGGAACAGCACAAATCCCGCCGCCAAAAAACCTGCGCTTACAAGCAGAACATACATCGCGTCACCGTTGCTTATGATCTCCTTGAATCCTTGCAGCATCGGGTATGAAGGTATGAGTTTGACCCAAACAGGGTCCCATCCGGGGATGTAATATGCGATCGCCGGAAGCATAAACAGGACCATAGGCAAGAAAATTATCCCGAATGCCTTAGTAATGTTCTGAAAGAAACTCGCTGTCAAAAGGCCGAGCATCGAAGCAAATACCCCCGTGGTGAGCAGCAGCAGCAAAAGCAGCGCGTAATTTATTTTCGTGCCCATTAAAGGCGCGACGACGATAAGCCCCGATATAACCGAAGTTAACATCAGAACGAACATCTTGCTGATCAGGTATTTTGAAACGGGCGACGCCGTTACCGCAAACGCTTTGATCACTCCCTCCTGCCTGTCAAGAGAAACATACGCGGCCATTATGAACATGCTCATCAGGCTCCCGCTGAAAGCCATCAAAGGGGGTATCGCGTTTTCCCTGTCGTTCAGCGGGATATGACCGGAATCTACATTAATCACCTTCTGCTCGTTCATGCGCGTTTCAAGCGTGTCAAAGTCTTGTGCGTGCAGAACCAGAAGCAGATTTTTGAGGCGCTTTGATTCATAACCCTGCAGAAAATACTTGTAGTGAAGTTCTCCTTTATCCATAGTGATCACCGCGCCGATCGCCTTTTTATGCTTCGTCATAGTCTCTGCCGCGGCTTCGCTCTCCATAAGGAATATATCCCTCTCATCAGTCTGAAAAAGCAGCGCTTTGTAAACGGCACCTTCAGCTTTCAGCTCCGTTTCCTGTGGCCGGCCGTCAATATCTTCATCGAGCGTCTCATCAATCAAAACCTTAGCCGCGGCCGGTGGTAAATCGAGATACAGATATTCTTCGCTTCGCGCACCGGAATGCTCCGGAACGGCAAACAGAAGCACGGCAAGCATGATGAGTGCAAAACCTATCTCGATATAGAAGTAAAAGCTGCGCGCGGCGAGTATCAGTTCTTTTTTAATGCTGCTAAGAAGCTTCACTCACGCCCAACCCCCTTCCCGTAACCTTTATGAATATCTCCTCAAGGGTGGCTTCCTTCGTATGCATCGTCAATATTTCTTTTGAATGCAGTATACTCGCGAGCGCGTCCCTGTCCTTCTGTTCTACCGTCGAAAACGATCCTTTTTTCTTTGCACTGCCGTCAATGTACTCGACATCAACAATCCTCTTGCCATAGCGAAGCTTTAGATTTTTCGGCGAATCGATAAGCTTTATTTCACCGTCGATAATAAACGCCACGCGGTCGCAAAGTTCATCGGCGATATACATGTTGTGAGTCGTTAAAAATACCGTTATGCCCTTATTGTTTTGCTCCCTGATTATGTCTTTGATGTTGGCGGCAATGGCAGGATCGAGCCCCGTAGTCGGTTCGTCCAAAAACCACATTTCGGGGTTATTGATCATCGAACGCGCAAATGTAAGCCGGTGCTTCATGCCTTTGGAGAACTCTCCCACCCTTATGTTTTCCTTTCCTCTAAGACCCACAAGCTCGATAAGCTCTTTAGGGTCGCGCGTCGGAACGTCAAACAGCCGGCTGTAAAACTTTAAATTCTCCAGCGCTGTCAGTTTGCTGTACACGTTGCTCTGCTCAAAGCTCATGCCTATTTTATTGAACATTTCCTGTTTTATTTGCTTTATATCATAGCCTGCAACGCTCACATCGCCCTTTTGCAGCGAAAGCAACCCCGTAAGTATCCCTTGTGTTGTGGATTTGCCCGCCCCGCTCGGCCCGAGAAACCCGAATATTTCTCCTTTGGGTATCTCGAAGCTTACGTTTTTTACGGCATATTTGTCATCTTTGGAATACGAATGGTAAAGTCCTTTGACGCTGATCATATCATAACCCCCTCTTTTTCTTCCTTACGCCGGCTCTTTGTTTATTAACCGCTGTTTTATCCCGCTCAATATTTCCTGTAATAGTACAAAGTGCTTAATTTCAGCGTGCCGCCCACAATTACCGAATAAACAAGCACTATCAACTCCGCAAGATCATTGAAAACGCATACGAACATCAAAAGGGCGGGAAGCAGCGTGATGGCGATGAAGCCGGCAGCGGCGAATGCCTTTGACAAAACGAACTGTTCGAGTTCGTCGCTCGAGTCCGCATTGTCTTTCCTTCGCCAGCGGTAGATCAGGTACATAATAACAGGTATTATAGCGAAAACAATGACGGCCCCGTACCACACATAACGAAGCAATTCCCCGCTGAGTATATAACCTGCACAGAAAGCTATCACCAAAACGTAGATTTCTGCGAGCGCGATGCTGTAGAACATATAGATTTTGCGAAGATTATTTCTTTTCATCATGCAAACCACCTTCTTCAAAAATAAAAATATCCTCTATCGCGCACCCGAATACCCTGGAGAGCGCGTATGCCAGACGTATGGACGGATCGTATTTGCCGGTCTCAATCGCGTTGATCGCCTGCCGTGACACGCCCGTTAATTGCGCAAGCTCAGCTTGCGTAAGCGACTTTGCCTCTCTCATCGCCCTTACACGGTTGTTCAGTGCTTTCATCTCCTTGATGTAATGTTTTCTTTACATAATGATAGCATTTAATTATTTATAAGTCAAGCATACTTTACATGCAATCGAGACCGGCTGCGGTTATAAGTGTTTTTGTTTATACTCACATGCTGTCCGGCGGCTGCCGCAGCAAAAGAAAATCAGCTTATAGGACGAAGTTCAACGCAAAATGCGCAAAACCTGAAGTGTCATAATATTTCTTAAGATGAAAAAAATCATCGGTTAAAATTGACTGAATAAAACGCCGGATGTATAATAGATGAAGATACCGAGGTATATTTAAAAAACCGCACAAACCTCACAGTCTTATACAAAACCGTTATTACATCAAAACCTTCCCGCATAGTTATCTAATGAGAGCGCTGTAAAAAAACCGAACAACTGACGATAAAGTTCGAACCGCGTTGGCAGCTTTTGTAACGTTTTAAGATGATAACCCATAACCGAATAACAGGATGAGATAAAACAAGGAGGGTTTTATTATGCTGGAAATTCTCGCGATTATCAGTTTGGTGAACGTCAACAAGAAAAACGCTCTCGAGCGCGGCAGAAAACCCGGATTCTTTGTCGGGCTGACATTCGCGCTCTGGTTCGGACTGGAGTTTGCGGGTTTTGTGCTCGGAATGCTTATGGAAGCGGAGGGTTTCGGCATCTATTTGGCGGCGCTCCTGCTTGCAGCGGTCGGCGGCGTTATTTCTTATTTCGCCGCAAAATATTGCAGACCGGGAGAATACGTCTCCCCATCCAAGAAAGCATTATCAGAAGTTTTAAACTCGGCTGAGATGCTTGAAACGCCTGCAACCCTTGAGATCATAAGGGACAAGAGCATGGCGGGGGCTCTTGCCATAATGAATCTGACGCTCAACGGACATCCCGTCAGAAGCTTGCGCAACGGCGAATCCACCATAGAAAAGACGGACAGAAAGTATAATATACTATGCCTTACGGATGCTTACGGCAATGAAGCTCCCCCCTATACGTTTGCCGTGGAAAGCGGCGGGTACGCGAAAATTCATTTCAGGGCGGGCAGATTCCGGCCGAAAGCCACGACCGGCACGCTGCCCGTAAATTTGGATGCGGCAGGTAGCGCAGTATAAAACCTCTGATCATAGACCGCCCGAAAGCATCATAATAAGCAGGCTGATATGTTTAGCCTGCTTTTTCTTTGATGTGGAGCGTTAAAATTCTCTATGCCTGCCGGACAATTATTATTTAAACATGCTTCGATGCTGCAAAAGCCGCTTATATCATTCAGCGTTTCATGAGCAAAACATCGCGGGCGTGCCTATTTCAATCCTTCGTCAGAATTGGTATACTATGCATATATTCACATCTTTTGAAAGGAGAAAGACAAATGCAAAACATCACGACACGCGGTATTCCGAAAGCGGGTCTTCCCGATGGCTTTGTGTATATCGACGAACTGATACCCGATTGCATAATAGACGCTAAGTACGCAGGCACTGATAACCTATTCGGCCGGACGATTGCAGGCTACAATCAGCCTCTCGTTGTGATGACCAAAGAAGTTGCGGAGGGCTGCATCAAAGCGGCTGAAATTTTCCGCAAAAAAGGATACTTGATGAAGTTTTTTGACTCATACCGCCCTCAGCGCGCAGTGGATGACTTTGTAAAATGGGGCAAGGATCTTCAGGATGAGAGGCGTAAACCGATCCACTATCCGAACGAGGAAAAACAATCCATGTTTGAAAAAGGCTATATCGATAAGTTATCCGGACATACGCGCGGATGCGCGGTCGACCTGACGCTTGTCAATATGAAAACATGGCAGGAAATCGACGCGGGTTCCATATTCGATTTTATGGACGCCCGTTCAAACCACGGCGCCGCCGGTCTTACTAAAGAGCAAGAGGATAACAGGAAACTGCTTATGAATGTAATGTGTTCCTGCGGCTTTATTCCGTACCAATATGAGTGGTGGCATTATATTATTCAGCCCGAACCGTACCCCGAAACCTATTTTGATTTTCCGGTCGAATAACATCCGAAAAGATGCATTTATTGCCAAATATAAGCATATATAGTATCATAATATCACAATAATTTCACAAGGAGGTACCATTTCATGACTGACATCGTAAACCAGCCAACGCTTGTCTCTGCGGACGATACATGGATTCTGTGGACGATTCTTATCGTTTTCGCGGCCGCTTCCATATGGCTCGAGCAGAATTACAAGTGGGCGGCCAGATTATCGGGACCCGTCATCGGACTTATCTTAGCTGTTATCGCGACGAATATCCGACTAATCCCCGCATCCTCTACGGTATATGACGTTGTCTGGGATTACTGCATCCCGCTTTCAGTCGCGATGCTGCTATTCAGGGCGGACCTCAAAAAAATACTCAAAGATACCGGAAAGGCGTTTCTCGCGTTCAATATCGGCTCCATAGGAACTATATTGGGCGCGATAGTTGCGTTCTTCGCTTTGCGGAACGCAATTCCCGATCTTTATAAGATGGCCGGTATACTGACAGGATCCTATATCGGCGGAGGCGTAAACCTGTTCGCGGTAGCTTCTTCCGTACAAGTCGATCAAACGCTTTTGAGCGCCGAAGTCGTCGCGGACAATTTCGTTATGGCAATCGCATTCTTCGTTCTCTTGTGGATCCCCGCAAGCAAGTTCTTCCGCAAGCACTATCCGCATCCGCACGAGCTGGAAATCGAGCAGTCCAGTAAAAAAACGGAAGCCAAAACCCTTGCTGCAGGTTATTGGGGACGCAAAGAGATATCGCTAGTTGATTTTGCCATCACCATCGGTACCGCATTTGTGGTTGTGACTGTCGCCACAAAAATAGCAGGTCTTATTAAGGGAGCGATCCCCGCTGAATTCCTCGGAGGATATCCGCAGATGATACTCGGCAACCAATTTGTTCTGTTAACGGTCGTTGCGGTTGCCCTTGCGACTCTGTTCCCGAAATTCTTCTCGAATCTCAAAGGCGCTCAGGAGATAGGAACATTCCTTATCTATATCTTCTTCGTAGTAATCGGTTGCCCAGCGGACTTGTGGTCGGTTATTGTCAACGCACCGCTGCTGTTTGCTTTCTGCGGCATCATTGCGCTGATCAATATCCTCGTTTTACTCGGCGTTGGCAAGCTATTTAAACTTAATATCGAAGAGATCACTCTGGCGTCCAACGCAAACCTCGGAGGTCCGTCAACAGCGGCTGCAATGGCGG
>MWCU01000041.1 GCA_002070205.1 Firmicutes bacterium ADurb.Bin182 | reverse complement strand
AGCTTTTCCATAAGGCGCTTGCGCGATATCATGCCCGGGTTCGGGCGAGGGATGCAGAATTTGGTTTTGATAAGATTGAAATCGAGCAAATGCTTTCACCCAAAAGAATAACCGATCATGTAATCAATATATTTTATCACACAATCGGCTTTTCGACAATTTCTTGTTTTTTTTTAAACCTTTCATTGAACCGGCAAAACGCGCAAAAAGCGGCGTTCATCCCGAAGCCGGAAGGCGATTCCTAATCTTTCGCTTCCCCTGCCGCCGGGCGTGGCTCCAAAGCACGGAAATCGTTCATGCCGGGGCGGATTAAGATCGTTAACTCCCCGAAAGTCAAAAAATTTCTTCATACTGTGCCCGTTATCAGTTTTTATCATATCAATGCTTCTTTTAGAGGGGCAATGCAATTTCGAATACCGCGCCCGCGGAGTCATTGAAAGCCGAAATGCGGCCTCCCATCGTTTCGACCGCGGATTTTGCTATTGCGAGCCCCAAGCCCGAATTCCCTTGCTTTCCTTTATAAAACCTGTCAAAAACACGGGGCAGGTCCGCGTCCGCTATCCCGCCTCCGTCGTCCGAAATCCCGATAACGGCCTCGGAGCCTTTTCGGAATAATTTGACGGTCACATGCGTTTTCGCATAGCGAAGCCCGTTCGAAATTATGTTCATGACCGCTTGCGAGAGCAGCGTATCCTCCGCCTTTGCATGCAAAGGGGTGTCCGGCAGATCAAGCTCAAGCAGCTTTTCATATTTCGCGGCGAGGCCGCCCATGCGCTGAGCGTAATCTTTTAGAACGTCACAAAGGTTCAATATGCTCAGTTCTTTTTTATAGGTTTGGCTCTCTATTTTCGAAAGCGTCAGAAGCTGTTCGACAAGCGTTCCAAGCCGCTTGCTTTCATTTTCTATCAGCTCGGCGGCGCGTTGCACATCAGTAATGACACCCTTCGCGATGCCCTCGGCATAGCCCTGTATCGACATAAGCGGGGTTTTGAGCTCATGGGACGCGTTCTGAAGGAATGTCCTTTGCGTTCTGTCATTCGCTTCCAGCCTTTCGGACATTTCAACTACGCTTTGATACAGCGCATCGAGTTCAAGGATGTCCCTTTTACCGTGCGGCGGACTGGCGAAGCTTCCGTCGCCGATTTTCTTAGCCATATCGGATAATTCGGATACGGGCTCAGCGATTTGGGAGGATAACCTGTTTGCTATAAGCACGGCAGCCGCGGCTCCCGCGAGAGTGATGCCAAAAAGGATCAGATTAACGGCGTGGAGCCATGAAGTTTGCTCCGTCATGTGCGCGACCATTACGACAGTCGGGCGGACCAAGCCGCCACCTGTCAGCGGGTAGGCCGTGACGAGATACCTTTGCGCGCCCGCGCGAACAGTATAGATTTTTTTATCCTGCATAGAAGGCAGCCGGTTTTCGATTTTATTGAGAAGCAGTTTGTCCGCGAATCCTTCCGTTTCGTCAAATGAATACAACAGCTTGCTGTTCCTGCTGAAAACATGAAGATCTACGTTCACCGCCATCCTTGACGCGCTGACAAGCTTATAAAGCCTTGCCATCGGCCTGTCATAACCTTCCGCTGTGTTCAGCCAGTTGCCCTTCGATCCGCTTTTCTCGACCGCTTCCATCGCGCTTACGACAGAGCGCAGCTCGTTCCGTGTATCCCTTTCAACGTATATCCTTATTGCCGCATTGAAAAGAAAAATTATAGCCACGGGAAACAGAATGATAAGAACAAGAAAAGGCGTCCGGATCTTGCTTTTCATGCTTTTCATAATGATTTCCCTCCTCAGGCGTTAAGCTTAAATCCAAATCCCCACACGGTATCGATCTTAACGTCCGCTCCGGCGTCGTTGAGTTTCTTTCTCAACCGCTTGACGACGTCGTCCGTCGCTCTCGTATCCGCCTCAAAATCGAATTTCCATACGTTTTTCAAAAGCTCTTCGCGTGAAACCGCGCGCGCGGAGTTTTTCATCAAATATACCATGAGCGCGAGCTCGGTCGGCGTCATATCAAACGGCCGGCCGTTGATCTCCGCCTTCCTTGTTGCGGTATTTACGGTCAAGCCGCCTGCCGTCAAGGTCTCGCCGGGGCTGTTCAAGCTGCCAAGCTCAAGCCTTCTAAACAGGGCTTTAACCCGCACTACAAGTTCCATCGGCGAAAACGGCTTCGTCAAATAATCGTCCGACCCGAGCGTGATGCCTGTTATCCTGTCTATCTCGCTGTCCCTCGCGGAAACGATTATGATGAGCGCGTTGCTTCTGCTCCGTATCTCTCTGCAAATTGTCAGCCCGTCCGTTCCGGGCATCATGATATCCAAAATCACCATGTCCGAGGGTCTTTGCGAAAACGCATCCAGGAGTTGATCACCGTCTGAAAACGAGGTGACGCTGTATCCTTCATTGGTCAAAAACAGCTCGATGAGGTCCCTGATATTTTTCTCGTCGTCGGCGATATATATAGATCTGCTCATATTCTTCACTCCTGTGACCATTGTAGATGATTGCGTGAAAAATAAAAAGAGCTGCCGCAATTTTGCCTCAGTTTATCCTTTGATTTGCACTAAGGCAATGGGTTATTATCATTTTGCGGGAGGCAATAATAATAGCCTGAGAGCGGCACTCTGCAATCGGACCGTGAATGCCCGTCCCGGGACAGATGCCGTAAAAGGAATATTAAAAAGGAGGAATTAAAAAATGACAAAAAAAATAATATCAGTGTTTTTGATCGTGTTGATAATCGCAAGTTTGGGTTCGACCGCTTTTGCGGCGTCCGAAGAGGACGGAAGAGAATTCGGAATCGAAAAAAGGATCGAAGCAATCGAGCGCAGGCAGCAGCGCCTTGAAGAGCGCAGGGAGAGAAGGGAAACAAGGTATTCTCTATGGCAGCACCTTATTGAGAACAGCGAACTGAGGCATAATAACCGCATGGCGGTTCTGGACGCTGCGTCGGAAACCGTCCGGCTGCGCCTGGACCTTTTGAATATTCTAAAATCCATGAGAGACTCCGGCGTACAGCCTTCCGAAGAGGTAAAATCGCAGCTTCGCGAGTACAAAAATCAAATAGTCGAACTCAGGGATTCCTTGAAGCAAAGCCGCGACCAGACAAGGGACATAAGGGCCGAGCTCAGGGGATCCATAAAAAATAACGATCTTGAAGTATTGGAAGCAGCACTTGAACAAATCGCTTCGGTTCAGGAGCAGCGCATTAAGCTCGTCGAGCAAATCAACGCGTTCCTTCAGAAGATGATCGAGCTTGTGGGGCAGGAGTGAGGATAAGGCGGGGGGAAGGACAGGCGCTGACGTTTAATACAGGATGTTTGGGGATGGGCTCAAGCGAGAGAAATCTCCAATGAAAGCAGCGTTAAAGGCGTAGGTATTATACATCAGTAATTGCTTTTGAACATGTTATGCGCCGAAAAAGCTCATCCATAGGTTCGTAGTTTTTGTGAAACGACTGGTAACTCGCAGTAATCATTTCTTCGGCAGTAACAACGGAGAAATCCACCTCATATCCGGCGCGATCAGCCAATATCTCAATAAACAATCGCTGCACTCTGCCATTTCCCTCTCTGAATGGGTGTATCGCGTTTATCTCCGACAGATAAAAGGAAAGTCTTCTTTCTATAGATTCTTTTGTATCTATGAGATAGTTTTCGTTCTTAAGTTTTCTGAACAAATCGTTTGCTTGTTCTTCGATATATCGGAACAGACAAAATTTCGTACCCTTGGTAATATCAACTGTCCGTATTTCACCAGCCCAGGTATAGATATCCTGAAATATGTAAAAATGCAGCTTTCTTAAATAATCAAAATTAAGGCTGCCTTTTGGAGGGGCCATCTTTAGTTCCAATATTCGCAATGCGGTAATGTTTCTTTCAGCTTTAAGCAAGTCGGATGCGTCTTGAATATTGAGTTTGTTTTTCAGAACACTGGAAGAGGGATAGCAATATGTTTTATCATATTCGTAGTTATAAAAATAATCGGACAACCTATCACCTACTTCACAGTATATTTCTTCACAAGCTCCTGAATAACTGTGGTAGAGGATTTTTGCCCGCTGGCACATTGTTTTACAAGCGTAAGTTCTTTTTGATTAAGGCGCATACCCTCAATGGCCATCGTACCGGCGATCTGCCTTGTGATTTTATCGCTATTTACCATCGTTTTGCATTTCATAGTCATATTACAATTATATCATATTCAAGGCTAAAGTAAACCAATAATGTATTGGTTTCCCGACCCGTTATAGTAACTAATATTGGCAACGCATATTAGGTTACCGCCGTATTTTAGCCTTTCTGGGCCGATACATGCTAAAAGTCATTCGCCTTGTTTACCTCAACCCGCTATGCTATAATCAATAAAAGTCATATTTTTAATTATTTAAACGAAGTTCTGTCATCGATTTCGGTCCGGACGGCTTGATCCGGGCCGTTATTACGGATTCGGGCTGATCTTATGATTTGATCGAACTTTTGGAACGGGTATTATGGAAAACTTTTTGACCATTGCTGAGAAAATATTCGTGCTGTTTGCGCTGATGATGACAGGTTTTGCTTTAGGCAAATTGAAGCTGATAGAACCTGCCGGCGAGTCCGTACTCGCGAACATTTCACTTTTTATATCCGTACCGAGCGTTATCATTATGTCGTTCCAGCGGGATTTTGACCGCTCGCTTTTGAACGGACTTCTTTTGACCGCTCTGATCATTGCCGGCGTCTTGATTTTTGGTATTCTCGTATCTCACTTTGCGATAAGAGGCGATACCCCCGGCAAACGCGGCGTTCTGAAATACGCGGCGATATTTCCGAATTTGGGATTTATTACTCTGCCGATAGTGCATACCCTGTACGGCGCGGAAGGCGTCTTTTACGTATCGGTTTGTATTGTCATATGCACTATGCTCTATTGGACATACGGTTATTATATAATGAGCAACAGTTCCGAGAAGCTGCCTTTAAGGAAAATTCTGCTCAACGCGGGCACGGTCAGCATGGCTGTAGGCCTTGTGTTGTTCCTCACA
>MWCU01000040.1 GCA_002070205.1 Firmicutes bacterium ADurb.Bin182 | reverse complement strand
TTTTCTTTCATCGCTGAATTTCATAAGCGAATAACTCCCTACATCCGGTACCGGCCGAAAAACCCCCGAAGAGCCTTTCCCAATACTTCATGTCAGAACTGGACAAAAAGTTATCCTATGCGGACTCCTATGATCTTCTGATGCTCGTCGTTGCCACCTCGCGTTCCCACGACTATCATATTGTTAAATACGGACGGCGTCGCATCGATATCCGAGCCCATATAAACCTCACTCAGCACCGAGCCCGTTCTCGCATCATGCATACGCATCATGCCGCCTCTGTCACACTGGATCAGGTAAGCATTATCGTTTTCATCATAGATTACCACGGGCGAACTCCAGTAATTGTCCTTCTGCTCGTAGCGCCATACCTCGTTGCCGGTTTCCTTATTGTAGCAAACGATGCGTCCGCCGTATACCTGCTTTGTTCCCCCGTTTTCATCCTTTATGCTTACGGGGACCAGCGTTTGGTTGTATATGACGAGGTCGCTTATATTACCGCGCCCGACGTGCGGAGTCGTCAGCGTGCCGCCGTTGCTTGAAGTATTGCCTATGGACGCATCATAGCCCTTTTCCCAGACTATCTCGCCGGTCAGTCCGTTGATTTTCCTGTGATAGCACTTCCCCACACCGTTCGATATTCCGGGCTGCTTATCCACCTCGTTCGCGGTATACAGATAGAAGGTATCGTTCGGAATATCCTCCTCGATAACGATGGAAGAATCGGAATCGTCCGTCACGTCCACAACGTATTGAAGCTCGAAAGTATTGAGATCAAGGCACTGCAGCCTGCCTCCGCTGTCGGTAAAATAAGCGTAATTGCGCCATACCGCGACGGAATTCTCGATTCCCACCCAGCGTTTGTCGCTCTCTTCATTAAAGCCGTACCCTTCTCCTTTATAGCGGTATTTTTCGAGCGGGCCGGGGTCGACGCTTACCGTTCCCGCTTCGGGATCAAACCGCGCATTCAACTTTGCGGTATACAGCACGCCGTTTTCTCCGGGGGCTATCAATGTATCGGTCGCGGCGTCAACGAGCGCGGAGGAGTCGTACGCCTGCCAGCCCCTGAACGAGAACGGGTCTTTGCCTCCGAACTTCCAAATCACTTTGTTTTCGATAAGGTCTATGACTCTGAACCACGCGCCTTTGCTGCCGTCCGCTTCAGTGCTTTCAAGACCCTGACCTGTATACAGGAGCGGATATCCTCGCGGGTCGAGGCTCGCCGTTCCTTTGGTCGTAACGCCGAGGTGTATGGGATTCCGGGTTTTTTTGCCGCTGTATAGCTCCGCGAAATAGACGTATCCGTCCATTACGGGGTATATGACCTCCGTGAAGCCGTCCATATCCTTGAATTCATCAAAGACGCCCAAAACCTTGCGCACTTCATCAGGCCACTGCACGATTACGGGCATGCCCGTCCAGCCTGCCCCCGTCCAGCCCTCGAGCGAGCCGAGTTCTATCTCCCATACCCTTGAAAGCGTTTTGTTCACGACGCTTTGAGTGCCGTATGTGAACCTGTCGCGATAGTTGCTCCCGCCGAATGTAATTATGCCCGCAATGTCCGTATACTCCTCGCCCTTTTTAAAGCGTATCGGCTGGGGCCTTGTAAAGCTGTCAACTATTTCTCTGTTTACCATGATATCGGTCTCAAAACCGAAATCGCTTGGATCCGTCCCGGGCACGGGCGAAAGCGAAAGGTCCTCGCTCAGTTCGGGAACGGGGGTCGGAAGCGGTGTAGGTCCGATGACCGATACCGGCGGAGTCGGCGAGGCCGCAGGATCAAGTCCCTTTATATCGCCGCTCAAAAGCTTTACTGCGAGCCAAATAACGAAGCCCAGCGCCGAGATGATGACAAGAAAAAGCAGCAGTTTTCCCCATCTGATATTGTATCGTCTTCCCCGCCTTGCGGTCTGCCTTCCTTTGTAGCGTCTTCTCATTTCGGTTCCTCTTTACTTCGTTCTGCTTTAATATGCTATTGTATCATACTTCTTCCGAAGAGGGCAACGAATGGGGATCTTCGTTTACGCATGGGGCGCCGGTATCCTTACGTGACTTTGAGCGGGTTTGGGACCACACCAAAGATACAATGATGCAAAGAGCGCCCGCCCACATCCTTAGCGTCAGCTCATCGCCGAGCAGAACAACGCTGAACAGACAGGCAAACATGGATTCGGTGCTTAAAATAAGCGCCGCAACGGAGGGCTCTGAATATTTTATACCGATGTTTTGAAACGTAAATCCCAAAAGCGTGCTTAAGAGGCAAAGGTAAGCAAGGCTAGGCCATGAGCCGGACGGTATCGTTACGGGCAGCGGCTCAGTCAGCAGCGCTGCCCCCCATGAATAAACCGCCGCGAAAAAAAACTGCAAAAATGTGAGAAACACGACATCGCACTTTTCTTCATATAGCCCGACAAGCACAATATGCAAGGCATAAAGGCCTCCGCTTACAAGCGTAAGCGCGTCGCCCAGCCCCACGGTGAACGCATCCGTAAGCGTCAGCAGCCCGATGCCGAAAAAACAAAGCAGCGCGGAACACGCAATTCTTAAAGACGGTCTGTCTTTTTTGACAAACCAATAAAAAACAGGTACCAGGACTACATATACAACCGTTATGAACGCGTTTTTGCTTGCAGTCGTATACTTAAGCCCGAACGTCTGGAGAGCGAAGGCCGCATACAGAACAGCGCCGACAAGCGCTCCGGCGCCGGCTTTCTTGAGCGTAAGCCGGTGTTTAAACAGCGTATAGCAAAGGCCGAGCGCGCCTGCGGTGAACCTCAGCGCGAGGACGGTATTCGCGGGAATAACATTAAGCGTTGTCTTCATAACGACAAAGCTCATGCCCCATACGGCCGCGGCTGTCAGCATCATCAAATTTGCAAGTATGGTTTTTGTTTTGCGTTTCATGGTAGCTCCCGCTTTTATTATAGCTGCCCGTAAACCGAAGGACCGCGGATTTTGCACCCGCAAGCTTAAAATCCACAGCAACAGTCAGTATATCACACTTTTCGGAGCTCAGTCAGCAAAATTCGCCGTCGATTTTCCGCTATAAAGATTGCAAGTTTAATTGCCGCACCCCCATCAACGAAAGCAGTCACCAACGGTTGCGCTGACCTCCGCAGGAGTCCGATAACCCAGTAACCTGCGAGGATAGCTGTTCATCCAGCGCTCAATACGCTTGATATCCCTTTCTGAATACTTGGCTATATCGGCTCCTTTAGGTATAAATCGACGAATTAGCTTATTAGCGTTTTCATTGCTCCCACGTTCCCATGCACTGTATGGATGCGCATAATAGATGGTTGTACGTTTGGTTTGTTGTCGGAGGCTGGAAGCTTCCAGCCTCCGACAACAAAGAAACTCCGGACCGTTATCCACAGTAATGCTTTTAAAAAGCATCGAAAACTTGCCTTTGTGTTTTCGCTCCAACCTATTCAATACATCCTCAACACATTCTTGAGTTTGAGCCTTCATTTTAAAGATCAGTTCTCCGCGTCCTGTCCGTTCCGTAAGCACCAGAAGAGTGGCTTTTGAGCCTCGTCCGCTCTCCACACAATCCATTTCCCAATGACCGGATTCCTCTCGTTGATTTGCCACTTCAGGTCTTTCTTCGATGCTCCGTCCCTTTAGATTGTTCAGTGCAACCACCCTTGGCTGACAGTTACGCTTTTTCCCCTTCTTCTTGACCGGCAGATCTTTATTGCTTATACCTGCAAATATTCCGGAGTCAATATAGTTATATACCGTCTTTGTACAGATAGTAACGCCTAAATCCCGTCCCTCAGCCTTTAATCGCCCTATCGCAGCGTCCGGCGAATACTTCTCCCTCACGATTTTTTGTTCAAGGTATTCAGCTAGCTTGTGGCAGTGCCCTATCTTCAACCCTCGTCCCTTGTTTGCTCCGCATACCCGATGTACCCGTTGTCCGGCATCCGCGCAATACAATTCTTTTAACTCCCACTCTACGTTTTGGACTACGCTGCCACGCTTTAATTCTCTTTGAATCGTTCTTCGATCCCTTTTCAGTTGCCGGGCTATTCCGCTCACGCTCATCCCGAATCGTCGAAAACCTTCAATTTGATACCGCTCTTTTTCAGTTACCTGTTTCCATTTGCCGCACTTTTTGATATCCTGTTCTTGACCCATTTTGTCACCTCGGTTACTTTGTTGTTTCGCAACCTCATTGTAACTGTTTTCTGACTTAATGGGTCCTTATTTTTCCATACTGCGGCATTTCATTTTACAACTTACCGGTATATAAACAGAAAAAGAAGGACAGTTTTTTCACCGTCTTTTGTGTTTGTTGATATAAGAAAATAATTAACGAGACATAGTTGTTGCTGTGATATAATACCGTTCACCTGCGAATGGCAAAAATTTGATCGCTTGCGTGTCAACTTCAGCATTGCCGCCGTGCCGATCGCTGTGCACCCCACCGCGGCAATTACAGCAAGTCGCTTTACCTGCTCCATACTGGTCGGTATATGAGTCAGCACAAATTCCTGCAAGGGCTTCTGCACCGCTCTGTTTAAAAGAAGATCAAAGCGGCCGATGCAAGCAGCAGAAGTGAAAAGCTTAAGGATATAAGCCGCTTTTTTCGAGTTTCTATTTTTGTCTCGCCTGCAAAGCAGAAGCTCAACAAATCAACTTCCTCTTGTTTAATTCTATGGAATTATATTCCGGGGTCCATTCGTAAAATGACTCGATTCTTAACCCTTGAGCTTGCGGATGCGGTCGGTTATACTTAATAAATACACGCTGACGTGTGCATGTATTTTTAATGTTTCGGAGTTAATATGAAAAAGGGAGTACCTGCAAAGAAAATTGTTTTATCCGGATTGTTTATTGCAATCGGCATACTGCTGCCTGGAATCACCATGCGCATTCCCGCTGTCGGCAATATGCTGCTGCCGATGCATATTCCCGTGATGCTTTTGGGTTTTATATGCGGCGCGCCTTACGGCGCAGCTGCGGGCTTTATAACGCCGCTGATAAGGTCCGCTTTGCTCTCGATGCCTCCGATGTTCCCGACTGCCGTTTCGATGGCGTTTGAGCTTGCCTGCTACGGCTTTTTGTGCGGTTTGCTTTATGAGAAATTGCCGAAAAAGACGATATTCATTTACGTCTCGCTCATTCTTGCGATGCTGGGCGGGAGGATTGTCTGGGGTATGGCCTCTTTGGTTTTCTACACATTGGAGAGAAATGCTTTTACGTGGCAGCTATTTTTAAGCGGTGCGTTTTTAAATGCTTTGCCCGGTATCGCCATACAGCTTGTTCTTATTCCACTTACAGTAATCGCTTTGAAGAAAAATAAACTGATGGAATGACACGGCTTCGCAATCCGGACCGGCCGGAAATCGGTAATCTTTTAATAATCACATACGGCGTTTCCCGTTATGGAGTTTTGTCTGCATCAATAAAACCTGTCGAAGGCAGGTTTTATTGATGCAATAACCGGTATTTTTTCGCACTGACCGAGAAATCATTTAAGCTTATTCGGTTCCGGAAGTTCAGGCCCCTCTATGGTGACTGATTCGATAGTGACTTTATCGAGCGGGGTCTGCCCGTCGGCTGCTACAGGAACGCCTGCTATCGCATCCACGACCTCTATGCCGGACGTTACTTTTCCGAAGGCCGCATAGCTTCCGTCCAAAAACGTGCTGTCTTCATGCACGATGAAGAATTGCGAGCCCGCGCTGTCATAATACGGATCGCCTTTTCTTGCGCAGGATATTACTCCCCGTTCGTGAGAAATCGGGTTGTCGAATCCGTTCAGCGCGAATTCGCCTTTTATGGAATAGCCCGGTCCGCCGGTTCCGGTTCCTTTGGGATCTCCGCCCTGTATCATGAATCCTTCCATGATCCTGTGGAATGTAAGCCCGTCATAAAATCCCTGCCTTGCAAGGTATGCAAAATTCAGCGCGCTTTGCGGCGCTTTTCGCGGGTACAACTCAAGCTCGATCGTGCCGAATTCCTTCACTTTGATCACGGCTTTTACAGTTTCGGGCAGATCGGCCGGATCTATGGGCGCAGGGCTTTCTTTCGTTTTCGCGGGTTCATCCGTTTTTTGAGACGACGGAAAATTTTCGCTTTTCTGTTCGGGCGCCAAAGAACAGCCCGCAAAGAGCAGCGCGGTACATATAAGAAGCGTAATGAATCTTTTCATATTATCCTCCTACGGCCGTATTTTTAACGATATCCCTCGCGACGACGATTCCTGTCACACTCGCCTGCATGAGGCCCCTGGTTATTCCCGCTCCGTCTCCGATAGCGTACAGCCTCGGTATGGCGGTTTCAAAACTGTCGTTTACTTGCACCTTGCTGGAATAGAATTTCACTTCCACCCCGTAGAGCAGCGTGTTTTTGGCATACAGTCCCGGTGCGACCTTATCGAACGCTTTCAGCGCTTCGATTATGCTGGTCAGATGCCTGTGCGGCAAAACGAATGAAAGGTCTCCGGGAACAGCGGTGTTGAGCGTGGGAATGACTGTGGATTTTTTAAGGCGGGACATATCGGTTCTTCGTCCGCGCAAAAGGTCGCCGAGCCTTTGCACCATTATCCCCCCGCCCGTCAGCATATTGCCGAGCTGGGCGATATAATTGCCGTAAGTTATAGGTTCTTTGAAAGGCTGCGTAAAGCGCGAGGAGACCAACAAAGCGAAATTCGTGTTTTCGGTGCGCCGGTTCTCGTCATGGTAGCTGTGCCCGTTGACTACGGCTATGCCGTCCTCATAATGCTCCTCGCTCACTATGCCGCCCGGATTCATGCAGAATGTGCGAACCTTGGATTCGAACGTATCGGAATAATAAACCATTTTGGCTTCATACAAAGGCTCCGTTAAATGGTCCATTACCGAATTGGGCACTTCGACGCGAACGCCGATATCCACCTCATTGTTGGAAACAGAAAGACTCAGGCGGTTTGCCTCTTCATTGAACCATTCCGCGCCTCCTCTGCCGGGAGCAATGACGATGTATTTTGCCCTCGCTTCGCCCTCTTGCCGGGGCGATCTGTAAGCGACGCCTACGGCCTTTCCTCCCTCCACAATGATGCTTGTTGCCGTTGTGAGTTCCCTGAATTCAAAGCCCGCCATCTTAGTCAGATGCACGTACATATTGTTGAGAGTGATCGCCGAGTACTCCGTGCCCATATGCCGTACGGGGCAGCGGACCAGGTGGATGTTATGCCTGCTGCATTCATAAGCTATTTCGCCCACCTTCGGATCGTTTTTTCCGTGGACGGTCGAGGGAGCTCCGAAATCGGTATAGAACGAGTCTGCATAGTCAATAAGCTTTTGGGCGCGGTCCATGCTCATATAGTCCATGATGTTTCCGCCTACCTCCGGTGAAAGGGACAGCTTCCCGTCAGAAAACGCGCCCGCGCCCGCCCAGCCGCTCATTATTGCGCAAGGCTTGCAGTTGGCGCATATGCCCGTTGTGCGTGCCGGGCATTTTCTATGGGACAGAGCTCTTCCGCTGTCCATCATCAGCACTCTGATATTGGGGTCCCGTTCATACAGCTCAAGCGCCGTAAATATACCCGCCGGTCCTGCGCCCACTATTATGACATCATATTCGTTAGCCATTAAATCATCTCTGTTTCCGTTATATTTGTCACAATGCCCCGAAATTTATATTATCCCAATGGGGGCATCCCAGTCAATAGCTTGAAAACGACAGCATATTGACGGCAGTATTATCAATGCCATCTTTTCAGCTCGTTTACTCTGTCCGTATTTTCCCACGGCAAGTTCAAATCCGGTCGTCCGAAATGGCCGAATGCAGCGGTAGGGCGGTAAATGGGCCTTCTAAGTTTAAGGTTTTCTATTATGGCCTCAGGCCGCAGATCGAATGTTGACACAATAAGCTCCGCCAGCCTGTCGTCGTCAATAACGCCCGTACCGTTCGTGTCCGCCATAACCGATACCGGTTTGGCAACCCCGATCGCGTATGCGATCTGCAGTTCGCACCTTTTCGCAAGTCCCGCGGCTACGATGTTTTTCGCTATGTATCTCGCAGCGTACGCCCCGCTCCTGTCGACCTTTGAAGGATCCTTTCCGGAAAAAGAACCGCCGCCGTGGCGCGCGAAACCGCCATATGTATCGACTATTATCTTGCGCCCCGTCAGCCCGGAATCGCCGGCGGGACCTCCCGTTACGAATCTTCCTGTCGGGTTTACGAGTATGCGCGTATCCCGGCATATGCGCCCTTTAAGCTCAGAATTGACGACGCATTCAATAATGGACTGTTCGAGTTCCTTTTCGGTAATGTCCTCATCGTGCTGCGCCGATATGACTACCGTGGTGATTGCAGACGGTATCCCGTCTTCATACTTAACTGTGACCTGAGCCTTTCCGTCCGGCCTGAGGAACGGGATCTTTCCGCTTTTTCTGCAAAAGCTTAAGCGCCTTGTGAGAGCGTGCGCTAAAGAAATCGGCAGCGGCATCAGTTCCGGCGTTTCGTCGCATGCAAAGCCGAACATCATTCCCTGGTCACCCGCTCCGGCCGTACAGCCGTCGCTGTCCCGTCCGTTCCTGTATTCAAGTCCTTTGTCAACACCCATCGCGATATCGGGCGATTGGGTATTCAGCGCAACTATTATAATGTTTTCAGGGTCATATCCCGATGCCTGATCCTTATAACCGATATCCCGTATGACGCTCCGCGCGATTTTCTCTTCGTCTGCCCGTCCCTTAGACGTAATTTCTCCCATAATGAATAATTTGTTTGAAGCGATGGCGCATTCGCAGGCTACGCGAGCGAAAGGGTCCTGAGCAATATGCTCGTCCAATATCGCATCGCTGATCTGATCACAGATCTTGTCCGGATGTCCGTCCGTGACGGATTCCGAAGTAAACAACATTTTCGACATAGCAAAGCCTCCTCATATAGTATAACCTCCGATGCCCGTTTCCCGTAAAAAAAGACCGCATTTATAAGATGAGGTCTTTGTTTTGGCGTATTCGCTCATCTTTCGGCATAAATTGCCGTGGGAATTGGCACCTTGCCCGCCGGGCAGGTTGCCGGGTTTCATCGGGCCCGTCCCTCAACCGCTCTTGATAAGGCATATTCGGTTTTGATACGTTAAAGCATAACAGAATTGATATGTTTTATCAATACTGTTTTAACGGCTTGAACATAAAATCCGTTTCCTGTATACTGAATATTCGGCGGCATCCGGCCGGGAAAGGGGGAGCTTTGCATGAAACAGGTATTGGGCTGCATAAGAAGAGCCGACGAGCGTTTTTCCATGATCAATCCGAACGATAAAATATGTATCGGCGTTTCGGGCGGAAAGGACAGCATGCTGCTTCTTTACGGATTGAAGCTGTATCAGTATTTTTGCAGAAGACCGTATGAGCTTTGCGCAGTTATGCTTGACCTGGATTTGAAGGAGCAGGACACATCGCACATAGAAAGATTCGCGCAAAGCATCAAAGTGCCGTTTGAAGTAAAAAAAACGGATATCGGCAAAGTCGTTTTTGAGATACGCAAAGAGAAAAACCCCTGCGCGCTTTGCGCAAATCTCAGGAGAGGAGCTTTGAACAATTATGCCGTGGAGCACGGCTGCAATAAGGTGGCGCTCGGCCACAACAGAGAGGACGTCATCGAGACGTTTTTATTGAGCATGTTTTACGAAAGGCGCCTTCATACGTTCGGACCCGTAACATATCTCGGCAGAAAAAAAGTGACATTGATAAGGCCCTTTGTCTTTCTTCCGGAAAAACAGATCCTCTCCGTTGTAAAAAGGCTTAATATTCCGGTCCTGCCCGCGAACTGTGAAGTCGCGGGCACAACCAAGCGCGAGCAAATGAAGAAGCTCACAGCTTACCTCTGCACCGTTTGGCCAGATGCCGAGGAGCGCATGATAAGGGCGATCTCGGAAACACAAAAGTACGAAATGTGGGATAAACTGAGGCTTCCGCCCGGATTCGAAACCGATGCTCAGGTTCGCGGCGGACAATAAGACCGGTCTTCTTACGGTCAGCTGCAGAGTATAAAAAATCCGTGGTCCGCGGATTTTTTTATGCGGTTTTATTAAATTCTGTGCTTGACATTTTATAAACAAAACTGTAAAGTGTTTATATAATAAGTATTCATATGTAGGAAAGGTGTATTGATATGCTGGAAAGGCTGCTTGGATTATCGCTCGATGAAATCAAAAACGGATATGCCGAAAATACGGAAAAGCGGACCCATGCTTGCCTTATCTGCGGCAAGGAATTCGAAGCTGGGGAAGTGTTTCCTTTTGACGGCAGATTCTATGACGCTCAAAAAGCGGTGCGGCTCCACGTTGAAAAAGAACACGGCAATATGCTCGATATATTGACCTCGTTCGATAAGAAGCTTACCGGTCTGACGGAGAATCAAAAGCAGCTGATTTCTATGATATGTGACGGTTTGTCGGACGGCGAGATCGCAAAACGCACAGGCGTGGCTGCCGCAACCGTCAGGCACCAGCGCTTTGTTTTCCGGGAGAAGGCAAAGCAGGCAAAAACCTATCTTGCGATATTCGAAATAATGGAGAAGGCAGTATCCGATAAGAGAGGTAAAGGCTATGAGGATGAACTGCTAGATATCCATGAAGGAGCAAAAATGATCGATGACAGATATTTGATAACGGAGTCGGAAGAGAAAAAAATTTCAGCTTCGGTATTTGAGTCTCTCGAGCCTCTTAAACTGAAGTATTTTTCGTCGAAAGAGAAAAAGAAAGTCGTAATACTGCGCAGGATCGCGCAGCGGTTTGAAAAAGGCGTAAAATACTCCGAAAAGGACGTGAACGCCGTTCTTAAGGATATTTATGATGACTATGTGACGATAAGGCGCTATCTTATCGAATACGGGTTTATGGAAAGGACGAGGGACTGCAAAGAATATTGGCTGACGTGAAGGCGTTTTTTCGCTGCATTGATAAAAAAATCTGCCCCAAGGCAGATTTTTTCGTTAACTAATCACAAACCACTAACCACTTATCACTATATTCACAATATTCCTTGCTATTATCACCTTTTTGACCGTTTTGCCTTCAATGTAGGGCAGAACCTCCTCGCAGCCAAGCGCCGCCTCTTCGATGCTCTTATTGTCGAGGCCGGAACTGACTTCGATGCGTCCTCTGACCTTTCCGTTTACCTGCACTCCAAGCTCTATCAATGATTTGACGAGAGCCGATTCATCCCAAGTCGGCCACGGAGTGCGGTACAGGGGAACGGGATTTTTAATCAGTTCATTCATCTCCTCCGCGATATGCGGAGCGACGGGGTAGAGCAGAACAAGCAGAGTATGCAGCTCGTCGGCCGTTACGTCTCCTTTATTGTAAAATGCGTTTACCAGTGACATCATGGCTGCGATGGCGGTATTGAACTTCATCCGCTCATAATCCTCGCTCACCTTTTTGATAGTACCGTGGACTTCGGACATCATGTCCGGCCGTATTCCCTTTTCACCGGTCAGCATTTCCCTAAGGCGCCACACCCTGTCAAGGAATCTCCGGCAGCCCCTCGCTCCCTGAGTGCTCCAGGGTATCGGCTGGTCGAACGCGCCGATAAACATTTCATAAAGCCTGAAGGAATCGGCGCCGAGCTCATCCACGAAATCATCCGGGTTTATTACGTTTCCGCGCGATTTTGACATTTTTTCGCTGTTTTCGCCCAATATCATTCCGTGGCTTGTTCGCTTCATGTACGGTTCGGGCGTGGAAACTACGCCGATATCATAAAGAAATTTATGCCAGAAGCGCGAATACAAAAGGTGGAGGGTTGTGTGTTCCATTCCCCCGTTATACCAGTCCACAGGCATCCAGTAATCCAGCGCTTCCTTCGAAGCGAGCTCGTTTTGGTTGTGCGGGTCCGTATACCGCAAAAAGTACCAGGATGAACCTGCCCAGTTCGGCATGGTATCGGTTTCTCTTGTTGCGGCTCCGCCGCACTTCGGGCAGACGGTTTTTACCCAATCCTCAGCGCGGGCGAGAGGGGAGGAGCCGTCGTCCGAAGGCATAAAATCGCTTATATCGGGAAGCTCCAGCGGCAGCTCGCTTTCCGGTACGGGCACCCATCCGCATTTTTCGCAGTGGATGAGCGGAATGGGTTCGCCCCAGTATCTTTGTCTTGAAAACACCCAATCGCGGAGCTTAAAGTTGACTTTGCGCTTTCCGATGCCTTTTCCCTCCAGCCAATCTATCATGGCCGGGATAGCCTCCTTGACATCCATGCCGTCAAGGAAGCCCGAATTTACCATCATACCGCTCGCCGTATCAACAAACGCGGCTTGCAGCACGTCGCCTCCTTTAACTACTTCAACTATGGGCAAGTTAAACTTCTTCGCGAACTCCCAGTCCCGTTCGTCATGTCCGGGGACCGCCATAATAGCGCCCGTACCATAGCCCATAAGAACATAGTTGGATACCCATACCGGGATAGGCATGCCTGTTGCCGGGTTGACCGCCTTTACGCCTTTCAGCTCGATCCCTGTTTTCTCCTTCACAAGCTCGCTTCGTTCAAAATCGGACATTTTCGCGGCTTCCTGCCTGTAAGCTTCAACCTCTGCCATGTTCAATATGGAGTCCTGAAGTTTATTGAGTATAGGATGCTCCGGGGCTATGACCATATATGTCGCGCCGAACATGGTATCGGGGCGCGTAGTATATACCCGAATGGCAAGGTCGCTGTTAAAAATCTTAAAGTCTACCTCAGCTCCCTCGCTCCGGCCGATCCAGTTACGCTGCTGGACTTTGACCTTCTCGATAAAGTCGACGTTATCAAGGTCATCGATAAGCCTTTGCGCGTACTCTGTGATCTTAAGCATCCACTGGCTTTTTACCTTTCTGATCACTTCGCTTCCGCATCGCTCGCATACCCCGTCAACAACTTCCTCGTTGGCGAGACCTACTTTGCAGGATATGCAGAAGTTGATCGGGATCTCCGCTTTATAGGCAAGCCCGCGCTCAAAAAGCTTCAAAAAGATCCATTGCGTCCATTTATAATAAGCCGGGTCCGATGTATTGACTTCCCGCGACCAGTCGAATGAAAAACCGAGGCGTTTGAGCTGAGCGCGGAAACGATTTATGTTCTGCTCAGTAACTTTTTTGGGATGGATACCCGTTTTTATGGCATAATTCTCGGTCGGCAGGCCGAAAGCGTCCCAACCGATCGGATACAGCACGTTATATCCTTCCATGCGGCGCTTTCTCGCAATAATGTCGAGCGCCGTGTTGGATCTCGGGTGGCCGACATGAAGCCCCGAACCCGACGGATAGGGGAATTCGATGAGCGGGTAATACTTTTTTTTGCTGTGATCACAGCTTGCTTCAAAAGCGCGATCGTCCTCCCATATTTTCTGCCATTTCAATTCCGTTGTTTTGGGATCGTAATTCATGTTTTCCTCCTAAAAAAACAGCTTTCCTCTCTTGTTTTGAAGAGACGAAAGCATGACTTCCGCGGTACCACTCTTATTGCGGCAAAAATGCCGCCCGCTTATACCATGTTAACGCGTGGCCGGCGTCGCAGCCTACTGTCGTTTCGGTGCGAAAGCTCCGTGGCGAGGTTCCTCCTTCTTCGGCTGCCGCCTTTCACCGGAACCGGCGGCTCTCTGTAAGCGCAAACTTAAGGAGGCGCTCCACATCATAGCGTATTGCATTATTTTACTCTTCTTTTCTTAATATTGTCAATAACCGGAGGTCTTTCTCATGTAGGACTATTGTAGGATTACAATACATCTTGGACAGTAAGGAAAAAAAGATGAAGGATTCGTACAAAACGGTTATTGTAAGTTTAACCGAAACAATCAATGACCAAAAGGAAGTGCAAATCCTTCATGGCAATTGTCGTAGTTATACTGTCCAACATGTTTGACAAACTTACACGGTGAACTTTTTTATTCAACAGTTCGTCAATTGATCCCGCACCGGTTACATTTTCATTGGCTCACATCACCGCTCGTTTGCTCTTTAAGCCACTGCTCGCTTTCTTCGATATGCGATAGGACTGCGACCGGCGCGGGACCGCCGGACAGACTGCGCCCTTCTACGCAGGCAATCAGTGAAATGCAGTCGAACACGTCCTCTTCAAAGAATGGAGAGACAGCCTTCAGTTCAAATAGGGACAGGTCGGCGATCGCCTTTCCCTCTTCGAGACAGGCGAGTACCAGCTTACCGACAGTTTCATGGGCGGTGCGGAAGGGAACACCTTTCCTCACCAGGTAATCCGCCACATCCGTCGCGTTTGTAAAGCCGCAGCCCGCGCTCTCGAACATCCTGTCCGTTAAAAAGCGCAGCGTCGAGAACATGCTTGTGAAGATGGTCAGGCAATCGTTTACAGTGTCGAGCGCGTCGAATACAGCCTCCTTATCCTCCTGCATATCCTTGTTATAGGCGAGCGGCAAACCTTTCATCATGGTAAGAAGATTGAACAGATCTCCGTACACACGACCCGTTTTACCGCGAACAAGTTCAGCAGTGTCCGGGTTCTTCTTTTGCGGCATGATTGAAGAGCCTGTTGAGTATGCGTCATCCATTTCAATATAACGGAACTCGTCCGAACTGAAGATGATAAGCTCTTCGCAAAAGCGAGAAAGATGCATCATCAGGATGGATGCGCAGCTTGCAAACTCGATACAAAAATCCCTGTCGCTGACAGCATCGATGCTGTTGCGTGCGAGAGATGAGAAGCCAAGTTGCCGACAAACCAGAGATCTGTCGAGCGGATAAGTGCTGCCGGCCAGCGCGCCCGCCCCCAGCGGCATAGAATCTGTGCGTTTCTTACAATCCGTCAAGCGCTCTACGTCGCGCCGGAACATTTCGAAGTACGCCATCAGGTAATGCGCCACCGTTATGGGCTGCGCTTTTTGCATGTGCGTAAAACCCGGCATGACGGTGTGAATATGCTCGTGCACCCTCTTCAGCAGCGCTGCCTGCAGGTTGTGAATGTTTCCGATGGTCAAGCCGATCGCGCTCATCATGTAGAGCCTCAGGTCCAATGCGACCTGGTCGTTTCGGCTGCGACCAGTATGCAAACGCTTGCCTGCCTTACCGATGCGTTCGGTCAGGATTTGTTCCACGTTCATGTGGATGTCCTCTGCACTTTTATTTAAAACAAGCGTGCCGTTTTCATAATCCGTGAGAATACTCCGAAGCCCCTCTTCGATTTGATCGGCATCGGTCGGGGAGATAATTCCTTGTCTCCCCAACATATGCGCGTGAGCAATGGAGCCGAGAATATCCTCGCGCGCCATGCGGCAGTCCACGAATATGGAGGACTGGAAGTCCTCCATTGCGGCGTCCGCTGCTTTCTGGAAACGTCCGCTCCAAAGTTTTTTATTCATTTGATTCACCCTATAATAAGCTCCCGTGCCTTAATCAATCGTTTGGCAATATGAAAAGCCTCCGCGCGTTCATGTCTGTTTTCTGATCAAGAAGCGCGCGCACCTTAATAGGCAGGCTGAACAGGCTGATGAAGCCGGCCGCGTCATTTTGGTTATATATTTGATCCGCTTCGAATGTGGCAAGTATCGGATCATACATGCTGAACGGACTTTTGACGCCAGCATGGTAAGTCCTGCCCTTGAACAGCTTCAAGCGCGCCGCGCCTGTAGTGTTTTGCTGAATAACGTCCACCGCGGCAGCGAGTGCTTCACGAGCCGGAGTATACCATTTACCGTCATAAACGATATCCGCATACTGATGGGCGAGCTGCTGCTTGAGATGCATGGTATCACGGTCGAGTGTCAGCGACTCGAGGTATTCGAGTGCATCGTACAGGATTGTACCGCCCGGGGTTTCATAAACGCCTCTGCACTTAATTCCCACCAAACGGTTTTCGATCATATCCTCGATACCTATGGCGTGCTTTTTGCCGATATCGTTGCAAGCTTTCACCAGTTCGACCGGACCGAGCTTTTTACCGTTTACGGAAACCGGGATACCCTTCTCAAAACCGATTTCAACATAATCCGGTTCGTCCGGTGTTCTATCCGGCGCGGTATTGATCTGGTAAAGGCTGCTTTTAGGCTCGTTCCGGGGGTTTTCCAGGTCCAGCCCCTCATGGGAAAGATGCCAGAGATTGCGATCCCTGCTGTAGGTTTCTTCGGCGGGAAACTGCAGAGGAATATTTTTTTCCTTCGCGTATTCGATCTCCTCTTTGCGGCCTTTGATATCCCATAAGCGCCAGGGTGCTACCACGCGCATTTCAGGCGCGAACTTTTTAATGGTCAGTTCGAAACGCACCTGGTCGTTGCCCTTGCCTGTGCAGCCGTGTGCAATAGCGGTGCAGCCTTCGCGAAGGGCGACCTTTACGAGCCGTTTTGCGATGACGGGGCGCGCGGTTGCGGTACCCAATAGATACTTATTCTCGTATTTTGCTCCCGCTTTAAGCGCGGGAAATGCGAAATCGTTGATATATTCCTCTTTCGCATCCTCAATAAAAATCTTGCTTGCGCCGGTCTTGATCGCCTTTTCCTTTAGCGGTGCAAGCTCCTCGCCTTGCCCTACGTCTATTGCAACAGCAATTACCTCACAGTTATAGTGTTCTTTAAGCCATGGGATGATGACTGATGTGTCAAGTCCGCCGGAGTATGCGAGCGCGATTCTTTCCTTCCCCATATTAATGCCTCCGATAAATTTTATGCAGTAATTATACTATTTTAATGCATTATTATGCAAGCAGAAACAAGAATATATTTTCAAACTTTTTTTGAAACACGTAGCAAAGGAACGGTAATAAGCATTTTCGCGCAGTTCGGTGTCATTGCACTCAGCGCATCGTAACTGTTCTGTCTGTATAATTATTTCAACATAAAGCAAGTCAGGTCACTTTTTAATAACCGGATTTTGAGTCCTATAGATATTTGGAAATTTGGATTTTACGCTTTACTGCTTTGGCTGAGTCTGTTTGAATACTCTTATGTGAAAACAGCGGCATTGAGCTGCCGCTGTCTTCTTATTTAGCTGATAGTTTCTGAGGGGTATGGATCGTTTGATACAAAGACCCGGTAATCACTTATACTCTATCATCAGCTTTTCGCAATTCTCAACGTTCTGGGAAAGCTCCCTGATATAATTGCTCAAAGAACTTACCTTGACAACGCTGGTCATGCCTAAAAATTCTCTGTTTACGTTCATCAGCTGGCGGAACATCGAAAGCAATTGGGCGAACCTTTCGCGCTGCGATTCGAGTTCAACCGCCTGAGCGTTAAGCTTGCGCTTAAGCTCTCCGTTCATTTCTTTCAATTTCAGCACTTCGCCGCCGTCGCCGGCTTCGAGCTCGGCAAGCCTTCGCTGCGCGATGGCGCCTTTGCCCGCGCCGACCGCGAGCGCGCCGAGGCTCTCGAAAAACGCCGTCACATCCAGCCCTTCCACCTTGTCAAGATCATTTACGACTGTGCTTACCACATCCACAAGCCGCTCCGGAGTTTTTCGCGGCCTGCCCGCTTTTCGTTCGCCCGGCTGCTGCTTATAAGGATCGAACACGGGCAATCCTTCGCTCTTCATTCGGTCCATCACTTCGCGCACCAGCATCGGATTAGTTTTTATCAATGAACGGTATTTGTTTTGATAACGCAGCATAGCCTTGTTATCTCCCTCGCCCATTGCGAGCGTACAGGCTCTTACAGAAATACCCTTTGCCTGGTCGGATAATACGCGCCTCAGCAGCATTTCCACTTCTTCGCTCGTAAAGGGAACAAACGCGCAGCTGTGCAAAGCGCCTTTGCCGCGAGCTTCGTCCTCCTTTATCCGCGCATAATAATAATTGCGTATGCTGTTAGGTTTTCTCCCCGTTATGCGCGCAACGATCTCAAATACCGCTTTTAGCGGTTTTCCGCATTCGCGGGCTTTTTCCACTTCATCGAAAAGGATCTGCTCTTCACGCTCGCTCCATCCGTCGCGCGCGCCCTGTGAGAGCATATAAACTGAATTGAGCTCATCATTTTTTACTTCGTTGGCATTCATTTATCGGATTCCCCCTCATATGGTTTGAATTTATTATTACCATGCCGTACCGAATTATACATAAAAAACCAAAGCTTTCGATCGTTCGCTTTGGTTTATGTATAAGTATTGTTATGCTAAAAAGAAGAGGGATATAACAGTGCAACTTGTCTTCGCGAAGAACTGCGCAAAATGCGCTTCTGTTTTATATATTCATATCGCCCGTCGTTCTCGGAAAGGGCAGTACGTCCCTTATGTTGCTCATGCCGGTCAGGTACATTACAAGGCGTTCAAAGCCCATGCCGAATCCGGAATGCTTTACGCCTCCGTATCTTCGAAGTTCCAAATACCATTTATAGTCGCTTATGTCCATGCCGAGTTCAGCGATGCGTTTTTCAAGCATGGAAAGGCGTTCTTCACGCTGGCTTCCGCCTATTATCTCGCCGACGCCCGGGACCAGAAGATCAGCCGCCGCAACGGTCTTGTTATCGTCGTTCATGCGCATATAAAACGCTTTAAACTCTTTCGGATAATCGGTTACGAAAACGGGCTTTTTGAAAACTTGCTCCGTGAGAAAACGTTCATGCTCCGTTTGAAGCTCAAGGCCCCACCCCACGGGATAGCCGAATGCTTGACCGGAGTTTTCAAGGATTTTGACAGCCTCGGTATAGCTTATGCGCTCAAATTTTGAATTTTTAACGTTATCGAGGCGCGCCAAAAGGTCTTTGTCGATAAACTGATTGAAAAACGCCATTTCCTGCGGGAAGCGCGCAAGGACATCGCTTATTATATATTTGATCATATCCTCGGCCAGATCCATGTCGCCGTTTAAATCGCAGAAAGCCATTTCCGGCTCTATCATCCAAAACTCGGCGGCATGGCGCGCGGTATTGGAATTTTCCGCTCTGAAAGTCGGACCGAATGTGTATATGTTTCGAAACGCCATTGCAAAAGCCTCGCCGTAAAGCTGTCCGCTTACGGTCAGATTGGCGCTGCGTCCGAAGAAATCTTTGGTAAAGTCGACTTCTCCCTCGTCGTTGAGAGGAGGCTCTTTGGGGTCCAGGGTGGTCACCCGGAACATTTCGCCCGCGCCTTCGCAGTCGCTTCCGGTGAGAATCGGCGTATGCACATACAAAAACCCGCGTTCCTCAAAAAACCTGTGGATCGCATGGGCAACGGCGCTTCTTATTCTGAAAGTCGCCTGAAAGGTGTTAGTGCGTGCCCTGAGATGCTGGATCGAGCGCAAAAACTCAAGCGAGTGACGTTTTTTCTGAAGGGGGTAATCGGCATCGCATCTGCCGATCACCTCGATATTTCCCGCTTTTATTTCGAACGGCTGCTGCGCGTCGGGAGTCAAAACCAAAACGCCTTTTACTGAAATCGCGCAGCCGGTGCCCATCGACTTTATCACGTCCGCGGGAATCCTATCCCGCTCGTATACTATCTGTACGCTTTTGAACGCCGTGCCGTCATTCAATTCGATAAAGCCGAGCGTTTTGCCCTCGCGTACGGTTTTGATCCAGCCTTCTACCTCCAGTTCGCCCGCATGACCTTCGTAGTCTTTCAAAATTTCGCACAATTTTATCATAGGTTAATTCTCCCTGCCAAAACGTGTTCAGTTATTATAACACAGCATCCGAATTTTACGCAATCCACGCAGTTTAATATGATTGCGTCAAATTGTTCTGGGGAATCAAGCGGAAGCTGTTGTGTCACGCAACCGGGAGTAAGCGTTGATCA
>MWCU01000039.1 GCA_002070205.1 Firmicutes bacterium ADurb.Bin182 | reverse complement strand
ATTACGCTGACCGTTGCGATGCGCCTCAAATGAGACTATAATATAAATGTCATTTTATACCGAAAAAAGGAGCACAGCTATGTATATGACCGTCACGGAAGCTTCCGAGAAATGGGGTGTTTCTTTGAGGCAGGTGCAGCGGCTCGTGATCGAAAACAGGATATCGGGAGTTCAAAAGTTCGGAAGGGCGTGGATGCTTCCGGCCGACGCGGAAAAGCCGGCTGATTTTCGCAAAAAAAAGCAACTGACAAAAATCAATAAAAAAGATGAGCTTGCATTCGTCATTGCCGCCACCACCATACCGATGCCGCGCGAGAATCCGGACGAGATTTTAAAAAAAGTGAAGGCAGAGAGGCTGCGGCTCATTTACGAAGCGGAACTCAGCTACTTAAGGGGTGATTTTGCGCGGGCAATGGATTGCTATCACGAGACCGCCCACGACAACGCAGCGAGGCTGCGCGCCTGCCCTTTGGCCATCGCAACGGCAATAAGCATTGGGGATTACCGCGAATATACAGAGATCGAAACATTTTTGAAGCAAACCGACCAAACCGGCACGGAAAGCAATATAAAAGCCTTTGCACAGCTTTCGCTCGCAACCGCCGCCGTGAGCATGATCGCCCCTAATATGGCTCCCGATTGGCTTCGTACGGGAGACCTCAGCGCCCTTCCACTTCAGGCAAAGCCCAATGCGCTTTATCTCAGGGCGAAATATCTCCATTGTATCGGACAGTGCGATTCAATGCTTGCCGTTGCACAGACCGCGCTGACTCTGAGCTCGGCGAATAGCTGTGTCACCGTAACCGATATATATTTAAGGGTAACCTGCGCCGTCGCATGCTACGCTCTCGGGCAAGCCGACGAGGCTAAACGATGGCTGCTTGAGACAATGCGCATTGCCTTGCCCCACGGCTTTATAACGCCCTTCGCGGAAATCGTAACTGCCCTCGGCGGTCTTGTTGAGCAGTGCCTTAAGCAGGAATTTCCGGACAGTTACAATACCGTAATCGATCAATGGAAGCGCACATGGAAAAACTGGATCGCTTTTCATAACCGGTTCACAAACGACAACATCACCCTCGTCCTGTCCTTGCGCGAATACCATCTTGCCTTAGCCGTATCGCGACGCGTACCTTACGCGAAAATCGCAGAGCAAAACAACATTTCCGTCGGCAGACTCAAGAACATCATGCGTGAAGTATACGATAAGCTGTTCATCACCGGTCGGGACGAGCTTTCCAAATTCGTTTTCTAGACAAAAAAAGCAAGTCTGAACGGGAAAATACTGCTGCGGCAGCAGATTTACAAAGGGGACAGCGTTTGAAACAAAGGGGTTATGTTATGAAAAGGGAGATTGCCGTTTACCTGAAAATACAGGCCGCGATTTCCGCCGCATTCAACTTCTTTATAGGAGGCATGATAGCTTCTCTGATTTATCACAAAGCGGATTTCGTTAAAACGGATGCTCTGAGTATCGCCTTTGACCTGACTATCACCTGCCTTATGACATTCGCAATCACCACACCCTTTTGCAGGATGAGCCTTCGCAGAGACAAAACCGAAGGCGCTCTCGCGGCTAATTCGCCTCAGGCGCGCCTGTTTGTATGGCTCTTTAACCGCCCTTTACTGCTTTGCGTCACGCTCGGCCTTGGCTCCGCTCTGGTACTGTTTGTGCCGGCGGCTGCGTTCTTTGCGCTTATAAGCGTAAAAGCGGTCCCGTTTTACTTTTATGTTTTGCTTAAAAGCCTGTTTAGTGCGGCGTTTGGCGCTTTTGCGACCTGCACGGTGCTTTACGCCGGAATGTGTTCTGATGATCCTCCGCATGAAATAACTTAAAATTTTATAATGCGGGCTTAGGTATCCTTTGATTTGCTCTTCGGATAACATATTGGATAAACGGAGAGACAAAACGCTACGTTTTGTCTCTCCGTTAAACTGCGCCATGTCCGGTTCCGTTATCCGTCAATAGACTTCACGTATCCGTTATCCATGGTGATAACCACGTCCACAAGTGAAGCAATGTCCTTGTCGTGCGTTACGACAATGCCATTTTCCGTAGAGTTTTACGCGCTGATCGCGCTCGGTTTGTTCGAGTGAGGACAATAAAACCATGGACGAAACGATAAAAAGAAACGCAAGCGTTATAGCGCTGCACATCAGCAGCGTGTCTTTGCGTCTGCCCCTCATTGCCCGCCATGTTATCCGCGCCGGTCTCATTCTGTTACCTCATAAAGATTATATGGCGTTTAAGCGGTACGGCAAATGATTCGGGATCTTGCCAAACACCTATTCGCCGTCGTAATAATCCGCTTCCGTACCGTCTTTAAAGACCGTTACGGGATTTGAGCGCATCAATATGCCCGTTTTTTCCGAGTCGGGATAGTGTACTATGTCCGGATAGTTGGCGGTATCGAAATCGATGTATTGAAGGACCTCGTCCGGAGAGGTATTCGTGAGCCTGTGAGCGCCCTCAGCGCCCGGCGGAATAACGATTATGTCCCCTGTGGTGACGGCCCTGCATCCCTCTGGAGTCCTAAGCTCGCCGCGGCCGCTTAAAATAAAAAATGTTTCCGTATTTTCGGTGTGATAATGATACGGGTAGTTGGATTTCAAGGGCGGGATCTCATAAAACGCAATATAGACTTGAAAAAATTCGCTGCGCTTTGTTACCTCATACTTATAGTACTCAAAGGGCTCATGCTCGTTTTTGTGGGACGGGGCCAGCTCTTCTTTTCGCGTGATAAAAACTTCGGACATATTCTGCCTCCTTCTTTACGCAAATCACCGGCGGCCGCATCCGCTTTTTGGCATGTACGATTATTTCAGCGGACTTCCTTTGGATATAAGCAGACAGTCCCATTGGACGAGCACGCCCCTGAACCTCTCCGCGATCCGTATAGCCCGGGTCGTGAGGCTGTCGATATCGCGCTTGCAGAGAGTGCTTATCCTGTGCAGTACCACTCCGTACGGCAGATCCTGCTCCGGCGCGTACACGGCGTCCCCGATAACAAAGCCCGCAAGCCTTGCCTCCTCCTGAAACAGGAGCCTGAGCGGTTCCGTCGGGAAATGCATATGCAGGTTGATCCTTCGAGGCGCGGAAGTATTGTCACCGCGTTTTGAAATATTATCGATCAGGGTTTTATTTCGGACCGTCTGATATTTGGCCGCGTCCGGGTAAAGCAGCTTATAATAAGTCTGCCACTGCGGTTCAAAAATCCTTTTGCAGACACAGTCAATGCCGTTCTCTTTATCGAGAAGCTCGCGGAGCATCTCAAAATCCCGCTCTTTGTCCGTGTAAAAATACATTCGTACTTCACTGCCAGAGTCTATAATGCCCGCATAGACGGCGTCGAGCTGTTTCACGCATTTTCTTTCAAGGGCTTCAACGCGCCGCCTTTCCCTCAAAGTCATCCCGTCGCCGCGAGGGTCCTTTGAACCGCATTTTACATGAAGCAGCATCTGCATTGACGTATGGGGCAGTATTGAATCTAACTCCATGTTTACACGGTATTTTGAAGGCACCGAGTTCAAAATCCAGTCGTATTCAAGCCATTGCGGCATTTTTTGTTCTCCGAATACCATATTGTCTCCCGCGTGGTCAGCCCCTCAGCCGAAGGAGAAAAGCACAGCTTACGGACTGCCGTTTTTTACCGGATTCTGAAATTCCCGGACCCGCCGTTATTTTATCAGTACGGCTTTGATCCTGCGGACGCCCGCGGACGAAGCCTCTTCTTTTTTAATCTGAAACTTGCCGAGAGAACCCGTGCGCTCGGCGTGAGGTCCACCGCAGATCTCGCATGAAAAATCTCCCATCGTGTATACCTTGACGCGCGAGCCGTATTTGGATTCGAAAAGACCGATTGCTCCTTTAGCCTTTGCTTCATCCACCGTCATCTCTTCGCAGGTGATGGGAAGATCCCGCTCGATAGCTTCGTTGACCAGCCGCTCAACCTCATCCAGTTCCTCCTTGGTGAGCTTTCGGGGAAAACTGAAATCGAACCGGAGCCTCTCCGCCGTAATGTTTGAGCCCTTTTGGGCGATGCTGTCATCTTTGAGCGCTTTCCGGAGCGCGGCTTGCAGAAGATGCGTCGCCGTATGAAGGCCGGTAGTAGCCTCCGCGTGATCCGCAAGGCCTCCCTTGAACACCTGCTCCGCGCCCGCCTGGGATTTTTTTTGATGCTCTTCAAAGCAGGCGGCAAAACCTTCAAGGTCCACAGTAAGCCCGTTTTCCTTCGCCATTTCTTCCGTGAATTCGATGGGAAAGCCGAACGTGTCATAAAGCCTGAACGCGGAAGCGCCGTCTATCATGCCGCCTGCGAAACCGGTTTTTATCCTTTCGAACTCGCGCATTCCGTTTTTAAGCGTATGAGCGAACCTCGTCTCCTCGCGCGAAAGCTCGGAAAGTATCTTCTCTTTGTTATCGGCAAGCTCTGAATAAATGCCGCCGTATTGAGCCAGTACCGCTTCCGCAACTCTGCCGAGGCTGTTATCCGGGATTCCGAGCTGCATGGCATAGCGTATGGCGCGCCTGATAAGACGGCGCAATATATAACCCTGGCCGAGATTTGAAGGGGTGACGCCCCGCTGGTCCCCCAAAATGAATACGGCGCAGCGGATATGGTCCGCGATTATACGAAACGCTTTTATAGTAGTTTCGTTGTCTTTATAGCCTTTCCCCGACAGTTCCCCGATTGCGGCGATTATCTTCGTGAACGCATCGGTATCG
>MWCU01000038.1 GCA_002070205.1 Firmicutes bacterium ADurb.Bin182 | reverse complement strand
GGACGCCCTACGGCACCTTCGCGAGAACAATATCTCATGCAAGATATTTGACAGCGGACTCGGCGTCAGCCTTTTTCGCGACAATTCCACCCGCACCCGCTTTTCGTTTGCCTCCGCATGCAACCTTTTGGGCCTTGAGGTGCAGGACCTTGACGAGGGCAAAAGCCAGGTAGCGCACGGCGAAACCGTCAGGGAAACCGCAAACATGATCTCCTTCATGGCGGACGTCATAGGGATAAGGGACGACATGTACATAGGCAAGGGCAACGCCTATATGCGCGAAGTCGTCCAAAGCGTTAAAACGGGTCATGAAAACGGCATTCTCGAGCAGAAGCCGACCCTTGTGAACCTTCAGTGCGACATAGATCATCCCACGCAGTGCATGGCGGATATGATGCATCTTATTCATGAATTCGGCGGCTCCGAAAACCTCAAAGGCAAAAAAATCGCTATGACATGGGCATACTCTCCCTCATACGGAAAACCCTTGTCGGTTCCCCAGGGCGTTATCGGCCTCATGACAAGAATGGGCATGGACGTGACTCTCGCGTACCCCGAGGGTTACGAGGTCATGGATGAGGTAGTCGAGGTTGCAAAGGCAAATTCGCGGGATTTCGGCGGCAGGTTCGAAATCACAAATTCCATGCGGGATGCTTTTAGCGGCGCGGATGTCGTGTATCCCAAGAGCTGGGCTCCGTTCAAAGCAATGGAAAAGCGCACGGACCTTTACGGAAAAGGCGATTTTGACGGCATAAAGGCGCTCGAAAAGGAGCTGCTTGCCGAGAATGCCCGGCATAAGGACTGGGAGTGCACGGAGGATATGATGAAGCTTACTAAAGGCGGCAAAGCGCTGTATCTTCATTGCCTGCCCGCCGATATATCGGGCGTTAGCTGCAAAGAGGGCGAGGTCGCCGCGTCCGTATTCGATCGCTACCGCGATCCCCTTTACAAACAGGCCTCCTTCAAACCCTACGTAATTGCGGCAATGATATTCCTCGCGAAAGTCAAAAACCCGCAGGACGTTCTCAAAGCTCTTGAAGCAAACGCAAAACCGAGATGGTACGGCAAATGATCGTGGTTTTCACGGATAAGCAGCTCTTTTCCACCCTCATATCGATCGATATGAGGGCGTTTTGTTTTACATCCCGTCATGAAGCTTAAAATATTCTGAGGTTTATGATTTTACCGTAAATATTTTCGCAAAATTTAGTTTCAACAGAATAATATGCCTATTATAATTGGATATATTGTAAAACATTCGGGTTTGAAATAAAATGCTGATAGGCGGAGAGCGAATATGGATGACATTGACATCAAGATTTTAAGAATATTAAAATCCGACGCAAGGATACCGTATCTTGCGATTGGAAAAGCCGTCAATCTCTCGACGTCGGCGGTTGCCGAGAGAGTAAGAAAGCTGGAAAAGAAAGGCGTCATCAGCCGGTACGCCGCAATAATCGACGGGAAGGCGTTTGAAAAGGAACTGACGGCGCTCATGCATATCAGTTTGGGCTCGCCCATACACAATGATGATTTTCAGGAATTCGTAGCGAAGCAGAACGACATTCTCGAATGCCATTATATAGCGGGAGATTATGACTATTTGCTGAAAATCATCACAAAAAATCCCGAATCCCTCGAGCAGCTGCTAAACACTATAAAAAGTCAGATCGGCGTTATGAAAACATACACCAATATCGTACTGAAAACAATAAAAAACGATTATTCCGTAAATCCCGAATAGAAAGAATGTGCGGCGGATACGGATTAATTCGGGCGCACAAAGAGGAAAATACGACCAAAAGCAATAAGGTTCAAAACATTGCGTTTTTACGCAGCACGGAGTTTTGTTTTCGGCCGGGTTCGGCCGGCGATATAAAATAAATATCATGGAGGATTTTATTATGATCATCGGTGTCCTTAAAGAGATTATGCACAATGAGCGCAGAGTATCGGCAATCCCCGAGACGGTAAAGAAGTTTACAGATGAGGGCTCGCTCGTGCTTGTGGAAAAAGGTGCGGGTTCGGGCGCGTTTTTTACTGATGCGCAGTATAAAGAAGCCGGCGCTCAGATAGTTGACGATCCAAGCGAGATATTCGATCGCGCGGACGTGATACTGAAGGTAAAAGAACCTCTTTTTAACGAGGCCAAAAACAAACACGAAGCGGATATGATGCACAAGGGGCAGTATATCATCACGTTCATCCATCCCGCGTCCCCGGTCAATCACAAAATGGTGCAAAAGCTTGCGGAAAACGGAGTTACGTCGCTTACATTGGACGGCATTCCCCGTATTTCCGGCGCGCAAAACATGGACGCGCTTACTTCGATGAGCACTTGCGCGGGCTACGAAGGCATCGTAATAGCCGCAAACCATCTTCCGAAATTCATGCCGCAGATTTTCTGCGCAGCGGGTATGATAAAGCCTGTAAACACAATGATAATAGGAGTCGGCGTAGCGGGACTCCAGGCCCTCGCGACCGCGAAAAGGCTCGGTTCCGTTTTATATGCGGCCGATATCCGGCCGGACGCTTCGGAGCAGGCAAAGAGCCTCGGAGCGAAAACAGTCGATCTCGGAGTGCCCCGCGAGGTGGCTATAGGCAGCGGCGGTTATGCGAACCAGATACCCGAAAAATGGCTGAATCATGAGCGCGATGTGCTCAAAGGCGTAATAGGCGATATGGACATTTTGTTCCTGAGCGCGCTGGTGCCGGGGAAAATCGCTCCCGTAATCATAACCGACGAAATGGTCAAATCCATGCGCCCGGGCTCCGTCATAGTCGATATTTCAATCGATCAGGGCGGCAACTGCGAATCGACAAAACCGGGCGAGATTGACGTAAAGCATGGCGTGACAATAGTCGGAATAAAGAATATCCCGGGAATGCTGCCGACGAGTTCAACCTGGATGTTCGCCAACAACATGTATAATCTGATGAAGCATATCACAAAGGACGGTAAAATCGTTCTCGATATGAACGATCAGATTGTAAAATCCATACTGGTAACGGTGGACGGCAAGCTGGTTCACGAGGGAACCAAAGAGGCAATGGGCATTAAATAACTGACGGGAGAAATATACGATGCATCCTGTTATTCTGGTAGGTTTATTCATAGCGGCAACGCTTGTAGGGTATAAGGTCATAAAAAACGTCCCGAGCCTTTTGCATACGCCGCTTATGTCCGGCATGAACGCGCTTTCGGGGGTAACGGTATTGGGAACGCTCGTCGCGACGGCTAAGGCCGTTGAACTGCAAAGCCAAATACTCGGCGTTATCGCCATAGTGCTTGCGATGATAAACGTTGTCGGAGGTTTCGGCATCACGCACCGAATGCTGAAAATGTTCAGGACAAAGGAGGACGGAGATAATGAGTGACACCGCTTATTATATTATCTCAGCCGTCTTTGTAATAGGCGTTTTGTCGGGAATCGCTCTGATGAGCAAAGTAAAGTATGCCGTCACGGGCAACTTCCTTAGCGCGGTATGCATGGCCGGGGCGATAATCATAACAATGATCAAATACGACATCCTCCCTGTCTGGCTTTTGTGGGCGTCCATGGCCGCCGGCACAGTCATCAGTCTGATTTGGATATATAAAGTCAAAATGATCGAAATGCCTCAGCTTGTCGCGGTATATAACGGATTCGGCGGTGCTGCATCCGCGTTTGTTGCGATACTGACCCTTGTGAACGGAAGCGCTTTGAGCGTGTTTTCCCTCATCACATCGGGACTTGCGATGGCGGTCGGCCTTGTTACTCTGACGGGAAGCCTTGTGGCGGCCGGAAAGCTTGCCCGAATCATTGACGGAAAGCAGATAGTGCTTAAAGGACACAGCGTTATATCGAACACGCTGCTTGTACTCTCGCTGGCGTCGGTAGTCGCGATAGGATTCGGCGCAATCGATACGATTGCTTTGGTGATCGTCTGCTCCCTTGTGAGCGCGGCGTTCGGAGTCATATTCTCGATTCGCGTCGGAGGCGCTGATATGCCCATTACGATTTCGCTTCTGAATTCCTTCAGCGGAGTCGCGGGGGCCATAGCCGGCCTTGCCGTAAGCGATATACTGCTTGTGACGATAGGCGGCATCGTGGGAGCGTCCGGACTTTTGCTCACGCAGATAATGTGCCGCGCGATGAACAGAAGCCTTTCCGATATACTGCTTGGCGGGCATAAAGGCTCCGGTCCGGCGCAAGAAGAGCCGGAATCAGTTTCGCAAACGCCGGAGGAAAGCAATGAGGAAGTTCCGGCAGAAACAGATGTACGGGATGTGCTGAGGCAGGCAAAAAATATAATCATAATACCCGGGTACGGAATGGCGCTGTCTCAGGCTCAGATGCTTGTACGGCAGCTTTCCGACAAACTTGAGGAAAACGGAGCGACCGTTAAGTTTGCTATTCATCCGGTCGCCGGCCGCATGCCGGGGCATATGAACGTGCTTTTGTGCGAGGCGGATATTCCTTACGATAAGCTTTACGAGCTCGAAAGCATAAACGATGAATTCAAGGATTGCGATCTTGCCATTATCATAGGCGCTAATGACGTTGTAAACTCGGCCGCCCGTTACAGAAAGGACACCCCGATATACGGCATGCCGGTACTCAACGCGGATCTGGCGAAGCACGCGATAATATGCAATTACGACCTCAAGCCCGGCTATGCGGGAGTCGACAATCCGCTTTACAGTAAAAAAACAGGCGTGACATTTATGCTCGGCGACGCAAAAGACAGCCTTGCAAAGCTTATAGAAATGATTTAATAAGCCGGTTTCAAGCCGGAACCTTATGTGCAAGCGGCCCGGGATCGCATTGATCTCGGACCGCTTTCTTCAGTTAAGGCAGATTTTTTTATTGTCGCAAAGGTATTTCACCGTATCAGCTAACGTTTGTTTCATGTCCCTAGTTTTATATCCGAGCTCTTTTGACGCTTTTTCGTGTGAAAATAAAGAGTTCGAGCCGACGGTGTATACAGAATACGCCGTATACAGCGGCGGCCGTCGAAGGATCTTATAATAGAGCTCAGCGAGCGGCGCAGTCAGCTTGACAAACCAAAGCGGCAGATAGCTTTTTATCTCCTTTTTGCCCGTGATCTCGTGCAGCATATAAAGAAGCTCTTTAACGGTCGCGTAGCGTCCCGAAAGAATATAGCATTCGCCCTTCCTTCCCTTTTCGCAGCAGGATATGATGCCGTCCGCAACGTCTCGAACGTCGACAAAATCATAGCCGCCGCTTATGGCTGAGATAAGGCGTCTCTTGCAATAGTCGATAATTAAAGCGGTCATATGCCCTCTCCCCGTCTCGAAAGGACCAATAATTCCAGAAGGGTGAACGACGCTCGCGTCAAGACCTTTGCAGGCGGCTTCAAGCACTATAGACGTCGCTTCGGATTTTGTTTTGGCGTATTGACCGACTGCTTTATCGGGATCAAAAAGAGTGACCTCGGTTATCGTTTCGCCTTTAGGCTTTTCCGGGATCGCGTGAACGGAGCTTACATATACGAGTTTCTTGGCTTTAAAGCGTTCACACAGCTCCGCGATATTTTTTGTGCCGCCGACGTTTACGTCGTATACCTGCTGCCTGTACCGCGACTCTATAGTAACTATGCCCGCGCAATGGATGACTAAAAGGTCTCTGCCGCCGTTGTCTGTAAAAAACGGAACGAGAGAATCCTTGTCGCGTACGTCCCCGCAGAAAACTTCTATATTCCCTTGTGTCAGTAATTTCTCACCGGGCAGAACCAAAGCGCGCACGTTCTTTTTAAGCTCGAGAAGCCTTCTTGTCACCGCGCTTCCGAGGTGCCCCGCAGCACCGGTCACCAAATAAAGTTCGTTCATTCAGCGCACCCCTTATAAAGAATGGATTCGGCCGTTCCTATATATCAAGAATAGCCTTGGGCGCAAGGGTTTGCAACGAACAGTATCGGCTGTTTTGTTGCCTTATGTACATTCGCTCGCAATGTGTTAAATAAAATGAAAAATCCGCCGCTGACCGATAAAAAAGAACTTGACAATCACCGTACTACTATATAAGGTATAGTAGTACATTTTATATTGTACAGAACAATATACCGAATGGAGGATGCCGGTGAACATTCAATACAAAAAAGGCGTGCTCGAACTTTGCGTATTGTCCCTGCTTAATCGAAGGGACTGCTACGGATACGATGTTTCTGAGTATCTGTCAAAGCGCATAGACATCTCGGACGGAACGGTGTATCCGATACTCAGAAAGCTTAAGAGCGACGGCCTTGTGACGACTTATCTTTCGGAAGAAAGCGGCGGGCCGCCCCGGAAATATTATTCCCTGACAGGCCTCGGGAAAAAAGAGTATAAAGCCGCAAAAGAGGAATGGCTTGAATTTTCCAAAACGGTTAGCGACATATTGAAGGAGGATGAAAATGAATAAACACGACTATCTTTCAGAGCTTGAAAAAGAACTCAAGGCTCATCACGTTTGCGATCAAAAAGATATACTGGAGGAATACGAGGAGCACTTTGCAATGAGGCTCGCGGACGGGTATACGGAGGAAGAGACTTGCGCAAAGCTCGCGGGACCGCGCGAAATCGCCGAGCAATACGCAACAATCGGAGAAAAAGCCTCAAAAGGCAAAGCAAAGAATGTTTTCGTTTTGACGGGGCTGATTTTCCTTGACCTTTTTGTTGTTCCGTTATTTATCGTTCTTTTTTCGTGGGTATTCGCCGTCGCGGCACTGTCCGCAGCGTGCTCTGTTCTGGGAGTCCTTTTGGCCGGCAATTTGAACATTGCGGGATTGATACCTTACATGCCTTATCCTGCAAGCCTTTTACTGGGAGCGGCCGTGCTTTCGCTTGCCGTTTTGTCTGCGCTCGGCATGGTCTACTGCTATTCGCTTTTCGCTCAGCTTTTTAAAGCGTACAAACACTGGCATAAAGGAGCGGCGGGCGGCGGCGTTCCGTATCTGCCGGCTCCTCATCACCCGCAATACTCCGCTAAAACCCGCAGAAGGATGAGAAACCTTACCCTGCTTGCGCTTATCCTGTTCATCGTTTTTTCAGCCGCCGCGCTAATTTTGCTCATAGTCTTGTCGGGCACTTTGGAGCCGTGGCACCTGTGGAATTGGTTTAATTAAACGGAGGCCGGTATGAAAACAGCGGTTGTGACAGGCGCTTCTTCGGGCATCGGATACGCCGTTTGCGAAGCGCTCATAAAAAGAGATTATTTTGTGATCGGAGTCGGCCGGAACGAACAAAAGTGCCTTGCCGCACGGAATGAAATTATTGAAAATCATCCCGGAGCGCAGATAGATTTCATAACGGCGGATCTGTTGTCTCAGCGGGAGGTGCTGCGCTCGGCAAAAGAGATTTTGAAAATCCTTGACAGGACATCGGACGGAGCGCTTTACGCGCTTATAAACAATGCGGGCTGCGTGCGCGGCTGCTATACGACCACGGAAGAAGGATATGAACAGCAGTTCGCTCTCAACCATCTTGCGGGATTTCTGCTGACTCACGAGCTTTTCCCGAACCTTGTAAAAGGTAAAGGACGAATATTGTTTACGAGCAGCAATTCGCATAAAATGACCAAAATGAACTGGTCCGATTTGATGTTTCAAAAGCGTTATAATCCGCTCTTTGCCTATAAACAGTCCAAACTGTGCAATCTTCTGACGGTTTACTGGCTCAATGCCAAGTATGGCGCTTCGGGTATCCGGGCGTACGGCATCGACCCGGGCCTCGTTCGGACCGATATAGGCAACAAAGACGCGGGAGTGCTCATCGATCTTTTCTGGAGCCTGAGAAAGGCGAAAGGAGCGGATCCGAGCGTGCCGGCCGCAGCTTATCTGAAGCTTCTTGAATCAGCTCCGCCTCTTGGCGAACTGTACCACGGCTGTGACAAGCCGCATCGTTACAGCAGAGAGGTAAACGAAAAAAACGCCGGGCGGCTGTTTGAACTCAGCGAGCGGCTGTGCGGCATTACTGGAGGATGGGGAATATGAAGGTATTGATTACAGGCGCCGCCGGAGGTCTCGGAAGGGCGTTAGCGGTGGAATGCGCGCTAAGGGGTTATGATCTTTTCCTGACCGACGTCAACGAAGGCGGTCTTCTATCAATTAAGCGGGGGCTGTTAAGGCGGTTTCCAGTCAAAGTGATGATTAAGAGCTGCGACCTTACATCGGAACGGGAGACCGGCGAACTGTTTCAGTTTGCGGACAGGAACGGATGGACGTTCGATATGCTTATGAATGTCGCGGGCATCGATTTCGAGGGCGGGTTTTTGGAGCGAAGCTCTTATAACATACTCAAAATAGTGAGGCTGAACATCGAAGCGACGCTTTCCGTCACACATAAGGCGCTGGCGAGGCGAAACGGCAGTTCGAAGCGGTTTTATCTCGTATTCGTATCGAGCCTCGCGTCGATGTATCCGATGCCGCTCAAGGCCGTCTACGCCGCTTCCAAAAGGTTTCTGTTAAGCCTCGCGTACGCTTTGGGTCAGGAATTGAAATCCCGCAATGTATCGGTGCTCGCCCTGTGCCCCGGCGGGCTTCCGACTACGCCGGACGCCCTTGCGGGCATCCAAGCGCAGGGGTTTTGGGGGAAGCTTACGACCAACCGATTGGAGACTGTCGCCCGCCGCACAATAGAAAAAGCATTAAGGGGACGGCGCGTTTATATTCCGGGTGTGGTCAATGCCTTGCTCAGTTTTTTCGGCAGGCTGATCCCCGAAACGGCCGTAGCGAAGTTTCTTTACGGCAGATGGTCGAAGGCTCAAAAACTCCGGTTTCGCGAGCAGGCGGGCGGCGCGTGCTGATCGTTTGATCGACGCTCCCGACAGGCTGACAGGTTATTCAAACTTATGATATAATTGCCGTAAATACGGAGGTGTTGACATGCAAAAACCGCAGCCGTTTTCTCTTCCGGAAAATCTCCTTTTGGGAGCCGCGACAGCCGCAACGCAGATCGAGGGCGGCGACAAGAACAACTCCTGGTATGAATGGTGTGAAAAGGGCCATATAAAGGACGGAAGCACAACGCTTCGGGCAAACGATCATTGGAGCCGCTATCGCGAGGATATAGAGCTCATGGCGGACCTCGGCCTTCAATGCTATCGTTTGGGAGTGGAGTGGAGCCGCATCGAACCGGAGGAAGGCAGTTTCGACGAATCCGCAATCGGGCATTACCGTGAGGAGCTTAAGCTGCTTCGCGAAAACGGAATCGTGCCGCTCATCACTCTTCATCACTTTACAAATCCCTTATGGTTTGAAAAAGCGGGCGCATTCGAAAGCAAGGACTGCGTCAAACAGTTTTTAAGGTTTGTGCGGTTCACGGTCGAACGGCTATGTGATCTGTGCGGCGAATGGATAACAATTAACGAACCTAACGTGTACGGTACGCTGGGCTTTGTGTTCGGCGAATGGCCTCCGGGCAAAAAAAGCCTATCCGCGGCCATGAGGGTTTTTAAAAATCTGGCGTTGTGCCATATTCAAAGCTATAAATTAATACACGAGATTTATGGCGAAAGGGGCATAGAGGAGCCTAAGGTAAGCTTTGCCAACCACTTAAGGGTATTTGAACCCATGCGTAAACGGAATGTTTTCGACCGCATGGGAGCGTCAGCGCTTTCCTACATGTTCCAGGACGCCTTGACCAAAAGCATGTTTACGGGCGCGCTGAATTTTCCGGTAGGATTGGGTTCTCCCTTAGGCAGGGGACGTTTTTGCGATTTTATAGCAATCAATTATTATACGCGCGACGCTGTAAAAGGCTTTGAAAACGGCACGTTCCCGGACGTTTTGAAAAACGATCTCGGCTGGGAGATTTACCCGGAGGGACTTGCCGAGTTGATGCGGGAACAATACGAACAATACAAGCTGCCCGTATGGATTACCGAAAACGGCACCTGCGACAAAAAGGACGCTTTCAGGGCGCGCTTTATTTACGATCATCTGAAGGCGGCAGTAGGTACAGGACTTCCGCTTGAACGATTTTATCACTGGACTTTCCTTGACAATTTTGAATGGCTTGACGGCGAAAGCGCTCCTTTCGGAATCGTTGCCTGCGATTTTGAAACGCAAAAGCGCACCGTCAAGCAAAGCGGCGAATTTTACAGGGAGATCATCAAAAACAGGGGCGTTACGGAGAAAATGATAGATAAGTATCTGTGACACAGATGAACCGTCCAAGATTGCTGAAAAACTCGAGTTTTGTCATTCTGAGCGGACGTGGCACAAGTTACAAACTTATGCTAGCCGAAGTCGAGGTGAAGCGAAACGAAGTTTCTGCGGACCTCGCGCACGAGCGAAGAATTTAAAAGATGGTCTAATTTCGGAGATTCTTCAACCGCTTTGCTCCTTCGGAATGACAATTTAAGCACTTTTTCAATAATCCCGAACCATCCCCCTGTGTCGCCGGCGGGAAAAAAGCTTCAGGCTCATAAAAAGTTCCCTGTTGAACAGAAAGGGTATTTATGAAGGAGAGCGGAGAAAACTATCTTGAGACCATCCTGGTTCTTAAGCAGAGACAGGGGGCAGTCAGGTCTGTCGACATCGCACAGGAGTTGTCTTACTCAAAGCCCAGCGTCAGCCGCGCGATGGGGATTCTGCGCAGCGCAGGCCTTATCGAGACCGATAAAAACGGGTTCATAACACTGACCGAAGAAGGCAAAGCAAAAGCCGAAGCGATTTATGAGCGGCACAGGATAATTGCGGAGTTTTTGATGCGGGTGCCCGGGGTCGAAAAGGAACAGGCGGTTTTAGACGCGTGCAGGATCGAGCACGTCATCAGCGCCGGGGTTTTTGAAAAGATCAGGTCTTTTGTAAAAGGTTCAAAAAATTAATTTTAAAGCAGTCCGAAAGCATCAAAATAAATATAAACACAAGAAGGAGATCCGGGAAACAAAGAGCGGAACTTTTGTTCCTTTAAAAGAAGCATGAGACTTGAAACGGAAAAATACGATAATCGGATAAGGGAAATAAAGCGCGACTTGCACAGGCACCCCGAAATAAGTTTCCGGGAATACCGAACTACGCGCGTCATCAAACAGGAATTGGAATCATTGGGTATTGAACTTCTTGACTTGAAGCTCGATACGGGAGCCGTCGCGCTTCTGAGGGGCAAAAAACAGGGGCCCTTGATAGCTCTAAGGGCTGACATAGACGCGCTTCAGCTTAAGGAGGAAACCGGAGCGCCTGACGCCTCCGAGAATCCCGGCGTCATGCACGGGTGCGGTCACGACCTGCACACCGCTTCGCTTTTGGGCGCCGCCATGATACTCTCCGATATGCGTGAAGAGCTTTGCGCAAATGTGCTTTTTATTTTTCAGCCGGCGGAAGAAATAACCGCGGGCGCTCAGCTTATGCTCAATCACGGTTTATTTGAAAAATACAAACCGGACATGCTGTTCGGCATACACAACGTTCCCGAACTGCCGGTGGGGACGGCGGGAGTTAAGCTCGGCGCGCTTATGAGCGCAAAAAACAACTTTTCAATAAAAATAACCGGAGTTGGAGGGCACGGAGCGCTTCCTCACACTACGCGCGACCCAATCGTTTGCGCCGCCTCCGTAATCAACTCGGTTCAAAGCATAGTGAGCCGAAATGTGGACCCGAGAGACCCCGCCGTTCTGTCCGTTTGCTCCATACACGCGGGCACGCAGGATAACCTTATTGTGGACGAGCTTACCATGACCGGGAGCATCAGGGCGCTTTCGGACGGCGTGATGCAAACGGCGATCGAACGCCTTAATGACATAGTCCGCTCAACGGCTAAAGCGTACGGCTGCGGGGCCGAAGTTATGTTCAACGGCGGTCCGCCCGCGCTTGTGAACGATGAAAGCATGTACCGGATTGCGAAAACCGCGGCCGAAAAGGTTTTGGGTCCTGACGGCGTCATGGATATTCGGCCCTCAATGGGCTCGGAGGACTTTGCCGTTTTTATGAAGCATGTGTCCGGGTTTTTCTATTTTTTGGGTTCGGGAAGCAGGACGCGCGAAAATTATCCGTGGCACAGCGGCAGATTTCAGCCGGACGAGGATTATTTGGCGATCGCTGCACAGCTTTACGCGCAATCGGTCCTTTGCTCTATGCAAAAGCCGCTGTCTCTGTAAAGCAGGCTATGCCGATTTAATAAACGCTCTCATCAAAACTGAGAGCGTTTATCTATTGAAGTCGCGGGTAAGCCGCAGCCTATCCGCGAAGCCGTTATGCCGTTTCTTCCTTTCCTGCCTTTGTCCTTGCATCCTCCATGATCAGCTTATCCGCCAGAAGCGCTATGAACTCGCCGTTTGTCGGCTTGTCGTTTTTGCCGTAAATATTATATCCGAACAGTTGGTTTATGTTTTCGATTTTGCCGCGGGTCCACGCCACCTCAATCGAGTGGCGTATGGCGCGTTCCACTTTGCTTGCTGACGTTGAGAATTTTTTCGCAATACCGGGATACAATTCCTTCGTGATGCGGTTTATCATATCGGGATTGAAGTAAACCATCCGGATCGCTTCGCGAAGGTAATGATATCCTTTGATATGCGCGGGGATCCCTATTATCAAAAACACCGAAGTGATCTTCTCATCAAGGGATTTTGGCTGCGGCGCCATTCCCATCACCATCGAGCGCGCCGTTACGGCCGGGCTTTCCAGCATATCCGTAATGCGCCTGAACAAGGTCTCCGGCTCGACAGGCTTTACCATGTAATACTTGGCGCCCAGCGCGCACGCCTGGCGGACCATATCCTCGTGGCGCATAGCGCTGACCACAATAATCAAAGGAGGGTTTTCAAACATGCCTGCGCTTATCTGTTCCAGCACCCCGAAACCGTCGATATGGGGCATTATCAAATCAAGCACCAGTACGTCATAACGCCCGGCTCTCAGCAATTCGAGGGCAATCTGCCCGTCGGACGCGACATCAACCTGACGCACCTGTTCCTGAGCGATAAGGTAGTCGCGGACCGAATTTTGAAAACGAATGTTGTCATCTGCGACAAGAATGCGATATTTTTCCATAATGCCGTCCTCCCCCTGTTTGATTTAATCGTTAACGGTAGAAATCCAACGCTTATTGGGTAAAAATGCCGTCGATTACTCTATATATATTGTACTATACTAATTTTCGCACACAACAACTACTTTTGTATTATGGTGGCGAAACTCATCGAAAACTTGTGAAAATAATGTCATATAATACAATGGATTGTATTTAGGGAAATATAAAGCCACAATATGTGGAAATGATCGCCCGGGCACGCTTCACGGCATGTCGAAAGGCAGGGTACCCTGCCATAAGATATCAGGCGCGATTAAGCCCCTTGCGCGCTTTATTTGTTTTTATGATGCTTTAAAGGTATATGCAAACTATGGAAATTTGTTATAATAATACAAAACGATAACCGAATAAAGGAGGATTTTTCGTTGAAACGATGTTTAGCCGCGGCGTTCGCACTCATTTCGCTCCTCATGCTGGCGCCCGTATCCGGAGCCGAAGTACTTCCGGGATTAACAAGCAAAGTCGATTATGACAACACGGATCCCGACAGATATCTTATAGAAATCGATCTCGTCAACCAGATAATAACCGTTTATGATAACAGCCTCGGAAATAAGATCGTTTTTCAAGGACTCTGTACGACCGGGAATCGGGAGAACCGGACATCGTCGGGTACGTTCAGGGTAGGCGATCTTAAAGAACGGTTCGGCTATTTTGTCGCTTTCGGGCAGTATGCCGCTTATTGGACTCAAGTGGTCAGAGGTATTTACATACACAGCGTGATGTATGATTCCGAAAAGCTTTCATCCATGTCCTCCTCCGCATATCGTAACTTAGGCAGAGCCGTATCCCACGGATGCATACGGGTGCTGCCTCATCATGCCCAATGGATATTTTATAACTGTCCTCCGGGCACGGCGGTGAATATTGTAAGGATACGGCCTAAAAACCCGGAACTTATAAAAATACTGAAATCTCAGATTCCGAGTTACAGTGACTACCGGCAGCCTGCCGACGGCAAGCCGTACCCTGTAATCGTACCTGCGGTAATCAACGCGGACAAAGCGCCTCTCAGGTCGGGGTTTTCGAGCCGCGACAAGACTTTGGCGGTGCTTAAACGAGGCGATAAAGTAAAACTGCTGCAGATTGGAAGCGACTGGGTAAAGGCCGAGACCGCAAAAGGAAAGCTCGGATACATTAAAACGCAGTATATTCTGTGCTATCCCGATGAGCCCGTAAATTTCAAAAAGGCTTACGTCGCTGCCGATAAGACTTACATATACAAGTCCATGAGCACGTCCTCAAAGCGCCTTAAAACCATCGGCCGGGGCGAAGAAGTTGTGGTGATTGAAAACCCGGAGCTTGAATGGTATTACGGCTCGTTCGGCGGCGTATCGGGCTATATGAGCGCAAAATACGTTAAGCTTCAAACCGTTATGCAATATCCCGCGTTCAACGGGACTTCGGATTCGCTTCCCGAAAACGGTTTCGGGTTTGTCGAATCGAATTTGATCGGCCGGAAAGCGTTTGTCAAGCCATCGTTGATCGCAAACCTCAGGGACCGGCCTTCCACGTCTGGCAAGAGAATCGGCGAGCTTCCGCCCGGCACGCCGGTAACCGTTCTCGGCAAAAGCGGATCTTGGTATAAAATCGAGGCTTTGGGCAAAACGGGTTTTGTCAACGAAATCTGCTTGATAATTGAATAGAGGATTCGGGGCAAAAAGGCCGCCCGGAAGCGGGCGGCCCGATATTTTCGTCTGTTTAGATTATTCAGCCGTCTTTAATTAAAAGCACATATTCAGCAGGATCGACCGGTTCGTTATCGACGTGAAACTCAAAATGGAGATGAGCGTCCTCAGCGCACTCGACGACAGCGGTATCGCCGATGAGGCCGACAATATTTCCCTGGTCAAGCCTGTCGCCCTTTTTGACCGGGGGATTTTGCTGCAGGTTTGCATAAACGGTCTTCCGCTTTTCCGAATGCTCGATGACAACGGTAACGCCGAAAAGATCATCTTCATATACATTCGCCACTTTACCGGCTAAAACTGCCCTTACCTCCGTGCCACCCTTCGCTGCGATATCCACTCCCGGATGAGTTCTGAAGTCGCCCATCGTGCGAGAATAAATGTGCTTGTCCTTGGCAAATCCGAGTATGATATCGCCGTCCACCGGCGGGGAAGCCTTTGAGGGAGCCTTTTTAGGCGCTTTGGTAGGCGCTATGGTAAAATCCGGCATGACCGTAATCGTCGGGGCCGGAGAAGGAGAAGCTTTGGGCGTCGGGGACGGCGTTATCATAGCGATGCTTTCGTCTTCGGAATGCCGGGCCTCGACGGTATCGGGCGTCGACGAGGGATCATCCTGCGGCTTTTTCGGGCCCAATGTAATCGCGACTGCAATTCCCGTTAACGCAAGGCATACCAGCAGTACGAAATAAAAACCCTTTTTCTCCAGAAAGCTTGCCGCTTTCTTTTTAAACTCCCCGTATTTCAATTTAAAACGGTTGTTTTGCTTTTCCAAAAAAATCACCTCTTTGGAAAAGTATTACCGTGATAAAAGAAAATTATAATCCGTCAATCCGATATTGAAAGGCGGCGGGACCTCCCGGCAGTCAGTCCGGAATCAGCTTTTCAAGCCTAATTCCCGTATAATAATGGCAAAGGATTTCGTCAAACGAGTCGCCTTTTTTTGCCATCGCGTTTGCGCCGAGCTGTGAGAGGCCCACGCCGTGACCGAAACCGATGGTTTTAACGATTACGTTCCTGCTGCCTATCTCGATTTTAAAGTTGGCGCTTTGCAGTTCCAAAGCGCTTCTGAACTCACGGCCCGTGACTGTATCATTTCCCAGCTTAAGCTGAGCCACCCTTCCGCTGTCGAATCTTGTAAGGATTTTTACCCGGCTCTCAAGATCGTCCGCTTTGAGGTCAGCCTTCGGAAATGCTTTGTTGACAAGCTTTGCGAATTCTTTTCGCGTATACTTTTCCTCGCCCGCAAAATACGGCGCGTTTTCCTCGCCGGGGCTTTCGACCGAGCGAAGATAAGGCAGAGCCGACGAATATACGTTTTCGCTGTCCTCCGTTCTGCCGCCCGAGGTGGAATGATACATGGCTTCTATGGGTTCGCCCGCATATGTTGCAATCAGGCCTTTCGTGCCGAATACGGCCGTAACTATTTTTTGACGGTTTTTTTCGTATCGGGAACCCCAATGCTTTTCCATCTGAGCCTGTGAATCCCATGCCTGGCAGCAGGAACTGTCCGTGCAAATGTCGCAGCCGCTTTTTCCGCACGGTGTTCCGCCGAGATCTTTTATGCGCCGCACCGCGAATGTACGCGCGGCGACGGCCTGGGCCTTGAGCGCTTCGAGTTCAAAGGATACCGGCATTTCCGCGGCGGTCACTCCCACGATGTATTCCTCAAGCGGCATAGTGAGCGCACGTTTCGCATTGTGATCGAACACCTTGATCACAAAATCCGTTCCGGGCGGGATATCCGGCTCCTGCCCGGTTTCATTCATCGCAATAAAGCATCCCCTGACGGCAAGGATGACGAAAATAACCGCCAGCATCAGAACGGACAGCCTTTTTATGTTCATTCGACAGACCATAGAAAATGTTTATGACGGGGCCCCCGCAATCATGCTTGCATGGAGTACGGCCGAATGTGACGGGCTTATGCCGGCTACCGGTTAATGCGGCCATCTCTTTTCGGATCAAGGATTTCCCGCAGTTGCGTTTCATGTTCAAGTCCTGTATAATAAGTGAAAATCATGGCAATTTATGTAATTTTGACTGGGGGAATCGATTATGGATGGCATGGATAAGGCAGCTCTTCGGGACCTTCTCACACAAACCGCAAAACCTCTCTACCAGAGGGCGTTCGAACTGACGGGCGATCCCGAAAAAGCGAAGGGCATTCTTCGAGAAATCGTTAAAGAATCCACCGCGGCGGCCGCATCGATGACTATAACCGAGGAATGGCTGAACGGGCTTTGCGACAGGCTTGCCCGTCCGAAGGACAATAAGCCTGAGGAGGCTGAATCTATATTTGAATCCGAAGCCATAAGACCCGCCGAAGGGCAAATCCGGAGCGAAAGGCTTGTAAATGAATTCGCGGAAGCTGCCGAGGTGCCGGGAAATCCCGTTATGCCGAGAAGGGTGAAGCGCACCATGCCGACCGAACCTCAGCCTAATACGGAAGCGGACGATTACATCCGTCCCGCCAAGGCGGATAAACCCGTTCAGGCGACAAGCGTCAGCACGGAATCACCCGATACGGAAAAGCCGTATTCCCTTGATGACGATGAGTGGATAAATGAGCTCCGAGAGAACAGGAAGTACCGGCAAAACAAGCCCGAGCGCGAAAAAACCGATTCCAGAGGGCTTTATAACGCCGCAATAGTTCTTTGCGTTCCGTTGATACTGATCCTTTTGTGGATAGTCGCGGGCCTCTTGATGAAGAACGGCGCGTTGCCCTATTCGGACCTGGGCTATGATTGGTTCAATGCAAACGTTTGGAATCTGTTCTAAAGTTTTCACCCGGCGTTACAGGAATAGACATATTTTTCTTTTGGTCGTATGGTATAATTAAAGTAATCGATAAAAGGGGGATTTCAGTATGTTTATGGAATACCTGCTTGGCTGGAATTTGCCCGCGGTGCTTTGCTTGCTGACGGGACTCGGGCTGCTTGTTTTTGAAATGTTTACTCCCGGTATAGGAGCGCCCGGAATACTCGGTATAATCGCGCTCATCGCCTCCATAGTGCTGCGCGCCGATACGCTTGAAAGCGGCCTTATCACATTCGCGCTTATACTCATCATAATCATAGTATCGGGCGCGGTGATATTCAGATCGGCTGCGCACGGCAGGTTATCGCGCTCTTCAATAGTGCTCAACGATTCCATAAGCGCCGGCTCCACCTCGCTTTCAAGCGAAGAAATCAAGGCGATGACGGGCCGCGAGGGAACGGCCGTCAATATGCTGAGACCTGCCGGAAACGCCGAATTCGACGGAATCAGGCTGGATGTCGTCACAGCGGGCGAACTTGTGGAGAAAGGCAAGCGGGTGCGCATAGAGCGCGTTGAGGGGACCCGCATCGTCGTAAAGGAAATCAAACAGGAAGATTAGCACTTGTGGGTCATTACGGACAAAGCCTAAAGCTTAGCTCCGTTGATAAAACTACAGTATAAGAAAGGGGAACACTATGCCTCCGATTTTTTTAGCCGTAATCGTTATTATCGGCGCAATCATTTTTTTATCCATATTCCTCAGCTTTGTGCCTTTGAGGCTGTGGATATCCGCGCTCGCTTCGGGAGTCCGGGTAGGCATATTCCAGCTTGTCGGGATGAGGATCAGAAAGGTCATCCCCGCGAGAATCGTAAACCCGATGATCAAAGCTACAAAAGCGGGGCTTGACATCAACATCAACAAGCTCGAGGCGCACCTGCTGGCAGGCGGAAACGTGGACAGAGTGGTCAACGCCTTGATTGCCGCGCAGCGCGCCGGCATTCCGCTGGATTTTGAGAAATCCGCCGCAATAGACCTTGCGGGACGCGACGTTCTGCAGGCAGTGCAGATGAGCGTCAACCCCAAGGTCATCGAGACGCCCGTCATCGCCGCCATCGCAAAGGACGGTATCGAGCTTCGTGCAAAGGCGAGAGTAACGGTAAGGGCGAACATCGACCGGCTGGTTGGCGGCGCGGGCGAGGACACTGTCATTGCCCGTATCGGCGAGGGTATCGTAACTACGGTCGGGTCCAGCTTAAGCCATAAGGATGTTTTGGAAAATCCCGACCTCATTTCCCGTACCGTCCTTAATAAAGGCCTTGACGCGGGAACCGCTTTTGAAATCCTTTCCATCGACATCGCGGATGTGGACGTAGGCCGCAACGTGGGCGCGCAGCTGCAGATCGACCAGGCCGAAGCGGACAAACGCATAGCTCAGGCAAAAGCGGAAGAGCGCAGGGCGATGGCTGTCGCCCAGGAGCAGGAAAACATCGCGGAAGTTCAGGGGATGCGCGCAAGGGTTATCGAGGCGGAGGCCGAAGTTCCGCGCGCGATCGCATCCGCTTTCCGCGAAGGCAAGCTTGGCGTGATGGATTACTACAATATGCAGAACGTCATTTCTGACACCCGCATGCGCGACTCCATCAGCAAGGGTGCGGAACCTGCCAAAGGAGACCCGAACAAGTGATCCTTTTCCTTAATGCTTCCCGTTTTGATTGTCCGCCCGCATTAGCGGTTTAGGAGGGGCATATGGAGTTTTTATTCATCATAATCGCGATAGTAATATTCCTGGGCAATTTCGCGAAGAAAAAAAAGCAGGAGGAAGCGCGAAGAGCCGCCGCACAAAGGGCGGAGGAGCAGCGCCGGGCGCAAAGCGGTAACATGAACGCGCCCGGACAGCAGCGCGGCTTCCCGGACCGCCCGATGCAGCAGCCCATAAACCCTGTCCGTCCGGAGCCCGCGCGCAGCGCGCGTTTCCCGGATGAATTTGAGGGCTCCCCATTTGGGTCTGCCGAAGGAAAACATCCTCAAGGCAGCATCGTGTTCGAATCAAAAGAAGGTCTTGAGACCGAATCGCAATATAAAAAAGGAGCTTCGCCGAGTACCCTTCAATCGACCTATAAAAGCGCTTTGCATACGGTCAAAGCGTCCTCGGCGGGCGGTCACGCGCATCAGGAAACGAGCATGACGAGTTTTGTCGAATGCCCGCCCGGCTCGGAACCGGTCCAAACGCCGCCGGCCGTCGATATCAGCGGATACCGGCTGAGCTTTGCGAAGAACTCAATCGTTCAGGCAATACTGTTCAGCGAGATACTCGGCAAACCGAAAGCGCTCAGACGATAAGTGATTAGTGTTGAGTGGCGAGTGATCAGTGAATGAAGCATCTGCCGGTGCAGATGCTTTTATTCATTACGGTATGAACGGTTTCATTAAGCGGTCGGCGTCAAGTGATTTATAAATTGATACCCTCAAATCTGCCGCAAGGCAGATTTTTTATTCACTGACCACTAACCACTGGACACTAACCACTACCCATCAACCACTATCCACTATCCCTTAAAGAACAAAGTGGAAGAAGCAAAGCACGTCCCAATAATCTTCGGCATAAAATTCAACTGTCCTCGGGCCTGTCTGCTTGGCTCCCGGATAAAAGCTTCCGCTTTGCGCCAGGAAATGATCCTTGAAATTGATTTCGACATTAAAACTTTTGGGCAGAGGGAACATGCAGTCCTGCCTTTTTGATTGTTTGAGAGCTTTTTCAACGGTTTCCGCGATCCTCCTCACGGCGACATCCGGATGCAGCCCTTTCGTACCGCTGCCGTAGCCCTCGCTTACGGGAACAGTAAGTATATTCGGGTTGACCGAACGGATCCATTCGCATAAGCCCCTGTCCCCCGATACGCAGTAAACGGGTACTCCGGTATAAGCCGCGGTCAGGCTGTTTATCATGAGCTCGCTGCAAATCTCGCCGTTGATTTTCACGAAGTTGTTTCTTGTGTCCATCGTGTGCGAGAGAGGATTCGAATTCATATTGGCTGCGGAATGATAGCCGGTAAACACTACGCCCTCGAATGAGTCGTCAAGGCCGTACATCATGCAAAACGGGTGCCTTGCCCAGCCGCGATATACGGATGCGCATTCAGGCAAAGCGGACGGGTCGATGTTGCGGCCGCTGTCATGCGCGTCCTTTACGAGGATCTCCTCTATTCCGGCGCGGACGGCGCCTTCGCAGGCAGCCTTCACTTCCCTCGTCATCTGCTTTGCGAAATAGGTATAATCCGCTTTGCTTTTCTCCGTTTCGTCCCAGTGCGCGATGCCCGCCGTGCCCTCGATGTCGGCGCTAATAAAAAGTTTTCTCATATTGCTCTCTCCTTTTTCAATCGATATATTGAATTCCCCGGACTCCCTTTATTCCTAGTCCCGGTTCGTCGCTGACCGTAATATCTTTTTCGTCAAAAACCGCGCCTCCGATGATCGGGTCTTCAAGGCACAACGCCGGCCCGTCCAAATCAACTTTCGTGATTACGCGCTTGGCGCAGGCAAGGTGAACGGCGGCGTTGACGCTGAGCTTTGATTCGAGCATGCAGCCGATCATGCATTCAACGCCGTGCAGCTCGGCCAAGGCCGCTATGCGCAGAGCATTGTAGATTCCCCCGCATTTCATGAGCTTGATGTTAACCAGATCCGCGGCGCGCATTTGGAGTACCTTCAAAGCGTCGACGGGCGAAAACACGCTTTCATCCGCAAGCACGGGAATGCCCACCCGGTCCGTTACGTATTTTAGCCCTTCTATATCATGAGCATTTACGGGCTGCTCCACAAACTCGATATCGAGCCCCTCATTCTCCATTCCGCGAAGTATCCGCACGGCCTCCTTGGGCTTCCAGCCCTGGTTCGCGTCGATGCGAAGCTTCACGCCGTACCCGACTGCGTCCCTTATCGCCTTCAGCCTTGCTATATCCTTTTCTGGCTCCCTTCCGACTTTGACCTTTAGACAATCGAATCCACGCTCGGATGCGCTGATGCTGTCCCTCGCCATTTCTTCGGGTTCGTTTACGCTTATCGTAATATCCGTTGCGATGCTTTTCCTGCTTCCGCCGAGAAGCTTATAGACCGGTATGCCGTAGAGCTGCCCGTAAAGGTCCCACAGCGCCATATCCGCCGCCGCCTTTGCGCTTGTGTTTTTCTCGATGCAGCCGTTTATCAGTATCATAAGGTCTTCGAACTCGTCAACGTCCCTTCCCGTCAGCACCTTGCCGATATGGTCCCTGAACGCGCCGATTACGGAAAGCGACGTGTCGCCCGTAATTACGCCTGTCGGCGGCGCTTCGCCGTAACCCACGGCTCCCGTATCGGTATGGATTTCGACTATAACATCCTCAACGCTGTTTACGCTTCTGAGCGCGGTCTTAAAGGGTACGCGCAAAGGCACCGAGATTTTCCCCAAGCGAATTTCCGTGATTTTCATTTTGCTCATATGTCCACCGCTCCTGAATTTTGTTTATATGTAATCGGGATATTGCTCCAAAACGGCAAACAGCGCCCCCGCTCCGCCGCTGTGCACGAACAAAACATTTTCATTTTCCTTGATCTCTCCGTTTTCGCATAGCTGCAAAAAACCCGCGAACGCCTTCCCCGTATAGACGGGATCGAGCAAAATCCCTTCCGTCGATGCCATCAGCTTGACAGCCGCCATGCCTTCCTTTGACGGAACGGCGTAACCTTCCCCGAAACAAAAATGCAATCTGACGTCAGAAGCTTTTATATCGCACGGAACATTCAGCAAAGCTGCGGTTTGTTTCATAAGGCCGAATACGGTTTCCTCGAAAGGGTCGTCCGATACGCCGATACCCGTAACCTTCGTTCCTTCGAAGAATATTTTTGCTCCCAACGCGATCCCCGCGTGCATTCCCCCGGAACCCGTGCAGCAAACGATATGGTCCGGTCGCGTTTCCTTCATTTGCAGGGATATCTCCAAAGCGCACAGGACATAGCCGAGGCACCCGAGAGGAACCGAGCCGCCGACGGGGATCACATAGGGATTTTTGCCCGAAAGCCTCAGTTCAGCAGCGAGTTCATCGATTTTTTCATATACCCTTGAATAATCATCAAAATCCGCGAACCGCACATTTGCGTTTTGCAGCGCGTTTATAATGAGGTTTCCTTTCATTCCGTAAACGCCGCGGCGTTTGAGCACAAGAAAGGGAGAAAGCCCCAGCTTGTTGCAGCAAGCAGCGGTCAGTACCGCATGGTTGGACTGGGCGCCGCCCGTCGTAATCACCGTATCGCAGCCCTTATTGACCGCATCCGCCAGCAGAAATTCAAGTTTTCGAACCTTGTTTCCGCCAAGCGCGAGCCCCGAGAGATCATCGCGTTTTATATAAACGTTCCTGTTAATATGCCTGCTGAGCCTTTCAAGCCGGTGCAGGGGTGTGGGAAACATGCCGAGACTGATCCTTGGGAACGTTTCAATGCGTTTTCTGGCGAAAGAATTCGATTGACAGGCCATAATATACCACCCGTAATAACGAATCGCAGTACTTAATAAAATAGAAAGGTTTCCATATATACTCTATACCGAAATTTAAGGATTACAAGCCTTTTCCGAAAAAAAATACGTCATCTAAAAACTAAAAACCCGGATCGACCGTAAAGAATGCTGTGTAAACCGGCTGCTGTTGCGACGTATTTTACTTTTTGAACAGTTTATCGAACTCTTCCCCGATCCTGTCCGACGAGGGATCGATTGCGAGTATTGCGTATTTCCCGTTGGCCTTGAACACCGCGTCGTTGACGAGTTTGAGCTGATCCGCAAAACCGGTGCTCCATTTGTCTTGAAGAGAATCGCGATGCGCTTCGAAAATCTCCGCGATCTTTGCGGAATCTTCCTCGTTTTCAGCCTCGACCATAAGTATTTCGTTTGAAAAATCCCTATCCTTGGCTACCATCAGCACGCTTTGCTTCAGTTTTATTTTTTCCATGCCCGGGAACAGCGCTTCAATATCTTCTTTTTTCACAGCCTCCTGATCGGGAATATCAAACTGCGTTTTCAGCTTGTCGTAAAACTTTTTCAAGTCTACATCCGCCTGGCGTAAATTGCCTCCGCATGCGCAAAACAAAAAAACGAGAAGCATAGAAAAACCGATCAGCAGAGCTTTTTTCATTTTTCATCCTCCGTCACGTCCGTATGACGTAAGAATGTGAAGTTTTAAGCTTAAGTATGCACGTAAAAACGGCAGAGGAAAGCGATTTTGTCAACCGCCGAGTATCGTGTGCATCACGCGCTTTGCGGCGTTGAATGAAAGCTCTTCGTTGGCCGCCGCTTTGTAATCGATGCAGGCATTCTGAACGGTATCATAATCGACGTCATATCCCTCGCGCTTGAGAAGCTGCTGAACGAGCTCAATAAATGTCTTCAGAGGCGGATAAGTAAAATGCACCCTGAGCGGGAAAAGCGAGCTTTCGCCGCACCTCGCGGTCGCGCACAGCAGTACGTTTCCGGGAATCGACCTGCCTGCCATAACGCCGGCTTTAAACAGCTTGAAGCTGTCCTGTTCGAAATCGATATCGTCGACAAGCACTATGAATTTGTGCGGCTGTCCCTTCAGCATCCGCCAAAGCTCCGAACACTCGCCCGCGCTGCGGCTGTCCACGAATACGAGGCGCATTTGGGGGAACTCGTGCGCGAGCGAGAGGATTTGAGTTGTTTTTCCTGTGCCTTCTCCTCCGGTCAGCAGCATTCCAGCCGCGCGCTCCCCCTGCAGGAAAGTGATGACGTTGTTTACGATAACGGCACGCTGCTGCTCAAAAAATGTCAAATTGTCCTGCTCCGGCATCAAAGCTTCGGAAACGGGCTCAAGCCCGCCTTCGCTGAGGCAGAACAGGCGGTATTTGAGGAAAATTCCGCTCCCGTAAGCGCCGTGGAAATTCCAAAGGTCCTCCTGCATGCTTCGCCAGTCCGCCTTGCTTAAAAGGCGCCTGTAAACCTCCTCAAGCGCTTCGTCGGCTATATAGCTGCCGTCCAGAACGGGTTCCGGATAATCCCAATTAAGCCATTCGGTTTCATTAAGCGAACCCGGCAGCTGTGGCAAGGATGCAAGCTGCGGCTCATCCGAGGGAAGGGGCCGGTGAGTTCCGCCCGCCCACGCGGCGCTGGACATGAGGGAAATAGTATCCCGTACCTGCCGCGGCTTTAATTTTATATCCCTAAGGCGTTCCGCAATCCATCGCTTTATTATGCTCCCGTCCAGTTCACTGAGCTCGCCCAGAATCAAAAGCTCCGTTTTCATGGCATTGTACAGAGGCTCGTCACGCTCGCCCTTTGCGGCCATATCGGAGAACGCGTTCGGTTCGTCCAGCAGCCGGCTGACGATATAATCCTTCCAAAGGTTTCCGCTTATTCTGCGGGAGGGCGCAATCAAAAGCTCATGGACCAGGTCGTGATAATGATAGGAAGCCCTCATAATGTCGCCTTCGTTCAGGTCATTACAGATCTCAATAAGCAGCCGCATGGGTCCCGAGCTCAGAAGGCGCCTTAAAACGCTGAGGCGGCTCAACAAACTGCTGAGCTTCTCGACCCCTTCCATGCATGTGCAATTTTTGAATTCGATCATAAGTCCTCCTATATACATGGATATAATTAGTGAATAGTGGCTAGTGGCTAGTGGTGAGTGAATGAAGCATATGCTGACGCAGATGCGTATAAACAGCTTGAAAACGATATTATCTTCCTGTCATCGCTCAGTATAAAGTTTATAAAAATCTACCGTCAAATAGATTTCACCTTCATTAATCACTAACCACTAACCACTAATCACTAACCACTGACTATAACCGCTAATTTATATGGAACAGTATCTCTCCGTAAGACGGAAGCGGCCAGTATTCCTTGTCAACGATCAGCTCGAGGGCGTCAGCGGCGTGCCGGACCCGCTCCATTGCGGGCAAAACCTTCTCCTGCAGAGCATGCGCCCGTTCCGAGGCATCAGCGTGACAGGTCTCTTCCAGCGCGCGGGACAATGTCTCTATGGAGCCGGAAAACGCACTCATGCACGTATTCAGCTTAATAAGCAGTTCCTTTATCGAAGCGGGTTCTATTCCCGCTTTAACGGCCTCGTTTATTGCGCTCGAAAGCGTCAGCGAATACCTGACGCATGCGGGCATAATCTTTTGCCGGGAGATTTTCAGCATCGCAACGGCTTCGATGTGAATGATATGGTTGAAGCTGTCAAGATACACCTCTTTGCGTCCCGAAAGCTCGCTTTCGGACAGAACGTCATGCCTCGCGAAAAGGTCGACGATCTTGGGGTCCTGCAGCGCTTCGATTGCTTCAACCGTGCTTTTTACGCAGGGAAGCCCCCTCCTTTTCGCCTCCTCCGCCCATTCCCCGGAGTAATTATTGCCGTTGAAAACTATGCGCCCGTGCTTTTTCATCATTTCGCCGAGGAGCTTGGGCAGCGCCGCCATTTTATCATCCGCTTCGTCCAGCGCGTCCGCGATACGCTTCAGGCTTTCGGAGGCTACGGTATTTAGCACCGTGTTCGGAAATCCTGCCGATTGGGATGAACCGCACATGCGAAACTCAAATTTGTCTCCGGTAAACGCAAACGGCGAGGTGCGGTTGCGGTCGGCTTCGTCTTTGTAAAGCACCGCAAGCGTGGAGACGCCCATCGTCATATGCTCCTTATGCCGTACTTCGGACAGGGACCCGTTTGTAAACGCTTCTATTTCAGAAAGGATACGATCGCCCGTAAAAACGGAGATTATCCGGGGCGGCGCCTCATGCGAGCCCAGCCGGTGCAAATTTCCCGGGGTGGCGCAGCTCGTTATTAAAGCTTCGGCGTATTCGTCCACCGCCGCCAGTATTGCTATCAAAAAGGTTAAGAAAACGCGGCGGCCTATTTCATCCTTGCCGGGTTTAAGCAGATTTTTGCCGGTATCGGTCACAAGCGACCAGTTGTTGTGTTTGCCCGAACCGTTTATATTCGCAAACGGCTTTTCGTGCAGAAGGCAGGTCATTCCGTGCCTGTCCGCAACCCTTCGCATTTGCTCCATAACGATCTGGTTATAATCCGCCGCCACATTCGAGCTCGAGTACATCACCGCAAGTTCGTACTGGGAGGGTGCGACTTCATTGTGGTTCGTTTTGGCCGGCACGCCCAACTTCCATAATTCCGCGTTCAGTTCGTTCATGAATGCGGAAACCTTTTCGGGCATCGCCGCGTAGTATTGATCAAAAAGCTCCTGACCTTTGGCGGGCGCCGCCCCGAACAGAGTCCTTCCCGTATAAACAAGATCCTTGCGTTTTAAAAAGTGGCTTTTATCTATCAGAAAATATTCCTGTTCGGCGCCCGCGGTGGGCGTAACCCGCTTTACGTCGTCAAACCCCAAATGCCTCAATACCCTGACGGCCTGTTTGGACAGGCATTCCATTGAACGCAGCAGAGGAGTTTTTTCATCCAAGGCATCGCCGTAAAAGGAACAAAATGCCGTCGGGATGCACAGAACGCCCGTTCCGTCATAATCGGTTTTTACGAATGCGGGCGAGGTGCAGTCCCACGTCGTATATCCCCGCGCCTCAAAAGTCGCCCGAAGGCCGCCCGAGGGAAGGGATGAACCGTCCGCCTCGCCTTTGATAAGCGCTTTGCCCGAAAAGCTGATAAGAGGACGCTGACCGAAAGGGCCCGGCGCCAGAAAAGCGTCGTGCTTTTCCGCAGTGGAGCCCGTCATAGGCTGGAACCAGTGCGTGTAATGGGTCGCTCCGCGTTCCCTTGCCCATTCGCACATGGCGGCAGCGACGGCGTTCGCGATTTCGATCGTGAGTTCTCCGCCCATCTCGACGGTATGTTTCAGCGCGGAATAGGTTTCGGGAGAAAGGCGCTCCCGCATCGTTTCATCGCTGAATACGTTGCATCCGAATTGTTCCAGTGCATCCATGCTTTTCATTGTAAACTACCTCTCTTCGCGCATCAATGAATAAATAATATATTATATGAGAATAACACACGAACTCGCGAAATTCAATCAAATTGAGCCGTTTGCCGTGACATGCAGCCTTTATTGTAATGTACGGAATCGGGTGGTATAATCACATTTGAAGATGCCGGCATATTCTATAGGGCATCATGATTTTTTGGAAGGGCTTTTTTCATGAAGCGAACCATACTGATGACCGGCGGCGGTACGGCCGGACACGTTACTCCCAACATTGCGCTGATGCCGCAGCTCAGAGTTGAAGGCTGGAGTCTGCATTATGCGGGTACGGCGGACGGAATCGAGCGGAAACTGATAGAACCCATCCCGGATGTAACCTATCATATAATCACGTCCGGCAAGCTTCGCCGGTATTTTTCACTTAAGAACCTTACGGACCCGTTCAGGCTCGTTAAGGGTATTTTCCAGGCGCGAAAGCTGATAAAAGAAATCAAGCCGAACGTTGTGTTCTCCAAAGGAGGATTCGTTTCGGTTCCGGTAGTTATCGGCGCAATAGGAAAAGCGCCGGTCGTTATTCATGAATCGGATTATTCGCCCGGCCTTGCCAACCGCATTACAGGTCATTTCGCAAATACGATATGCGTCACATTTGAGGATACGCTGAAGTTTACGCATAAAAAAGGCATACATACGGGAACTCCTATAAGGGCGTCGCTTTATGAAGGAAACAGGCAGATAGGTCTGAAGTTCGCGGGCTTTACCGGCGAAAAGCCCATATTGCTCGTAATGGGCGGCTCGCAGGGGGCTCAGGCTATTAATGAAGCCGTAAGGGCGGCTCTGCCGGAGCTAACTGAGAAATTCGACGTCCTTCACCTTTGCGGCAAGGGCAAACTCAATGATGTGATCGATTTTAAGGGATACAGGCAGGTAGAATATGTAACGGATGAGATGCCGCATGTGTTTGCCGCCGCGGACATCATCGTGTCGAGGGCGGGAGCCAATTCCGTTTTCGAATTCCTTGCGCTCTCAAAACCCGCTTTGCTGATCCCCCTGCCGGGCAAAACCAGCAGAGGCGATCAGATACTTAATGCGTCATATTTTGAACGCAGGGGTTACGCAATAACTCTCGACCAGCAAATTCTGTCGCCGAAGTCGCTTTTGCAGGCTGTCTTCGAGCTGTACGAAAAGCGTTTCGAGATCGTTTCCGCAATGGCGTCGGAACCTCTTGCCGACGGAACGGACGAGGTGCTCGAGGCAATAAGAAGAACCGCGCGCGATTATGAATGATGAGATAACAAAACAGGAACTTACGGAGCTGCTTTGTTCACACGCGGGTACGGAGCGCCTCATCCGCTTGGGCGGACAAGCCGTTCGGCCCGCATGCGAGCTTTTTGCAAAGCCGGAGAGCCCCAAGCAGGCCGTATCCGCCGCGGCTTTGCTTGCAAGGCTCGCTAAACGTTCCTCTTGCAGAAGCGAAATCAACCGTTTTTTTTCCGACAGGAGCGCGCTTTTGCGGGCGCTTAAATCCGACGTTCCAAAGCTCAGAAAAAACGCGGCGCGCCTTTTGGGCGCGCTGTGCTGCGAAAAGGACGCTTCCGCGTTGGCGGAGGCGCTGCTTACTGAAAATACGAGGTTCGTCCGCCCGTCCATAATCCTCGCCCTCGGGTCTGTCGGCGGTCCCGTCGCGGAGCAGGCATTAAAAAGTTACCGAGTACCTCCCTCACTCGACGAATCGCAGACAAAGCATCACGCGGAGGAAAGCTTTGCGCTCAAATCCGCCGTCTCAAAGCTGCTGCCGGATATTTCGCACGTGTTTACAGGGCTTAAGGATAAAACCGAGATTGAGCTCAGAGCGCATGCGGGATTTGTCCGCCAGCTTTCGGATGAGATTGAGGAACTCGGCTTTTTTCCCCGTCAAATATCGGGGGAGAGCATTCTTGCAGAAACCGATGATATTGAAAGGCTCTTTAAAGCCCGTTCCTTTTATGAGGCGCTTTTCCCCGTTGCGTGCGGCATCCCCTTAAGCGCAAAGGCAATAGCTGAGTATAAAGGGAATTGCATGGATTTTTTGAGCAGAGTCCATGATGGCGGACCGCCGTATACATACCGGCTTGAGATAAAGGCGGATACGGACAGGGGGGCGCTGGCGAAAGAAACGGCAGTGCTGCTCGACTCTGAAGGCTTTATAAACTCACCTTCGGGTTACGAGGCTGAACTGCGCGTTGAGGCTTCCCGCTCGACATGCGATCTGTTCATAAAGCTCTGCACTTTCGAAGACAAACGTTTCGCATACAGGCTTCGCGCTCTGCCTGCTTCAATAAAGCCGTCCATGGCGTCCGCACTGCTGCGTTATGCGCGGCACAGACTGAAAATCGGAGCGAAGGTTTTGGACCCCTGCTGCGGAAGCGGAACTATGCTGATAGAGCGGGGTATGCTTTGCCCCTGCTCAGAGCTTACGGGACTTGATATTTCAGGATATGCTGTCGGTATTTCCCGGGAAAACTCGCGTGCTGCAAATATAAAAGCGAAATTTATCCGAATGAACTGCCTTGATTTTATCGCTAAGCAGCCCTTTGACGAGGTCATCTCAAATCTGCCTTTCGGCAACCGGGTAGGCAGCCATGCCGGCAACAAGCTGCTTTACGGCGGTCTCGCCCGAAAATTGACCGAATGGCTCGCGCCGGGCGGCACAGCCGTTTTTTATACGATGGAACACAATCTTCTTAAAAAATGTATAATCGGAACGAAAGGACTCAAGCTTTTAAGCGAAACAAACACCGAGGCCGGCGGGCTGCTTCCGCATTTGATTATTATTCAAAGAATTAGTGATTAATCCTATAGAAAAACCGTAAAACTCCCCAGCGGCAAAAGCCTTAAAAACACGCTGCCGTGAAGATCCTGAATCCGCACGCAGCCTACGGATTCGTCCCTGCTGTCCAATGAAATGATTCGATTGTCGCCGAGCAAAAACACGTGTTCCGGGGGAACCGTGATTTCTTCAAGCTCGCCCGCCGCAAACGAGAGATAATCGCTCTCGTCGAGATATATCCCGTTTATATAAACGCAGCCTTCCCGTATAAGCACGCGCTCGCCCGGAAGGCCTATCACCCTTTTTATATACTCATCGCCGGTCTTTCTGTTCCTGAATATGACGATTTGCCCTCTCTGAACCGATTTTATATAGAACGACAGCCTGTTTACCAGCAGCACCTCGCCCTCGCTGAACGTCGGCTGCATCGATGTTCCGGTCACGCGCACTTCTTGAAAAACAAACGAATAGAGAAAAAGAGACGCCGCAAGGGCAACCGCAAAAGTAAAAAGCCATGCCGCAATGCGAAGCTTACCGTATTCCCATTTATTCAACTGTGTGCGCGTCCGTTTTTTTTCCAAAGCTATCCGTTTTCCTCCTCCGAAAGAAAACAGTGAATCGAGATAAAATGCGAACAGATAGACTCCCCGGTCAGCCCGTCATGCTCCGGATGGAATCGGGAGGCCACATTACGGCCACGACTCGCCCTACGATTTTATGAAAAGGGATGCTGCCAACATTGGGGTCCCTGCTGTCCTCGCTGCTGTTCCGGTTGTCGCCCATTACGAATACGCTGTTTTCGGGAACCGTAACCGGCGGCATGTCGTAGAACATAGGCTCGAACAAATAGTCCTCAGCGAGTTTTTTCCCGTCGATATAGGTTTCGCCGCCCCTTATCTCGACCGTTTCCCCCGGAAGCCCAATAACCCGCTTCACACAGCTTTGGGTATAACCCGGGTAATAGACTATTATGATTTCTCCCCGTTCGGGCTTATGGAGCCACATGCTTACCTTTTCCACGAGCATGCGCTCTCTGTCAAGGAGAGTATAATTCATTGAAATGCCGTCGACGTCGATGGGTTCCATCAGAAAATTCCGGAATGCGAAAACGCAGATGATCACGGTAGCCAGATAAAAAAGAAAGCCGATATTGGATGCGCGTTTGTATGCGGGGTCTTTGTCATGGATTTTTTCAACCGCCTCCCGCATCGCTTTGCGTTCGGATTTGGTAAGCTTATTGTTCATGCGTTGCTTCCTCCGTAAGGATTTTTTTTGCGGACTTCAAAAAATCCGCCCGATCCATCATAACTATGCGTCCGCACCCGGCGCATTTTATTTTTATATCCGCGCCCGTACGGGTAATAGTCCATTCATTTGTCCCGCATGCATGCGGCTTTTTCATAATAACCCGATCATTGAGCTCAAATGTTTTGATCATTCAATCACCCGATATTCTGATATGATGCTTCGACAGCCCTATGCCTTCTTTTTCAAAGCGCTCTTTGATGCGCTTTGTCAGTTCGCGCTGCACTTGCCAGTGTTCGGCATGCCGCACCGTCAGTATCATGCGCAAAACCGCCGAGTCTTCCCTGACGTCAACTATTCCGAGCACGCTCGCTTCGCCGTGCGCGCTTTGGCTGTCTTTTGCATAAAGAAGCGCTTCATCGCGCATTAAGTCCATCGATTTTTGAATATCCGCTCCGTGCTCGACCGGCATATCGACGATAGCGAGATAATCGCTTCGCGAGTAATTCGTCATTGCGCCGATGCTGCCGTTGGGGATAATGCTCAGCTCTCCCCTGTATCCTCTCACGGAAGTGGTGCGAAGCTCTATCCTCTCGACTGTACCTGTGATATCGCCTATTGCCACATAATCTCCCACCGAGAATTGATCCTCGAACAGTATGAAAAATCCCGTCGCGATATCCTTTATAAGGTTTTGCGCGCCGATTCCTATCGCTATTCCGCCGATTCCCGCCGCGGCCAGCATTGAGTTCATCGCGTTGCCGAGTCCCAGCTCGCCCAAAGATACGGCAAAAGCAATAAAAAAAAGTATGTATTTGCTGATGCTGGCAATGAGCGTTCCGGCCGTCTCAAGGCGCCCTCTTCTGTCGTCCGCCATCGCTTTGGACCGGTGAGCTATCAACGATTTAACGGCGCGGTTCAAAACCGTGCTCAAAACTTTCGCAAGCGCGAATACGAATACTATATAAACGATCGAGATTATAAAACCGAGTCCTTTTTCCTCAAGCGCGTTTCTGACTCCGCTAAGCACTGCGTTTTGCCTCCGTATGCAGGTTCCAATCATTATAACACGGATGACGCAAATGTCATAGTATGATAAAATAAGGGCATGGACAAGCGGAGAAAAAAATGGATTATGCTCGGGCGAATGAGCCCGGTAAACGTCAAAATAACCGTTATAGCGGCGGTCGTGTTAACGCTTATATTGCTCATTTTAATCGTTAAGCCGGAACCTCAGCTTATGAATTCGGCCGAAATCTCCATAGTGCGCGACAGGGGCGTGCTGCGCGTGGGCGTATTCGAGGATATGCCGGGATTTTCGGATGACGGGTTCGGGCTCGAAAGGGATCTCGCCGTAATGCTCGCGGAGCGTATACTTCCCGAAAGAGGGGAGGACGCGGCGGAGCTTGTCACCGTAACCGAGCGCACCGTGGAGGCTAAGCTTGACAATGCCGAAATCGACGTTGCCATAGCTCAGCAGGTCCGCTTCTCAAATACTGATAAATTCGACTACTCCGTATCCTATTATACTGACACATGCAGTTTTATCGTCCTTCCGGGCAACGAGCGGATGGCGCTTGAAGGCAAAACGATCGGAACCGTGCAGACATGCAAAGCGTCCTCTCTGCTCAAATCCGCCATCGGTCAAAACGTGCTCAACGTAAATCAAAAAAATTTCGCTTCGTACCCCGAGATGCTGGACGCAGTCAAAAGAGGAGCTATAGACGCCGCGCTCATGCGCAACGCGGTCGTAAAAAAGTATGTCGATCCCATTGAGTTTGCTTTTCATAAGGAACTGTTCGGCAGAATAGATTACGCGATAGCCGCAAGCATTGAATCCCCCGCTTTTATACAGCTTGCAAATATAATGCTCAATGAGCTCATTCAGAGCGGCACGCTGGAACGGATGTGCATAGAAGCCGGATTGCCGGTATTCAGGGCCGAAGGCGAGCAGCGATAAAAAGCTTTGTTCAGACCGTTTAAGCTTGAAATTAAGCTCTTTTATCCTTGAAATAGCTTGCATGAACCTTGCTCAGCATGTTATAATACCCGCGCTGACGTCCTTCTTGCTCTATGACAAGCATAGGGCCAAAAGACCAAAAGGAGGTGAAAAGCGTGAACAAGTATGAAGCTCTGTATATCATCACGCCCGAGACCGAAGATGAAGCGATAAAGGCCGTGGTAGAAAAGTTTAACGGCATCATCACCGGCAACGGGGGCGAAATCGAAAAAACGGACGAATGGGGCAAACGCCGCCTGGCATACTCCATCGACTACAAGACAGAGGGATATTACGTGCTTGTTACGTTCCAGGGAACGTCCGAGCTGCCAAGGGAGCTTGAGCGTAACTTTAAGAACGACGAAAGCATTCTGCGCTATATTGTTATTCGAAAATAAAAATATAGTCATACCGGCTGAAAGGATGGAAATTCTATGAATAAAGTGATCCTTATCGGCAACCTTACAAGAGACCCCGAACCTCGCACGACGCCCAGCGGAGTCAGCGTATGCACGTTCACAATCGCAGTGAACCGCCGGTTTAAAAACCAGGCCGGAGAAAGAGTGACTGATTATTTTAATATAGTCACATGGAGACAGCTCGCGGACATGTGCGGAAAATATCTGTCTAAAGGCCGCAAGGTTTGCGTCGCGGGAGAGCTTCAGCCAAGAAGCTACGACGCCAAGGACGGTACGAAACGAACGGTTATTGAAGTCTCGGCGGACGAGGTGGAATTTTTGACGCCTCGCGATTCACAGGGCGGAGCGGAATCCTTATCGCAGGGAAGTGCGCTCGGCTCCGAGCTTGAAGGGTTCTCTGACATCGACGACGACGAACTGCCGTTTTGACGCGGCAGACAATACTGCAGAAAGGATGGATGTTTAAAGTGGAAGAACGCAAAATGCGGCCCAGGAACCGTAAAATAAGGCGTAAAGTCTGCGGTTTTTGCGTGGATAAGCTTGATAATATCGATTACAAGGACACGGTGAAGCTTCGCAAATACATTACCGAGCGCGGCAAGATAATGCCTCGCCGCATGTCGGGAGTATGCGCAAAGCATCAGCGCGAGCTCGCGATCGCAATCAAACGCGCCCGCACGATAGCTTTGCTGCCCTATGTGTCCGATTAAATAAAACTCTTTTGAAGTACGTTGGCAGACAAAAGGCACCGAACGACAGTCGGCGCCTTCGTTATTTCGAAGAAGTCTGAATAGAGTTCTTCGAAATTTTACACCCTTAGCCTAAAATCGAAGATTTCCGGGCGGCCCGAGCGAATACTTTCGCGGGGAGCGTGCAAGGTACGAAATCCTTTGGATTTCATCCGTTTTGACGTACATGCCGCCAAAGCAGGAATTAATGTTGAGGAATAGATTTCTCGGGATCGTGCGTCAATAAAGTTTTATTTGACATAATAATCACCGAAGTTAATTGTTCGATAACTTAAAGGCACCGAACGACAGTCGGCGCCTTCGTTGTTTATTTTGACATTCAAGGGCAAACGGCTTAAAATATAAAACAAACGGGCTGTCAAATATCCAAGGGGGAATTGCGGCGGCCCACGCTTTCATATTAGGTCATTCCGGGCGGATTAGCCGTTTAAAGTTTCGTAAAACCGCCGGAACCGTTTTTAACCCGCGGAATCCAAACAAAGGCTTTAGCCCTTGCCGCAGGCCCGGGCGATTGGAGAAAATCGTTGAAGCAGCAAAAAAAGGCGTATATTTTATATTCCGCGCTGATCGGGCTAGTGTGTATGCTCGGCATGTACGTACCGGTGCTTTTATTTGTCGCTCCGGGTTTTTTGGCCTTTACCGGGCTCGCCTGGGGAACCCCGGCATTCGTTGCGGCAGCTTTGTTCAGCGCGGCAGGCGCTTTTTTTGCCATGGACTTGGGATCCGCGCTGCTTATTGTTTCGATTTTTCTGCCGGCGGCATTCGCGCTTTTTATTCTTGCAAAGAAGCGCGCGCCTTGGCGCAATACGACATTTTATGTGTCTTCCCTGCTGTGCGCCGGTTTTTATTCATATATGTGCCTTCCTTCGCTTTTTGCGGGGGACGCCCCTTTCGCAATGGTTTCGGAAGCGGCCGCTCAAAAAAGTGCGGAACTTTTGGAATCGTTCCGCACCGCGGGAGCCGAGCCGGAAATAATAAAAGAATTGACTCAAAACCTTAAGCAGCTCGAAACCGTTATACCGAAGGCGATGCTTTCGCTGATATTGGCTGCGGGTCTTATATTCGGTCTTTTATCGGTGGTCATCGCGAAATCGCTTGCCAAAAAGGCGGGCGCATCCCTTGCGCCTATGGAAAAATTCGAAATGTGGCAGCTTCCGAAAGATTTTTTATGGGGATCGATCTTTCTTTTTGCAATCGCAGTTATAGGTATGCTGCTTGATTATTCGGAATTTGACGCCGTTTTTCTTGCGGTGCAGGCAGTCGTTGCGGTTCCGCTCGCGATCCAGGGACTCAGCTTTGAATACTATCTGCTCGGGCGGCGTAAAAATCCGTCCCTTGCGCGCTCGATACTCATTTTGGCTATTATAGTTTTGTTTCCTTTCAGCGTTGCCGCACTCGTGCTGATGGGCGTTTTAGAGCAGATATTCAAGCTTCGCATAAGGCTGAAAGGCTTCTTCAACCAGTAAGTTCAAACAGAAAGGCGGACCGTATGCTGAAGAAACCCCGTAAAGTGCTGATACCCATTACGGTTCTGGTAGTTTTCCTGTGCGCGGTGATTGCGGCAGGCAAGAATACGACATGGACTTTGGCCAGTATGGCGATTTCGGTCATAGCGCTTGTTTCCTCTTACTTTTATATCAGCTCTTTGGAACATGAAACGCAGAATCTGATGGATGACGTGTTTTCCAACAATACGATCGCTTCTGCGAGGATAATCAACAAAATCAATCTTCCCTGCCTGATTTTTGATGACAACGGGCGGATAGTCTGGGGAAACGAAGCGTTCAAAGAGATTTACAGCGGCAGCGATATAAAAAAAATACTGCCGTCCATGGATCCTAGATCCCCGAATCAGGCTCAAATACTGGAGATGTCCGGCAAAACCTACCAGCTTATGAGCATCAAGATTGTGCGGGAGCGTGAATCCAAGCGCAAGATGACATTTCAATACTGGCTGGATATCACCGAAGCAAGGCATTACAGCCGTTTGTATGAAGAGCAGATGCCGACTGTAGCTCTCATATATGTGGATAATTATGAAGAGCTGAACGCCGACTCAAACTTTCAGCGAAGCGCCGTGCTGACAGAGGTGGAACGGATGATCAGCAATTTCGTTTCCTCTGTGGAGGGCATATACAGAAAATATGACAATTCCCGTTTTATTGTTATATTTGAGGCGAAGAGGCTTGCTGAAATGGAAAAACAGCGCTTTTCGCTGCTTGACGGCGTTCGGGAGATAGAGACCGGCATCCCGAACAGGGTAACGCTCTCCATAGCCGTAGGCGTAGCGTCGCGCATAGAACAATCCGATAAATCCGCGAGACAGGCAATGGAACTCGCGCTCGGACGCGGCGGCGACCAGGCGGTCATAAAGCGCGGCACATCTTATTTATTTTACGGAGGCAAGCGTCAGGTAGCCGCAAGGCAGTCCAAAGTCAAGATACGTCTGTTCGCAAAAGCGTTAAGGCAGCTCATGGAGAACTCCTCGGATGTTTATATCATGGGGCATCGCCAGCCGGATATGGACTGTATAGGCGCTTCCCTTGCCCTGTTTCGCTGCGCTGAGCATGCCGGAAGGAAAGCGAGCATAGTTCTTGACGAGCCGAATCCGACTATCCGCGAAGTGCTGAGCGCCATGCAGGCTCAGCCGCGATATGAGAACATACTGATCCATCCCGATGCCGTAAAGCAATCGATCCGCTATGATTCCATTCTTGTTATACTGGATACGCAGCGGGTAAGTTCGGTAATAGAGCCGGAGCTTGCGAAAATGGCGGGTAAGATCGTTGTTATCGATCACCACAGGAGATCATTGGACTCAGTCGAGAATGTCACTTTGAACTATCTTGAAGCGGGCGCGTCCTCCGCCTGCGAGATCATGACGGAAGTCCTCCAGTACTTTGACGAAAGCATAAAGCCGACCGAATTCGAAGCGGGGGTTCTGCTCGCGGGCATCACAATAGATACGAAAAACTTCGCCTTCAATACCGGCTCCCGCACGTTTGAGGCGGCAGGCTATCTTAGAAGGCACGGAGCCGACACGGGCATGGTCAAGGAAATGAATCAGGATGACATGACCACGTTCGTGCAGCGAGCCAGAGTAGTTGAAAATGCCGAGATACTTGAGAACGGGATCGCGCTTGCCGTATGCGATGAGGCAGGGGAGAGCGCCGCTCTCATCGCGGCGCAGGCGGCGGATTCGCTCATAACCATAAAAGGCATACAGGCTTCCTTCGTTTTGGCGCAATACAGTGATATGATAGTTATAAGCGGCCGTTCGCTCGGGTCCGTGAACGTTCAGGTAATACTTGAGCGCATGGGCGGAGGGGGACACCTTACCGCGGCCGGCGCTCAGCTGAAGAACACCGATATGGATTCCGCCGTGCGGTCGCTGAAGGAAATCATCCGCACTTATTTTGAGGAGGTCGTTGAAAAATGAAAATACTGCTGCTCAAAGACGTAAAGGGTACCGGTAAAGCGGGGCAGGTGTGCAGCGTGAGCGACGGATACGCTCGCAATTTTCTCATTCCCAAAGGCCTTGCCGTGGTGGCCGACGCGCAGGCCGTCAATACCGCAAGGATTCAGGCAGAATCCGATTCGCACAGAAAAAAAATGCAGCGCGCAAAAGCAATGGAGCTTGCGGACGGCATGAGCGGGCTCACTGTTAAAGTCAAGGCAAAAGCAGGCGAGAACGGAAAGCTTTTCGGCTCGGTCACCGCTAAGGAGATAGCGGACGCGCTGAAAGAACAATTCGATATAGAGGTTGACAGAAAGAAAATCATAATTGACGAGCCCATCAAGACTTTGGGCATCGTCGAGGTGACTGCGCATATGTATGAGCAGACAGCCGCAAAATTCAAAGTCGAAGTGATAGCGCTTTAATCCTGTGAAATACACTGAACCCGCCGGACATACGGGCGGTTTGATACTTGCGCTTTCCGGGAGGACATAATGGAAAATTACGAAAACAATCCGGCCATGCAAAAGCCCAAAGCCGCGCCGCATTCCGTCGAAGCCGAAAAATCCGTGCTCGGAAGCATCCTCATATCCGACGAGGCAATGGAGCTTGCGGCTGAAAGCCTGCAGCCGTCCGACTTTTATGCGCCCTGGCATCAGGATATTTTTAATGCCGCCAAATCGCTTAAAGCGCGGGGTATAACGGTGGACACAGTGACTTTGACGGACGCTCTCGAGCAGGCGGGCATATTGGATAACGTCGGCGGAGTGTCATATATAACTGAGCTCTCTCTATTTACTCCGAGTGCGGCGAACGCCGCACATTATATCCGGATCGTCGAAGAACGGAGCGTGATGCGCCAGCTGGCCAAAGCAGGCATGGATATAGCGAAGGACGCAATGGACGGGGACAAGGAATCGGACAGCGTTCTCAATGACGCGGAGCGCAGGATATTCGATATATCCATGAAAAAATCAGCCGATTCGCTGCTGCCCATACAGGATACGCTGTTTAAAAGCTATGAGCGTATTGGCGAGCTTATGAAGTTGAAAGGCGCTCTGACGGGCGTGCCGACAGGGTTCATTGATCTTGACAGAGTTACCTCGGGATTGCAAAAAAGCGATCTCATAATAGTCGCAGGAAGGCCGTCGATGGGCAAAACCGCGTTTGCTCTCAACATCGCTTCTTATGCGGGAATACGGGGCGATTGCAACGTGGCTATATTTTCACTTGAAATGTCGCGAGAGCAGCTTGTCATGCGAATGCTTTGCTCGGAAGCCGAAGTGGATATGCAGCAAGTTAGAACCGGCCAACTGAGCGACTCAGACCTTATGAAGATCGCCGAAGCGCTCGACCCCATGAACCGCGGACGCATTTACATCGACGATACCGCGGGTATCAGCGTGACCGAGATTCGCTCAAAATGCCGAAGGCACAAAGCGAGGTACGGCCTTGACCTCGTTGTAATCGACTATTTGCAGCTGATGCAGGGAGCCAAAAAAATCGAAAGCCGCCAGCAGGAGGTTTCCGAAATGACCCGGGCGATGAAGCTGCTCGCGAGGGAATTGAATATTCCCATAATACTGCTCTCTCAGCTTTCGCGCGCGCCGGAGCAAAGGACCGGCGGCGAGCAGAAGCACAGGCCGGTGCTTTCCGACCTTCGCGAAAGCGGTGCGATAGAGCAGGATGCGGACGTCGTAATGCTGCTTTACAGAGCCGCCGTATATGATAAAAACGCCGATAACACATCCGAAGTGATCATCGCAAAGCATCGCAACGGGCCGACTGATACGGTAGAGCTTGCGTGGCGCGGGGAATACACGAAGTTTGCGAATTTGGCCGCCAACAGGTAAGTATCGCGAAGCGTATGCTTGCCTGTTGGCAGTTTTCAGTAATCAGTAGTAAGTTCATGAAAAATCCGCTGACGCGGATTTTCTGATTTTGTCCGGGCAGTCGAATCAATACGCTTTCCGCTATCCTAAAAAACAGACTGCCCGGCGATGCCGGGCAGTCTGTCAGCGTGTCGAAGAAGTCTGTATAGACTTCTTCGAGTTCTACATGTCGTCAAAAACAAGATTTTTGACTACCTAAAATCAAAGATTTCCGGGCGGTCCGAGCGAAAAGGCTTTCGCGTGGGCGTGCAAAGTACGATTGTTTGAAACAAGATTTCAAACTGTCCATACGGATTTCATCCGTTTCACCGTATAGTCGCTGATGACGGAACGTATCAGCCGATAAGTCGCTGATGACGGAACGTATCAGTCGATAAGTCGCTGATGACGGAACGTATCAGTCGATAAGTCGCTGATGACGGAACGAATCAGTCGATAAGTCGCTGATGACGGAACGTATCAGTCGATAAGTCGCTGATGACGGAACGTATCAGTCGATAAG
>MWCU01000037.1 GCA_002070205.1 Firmicutes bacterium ADurb.Bin182 | reverse complement strand
GATGACGGAACGTATCAGCGACCATGCCGCTCTACGGATTACATCCGTCACGGCCGTCTGAAAATTAAGGGGTCCCGCGGAAATCAAAGATTTCCGCCAGCCCCTTAATAATCCCCAAATAGCTTTTTCGACAGTCTGGGCTCCCCTTAAAGGGGAGCTGGCGGCTGGGGCGCCTGAGGGGTGCGTCTTAACGCATCTCCATTCACCCCACCTGTCCTGCGGACTGTCCTCCCCTCTTAGGGGAGGCTTTTCAAAACTGTATAAGCATCTGCTTACAGGTGAGCTGGTACCCGGTGTGCTTGAAGAGTATATTCAACAGCTAAATGAATAGCTTGACAAACCCCTTCAAAGCTATTGAGCACATCCAAATTGGAAAAGCGAATTACTTTAATGTTTAGAGATTCAAAATAAGCGGTTCTTAGAAAGTCGCTTTTCTGGCTGCTTTGCTCATAATGTTGTGAGCCATCGAGCTCGACTATCAATTTCGCTTTATCACAGTAGAAGTCAGCAATAAATCCCCCGATGATTTCTTGCCTGCGGAAACGATATGGATAATTTCGCAGAAAATCGTACCATAAATGCCTTTCTTCCTTTGTCATGTTTTTCCGAAGCTTTCTTGCAAATGTTATGAGATATTTATTTTTCGGATACTTCAATGAATCACCCTTTCTTTTCTGTGGACTGTTTAGGGCATTACTTGTTACATTAATGCGGGAGCCGGCGCTCCTCCGAAGTGATTAAAAGGGCCGCGTGTCGCGGCCCTTATGCCAGGTTGTCACCCGAAATGTAAAGTTTTTGATTTATGCTCTAATTTTCCGTGACACGACCGTGCCCGCAGCGACGAGCGCGAGAGCTATCATCGCAAAGCCAAATACGGAAGCTGCATCGCCGGTCTTGGGTACTTCCGGCCCGTACGGGAGGGCGATTGAGCCTGTGTAGAGGTTCACCTCGGCCTGGTCCTTAAGGTTAAGGAGGTTTGATTTAGAGATGAAGTGCTTAAGAAGCAGTTTGCCCTCAGCATCGTAGTTGAAGCCGAAGAATGTCATTACATCGTCGTAAAGTTCGTAGAGCTCATCAAAAAAGACGTCGTCCTCTACCAATCCTCCGATAGAGATAACAATGGAGCCGTTGCCGGAGATGAGCTTCTTGAACTCAACTGAGCCGCCGTTTCCGACGGCATCTACCGCAAATATCTCTTCTACTTCATTTTCGTCGTCGAGAACAAAGCGAACGTAAGCTTCATTGCTGTCCACCGTGCCGTCACCGTCACCTCCGGAGATGACCGTCCACGCGGCTTTTTCAGCGCCGATTACGGTGTAGATCAGGTCTTCGCCGTCATAGAAATTGAGGGGAACGGCGGCATCTTTCACGATTTTAGCAGTCAAAATACCTTTTTCCTTAACGACGCCCTGACCGAAGAAGTACAGCTCCGTATCGGTTTCCCAGAGATAATCGGGAATTTCCAATACGAGATCTTCTTCTTTATAGTCGACGCCGTCACCGAGCTCCGGAGGATCAAAATCCATGCCTGCATCGGGATCTTCGCCGACAGCGGAGTTCCATTTGACTACTTTGCTCGATCCGGCTTCTTCCGCATAAGCATGACCTGCAGTAACATCCTTCAGCGCGAAAGCGTCGCAGGAAACGATCAATACCGCGCCTTTATAATCGTCAGGCATCAGAGTAAGGTCGTGATCGTCATCATCTTCCGCGAATTGCATAGCGACGCCCCAGAATACTGCTTCGTTTACGACATACATTTTGTTCGCTGCAATGTTGGTGAGGACGAGATCTCCCGACAGCAGGTACTCGGGAGCCGTAAACAGCTCTACGCTCAGAGCAACGGGAGCATGCTTCGGGTTGGTGGAATCGGGCGTAATGTCGCCGGTGATGGCGAGTGCAGGAGCGGCAAGCGCAAGCGTGAGGGCAAGCGCAAAAACTAGTGTAAGCAGTTTTTTCATTTTATTACTCCTTCTATTTGTCTAGGTGACAACCAGTAGTGTGTATACAATAACAGTGAATGCGATATATGTCAACATTATTTTGCGGTTTTATGACAAATTTTTCAAAGGTCTCGATGCGGGAAGTTTTTTGAGAAGGGAACCGGCCGCATTACGGGGATCGAGGCACTATGCGTGAGAGGGCGTTAATGCCTTTATTGTCATTTAGAACTGAATGAGTTCCTTTTAACTCATTATTTATAACTCAAAAACAAGGGCCGCATATCGCGGCCCTCATCTGCTTCTTAAATTTTAGTTTTATGCCCTTATTCTGCGTGATACCACGACGCCCGCGGCGACGAGCGCGAGAGCTATCATCACAAAGCCAAATACGGTAGCGGCATCGCCGGTCTTGGGCACATCGGGTCCCGGGAGAACTATGGCGCCGGTATACACGTTCACGGCGACTTCGTCCTTAAGGTTGAGCGCGGACGATTTCGCGAGGAAGTGCTTCGGCAATAAATATCCTTCAGCGTCGTAATTGAAGCCGAAAAATTTCATGACGCCTTCATATACTTTCTTTGCTTCATCAAACTCATCGCCCTCAAAGTCGCCGATTTTCATAACGACCGAGCTGCCGCCGGAAGGCAGCTTTTTAAACTCGACTTCCTGAAATCCTGCAACGGACGCGCCTTCAAGCCGTACGCTTATTCTGAAAACTTCATCCTCATCCATAAAGAACCGGACTCTGTTTTCGTCTTCATCAATGACATGGTAATCGCCTTGGTTCTCATTAAAGAGAACACGGTAAATACGGTCCTCACCGTTGAAGATAGGCAATGTTGTATCGGGGAACCCATATGACTTTTTAAGTTCCGCCTTCAAAACTCCCTTTCCCGTAACGACTCCCTCGCCGAAGAAATAGAGCGTTCTATCCTTTTCCCAGGGGTTGTTCTTATTATTATTAAATGGGAAGTTCATTTCGAGATGATCATCTACAAGCATGGGCTTTCCGAAAACGGAATTTCGCTCGACTTTATCGGTGCCGTCTTTCCGGTATGAATCCGCGTCTCTGACGTCTTTAAGCTTGAAAGCGTCGCATTTGATGGTCAGTACGGCTTCACGGTAATCCTGCCGGTGCATTGCGAGCGGGTGATCTTCATCTTCCGGAGCGAAATCCATAGTGAGTCCCCAGTACGCGACTTCGTTGACGACATACATTTTATCCGCGGCGATCTTACTGAGATAGAGATTACCTCCCAGAGTGGCCTCGGGAGCGGTATAAAGCTCAATGTCGATCGTGACGGGCGCGAGTGCGGGGTTGGTTTGCTCCGGAGAGTTATCGCCGGTGATTGCGAGCGCCGGTGCGGCAAGCGCGAACGCGAACGCGAGCGCGAGAGCGAGAGTCAGTATTCTCTTCATGGGTATATTTCCTCCTTTAACTGTGAAATGGCATGTATGACAATTTATTTTATCATTCGACAGCGCAATAATCAAGAACAAGTTAATAGTTTTTTAACAGTTTTGAAACCGGTATCTAAAAAGGGGCCGCCTACGGTTTGCGCCCAGCGCCCGAACAACTCCGAACACGAGCCAAAAATAAAAGCCGCTTCGGCGGCATTATTCATAAAGCGCCGATGCGGTTTTAATGTAAACGGAATGTTTGAAGGAGGGTGGAGACCGGAAGTGGGACATCCCCCTTGCCGGTCTCCGGGTATTGCCTGTTATGCGCGGATTTTCTTCTTTGCAACCACAACGCCGGCTGCGGCGAGCGCGAGTGCGATCATCACAAAGCCCATTACGGAAGCGGCGTCGCCGGTCTTGGGCGGCGCTACTTCAGGATCGGGGATAACTATGGAACCGGTGTACAGGTTGATCGTGGCCTGATCTTTGAGGTACAGGGCGCGGCATTTGGATTCGAAATGCTTGCGAAGCAGCCTGCCCTCCGCATCATAATTGAAGCCGAAGAATTTCATTACGCCATTATACAAGTCTATGGCGTCTTCAAGATCGTCATCTTCATAATCGCCGATAGCGAGAACAATCGATCCACCGCCGGAAGTTTTCTTTTTGAACTCAACTTCCTGAGCTTGGGTAAGCTCACCATCTTCGAGGAACACAAAGATACCGGTCACTTCGTCATCACTGTCGACTTCGAAGAATACATTACCGACTTCCGGTTTTGTAACTCTGAAACCGTCTGTTTCATCCTTTACCGTATAAAGGATACTACCGTTCGACTTATAGATCTCGAGACCGTCACCGCCCCAACTTGGAGTTTTCGCAATTTCAGCCTTTAAAAGGCCTTTGCCGGTCACGACGCCCTGGCCAAAATAGTAAACGGTAGTTCCAGTGCCCCACAGACCGTCTTTTCCGCTAGGGAATGATGTCGTAAGTTTGTCTTTATCATTCAAACTAAGCCCAGGGACCCCCTGGTTACGCTTAACTTTATCGGAACCGGTTTTTGAATAGGTATGTCCGCTTCCTACTGTTTTAAGCGCAAATGCGTCGCAGGAGATCGTTAAAACGGAGTCTTTATAATCGCGCGGCTGCATGTTGAAATCATACTCGGTTTTGTCGTAAAATTCTAAAGCCACGCCCCAGTAAGCGACTTCGTTGACGATATACATCTTATTGGATGCTACTCTGCTTATGGATAACGTTCCGCCTCCGAACGCCTCGGGTGCAGTGAACAGCTCAACGTCCAAAGACACGGGCGCGCTGGAGGGATTGGTTTCATCCGGCGAGGTGTCGCCGGTGATTGCCAAAGCGGGAGCCGCGAGCGCGAATACGAGCGCAAGCGCCAAAACAAGAGTTAAAATCTTTTTCATTTTCTTTTTCCTTTCTTTTTTTGTAAAATACGGTTTTTCCGTTTACGGATTGATTATTGTCACATAACGGAAATTTTATAACCGGATACGGTAAAGGAATTGTAAACAAAAAGCAACATGTGGCAAAGGCGGCTTTTAGCCGCCGCAGAGAGAGCTCCGCTCGTTGAGGGGCAGCTTTGCTGCCGCAGAGAGCGCTTCGGCGCGTAGAGAGGAAACAGCCGCTGCCGTATAGAATATCGTGTTTACGACTCTCTGGCGGAGCGTGAAACGCTCCTCTCTACTATTGCTCCACTACTGCTCTACTATTGCTATTCGCGGCGCAGCGCGCATGGGTTATAATAAAGAGAAAACAAATACCGGAGCGAACATGAAAGCCTTGGATGAATTTAAAAATGCGATGCACGCGTTCAGGTGCCCTCTGTGCGGCGGGGACCTTTCCGTCAGCGGGGGCAGCCTGGTTTGCGAAAAGCGACACTGCTTTGACATTTCCGCGAAAGGCTATGTGAATTTTCTGGCAAAGCCGGTCCGCTCGAAGTATCAAAAGGAATTGTTTGAATGCAGAAGGGCGGTGTTTCGGGACGGATTTTACCGGCATATACTTGAGGGCGTTATCGATCTCATCAAAAAGTTCGGCGGAACGGGCCGCTTTACCGTTTTGGACGCGGGGTGCGGGGAAGGCTACTACGCTCTCGGGCTGAAAGAGGCTTTCGGCGAGCGCGCAAATGTCGCGGCGCTGGACATCGCGAAGGACGCCGTCATTATGGCGGCAAGGGGCGGCAGCGGCATTCATTGGATGGTCGCGGACATCACGAACATTCCTCTGCGCGACGGGTCGGCGGACGTGATAGCGAATATATTCACGCCCTCGAGCTATTCGGAATTCAGCCGCGTGCTGAAGGACGGCGGTTTGCTTGTTAAGGTCATTCCCACAGAAGCGTATCTTAAGGAACTTCGCGAAATCGCGAAAGAGCAGCTTATAAACAAAAGCTGCTCGACTGAGCCCGTAACCGAGCATTTCGGGCGGTTTTTTGACGTTTTGGGAAAAAGGACGGTTTCGAAAACGCTGCCCGTAACAAAGGAGCAGCTCAGCGACTTTTTAAAAATGACGCCCATGATGCTTGGCGTTCGAACCCATGAACTGGATACGGAGGATATAAAAAGCGTCACGATAGAGGCTGAGATATTGGCAGGGAAGGCGATAGCGCTTTGCTAAAAGGCGGCTATTTGCCGCTGCATTGCGCACTTCGTGCGTAGAGCGGTAACGTTCCGTTACCGTGGAGAGCGCACTTGTGTGTGGAGGGGTAACTGTCGTTGCCATAATACCGTTCTACAATAGCTTTACGGAGCGTGAGACGCTCCTCTTTACCATTGCTCTACGTAATGCAAAGCATTGCTCTCTACTATCGCTCAACTATTGCTCCACTACTGCTCAACGCGGAGCAGCCGCCTTCGCTTTCACCCTGTCCATGAATTTGTCTTTTCGGATTATGACGCGCTCGTGCGTGCCTTCGCCCGCAAGCTCCGCTTCATCATATACCGCGACTTTGAAAACAAGCCTTTTCCCGTCGATTTTTATTAGCTCGCTCTCGCAGTGCACATTCATTCCGACGGGCGTTGCCGCAAGGTGTTTGATATCGACTGCGACACCGACTGTCGTGCAGCCTTCCTCCAGCAAAGGTTCAACGCTTTTGCTTGCGGTCATTTCCATGAACAGTATCATCGCGGGCGTCGCGTAGACGGGAAGCAGACCGCTGCCCCATGCGGCAGCCGTATCCTTTTCGGTTACGGTCATTTCGGAGATGTTCTTCAAACCTGTTTTAGCATAATGATCCTTTCAATAGGCGGGTTTGCCGCCGCGATTGGCGGCACAGCCGCCGTAGAGGGCAAGCTTTGCTTGCGTAGAGAATAAGCGCAAGCGCTTATGCAGAGAACACTTCGTGTGAAGAGAGCACAGCGGTACGTAGAAATTAATCGTATTACAATTGCTCAACATAAACTCAAAGTGTTTATTCTTTACTATCGCTCTACGGCGGCGAAGCAGCCGCTTTACGAGCGAAGCTCGCTAGTTGCCTGCTTTAGGCAGCTCTTCTTTACGAGCGAAGCTCGCTAGTTGCCTGCTTTAGGCAGCTCTTCTTCCGCGAGCAATGCGCACACGAGCTTAACGGC
>MWCU01000036.1 GCA_002070205.1 Firmicutes bacterium ADurb.Bin182 | reverse complement strand
TACTGATCAACGCTTACTCCCGGTTGCGTGACACAACAGCTTCCGCTTGATTCCCCAGAACAATTTGACGCAATCTTACGACCTTTCCGGTTTGACACGGAATATGTAAAATGGTACGATGTATACGGTATGTTAAAATATGCCCGGCAAGCCTTTGTGATACCGGTATCGAAATAAAGCCATGCTCTTGTTTATAACGGTACGGCATTATGAGGCACCGGCGGAATGCCGTGCATAAAGAAAACAATACAGTAAAAGTTAAAAACAATATAATGAACGGAGCGGAGAGTCATGAGTTTCAAATCGGATATCGAAATTGCCCAGAGTACAAAAATGCTGAACATTTGGGAAGTCGCGGAAAGCTTGGGTATTGAGCGCGGCTGTGTTGAGCCTTATACAAACTACAAAGCAAAAATCGATTGCGTGAATTTAAAGGATATAGACCGGCGGCCTGACGGCAAGCTTGTACTGGTGACCGCAATAACCCCGACGCCCGCCGGTGAAGGCAAGACAACGACGACTGTCGGGCTGGCAGACGCCCTTCGTAAAATCGGCAAGAAATCCATCGTTGCATTGCGCGAGCCCTCGCTCGGTCCCGTATTCGGAGTCAAGGGAGGCGCGGCGGGGGGCGGCTATGCTCAAGTCGTGCCGATGGAAGATATAAACCTCCATTTCACCGGGGATATACACGCGATTGGCGCTGCCAACAACCTTTTGGCAGCCATGATAGACAACCATATTCACTTCGGCAACAGCCTCAATATCGATGTAAGGCGTATAACCTGGAGAAGGTGCGTCGATATGAATGACCGCCAGCTTCGTTTCGTCGTTGACGGACTCGGAGGCAGGGCTAACGGTACGCCGAGGGAGGACGGTTACGATATAACGGTCGCTTCGGAGATAATGGCAACGCTGTGCCTTTCAAGCGGGATATCGGATCTCAAGGAACGTCTTTCCCGCATAGTCATCGGTTATACGTTTGATGAGAAGCCTGTGACCGCGGGTGATTTGAAAGCGCAGGGAGCTATGGCCGCACTTTTAAAGGATGCGCTCAAGCCCAATCTTGTTCAGACTCTCGAACACACGCCGGCATTTATTCACGGCGGACCATTCGCGAACATTGCCCACGGCTGCAATTCCGTTGTGGCCACAAAGCTCGCATTGAAGCTCGGCGAATACGCAGTGACGGAAGCCGGGTTCGGGGCGGATCTCGGCGCGGAAAAGTTCTTTGACATTAAATGCCGCATCGCCGGCCTGAAGCCGAATGCGGTCGTCATAGTAGCCACGGTCAGAGCGCTCAAGCATCACGGCGGAGCGGCAAAAGGCGAGCTTAACGAAGAAAACTTGGAGGCACTAGAAAAAGGTCTGCCCAATTTGCTGCAGCATGTTGAAAACGTGACTAATGTGTTCAAAGTGCCCGTCGTTGTCGCAATAAACCGGTTCCCCGCCGATACGGAAGCGGAGCTGAAGCTTATTGAAGATAAGTGCAAAGAGCTCGGCGTAAACGTCGCTCTGTCGGAGGTTTGGGCGAAGGGCGGAGAAGGCGGTATAGAGCTTGCAAAAGAGGTAGTGAGATTATGCGGCCGGGAGAACGATTTCGATTTCACTTATGACGTGAATCTTTCCATAAAAGAAAAGCTTGACGCGATAGCGAAGCGCATTTACAGGGCGGACGACGTGGTGCTCGTCGATCAGGCGCCGAAGCAGCTGAAGCAGCTTGAAGCCCTCGGTTACGGCAATCTTCCGATATGCGTTGCTAAAACCCAGTACAGCTTTTCGGACGACCCCAAGCTTTTGGGCGCGCCGAGAAATTTCAAGATAACCGTACGCAATCTCAAGGTCTCAGCGGGAGCGGGCTTTATAGTGGCGCTTACAGGCGAGATCATGACCATTCCGGGTCTTCCAAAGGTTCCCGCTGCCGAGAAGATAGACGTTGATGAGAACGGCAGGATTTCGGGGCTGTTCTGATAAAGGAGGCAAACTATGGCACATACCGACCTTAATTGCAAAGAATTCGTTGATATACTCTCCTCAAAGGAACCCGTGCCCGGAGGCGGCGGAGCTTCCGCGCTTGTGGGCGCTATGGGAATTGCGCTCGGCAATATGGTCGCAAACCTAACCGTTGGCAAAAAGAAATACGCCTCGGTCCAGGACGATATTCAGAACATCAAACGGAAAGCGGATTTGCTCCAAAGCGAATTGTTAAAGCTTGTCGAGGAGGACGCGGCCGTATTTGAGCCTCTTTCACAAGCTTATTCCATGCCGACCGAAACTCAGGAGCAAAAACTGGAAAAAGAAAAAGTTATGGAGGCCGCGTTAAAAAAAGCGAGCCGGGTGCCCATGGAAATAATGCGCAAATGCTGCGAGGCAATCAGGCTTCATGAAGAGCTTGCTGAAAAAGGGACTGCCATCGCAATAAGCGACGTCGGCGTCGGAGTGCTTTTTTGCAAGGCAGCGCTTATGGGGGCTCACATAACGGTGCTTATAAACACAAAATACATGAAGGATTCTGCGTTCGCCGGGGAGCTGGAGCATGAAGCCGAGAGCATGGCCGCCGAGTATTCAATTCTCGCGGATGAAATCGCCGGGCGCGTGAAGCTGCGGGTCAAAGGAGGTTGAGCAAATGGCAAAGCTCTTGATGGGGAAAGAAGTGACCGCCGCGCTCAATGAGCGGATAAAGTCGCGCGTAAATGAACTTAAGGCAAAAAACGTCTTCCCGAAGCTCGCGGTTTTAAGGGTGGGCGCGCGGGAGGACGACCTGTCTTATGAGCGGTCCTTGATAAAGCGCTGCGACGCAGTCGGCATCGAAGTTAAGCCGGTTTTTTTGCCGGAGGACGTGACGCAGGCTGAGCTTGTCGGTTCCGTACGGGAACTGAACGAAGATATCACCGTGCACGGCGTGCTGATATTCCGCCCGCTTCCCAAGCACCTTGACGATGAAGAGGTCAGAAAAACGCTGCATACTCGCAAGGATATCGACGGAATTACGGATGGAAGCCTTGCCGGTGTTTATTCCGGAGCAAACCTAGGGTATCCCCCCTGTACGGCAGAGGCCTGTATCGAGATACTCAATCATTACGGAGTCGAAATCGAAGGGAAAAAATGCGTCGTGGTGGGAAGAAGCCTTGTTATCGGAAAACCCGTTTCCATGATGCTGCTGGGGAAAAACGCGACCGTGACCATGTGTCATTCAAGGACGCGGGACCTCGCCGGAATTTGCAGAGACGCCGATATACTTATCGCCGCTATAGGGAAAGCGGGGTTTATAAAGGCGGAGCATTTATCGCGCGGACAAACTGTTATCGACGTCGGCATCAATGTGGATGAAAACGGAAAGCTTACGGGCGATGTGAAATTCGACGATGCGGAGAATTTGGTCGAAGCCGTTACGCCGGTCCCTGGCGGAGTGGGAACGGTTACCACTTCCGTTTTGGCTTCGCATGTCGCTGAGGCTGCTTTTCGCGCTTCAATGCCGAAATAATAGTACCGTATAAATATTACAGGCGGGGATTTCCCGCCTGTTTGGTTTTGAGCCGTTCACTCAAAGAAACGATTTTGGTTGTTGCGGTTCTGCTGCTCCCTGTTATTGCGGTTGTCGTTCTGCCTGTTCTGGCGGTTTTGCTCGTTTTGGTTCTGCCTGTCGTTTTCGTTTTGGCGGTTGTTGTACGGAACCTGCCTGTTTTTGTTATCGTTGTTATCCATGCCGTTTTCCTTTCGAATTTCTTTTAAAGCATTCGCTTCATGCATTATTATCTTCATTATCGGCCGGGATATTCCATAAAGCATGAATTCCCAAAGCCTCAATGTTATCAAGGAAACAGCGCTTAACCGGAACCCCACGCGCTTGCTATCCGGTCCGGATTCTTTATAATATAAGAATATAAGAAAACCGGAGGGGAGAATGGACAGAACTGTTTATCTTATTTACGGGGGCGACGCTGCTCAAATGACTTCTGCGCTACTTCACGCAGCGGATATAGGCTCAAGGATCCCAGGTGGCGCGCATGTAGCGCTTAAGCCGAATCTTGTGGTCGCTAAATCCGCTTGCAGCGGCGCGACAACGCACGCAGGCGTTTTGGAAGGCTTGATTGAATATCTTTTGGAAAACGGGATAAAGGATATTTCGGTAATTGAAGGCTCCTGGCTGGGGGAGTCGACTGCGAAAGCTTTGAAAGCGGCGGGCTATGATGAAGTTTTGAAAAAATACGGCGTGCCCTTTTATGATTTGAAGAGGGATAAGACGGAAAAGGTGAATACCGCAGCAGGCGAGATAAGCGTATGCCAAAAAGCTCTTAACGCTGACTATCTTATAAACCTTCCCGTGCTGAAAGGTCATTGCCAGACGGTTATGACCTGCGCTTTAAAAAACCTTAAAGGATGCGTCCCCGATTACGAAAAAAGACGTTTTCACGAGATGGGCCTTCACCGGCCCATTGCAGCGCTTGCGGCGGCACTAAAGCCCGCTCTTACAATCGTGGACAGCATCTGCGGCGATTTGAACTTCGAGGAGGGCGGAACCCCCGTCCATACCAACCGTATGCTTCTCGGGTTTGATCCCGTTCAGATTGATTCGTATTGCTGCAAACTGATGGGCATATCGCCGGGTTCTGTGAATTACATAGCCCTTGCGGAGGGTTTTGGCGCGGGAAGCTCCGCAGTCTCGGACGAGGACATTGTCTCTTTGAACGCACCCGAAGCGTCTGAAACTTATTCAGGTCAAGGAACGATCGTAACCAGGCTGACTCGTTCAGTATACGCTAAGGGAGCCTGCTCCGCCTGTTTCGGCAATCTCGTTCATGCGCTCTATCGCATGGAGCTGAAAGGAATGCCTTATAATGAGCCCGTCGCCATAGGACAGGGCTGGAAAGGCTGTGCGTTTGAGGGAACGGGAGTCGGCGAATGCTGTTCGCTCGCAAAAAGAAGCATAAAGGGATGCCCTCCGAGCGCTGAAGAAATTATGAAAGCGCTTCATCCGTAAATGCTTTGAAGGCGCGCTGCCAATAATCTGTTTTAATAAGATTATGTCATCTGCGCCTCATTTTTTGTCCGATAAGAAGGAGCCGCATGACTTGCTCCGCAGTGCGTTCGATCATTTCGCCCGAGCATTCCATTGCTCCCCGGAGGTCCGTGATTCTGTCCAAAATGCTGAATGCGGCGTTAAGCCCGAGACGGGCAGGGTCGACTCCTCTCGCTATCTCCCCGACCAGAGCGATGACGGGTACGTTATGTTTTTTCGCGCGTTCGCTGACTCCTACGGGAGCTTTCCCTTGCGCCGATTGAGAGTCCAGTCTGCCTTCCCCGGTTATTACAAGATCCGCGTCTTTCAGCATTTCGTCAAATTTAACCGCATCCAAAACGGCGTGTATTCCCGGCCGGATCCTGCTGTTGGTAAACGCAAGCAGCGCCGCGCCCAGTCCCCCGGCAGCGCCGCTTCCGGGGAAATTTGATATATCCTTTCCAAACTGCTCTTTAATTACATTTGCGAAATGCATAAGACAGCTATCGAGTTTTTTAACCATGTCGGGGTCCGCGCCCTTTTGAGGACCGAAAACCTCAGATGCGCCGTTTTTCCCGCAAAGCGGATTGTTTACGTCCGATATGATGAGAATTTCGGCTTCATTAATGCGCGGATCCATCCCGGACACGTCTATGGTCTTCAGATTCTCAAGCGCCAATCCACCCGGACCGAGTTCGTTGCCGTTATTGTCTTTAAGCGATATTCCGACAGCCTGCAAAAAACCCGCGCCGCCGTCGTTCGTTGCCGAGCCGCCGAGCCCTATCATAATTCGCCTGCATCCGGCGTCCAAAGCTTTTATAAGCAATTGCCCCGTCCCGAAAGTCGTTGCCGTGCCCGCGTTCCTTTTGGCGGGATCGGTTTTTAAAAGTCCCGAAGCTTCGGCCATTTCCAGCACTGCCGTTCGATCCGGCAATATACCGTACTTCGCTCTGACGCGTTCTTTCTGAGGGCCGAATACGTCCGCGGTTTTGTATGTTCCGTTCATGCTCCAAACGAGAGCGTCAACCGTTCCCTCTCCGCCGTCGGCGATAGGGATTTTCGTAATGACGGCGTCCGGAAACACTTTTTGTATTCCGGTTTGGATATGTTTGGCTATATTAAGGCTTGAATCGCTGCCTTTGAACGAGTCAGTTGCAATGATAATATTCATGTATACCTCCGCAGACAGGCGGTCAGCACCGCCGGAAATTAAAACTATATTATCATACCGGATGTGAAATTCAAAGGACAATAAAGAGGCGGCATAAAAATCAGCGGCTTGAGGACGCGCTGATTCGGGTTCACGTTGATAAACAACAGGCACAAAGATATAATGGTAATTGAGGGAGCATCGATTATTTTTACCTGTAAATTTTACGCTTCGGAAGGTATTTATGAAAGTTATATCAGTCATCGGGATTACCGGGTCGGGTAAAACTACGGTATGCGAGGTTATAATAAGAGGGCTTCGCGCAAGAGGGTTTTCCGTCGGCTCGGTGAAGGAGATCCACTTTGAGCAGTTTAAGATCGATTCCGATCCCAAAGCGAATACAAATCGTCACAGAGAAGCAGGCGCTGAGCTTGTGACTGCGCGCGGCTTCTATGAAACGGACGTCTTGTTCCGGACTAAACTTCCAATTGACCGGATCCTTTCCTTTTACGATCATGATTTTGTGATACTTGAGGGAGTTACCGACTGCAACGCGCCTCTCATAATCGCCGCGCACTCACCGAAAGAAGTCGATGAACGCCTTACTTCGAGAGCTGTTGCCGTATCCGGCGTGATAGCGAATTCAGGCGTCAGGCAGGTCTTCGATCTTCCGGTGTTCAACGCTTTAAACGAGCCGGATAAGCTGGTTGAATTCGTGAAGGAGCGCGCTTTTGAACCGCTTCCATCGTTCGACCCCGATTGCTGCTCGGCGTGCGGCTGTTCCTGTGAAGAGCTTGCAGCCCGTATCATAAGGAATGAAGCCGAGCGCAGCGATTGCAGGCTTTCTGCGCAGGATGTGGAGCTCAGCATAGGTGGGAAAAAGATATCAATGGTGCCTTTCGTACAGAAAATCTTGAAAAACTCGGTTTTGAGCGTCGCAAATGAGCTTGACGGTTTTAAAGGCGGCGGCGAGGTAACCGTAAAATTCAGGCTATGATCGACTTCGATTATATCGCGAACATTCGCGGGGAGCGCTTGACATCCAAACGAAACGCCGTGTTTTTGATAAAAACCGGGAGCGGATGTTTTATAAAAAAGCAATACGCCGATACTGAGACTTTGAACAGGGAGGCAAGCGCGCTGGCGCTGCTTGGGGCAAAAGGCGTGTCCGTACCGAAAGTCCTCCATAGATCTTCGAACTGCTGTATACTTGAATATCTTCCGGGATGCACATACGTCGAGCTTACGGAAAAATGCACGAAGGATCACCCGTCCGCATTGCGCGATTGGTTTGATGACTTTTACCGGGCAGTGCCGGGAAAAATCAAAGGCGACGTCAACCTTCGCAATTTTCTTTATTCGGACGGAAAATGCTTCGGGGTCGATTTCGAGGAGCCGATGGCATGCGGTGAACCGGAAACGGATATCGGAAGGTTATTAGCTTATTTCATCACGTATGATCCGGCGTTTACTTTGGCAAAGCAGAAGAACGCTTCGCTGTATTTAACGGAATTTTTAAAATCGGGCTATTGCATGCAAGCGATCAGGTGCGCTTTTCAAACCGAGATCGAAAATATGGCGGCAAGAAGGGGAAAATCTTTTTGTAATAAATTAATAAAAGCATACTCATTCTTTGACCGGACGGAAAGGACTTTTCGGTAATGTCATGCGCGATATGATCCCCGTCAAAAATGAACAAATCAAAACATAATCGTTCAAAAAATTCGTAAATTATAAAAGTTTCTATTGAAAACTTGCTGACGTGGTTTATAATATACATAATAATACAAAATCTATGAAAGTTTTCCTTATAATAGTTAATATATAAACGTCTTTGCTTTTTAGCGCTCACAAAGAGTTTTTTCGCTAACCGATTCTTTATCACTCTATGCGGACGATTTCTGGTTTTATATGGGGGGGAGACGATTTAGGTGAACAAGTATAAGCTCCTGATCGCTGATCACAACAAAGACCAATGCGCGGTTCTGGAAAAATATTTTTCGTCTGTGCCTGAATTCGATGTTCAGCCGTCCGTTCAAAACGGTGAAAAGGCGCTGCAGAGAGCCGTTTTGGGAGATATTGACGTGATGATCATGGATGTTGTCCTGCCCGGATTGGACGGGCTTGAAGTGCTTTATCGAATAAAAAATAAAGGGCTCAGCGATCCTCCCAAAGTATTTATCCACTCGGCAATCAGCCTTGATCCGGTCCTTCGGCTGTCGCAGAGTCTTAACGCTCTTTACTATTTCCAAAAGCCGATCGAGCCGTCGGTCATGTGCCGAAGGGTGCTTGAGCTTTTAGAGTGCTCTGCGCCGGCGAAAATAAGCAATGCTCCGGAATTTTCCGTTGTTTCGGAGGATTTCGATTCCGAGGATGTTATTACCGATCTTATACGGCAAATGCATATTCCCGCCAGCCTGAAAGGCTACCATTATGCTAAAAGCTGTGTTTCGCTTTTCATCGAGCATATCAATACGTCCGGTTACGGCATGACGACCCATATTTATCCCGCCGTAGCAAAGATGTACGACACTACGCCTTCCCGCGTCGAGCGCGCTATACGGCACGCTATAAGCGTTGCGTGGAGCAGGAGCAGCCCTGAGGAACTGAGCAGGATGTTCGGATATGCGGTTAACAAAAACAAAGCTCCGTTTACAAACAGCGAATTTATCGCAATGCTGGCGGACAGGACAGCGATTAAGCTAAAAAGCAAAGCCAGATGAGAAAGCGAGTATCGTGCCTGATGATATTATGCGCTTTGCTTTTTATACTGTTCCCATGCTTTTTCGAGCGCAATTGACAATTGGTCCGGGCATGAGGTTGACTTGCTGCCGCATTTTATCCCTTTAAGCTTTTCGATAGCTTCTTTAACGGGCATGCCTTCCGTCAGCCTTGTTATGCCCTGCAGATTGCCGCTGCAGCCGTTGTCAATGACAAGCTTTTTTATTATGCCGTCCGAGATCTCAACGCTTATTTTGGACGAGCATACTCCCTTCGGATAATAGATATAATCCATTTTTACCTCTGCCGTATCGGTTTACCGGGTTTGATCCGTATAAATCATTATACGACAATTATCGCCATGTGCAAGTTCCTTGTTCCTTTTTTAGTGAGAGCATATGTAATACATGGATATCGATTTAGAAAACGCGCTTGCAGTACTGTATTTTTACATGACATCATAAAGTCGCTGCCTTTAGAATTGGGCGGTCCGCACCCTCTGGAGGGCAAGCGTTATCCTTCCGTGAAACGCCGGTCCCGCCGCATTGAGAGGGCGGAACCGGCGCTTTAAACCGAAGAAGTGTTCTTTTAAATCGTCCCCGATGCGAGCAAATCTTTTAAACGGCTACTCCCACTCTATCGCTCCGGCATCGTCCAGATATTGCTCGATAGCGTCCATGTAATCCTCCGTAAGGCGCATGGCCCACATTTTATACGGCGGAAAGGCCGTTCTCAAACCTTCGAAGAGCAGTTCGTAAGCCGCGTCGTCGTCATACAGTCCGTCATCAGCCTTTTCTATCTGTTCCATATAGACAGAATCGATTCGTATCAGTTCGTTTACGATATTTGACATATCCTCTCCTTTAATGAAAGAGTAGTCTCCCATGCCCCGCAATTTCGCGTATACGAATTCGCGCGCGGCGTTCATATCTATTTCATTCATGAGGTTTCCTCCAGCAGTTTTTCAAGTTCGCTTATCGTTTCGTCGAACACCTCCAAAGCGGAAATGACGGGCTGAGGCGTTGTAAGGTCAACTCCCGCGCGTTTGAGTACGGCAAGCGGATAATCGCTGCTGCCGGCTGAAAGAAATTCATGGTAACGTGAGGGATCGCCCGTTTTTAAGATTTCTGTCGCTATCGTTACCGCGCTCGTAAAGCCCGTCGCGTATTGGTATACGTAATACGCCCTGTAAAAATGCGGGATGCGCGCCCATTCAATGGAATCAAGGCCGGTGACGGAAACGCCTTTGTAGTACTGTTCGTTAAGGTTTTTGAAAAGCTTTGAAAGGGAATCGACCGTCAACGGCTCTCCCGCCTGTTCCATATCATGCGCCTTCCGCTCGAATTCTGCGAATAAAGTTTGCCGGAATACCGTTGTACGGAACCCCTCTAAGAATTTGTTCAAAATATGCGCCCTGCGCTTTTTGTCAGTTTCCCTTGAAAGGAGGTGCTTTGTCAGCAATACCTCGTTTACGGTGGACGCGACCTCGGCAACCATCGTGCTGTAATCATGATTGGCAAAATCCTGAGCTAGTGAGGACTTAAACGAGTGCATGGCGTGACCGAGTTCATGCGCAAGAGCGAACGCGTCGTCCAATTTGTCCTGGTAATTGAGCAGAACGTAAGGGTGTACGCCGTATACGCCGCATGAATACGCGCCCGTTGTTTTTCCCCTGTTTTCGTAAACATCGATCCAGCTGTTTTCAAACGCAGTATCAAGAAGCTTTCCGTATTCCCCGCCGAGCGGCTTCAAAGCCTCTTTGACGAGCTTTTTGCCTTCTTCGTACGGGATGCTGAAGGACTGCTCTTCGACCATGGGGCAGTACAGGTCATACATATTCAGCGTTTCAAGCTTCATGACTTTTTTGCGCATTTGAAGATAACGCTGCATAGCCGGAAAGCCGGAGTGCACCGCTTCGATGAGGCTGTCAAGCACTTTTACGGGGATATTGTTTTGAAACAGCGATGCTTCGGCAGTGTTTTTGAATCCTCTGACGTCGGAGAAATACTGATCGAATTTGACCGAGCTTGCATACATCGCCGCGAAGGTGTTGATATATTTATTGAATTCGCCGAAATACTTCTCGAAAGCCTCTTTCCTTACGCTTTGGACCCGGCTTTCCCGAAAAACCGAGAAATTGGCGTGCGTAAGCTCGACCGGATTGCCGTCCTCATCCTTGATTTGCGGAAAGCGCATATCGACGCTTTCAAGCATTGTAAAGCAGTTGTCGGGTCCCTGCGCCGCGTCGCCGAGCATCGCGAGCATTCGCTCACGCTCCTCGTCAAGAATATGTTCGCGGTTGCGTGCTATGTCCTCAAGTATATGCCTGTAGGTCGAAAGGAGAGGGTCAAGGGTGTATTCTTTCAACCTGTCCTCCGGGATTGCAAGTATCTCGGGCATCCAAAAGGCCGCGGCCGTCTGGCCTCTTACCATAAGCTTGCCTGCCCTGTCGCGCATAGCCTGATACTCGGGATTCCCGTTATCTGTGCTGACGGTCAAAAAGGCGTAAAGGTACACAAGCTCGATTTGCCTGAATGCGTCCATGTATGTTTCAAATCCCTGCTTGAGGCTTTGAGCGCTTTCCCCGAGCGTGCCCTTGAGCGCGCTCACATCCTTGATTTTAGCCTCTGCTCCTTTATATGCTTCTTCCCATTCGCCTTTGTTTTTAAAAAGGTGGGTAAGGTCCCACACGTATTTCGGATCAGCCTGTTCCCTTGTGCAGATTTTTGCCGGCATGATTCTCCTCCTCTGCTTTTTACGTAGTTTATTGAAACGGGATATGGTTTATTCGCTGCTTATTCGCCGTTTGAATCCTCCCGTCCGGAAGCTTCTGGATAATCGCGGGGCGGTTGTAAAGCGCTTTCATCTTCAAACGCAGCCGTGCCTTCTTCAAAACTGTCGCCGGGCGAATCCGCCGGCGTTTTTTCGGGCTCAGTCGCTCTTGCATAGTTTAGCCAGCCTTCGCCTTCCGTACGCACTCTTGTGTCAAAATACAGAACGGTATTGAGCGCCGCAAAATAGGGCAGCAGAAACAGCGTCAAAAGCGCCTGGAAACCGAGCGCAATATACGTCAAGAGCTTGATATCGCCAAAATCGGGTAAGACCGAAAAATAATTTGTTGAGTACACCGCTATTGCTGCGATTAAAGCCGCAATTGTAAAGAACATGACGGCGCCCGCGATAAGGTTCGCACAAAAAACTCTCCAAAACTTCTTAGCGACGAGTTTAATGCTCCTTCCGACAGCCTTGAAATTCTTTATATTCTCGTTTACCGTGATCGGGAAAACAAAAGCCGTCAGCACGGGACCAGTCATCATTGCTGCAATAAAAGCAAAATACAGCAGTATCAAGCCTATAATCAACCCTGCGTCTGCGCCGGACGTCATGATACTGAAGGCGGCGCCGAACGCGACAACGACGAACATAATAATAAAAACAAAGGCAACGGCGATTCCGAATCCCAGCATCGCAACATAATGGCTGAGGTATGTGGTAAAGAAACGCTTTAGCATAAACCCGGAGCGTCTCAAAAGGCTTGAAAGGCTGCTTGCCTTGCCGTAGATCCTTTGTGACATTTCCGTATACGCGCTTCCCTGATACATCGGCTGAAGCACAAAGAAGTTTGCGAGGTTAATAATGTTTGAAAGCGCTGAAATCGCGAATCCGGACATCATAGCGCGAAACGCTGAGCTGAAATCTTCGGGAATCGCGGCCGCGGCGGAAGACAGGGCACGAAGGCCTCTGTAATTCCCAAAATTTCCGAAATCCCATATGTTCTCAAGCATATCAAAGCTCTGAAAGCTCAATATGCTTAATGCAAGCATGACAACGGTAGTAAACAGGAATGTGAAAACGAGCATCGGAAACAAACCGCGTTTGTATATGATCCATGTGATGCCGAATATTCCCCTGAATTTCAGCGGCTTTATTATAACGGGCCGGAAGTCTTTCATAATTTTCTCCTTTTAAAAGACCTATCGATGATTACCAAATTATATCATGTTCCGTTTGTTTAATAAACAATCGTCTTCAGCGTTTTATCGGTTAAAAATGCGGACATATTCATGTATTTAACGAAAATGTGCCGCTTTCTTCGACGCCGGTTCGCGAGCATTGCGCAAAACATCGCATTCAAACCCGATATACGATATTTTAAGTTTCTTATGTTTATGATATAATTAATAAATTAAGCTGTTAAAGGGGGATTCGTTTGGTTTACAGCATGACCGGTTTCGGAAGATTCGCTTTGGAGAAGGACGGCAGAGAGGTGACCGTCGAGCTTAAAAGCGTTAATCATCGTTTTTTGGATATCGGCTTGCGGATTCCCCGTCACATCGGCTTTATTGAGGATACGGTTCGCCGGGTTTTATCCGAACAATTGAACCGCGGTCATGTGGAAGTATCCATCAATTATAAAAACAACAGAAGCGACGCCCGCAAGGTTGATGTGGACATCGCTCTTCTTAAAGCTTATATCCACACCGCAAAGGCTGCAAACGAGCAGCTCGGGCTGGAGGACGATCTTACTTTGACTGCGGCGCTGCGCATGCCCGATATTACGTCCGTATCGGAATCCGAAGAGGATAAAGATGAAGTGAACTCCCTTGTTAAGGAAGCGCTGCTTTGGGCTTTGACCGAATTGAAGCGGATGAGAGCGGAGGAGGGCGAGAGGCTGAGGCTGGATCTCAGCCTCAGGGCAGATCAAATCGAAAGGATTACGCGCGAGATTGCCAATAGAGCTCCTGCTGTAGTTGAGGATTACCGCGCTAAGCTCAGCGCGCGAATTGAAGAATTGCTTGCCGAGCAGGTTGACAGGCAAAGGCTTGTGACAGAAGTTGCCCTTTTTGCGGACAAAGCAAGTATAGACGAGGAAACCGTGCGTCTTTTTGGCCATTTGGATCAGTTCAGGGCGGTGCTTAACGCGTCCGAGTGTTCCGGCCGCAAATTGGATTTTATCGTTCAGGAACTGAACCGTGAATTGAATACCATAGGCTCCAAAGCCAACGATTCCGCGATAGCAAATCTTGTTATCGAAGCGAAAGCGGAGGTTGAAAAAATCAGGGAACAGGTTCAGAATATTGAATAGTAATGCAAAACAGGGAGGCTGCTTCGTGTCTTTACAGCTTATCAATATAGGATTCGGCAATATTGTTTCGGCAAACAGGCTTATTGCAATTGTCAGTCCCGAATCCGCTCCGGTGAAAAGAATAATACAGGAAGCAAGGAATGAGGGAAGGCTGGTCGACGCAACATGCGGAAGGCGTACCCGCGCCGTTTTGATAATGGATTCGGGTCATGTGCTGCTTTCGGCGCTTCAGCCCGAAACGGCCGCGAACAGGCTCAATTCAAAGGAAGAACAGGAATATTCGGGGGAGCGTACGGATGGAGAAGAATGTGCAAGAGGTTAAAAAAGGCTTGCTGATAATTATATCGGGGCCTGCCGGGGTAGGCAAAGGCGTAGTCTGCAAAGGATTGATCGAGCGAAATTCAAATATAAAGATGTCGGTTTCGGCCACGACGAGGCAGAAACGCCCTCGTGAAGTAGAGGGCATAAGCTATTTTTTTAAAACACCGGAAGAATTTTCGAGAATGATCGAATCGGGGGAATTTCTCGAATACATGTATGTGTTTGATTCGAATTATTACGGAACTCCGAAAGCTTATGTTGAGGAAGAATTGGAGTCCGGCACCGATATAATACTTGAAATCGATGTGAACGGGGCCATGCGGGTCAAGCAAATATATCCCGACGCGATCAGTATTTTTATCGCTCCGCCCGATCTCGGAACGCTGAAAAGCCGTTTGATAGGCAGGGGAACGGAAACCCCCGAAGCGCTGGAGCGGAGGTTTGGCGCGGCGCTCTCGGAAATCAGCCGCATAGGAGAATATGACTATATCGTTATCAACGATGTGGTGGATAAGGCCGTCGGTAAAATTGAATCCATATTGTCCGCAGAGCGGAGCAGCGTGAAAAGAAATAAACCATTGATAGATAAGTTGCAGAAAGGGTGTAATCAACAATGATGAATTATCCTCCTCTAAATGAACTGGTATCCAAAATCAACTGCCGTTATATGCTTGTAAGCGCAGTCGCAAAACGTGCGCGCAGGCTGATGGCGGAACCCGATAAGATAAAAGACCGCAAGCCCGTTTCCGTTGCGATAGAGGAACTGTGGGAAGACAAACTTGTCGTGCGCTCGCAGGAGAACAACTGACTTTTGGAATGCGGGGTAAAAAGGAATGAAAAAGACCGTTGTCCTTGGTGTGACAGGTTCCATTGCCGCATATAAGTCGGCGGAGATAGTCAGTCGGTTTAGGAAGCTTGATGTCGATGTGCGCGTCATACTCACTGCATCCGGTTCAAAGTTCATTACGCCCCTTACTCTTGAAACGCTAAGCCGCGCTCCCGTCATAACCGATATGTGGAGCAGGGAAACGCCCTGGGAAGTCGAGCATATATCGCTCGCGAAAGCTGCGGATGTATTTCTTGTTGCTCCCGCAAGCGCGAATTTTCTCGCAAAGGCCGCTTACGGTATTGCTGACGATATGCTGACGACGACATTGCTTGCGACCAGGGCGAGGATCGCTGTCGCGCCCGCCATGAACGCTTTGATGTATTCGAACTCCGTGGTTCGCGAAAACATCTCAAAGCTTAAAGGGCGGGGCGTTGTGTTCATAGAACCCGGTGAAGGGATCTTGGCCTGCGGGGATACCGGAAGCGGAAGGCTTGCGGAGCCCTCCCTTATAGTGGAAAAAGTAATGGAGCTGCTTCATCCCAAATTGGATCTTAAAGGCAAAAATATCATAGTCAGCGCAGGTCCTACGCGCGAACATTTAGACCCCGTACGGTTTTTAAGCAACCGGTCGACGGGGAAAATGGGATTTGCCATTGCTGAGGCCGCTGCCGAACGGGGCGCAACGGTAACTCTGATTTCCGGGAAAACTGAGCTTGAGACGCCTTTTGGTACGGAGCGGGTGGATGTCGTTTCGACCCGGGAAATGTATGACGCCATCGATAAAAGATTTTCTAAGTGCGACGCACTTATCATGGCGGCCGCGCCTTCGGATTTTACGCCTGTGCGGGTATTTGAAAACAAGATTAAAAAACAGGCAAACGAGGATATGAAAATCGAATTCAAGCCTACGGTGGATATACTCAAAAGCGTCGGGCAAAAGAAGAATGACCAGATCATGATAGGGTTTGCCGCTGAGACGGAAAATATCGAAGCGTACGCAAGGGAAAAGCTTGTAAACAAAAACCTGGATATTATCGCCGCCAACGATATCTCCGCCGAAGGGACCGGATTTGAAACGGATACGAATTCGGTCACGCTGTATTTTAAGGACGGGTCTGTAAAGAGCAGCGGCTTAAGGAGCAAGCGCGAGGTGGCGGATTTTATTTTAAACTTTCTTGTTTAAATTCCAGGGCGGCAATTCTATGTCAATTTGATAATATGAGAAAGGGCTCATCCGATAAGCCGGAAGCTTCGGGCGCAATGCATGAACATGTTTTTCGCTTCCGGTTTTGAATAAGCAAAGCCCGTGAAGAGATTTTTTCACGTTCGCTGATGATGCCCCGGCGCAAGTTTTTTCAAGAACCGGAGACGGTTCGCGCAAGGCGGATTGAAACGGAGGAGTATGTTTGCGCAGGTAATCATCGACATATCGCATTCGAAACTCGACCGTACATTCACATATGCCGTTCCCGAGGGCATGAGCGTACAAAGGGGGCACCGGGTGCTGGTACCTTTCGGCCGCGGCAGCAAACCGGTTGAGGGCTTTGTGCTTTCGCTCACGAATGAGCCGCCGCAAGACGTAATGGTCAAACAGATCCTTAAGACAATGGAACCCTATACGGTGCTTTCTGACGAGCAGCTTGAGCTCGCGTTATGGATCAGCCGGAGTTATCACTGCGTGCTTGTTGAGGCTTTAAGGTTGATGATACCCGCCCAGTTAAGGGGTTCGAGGGTGAAGGAGAAGCGCGTCCGGACCGTTATCCTCAATCCGCAGGCGGACCCGAAAATAATGCGGGAATCGCTTTTGAAAAAAGACGGTTCGCCAAGGTCGGCGGCTCAGCTTGAGATATTCGATCTTTTGCAAAGAACCGGCGCCGAAATGACGGTATCCGACATCGTCTCCTATATTCCTGGCGCTCAGCCCGCCGTTGCTTCGCTCATAAAAAAAGGCATCGTGCTTGAAAAGGGAAGAGAAATATTCAGGCGTCCGTATTCGGGAAGCGTTTTGCAGGATGAACCTTTGGAGCTCACCGGGCCGCAGAGCCGCGCGCTCGATACGATCTGTTCGGGCCTGAACGCAGGCAGCGGAGTATTCCTTCTGCACGGCGTAACCGGCAGCGGGAAAACCGAAATCTACATGCAGGGCATAAAAAAATGCGTCAATGCCGGCGGTACCGCGATTATGCTGGTGCCCGAGATAGCGCTGACGCCGCAGACTGTAGACCGGTTCAGGGCAAGGTTCGGCGAAAAAATCGCGGTGCTGCACAGCCGCTTGAGCGCGGGCGAGCGCTATGACGAGTGGAGGCGCATTCGTCTCGGCAGGGTGAGCGTGGCGGTGGGCGCAAGAAGCGCAGTATTCGCTCCGCTTTCAAACATTAAGCTTATAATAATCGACGAGGAACATGAAAACTCATATCAATCGGAGTCCGTGCCGAGATACCATGCGATGGAAGTCGCCATAAAGCGCTGCGCCTTGAATAAGGCCGCACTGGTGCTCGGTTCCGCGACGCCTTCGCTTTCAACTTATCATAAAGCCCTTAAGGGGAGCTTTCGTCTTATAGAGCTCAATGAAAGAATCATGTCAAGACCTTTGCCCAAGGTCGAGGTGGTTGACATGCGCACTGAGTTTTTGTCCGGCAACCTCGCGATTTTTTCGCGCGTTCTGCATAAGCGGCTGCAGGAATGTTTTGACGAAGGCAAGCAGGCTATCCTTTTTTTGAACCGGAGGGGATACTCCACGTTTGTATCCTGCAGAGGCTGCGGGTATGTTTTTAAATGTCCGGACTGCGACGTTTCCATGACTTACCATAAGGCCGAAAAGCGGTTGAAATGTCATTATTGCGGGAATTCTGCACCCGTTCCGGAAGTTTGCCCCGAGTGCCGTCAAAGGTATATCAAATATTTCGGCATCGGTACTCAGCAGGTCGAGGAGCAGATGAAGGAGCTTTTCCCCGGAATCAAAACACTGCGCATGGATATGGACACAACGAGGACCAAGAATGCGCATAATGAGCTGCTGAGTTCCTTCATTGAAGGAAAAGCTCAGGTGCTCATCGGAACGCAGATGATTGCCAAGGGACTGGATATTCCCGGGGTCACTCTCGTGGGAGTGGTTGCGGCGGACGCATCTCTTTATATACCCGATTACCGAAGCTCCGAAAGAACTTTTCAGCTTATCACGCAAGTCGCCGGGCGGGCGGGCAGGGACGATTCGCCGGGAAGAGTTGTAGTTCAGACATATTCGCCGGACCATCCGGCGATTCAATATGCGTCCGGTCATGACTACAAAGGGTTTTACCGGTTTGAATCCGCGCAGAGGCGGGCAGCGCTCTTTCCGCCGTATTCGCTGTTCGTGCGCATCCTGTTCACGGGTCCCGATGAAGCGGAACTCGAGCACGAGGCGGGAAAAGTCAATGAGGACATAGGGCGCATAATGCTTGAGACTCTCCGGGAAATGGGCGCCGATCCCGTCGAGATGCTGCTCAACGTCAGCTCCCCCGCTCCGATGAGACGAAGGCAGGGCCTGTTTCGCCATCAAATACTCATAAAGCTCTTGCGTACGAAAAATACATCGGCGCTGCTGTTGAAGCTTTATGCTTATTTGGATGTGAACAGTACTGCCAATCTGTATTCGCTGGAAGTAAATCCGGGAGAAATGATATGATACCGCTAAAACGGATTATAATCGACGGGTTTCTGCCTTTATATGCCTGTATTGTTACGCAGTTATTAATTAATTGTTATAAAAGCCGGATTTATTGACAATAATGAATACATAAGTTAACATTTAATATATGATAACCGCAGAACCGGAATGAGCGAAAGCTAAGGGAGACCGTATTTTGTGTTTTCAATGCTTTTGCTTGATTTTGTATATGAGTTTATTGAAGGAGCCATAGAAAGTGACGGATAAACCAAAGAAAAAGAGCAAGAACAAAATCGTTGCGCTTCTTGTCGTAATATGTCTTCTTTTTGCCGCATTGGCTGTTTGTGCCGTGCTGTACATAAAGGACGTACGGGAAACAAACCAAATCATGAATAACACGCTTGTGCTTGAAGGCGTTTCGGTAAACGGTGTGGATATTTCCAACATGACCGAGGAGCAGGCAATGGAGGCAACCTCGGATATACCGTCGAAGCTGCTTGAGGAGATAAAAATCACAGTCGATGTCGACGGGGAAATTTTCAGCTTTGACGCGGATGACTTCGGCATCGTTACGGATTATGAAGAAGTTATGAGGCAGGCTGTTGAATACGGGCATTCCGATTCAATCGAAGAGCGCAAGCAGGCTATAGCAACCGCAAAGAGCGGCGGCGCCGAATTTACCGTAAGCATTTATACCGACAGGGAAAAGGTCGCGTCAGTTATTATGCCGCTCAAAGAGACTCTTGATATTCAGCCCGTTGACGCCTCTTTTACGTTTTCGCCCTGGGGGTTTTTGGCGGACGGGACGCCGTTTGAGCAGGATAAGCAGACCGTTATCGAAGCATGCGCAAGGGGAAGGGAGTGGGAGAGGCCCGAGCTTATCCGCATTCCCGAGGAAGAGATGCCCAACAGACTGAGATACCAGTTCTGGGAAAACGATCATTATGAGAAGGACTATATTCCCAAGGACGCAAATATAGCCCGGTTTCTTTATACCGAAGGCGTCACCGGCAGAAGCGTCGATATGGAAGCCGTTGTGGACAGCATAATGAGCTCGATACAGAAAGGCGACTATTCACCTATCAAGGCGCCGGTCGAAGTTTTGGAGCCTGCTGTCAAAGTCGAAGATCTGAAAGCGAAAACCCAGTTGATATCTTCATGGACGTCGAGCTATTCGAACCATGAAGGATTTAACAGGAACTGGAACGTCGCAAAGCTGTCCGGCATAATAAACGGGGTAATCCTTGAGCCGGGCATCGAATGGTCCATAAACGAAGAAGCGGGCCCCAGAAGGGAAGGCATGGGCTGGAAGGAAGCTGCCGGCATCATAGACGGCGGGTATGTCCAGGAGTTCGGCGGCGGTGTTTGCCAGATATCAAGCACGTTATACAACGCGGCTATTCGGTCCGCGCTCGAGATTACCGATTCAACGCATCATTCCATCAGGTCCGATTATATTCCGTACGGCCTTGATGCTACTATAAGTACGGGAGGCCCCGACCTTAAGCTCAAAAATCCGTATGATACGCCGGTCTATATAGTGTCCTATGTGAACCCGAAGCATCAAAACGTAACGGTTGAGATGTACGGACCGCCCGTTGTCGATCCTGAACTCGGCGAAGTGATACTTAATTTCTCGTTTGAGGACGGAGGCCATTTCGGCGCGCCGGTAATGATCTATATCTATAACACCGCGGTTGCTCCAGATAAAACGCCTATCAACCCCGGAGATTCCTATGAATACGCTAAGGCCCGTCAAGGGAGCAGAGTCAAAACGTATATACACTATCTTTCGCTTGACGGCACTGAGCTTAAGAAGAAAAGCTTCCATAATTACGAATGGAAGCCTATCAACGGGAAAACGTATGTGAACGGACCCGATCCCGCGCTCGGGATGCCCTATCCGACATATCCGTGGGAAGATCCTTTTGAGCCGGAGCCGGACCCGATAATCGTACCTTAATTTCAAGGAGAATACCAATAAAAACACGCAGGGTCTTATGGATCCCTGCGTGTTTATTTGTTTTGAATTTGATTTTCGGCTTGCTCATTCCGTCTGTTTCAATGCCCTTGTCGAGTTGAGCACGGCCAGAACGGATACGCCGACGTCCGCAAACACCGCTTCCCACAGGTTGGCTATTCCCAGCGCTCCGAGCAGCAGCGCAATAAACTTGACGCCGAGAGCCAAAACTATGTTTTGCACAGCGATCTTTTTTGTCCGCCTGGAAATCTTTATTGCAACGGGGATTTTCGAGGGTTTATCGTCCATCAGCACTATATCGGCGGCTTCGATTGCCGAGCCCGAACCCAGCGCGCCCATCGCGATGCCTATATCGGCCCTTGCAAGGACGGGCGCGTCGTTGATCCCGTCGCCGACGAAAACCAGCTTTCCCTTACCGGATTTTTTCGCCATAAGCATTTCAATGTGTTTTACTTTATCCTGAGGCAGCAGTTCGCAATAGTTTTCGTCAATATCGAGCGTTTTCGCAACATCTTTGCCGACTGCCTTCCTGTCTCCGGTAAGCATAACCGTTTTAAGTATTCTCAGCTTCTTTAACTCTTTTATTGTCTGAGCGGAGTCGTCCTTTATTTCATCGGAAATAACGATGTGCCCCGCATATTCGCCGTCCACAGCAACATGCACTATGGAGCCCTGGTGGCTGCATGGATTCCATTTTGAGCCGATGATGTCCATAAGCCTGCTGCTGCCGACATGGACCGTTTTGCCATCGATCACCGCGCGTATGCCGTGGCCCGGTATTTCTTCTGTTTCGCTGACTCTCGTCCTGTCAATATCCTTTTTATAAGCAGCCGCCAACGAAACTGAAATAGGGTGATCCGAGTAGCTTTCCGCGGTGGCGGCAAGCTCAAGCAGCATCGCTTCCGAAATCTTTTCCGGATGAACCGCCGTCACATAAAAAACGCCTTTCGTAAGCGTGCCTGTTTTATCGAAAACCACGATTTCGCTGTCCGAGAGGGCTTCAAGATAGTTTGCGCCCTTTACGAGTATGCCGCGCTTGGAGGCGCTCCCGATACCTCCGAAAAATGTCAGGGGAATCGAGATGACAAGGGCGCAGGGGCAGGAGATGACTAAAAATATCAGCGCTCTGCGGATCCACTCGCCCGGGCTGCCGCGGAACAGAAGGGGAGGGATGACGGCAAGCAAAAGCGCTCCGGCAACCGCGGCCGGCGTATACCAGCGTGAAAACTTTGTTATGAAATACTCGGGCTTTGCTTTGTTCGCCGCGGAATTCTCGACAAGGTCGAGTATTTTTGTAACTGTCGATTCACCGAACGTTCTGTTGACAACGACTTTAATAAGCCCGTTCATATTGACGCAGCCGCTTATCACTTCGTCTCCGGACGAGACTTTCCTAGGCAGCGATTCGCCTGTCAGCGCCGATGTGTCAATGCTTGCGGCGCCTTCTTGCACAGTTCCGTCAAGCGGTATCTTTTCGCCGGGCTTAACGACTATTACATCCCCGATCAGGATCTGCTCGGGGTCAGTCTTAATAAGTTTGCCGTCCTTTTCAATATTTGCGTAATCAGGCCGGATATCCATAAGATCGGCAATCGACCGTCTGCTTTTTCCAACCGCATAGCTCTGGAACAATTCGCCGATCTGGTAAAAGAGCATTACGGCAACAGCTTCCGGGTATTCGCCGATGTAAAAAGCGCCAACCGTGGCGGCGGACATCAAAAAGTTTTCGTCGAGCAGCTGCCCTTTAAAGACATTCCTGACGGCGTTATACAGAATATCCCCTCCCATGACCGCGTACGGGACAAGAAACATCAGCAGCCTCAGCCACCCCGCTGCGGGAATCAAATATGCTGAGATAAATAGGACTGCGCCCGCGATGAGCCTGATCATTGTGTACTTTTGCTTTTTATCCATAATATACGCCTTCCAGCTCCAAGACAGCGCAGCCGTCGATTCTTTTTATGGCGGCAGCGACTTTCTTGATGACCGCTTCAAAAGACACGGCATCGGTTATTTTGACGGTCATCCGCCGGGTTATGAAATTTATCGAGGCGTTTTGAACGCCGTCGATTTTTCTTATCGCGTTTTCCATATTTAAAGCGCAATTCGCGCAATGGAGATTTTCAAGTTCGAATGTCTTCTTCATAAAGCTGCTCCTTATAAAATCATTCACCGATATGGTCCATACCCTGGTCGATTATGGTGCGGACGTGGTCATCGGCAAGCGAATAAAACACCGTTTTCCCGTCTCTTCTGAATTTTACGAGGCGAGACTGCTTTAAAACGCGCAATTGATGGGAGATGGCCGACATGCTCATATTTAAAAGCTGCGCGATATCGTATACGCACATTTCCGACCCGAGCAAAACATACAGGATTTTGATCCTGGTACTGTCGCCGAACACCCTGTAAAGCTCGGCGAGGTCATAAAGTATCTCCTCATCCGGCATTATCTTATTGACTTTTTTTATCACATCTTCATGCGCGCAGATAAACCCGGTCTCTTTCTCCATGTGAACCTCCTTATGCTTGAACAATTGTTCAAATGTAATGATATATTGATTTCCGGGTTTTGTCAATATGTACTTTTATTTAACTCTTTAAAGATGACAGAGCCCCTTAGCATGCCTTTTATTCTGTATGTCATATCATTTATAACGGATAACGCATACTTCTCGGCGGCTGCATCGATGTAACACAAAACATTTCATCCCAATATATTAATGTATATATCATAACAGGAGGATATCATGGAGTATATCGGATATGCCGGGTTGTTCTTCAAAACTCTGCTTTTTCCGTTTTTATCGTCCGAACGGCGACAGGAGATACAAAAAGCAAGGCTTAAAAAGCTGGTCGCGCACACAAAAGCATGCAGCCCGTTTTTTGCGAAACTGTATAAGGACATAGGCGAGGATTTTAAGCTCGGCGATCTGCCCGTGACGACCAAGCCCATGATGATGGAAAATTTCGATGATTGGGTCACGGACAGAACGGTTACTTTGGACGGAATCAGAGAATTTATGAAGGATAAAGGGAATATCGGCCAAAGCAGCTTCGGGAAGTATCTGGCGGCAGAAACCTCGGGGTCCACAGGGTATCCCGCAGTCATGCTTCAGGATAAGCGAGCCAAGAAAGTATCAACAGTCACCACATTTCTTCGCGCGCTGGGTTTGCGGTTCCCGATAGTCTGCGTTTGCGTCGATGACGAATTCGGCCTGTTCAACGGGTTTGTCAGAATGAACACCGCGAAGTATCCCGTCTTAAAACATTTCGTCAGGATAGTAAACGCAAAGAAATCGTTTGAACAAACCGTAAATGAATTCAACAGGATCAAGCCCAAGACCCTGATAGGATATCCCGGCACACTTGAACTGCTAACGGATATGGTTTATGAGGGGAAGCTTAATATTAAGCCTTCTCTTGTCATCGCTTCGGGAGAGCACCTCAGCGAATCGACGCGCAAAAAGCTAACGGATGCATTCGGCTGCCCCGTTCGATCCATATACGGATGCACGGAGGGCGGTTCGATGGCGATCGAATGCCGCATGAATCACCTGCATGTCAATTATGATTGGTGTATTCTGGAACCCGTGGACGAAAACCATAAGCCTGTGCCTTCAGGACAAATGTCCGACAGCGTTCTTTTAACAAATCTTTCCAATTTCGTGCAGCCCGTTATTCGCTATGAGGTGACCGACAGGGTAACCGTTCATGACGAAGCGTGCCCGTGCGGCAAGAAAGGGTTGTGGATCGAGGTGGAAGGGCGCACAAGCGACGTTATCTATTTTGATCACGGAGAAAAAAGGATAGGCGTCGCGCCCATGTCGCTCTATGACGTTATTGAGGTGGTCCCCGGCGTAAAAAACTTTCAGGTGATCCTGCATCCCGGCAACCGCGTTGAATTAAGGCTTGTTCATATGACGGACGCTGACCGCATGCAAACGTTTGAAAATGTCAAAAAAGCGCTGACCGGATACTTGCATAAGCTTGGAGTCATAGATGTGAGCGTATATTTATCCGACGGGCTTCCGGAGCGCAACAAGAGAAGCGGAAAATTCAAGCAGATTTATCAGGTCAATGAATGAGCGGGACCCTCTTTGAGGGGCGGGAGTAAAAAATGAAGTCTTTTCATTCCATCGATTCATTGATTGGGGAAGCAGAATGCGGAAGCGGAGAGGAATTTGAACATTACCGCAAGATCATACGGGAGAACAAGGATCTCGTTAACTTTTTAAGGTTTCTAGAAGTCGCTAACCCTTGTGATCAGGAGTACTTTCTTTACAAGAATACAATAATCATAAGCTATATCATGCGTTATACATTCATAAAGCTCGGGAAAAACCGGGTGAGCTGGCGTTTCAGGATAATCGGACTTCCCGTTTCGCTGTCCGATCCCGGCTATCTGACGGCTAAAGAGGATGAAAAGACCAGAGCTTCGATAAGCGTTATTTTAAGGGAGATCGCGAATAGGCTTAAAGGCACTACGATCATACTCAACGCCGATAACGAGTTATCCGGAAATTGCAGGACGCTGCCCACATTCGTGTTTTATAACAGATTCGCAGCCTTCAATGAATACCTTGATGCATTGCGCTCAAATTACAGAAGAAAAATCAAATCGATTCTGGTTAAGGGAAAGGAACTTGTATTTCGCAAGATCAAACCGGGCGAATTCACAAAAGAGCATTATGAGCTGTATCTGAGCGTTTTGAATAGGGCTTCAATAGTTGCCCGCGTTATGCCGATAGAATATTTCAAAAGCGGCGGCTCAGAAATTTTCGAGGCTACAGACAAGCAGGGCAGGCTGCTTGCATTTATTCAGCTAAAGGAGCTTGACGGAGTGCTGAATTTTCTGTACGTCGGCTTTAGGAAGAATGAAAGCAGAGATTTAAATACAGAGCTTCAGCCGGTAGACCTTTACTTTAATCTGCTGCTGTTTATCATTCGATACGGAATCGAAAACGGTTATCGGAAAATCGTATTCGGTCAAACCGCCGGGGAATCGAAAAGCAAGGTAGGATGTAAGGAAGAAACAAGATATATGTATATGACTTCTTCCAATCCGATCATAAAAGGTTTTCTGGGGCTGTTTCGGGGTATCATCGCGCTTGGGACAAATGAAACTCATTATAATGTGTTTAAGCGCATACACGAAGCTTGCGATAAAGCGCCGCAGCATTAATGACAATGTCCAGCCGACTGGGCGACAGGAGTCTGATTAACTTTTCAACCCGTCCGCCGCATGCTATAATTAAAATTCAAGCACATGACCGGAGGATTTGAATGGATCTTACTCAGCTTAACGATGCCCAGCGCGAAGCAGTCTGCACGCTGTCGGGCCCGCTTTTGGTGCTCGCGGGAGCAGGCTCGGGGAAAACGCGGGTCCTGACCTACCGGATAGCCAATTTGATTGAAAACGGAGTTGCGCCCTGGAACATTTTGGCGCTGACTTTTACCAATAAGGCCGCACGCGAAATGAAGGAGCGCACGGAACTGCTTATAGGCTCCGATGCAAACGATATGTGGGTGACGACATTTCATTCATGCTGCGCTCGCATTTTAAGGCTCGATATCGATAAGATCGGGTTTGAAAAGACTTTTATAATCTACGACGATGCCGACCAAATGTCGGTCGTCAGCGATATAATCAAGCAAATGGAACTTTCCGAGGATGATTTCCCGAAACGGTACGTAAAGGAAATGATAGGAGACGCCAAAAGCAAATCGCTGTCCCCGGAAGATTACTTTAAAGACGACGCATGGAAAGGCGATACGCTGCTTACCGCATTCAGGCTATACCAAAAAAAGCTGAAGGCTGCCAATGCTCTCGATTTTGACGACCTGTTGCTCAAAACCATCGAGCTGTTTGAAAAGAATCCGGATGTTCTTCGAAAATACCGCAATAAGTTCCGCCATGTTCTTGTGGATGAATACCAGGACACAAACCTCGCCCAATACAGGCTTATTCAGCTTCTGTGCAGGGAACACGGGAATATATGCGTTGTTGGCGACGATGATCAAAGCATTTACGGATGGCGCGGAGCGGATATACGCAACATTCTGGGGTTTGAACAGGACTTTCCCGGCGCCCGTGTCGTGCGGCTCGAGCAGAATTACCGCTCCACCGGCATTATACTTGATGCGGCAAACGGCGTTATCGAAAATAATCAGGCAAGAAAAGCAAAACGGCTTTGGACCGCAAAGCAGGGCGGGGATTGCATAGAGTTGTATAACGCTCCGAATGAACGGATGGAGGCGGATTTCGTATGCCGCAAAATACTGCATGAAGTCAATAAGGGAAGAAGTTATGACGATTTTGCCGTACTTTACCGCATGAATGCGCAGAGCCGCGTTCTGGGGCTCGCGCTTGACGGTTACCATATTCGTTACAGAGTTTACGGCGGCGTAAAATTCTATGACCGCAAAGAGGTAAAGGATATTATAGCTTACTTAAGGGTCATTTATAATCCGGCGGATGACGTTTCGTTAAAACGGATTATCAACGTGCCGAGGAGGGGGCTCGGCGAAAGCGCGGTCGAAGAGCTTGAAAGGAAGGCTGCCGCGGAGGGGGCCCCTATGCTTATAGCCGCCATGAGATCCTCGGGTTTTTCCGGTCGTGTGAAACAGAAGCTTGAAGACTTTGCGAAGACCATGGCGGATCTCATCGCGATGAAGGAATGCATGAGTTTGCCTGAGTTCGTGGAACATTTGATAAGAGCCATAGAATACGACAGAATGCTTCTGGAAAACAAACGGGCGGACTATGAGGACAGAATGCAGATCCTTTTCGAGCTTATAGGAGACATCAGGGAAAAACTGCAGGGGGTTCCCGATGATACGGATCAGCTTCCGGCCTATCTTGAAAACATATCTTTGATGGCCGATATCGACTCAATGACGGACGGAAGCGGAGCTGTGTCGCTGATGACCCTGCACAGCGCGAAAGGTCTTGAATTTCCCGTCGTATTCATTGTCGGCATGGAGGACAACATTTTCCCTTCGTCGCGCGCGCGCGCCGATTTTTCAAAAATGGAGGAAGAGAGAAGGCTGTGTTACGTGGGTATCACGCGAACAAAGGAAAAACTCTATTTTGTAAACGCACAGCAGCGCTCGCTTTTCGGCGATTATTCCGCAAACCGGCCGTCGCAGTTTCTCAGTGAGATCCCGCCTGAGCTGTTAAGCAGAAACGAATTCGAACAAACTGACAACGTCCAAGATATCAAAACCCGTTATGAGCCGCGCATGCTTCCGGAGGAGAAAAACATGCATCAGGGGTTCGGAACGATATCGGCAAAGGGCGCAAAAAGCATGCCGGATCGGAATTATAAGATTTATCAAAAAGTCAGTCACGCAAAGTTCGGTGAAGGGACGGTAGTGGAAGTAAGCGGTGCGGGAAGCTCGCAGCTTGTTTCAATCGACTTCTTTGAGCACGGAGTCAAAAAATTTGCCGCGGCGTATGCGCCGATAACGGTGCTTGATGAATAGGAGGCCGAATATGTCGTTCGAGCGCATGAAGACCCTTATCGCCCTTCTTAACGAATACGCACAATCATATTATGAGCTTGATGCGCCCAAGGTCAGCGACAGGGAGTATGACGAGTTGTTTGATGAACTCGCAATGCTTGAGGAGCAGACCGGTACCGTGCTGCCCGATTCTCCGACAATAAGAGTCGGCGGAGAACCTTCGAAGGCATTCCTGCCGCACAGGCATATAAAAAGGCTGTGGAGTCTTGATAAGGTGAGGGATGAAACCTCTCTGCAGGACTGGGTCACCAAGGCCGAAAAATTAAGAAGCGGCGCAAACGCCGGCCTGCCGCCCTTAAAGTTCGCGCTTGAATATAAATTTGACGGCCTGACCGTCAATCTCACATACGAAAACGGAAGGCTCGTGCAGGGCGCAACGCGGGGCAACGGCGTAGTCGGTGAGGGGATACTGGAGCAGATAAAAACGATAAGGTCTCTGCCGCATAAAATCCCGTTTGAGGGAAGGATGGAAGTGCAGGGCGAGTGCTTTATGCCGCTTTCGGTGCTTGACAAGCTGAACGAAAGCGGTGAAGAGTTTAAAAACGCCCGAAACGCGGCCGCGGGGGCTTTAAGGAACCTTGACCCCAGAGTCACCGCTAAGCGAAGGCTGAACTGCTTCTGCTATAACGTCGGCTTTATTGAAGGGAAAGCGCTGACGGATCACGGCGAGATGTTAAGCTTTCTTGCCGAAAACGGCTTTCCCGTCAGCCCGTTCGTCCGATACTGCAAAAGCGTCGATGAGCTGATAAATGAGATACAGGCTGCGGAGAAGCGGCGCGGCGAATTGGATTTTTTAATCGACGGGATGGTTATAAAGATCTGTGATTTCGCTACCCGCGAAGCGCTCGGCTTTACCGATCGTTTTCCGAGATGGGCGATAGCATATAAATTCGCGGCGGAGGAGACGACGACCGTAATCCGTGATATAACCTGGGAGGTCGGCAGAACGGGAAAACTTACGCCCCTTGCTCATCTTGAGCCTGTCGAACTCGCGGGAGCGACCGTCAAAAGGGCTACGCTCAATAACTGGGATGATATTCAAAGGAAGCGGGTCGGCATAGGCTCCCGTGTGTTTGTCAGAAGGTCGAATGACGTTATTCCGGAAATTCTCAGCGCCGTCGAAGGGGATAAACCTGAAAAGCCTGCGAAATTGCCGTCTGTCTGTCCGGGCTGCGGGGCGCATATCGAGCGGCGCGGGGTCAATATTTATTGCACCAATTCCCTGTCCTGCAAGCCGCAAATCATAGGACGCATTGCTCATTATGCCTCCCGCGACGCAATGGATATCGCCGCCTTTTCGGACAAGACGGCGGGGCTCTTGATAGATAAGCTCGGGATATCGGGAATACCCGAGCTTTATGAGCTGACGGAAAGCGACTTGCTGGATCTTGACAAGTTCGCTAAGAAAAAATCTTCGAACCTTATCGCCGCCATCGAAAAAAGCAAGGACTGCACGCTCAGCTCTTTTCTTTACGCGCTGGGCATCCCGAACGTCGGGCAGAAGACCGCCGCCGA